>NZ_JAHUWL010000001.1:0-636622 GCF_019219045.1 Pseudomonas sp. PDM25
AAAAGCATACGAGGTCCCAAAATCGCCAAGTCCAAGGAATGGCTGGAGGGCAGGGCTGCAAATGCTCATGTGTCGACGGCTCGCGTGCTTAAGGCCCATAAAAAGAAAACACCTTGAAAGGGCTGGCCCTTACGGCGACTCACTTTTTTTTCAAACGCCAAAAAAAAGTAAGCAAAAAAAGGCTCGCCCCGAGCGTCCGGCCCCTCGCTTAGGCTCGGCGTTCCTTCGTTCCGGTATTCATCTGGGGGCATCGCCTCCGGTCGGCTTCGCTTCGACCTCCTCTCGATGTGTTCGACTGCGTCGAACGGCGCTACGCGCCTACCCCCCAGATGAACACCTCCACTCAGCCTCCCGATGGGGCGGGCAAAGCAAGATCAAAATCAAAAGCTGCAGGCGAGCTAACGCTCGGCCTGTTGAGTGGTGAGAAGCGAAAGGCGTACGCCGATCCCCTGTGGGAGTGAGCCTGCTCGCGATGACGGCCTGACAGCCGACCAATCTCTTTCTGCCAAACATCCGATCCCTGTGGGAGCGAGCTTGCTCGCGAAGCTGTTGATCTTGCCGTTGCCGTTGCCGTTGCCGTTGGCTTTGGCTTTGGCTTTGGCTTTGGCTTTGGCTTTGGCTTTGGCTTTGGCTTTGGCTTTGGCTTTGGCTTTGGCTTTGGCTTTTGACGTTGATCTTGATCTTTCGCCCCTTCGGCAGGCCGAGCGGAGGTGTTCATCAGGGGGTAGGCGCGTAGCGCCGTGCGGCGAAGCCGCACACATCGAGAGGAGGTCGTCGCGAAGCAGGCCGTAGGCGATGCCCCCTGATGGACACCGTAGCGAGGGAACACTGAGCTTTAGCGAAGTGCCGTACGCCGGGGCGAAGCCTTTTGCTTACTTTTCGGCGTTTGGAAAAGTGAGTCGCTGTAAAAGCGAAACCGTAATCAGCCGTTACCGCAGCAACGGATATGTACCCCAAACCCAAAACCCAATCACCCCATCTGATACCGAATCATTCAGCACCCACCCATATCCCCCGGGTTAACAAAACATAACGTGGCGTCGATTGTCAGACCTTTCCAAACCCCGATAGGATAAGCCAGCTTCCGAAGGGGCTCTAGATTGCGTATTTCAGGACTATGCTCCAGAAAAGGCAATCCTAAAGAGCATCCCTTATGGCGCCCAGAAAGGTTGAACGACCTAACAATAATAATGGGGGAAGGTCTATGAGTGAGCCTGTCATGGGTGTGGGTATCTGCCGCCCGCCGGCATTACGCAAATTCGCGTTGCTGGCTACAGCGCTCTCGCTGTTGGGCTGTGCCGTGCTGTCGGCACCTGTGCTGGCCGCTGCTGCGCCAGCATCCGACATTGTTTATTCCGTTGAATCCGCCAAAGCCAGCAAGAGCCTGATGCTCGACGTCGTGCACGCCGGCAAGCGCCTGGTGGCGGTCGGTGATCGCGGGCACATTTTATATTCAGATGACCAGGGCGCGACCTGGACCCAAGCCAAGGTGCCGACGCGGCAACTGCTGACGTCGGTGTATTTCGTCGACGACAAACACGGTTGGGCCGTCGGCCATGATGCGCAGATCCTCGCGAGCGAGGACGGCGGCGTTACCTGGACCAAGCAATTCGAAGATTTGAAACGCGAATCTCCGCTGCTCGACGTCTGGTTCCAGGACGTCAACAGCGGCTTTGCCGTAGGCGCTTACGGCGCGTTGCTGGCCACCACCGACGGCGGCAAGAACTGGGAAGATGTCAGCGATCGTCTGGATAACGAAGACCAGTACCACCTCAACGCCATCGCCGCGGTCAAGGATTCCGGGCTGTTCATTGTCGGCGAGCAGGGCAGCATGTTCCGCTCCGCCGACTGGGGCCAGACCTGGGAGAAGCTTGAAGGTCCCTATGAGGGCTCACTGTTTGGCGTGATCGGCACCGCTCAAGCCAATACGCTGCTGGCCTACGGGCTGCGGGGCAATCTGTTTCGCTCCACCGATTTCGGTACGACCTGGGAGCCGATTGAGCTCAAGGCCGCTCGCGGTGCGCTGGAATTCGGTCTGTCCGGCGCGACGCTGCTCGACGACGGCTCCATCGTGATCGTCGGCAACGGTGGCTCGGTGATCCGCAGCAACGACAACGGCGAAACCTTCAGCGTGTTCAACCGTCCGGATCGCATTTCCGTTTCGGCAGTCACCGCAGCGGGCAACGGCAATCTGATTCTGGCAGGACAGGGTGGCGTTCGCGTCACCTCGCCAACCGGCGCAGAGAACGGAAAAAATGGGTCGTCCAAATGAGCCGGGCAAATAATAAGAAGGCGGGTCTATGACATCCTTGAGCACTCATCATCATGACAAGGCGACGTTTCTCGAACGCCTGATTTTCAACAACCGCCCGGCAGTGATCGTCATCTGCCTGCTGGTCAGTATCTTCCTGTTCTGGCAAGCGACGCTGATCCGGCCGTCCACCAGTTTCGAAAAAATGATCCCGCTCGAGCATCCGTTCATTCAAAAGATGATGGAGCATCGCAACGATCTGGCGAACCTGGGCAACACGGTGCGCATCTCGGTGGAAGCCACTGATGGCGACATCTTCTCCAAGGAGTACATGGAGACTCTGCGTCAGATCAATGACGAGGTGTTCTACATTTCCGGGGTTGACCGTTCCGGTCTCAAGTCGCTGTGGAGCCCGAGCGTACGCTGGACCGAAGTGACAGAGGAGGGCTTCGCCGGCGGTGAAGTGATTCCGCAGAGCTACAACGGCTCCCAGCAAAGCCTCGACCTGTTACGCAATAACGTGCTCAAGTCCGGTCAGGTCGGGCGTCTGGTGGCCAACGACTTCAAGTCGAGCATTGTCGATATCCCGCTGCTGGAGTCCTACCCGGACCCGCAGGACCAAGGCAAGTTGCTGGCGCTGGACTATCGCAAGTTCTCTCACGAACTCGAAGACAAGATCCGCAACAAGTTCGAAGCCCAGAACCCTAACGTGAAGATCCACATCGTCGGTTTCGCCAAGAAAGTCGGCGACCTGATCGATGGGTTGGTCATGGTGGTGATGTTCTTCGGCATCGCCTTCATCATCACGTTGATCCTGCTCTACTGGTTCACCAACTGCATGCGCAGCACCGTGGCGGTGTTGAGCACCACGCTGGTGGCGGTGGTCTGGCAGCTCGGTTTGATGCACTTCTTTGGTTTCGGGCTCGATCCCTACTCGATGCTGGTGCCGTTCCTGATCTTCGCCATCGGTATTTCCCACGGTGTGCAGAAGATCAACGGTATTGCCTTGCAGTCCAGCGAGGCAGACAACGCCTTGACTGCGGCGCGGCGCACGTTCCGTCAGCTGTTCCTGCCGGGGATGATTGCGATCCTCGCGGATGCGGTGGGTTTCATCACGCTGCTGATCATCGACATCGGCGTGATTCGTGAACTGGCCATCGGCGCGTCTATCGGCGTGGCGGTCATCGTGTTCACCAACCTGATCCTGCTGCCGGTGGCGATTTCCTACGTTGGCATCAGCAAACGCGCGGTCGAACGCAGCAAGAAAGACGCGCACCGCGAACACCCGTTCTGGCGTCTGCTGTCGAATTTTGCCAGCCCGAAAGTGGCGCCGGTGTCGGTTGTCCTGGCCTTGTTGGCCTTCAGTGGCGGCCTCTGGTACAGCCAGAACCTGAAAATCGGTGACCTGGATCAGGGCGCTCCGGAACTGCGTCCGGACTCGCGCTATAACAAGGACAACAACTTCATCATCAGCAATTACTCCACCAGTTCCGACGTGTTGGTGGTGATGGTCAAGACCAGGTCCGAAGGCTGCTCGCGCTACGAAGCCATGGCGCCGATCGACGAGCTGATGTGGAAGATGCAGAACACCGAGGGCGTGCAGTCGGCGATTTCGCTGGTGACCGTGTCCAAGCAGATGATCAAGGGCATGAACGAAGGCAACCTGAAATGGGAAACCCTGTCGCGTAACCCGGACGTGCTGAACAACTCGATCGCTCGGGCTGATGGTCTGTACAACAACAGTTGCTCCCTGGCGCCGGTACTGGTGTTCCTCAACGATCACAAGGCCGCCACGCTGGATCGCGCCGTACATGCAGTGCAGGACTTCGCCAAGGAGAACAACAAGGAAGGCCTGGAATTCATCCTCGCGGCCGGTAACGCCGGGATCGAAGCGGCCACCAACGAGGTGATCAAGGAATCAGAGCTGACCATCCTGATCCTGGTGTACATCTGCGTGGCGACCATGTGCATGATCACCTTCCGTTCATGGGCGGCGACGTTGTGTATCGTGCTGCCGCTGGTCCTGACCTCGGTACTCGGCAACGCCCTCATGGCCTTCATGGGCATCGGCGTGAAAGTCGCGACCTTGCCTGTCGTGGCACTCGGGGTGGGGATTGGCGTGGACTACGGGATCTACATCTACAGCCGCCTGGAAAGCTTCCTCCGTGCCGGTCTGCCGTTGCAAGAGGCGTACTACCAGACGCTGAAATCCACCGGTAAAGCCGTGCTGTTCACCGGCCTGTGCCTGGCGATCGGCGTGTGCACCTGGATCTTCTCGGCCATCAAGTTCCAGGCCGACATGGGCCTGATGCTGACCTTCATGCTGCTCTGGAACATGTTCGGCGCACTGTGGCTGCTACCAGCGCTGGCACGCTTCCTGATCAAACCGGAGAAACTGGCGGGGCAGAAGGGCAACTCGCTGTTCGCTCACTGATTCCAGGCTGTAATAGAAAAGCCGCAACCTCAGGGTTGCGGCTTTTTTATGGGTGCCAAGCGCGGATCAGCGTGGTTCCAAGGGTAGAAAACTTTGCTCGGCCAAGGATTTAGTGATGAATCCATGATGTATTTCGATCTTTTGTTTCGGGTCCTTGGCCTTCGCCAAGGCCGATTCATAGGTTTCGTAGCGTTGCTCCCTGGTTTTCAAGTGTGCCTGGGTGTAGTTCGCCTTGGCATCGTTGGCCTTTGCGTAGTGAAAATGACCATACCACCAGGGTTGGTTTTCACGGTTGAGCAAGACGTACTCCTGCACGAAATCCTTGCGCCCGGTTTTCAGCTGAACCCGTGCGCCAATGATTCGCGCGTAAAGTTGGTTGTGATGTTGCAGGTATTCCAATCCCTCGCTGGTGGGAGCCTGGTACAACGTCATGCGGGTGCGCAGTTCCGTCGCCTTGTTCTCCAGAACCCGGGCCTTGTCCCGCAGTTCGGTGAGAAGTGTGGCGTCTTTTTCGCCGGTTGACGGGGCGTGCTCATGGTTTTCCAGCTTGTCGGCGAAATGCATGAGCTTTTGCCCTTCACGCTGCAACTGCTCTTCGATTTCCTTGGGTGAGCTTGCACGTTGTGCGTAGCCCTCGATCTTCCTGACCTGCTCATCGACTTTCGCCAACGCTTTGCGGGCGTCGCCCTTGAGTTGCGGGTAGGGGCGGGAGGTGGCTTTGGGTTCCGGTGTTTTGGCTGCAACCATTTCGACCCAGACATCGGGCGAGTCTTCACGGAAAGACGTCAAGGGGCTGTCTTCCATAGGCCCTTTTATGTCAACGATTTCGCCGCCCTGATTGTCGGTGTTCGGGCGAACGTCGCCAATCAACATACCTTTGGACGTTTTGATCACCTTTTTCCGGCTGGCCGTGGAAGGCTTCCTGCCACCGGCTGTTCCTTTCGAAGTACCCGCTTCTTGCGTGGATGATTGCGCCTGTGCGGGTGACGACCTTTGAAGTTCATCGGCCAGGCGCTGCTCGGCATCGACGCGCAATTGCTCGATGATCTCGCGCAAGCGGTTGAATGCCGGCATATGCAACTCATCGGCGCTGAAGATTTCGATACTCCCCAGGGCGTCCTGCGCCTTGTTGTAGCGGTCGACCAGGTTGTCGAGCACAGCGATGCGGTCCGAGGATTCATAAACATGGGCAGACTGTAATTCCGCATGGGACCGGGACAGCATCACCAAGGGGTCGATGGCTGCTTCCAGGGCGGTGGTGGTGTCGCTCAGGAGTGTCTGGACGCTGAGGATTCGCAGGGTAATCAGTTGAAAAATCTTGACCCTTAGGGCTGTCAGCTCGTTTTCCGGTCGACCCTTGTTCAACTCTTCCAGCGCTTGCGCACCCAGCTGGGGGATCTGTTCAAGTTCTTGCAGCCGCTTGTCCACTTCTTCATAGGACTTGATCATGACTTCATTGATTTCGCTGGTTGTGCGTACAAAGTCGAGGTAGCGATCCCAGAGTCCTTCGTCCCCGGTAATCAGCGCCTCATAAAGTCGCCCCGCGGTGCTGAACTCAGAGGAGTTCGCGTTGGCGGCTTCACGATCATGGTCAGCCATGACAATCCGTTTACGTTCATTTTTGATGATGTTGCCCAGCAATACGCTGCGCATTTTTTCGTCGACAGGTAGGCCCGTCAAGGCGCTTTTTTCCTTGATGCCGGCGATTAGCGTTACATAGCTTTGAGTCTGGATGTCCAGCTCCTGGACGTACCGCTGGCGGAAAGTGGAGCGCTCTTGCTCAGTGCTGGAAGGGCTCTTGAGTTTCAACTGTGCCAGGTTGTCGGCAATGTCGACGCGTCTTACCGTGCGATCCTGCTGATCGAGAAAGTCCTGAAACTGCTGCTCCAGCTCCCCGATTCGCTGTTGTTGTTGCTCGCGCAACGCATCAATTCTTTTTTTGCGGCCACCGCCGAGCAGTTTCAGCCCTTGGTCCAGGGTCCATCTGCCCTGGCCATCGGACTTCAGTTTGAATCCGAGATGATCAGGATGTTCAGGGTGTACCAGATAGACCTCGCCAAATCCCGGTACGATGCTCACGCGAAAAAACAGGGCTGCGACGGTGGCGTGCCATTTGTCGTTGATTCGGTACAGCCCTTTGAATGGGCCGGAGGCAATCGGGTCTGGCAGCTTAGCCGGCCACGGAACCCGCACGGCCTTGAGTTTTTCGAACAATCGGGCCGAGGCTGAATCGCGAGCGGTGGACAGGCTGAAGTCCAGCAGGGTGTTGCCACTGCCCGGTGGCTCGGAGGGTAATCCCGGCGAAGCCTCGGTGATTTCAGCCCTGGTTGTATCGAAGGGGTGCGCGGTGGGCTGACGCAATGGGGCCAACACCTGCGCAAACTCTGGGGCAGCGTTGGGGGGGAGTGCGTTGGGGCTGGCTTCGCGAAGTGGCGCATGCAGCAGTAACAGCCCAATGTTGAGCAACACATCGACCCAGGCTTGCTCCCGCGACATGGCGTCATCGCTGTCCAGTGCTGGCAGGTCCTGGATCAGGCTATGGGTAATTTGCAGCATCCAGCCCACCAGCATGGCAGGGCCGCGCGCCAGGGGTAAAAGCAGGTTGTTGAACAGCAGCCAGCCACCTTCGAGGATGATCGCCCAGCGGCTCTCGGCATTGGACACCGATTGCCGGTCAGCCAGTTCGACCAATGCACGGGCATTACTATCGAACAATTGCATTAGCAACCGACCGTGTTCCAGCGCCGCGATCCAGTCGGCGGCGGCTTCGTTGCCTGCCAGAATCGCCGGTTTCGGCTTTTGAAGTGGTACGAAATCATCGCCAATGTGGAAGTGAGTAATGTGTGGTTCGTTGAATCCGTTGTTGTCGTAGACAGGTCGTGCACGGTCCGTCAGCCACGTCAGTACGCTGCTCTGCAATTGACCCGGTTGCGCAATGGCGCGCCACAGGGCTTGGCGGGTCGGGAATTGCTGGAGCGCCGGAACATACAGCGGCCGGTAGAGGATGTGCGGACCATCGGCGTGCAGATCACGGGGCTCGATGATGAACATGTTGCTGACCACGTCGCATTCGGCCTGTGGCTTTCTTTGGAAAGCCAGGGGGCGCAGGACAATTTCCTGCTCGTCCACGAATCGCTCAGCCGTGGTGCCGTGCATCAATGCTTCGACGTAGCGATAGCCCTGACGAGTGAAGCCTTGTTCAGCCTTGATCGCCTGTTCCAGGGCCAACATCGGCAAGTGAACGGCAAGCTCCAGGCCGAACAGTCGCTGGCGTTCCCGCGCTTGCGGGGTGTCGTCAAGCAATTGGGCCTGAATAAACTCAGGGTAGTGTTTGCCAACATTCACTCGGTTGACCAGATCCAACAGATAAGCCTCTGTGACCCAGTCTGGAATCACCAGGCCTGCGGTGTGACGGATGGTTATTCGGCCATTGGGTCTACTGGCCAGGTTATTGATTGCCAGTTGGGTCAACGACATTTTGGTCCGGTGAATATAACCGCTGCCCAAGTCGCCGACGGGTACATGGAAGGTGAGCTCCAGCTGATCGGCGTCATAGTCGGGGGCGGTGGGTCGATCTTCGCTCATCTGTTGACGCAGGGCTTTTTTGGCGAAGGTATGAAGGTCGTCGATACCTGTCTGAAACGAGCGGCCTGCCGCCTGTTGCTTGAGGCTTGCGAGGGCCAGCACCTGTTTGCGATAGGCCATGCGGTCGGTAGCTTCGGCCTTTTGCAACCACTGGGGAATCGTTTTCTGTATCAGGGGAAGGTGAGTGAGGTCTGTTCCAATGCTCGCCTGGGCGCCAATGAATCGCGTGGCCGGATCGGTGATGGCCTCGTAGCGTTTTTCCAGGTCGTCCAGGCTAGTGCGTGCCGGCAGCGTCAGCGCGGCCAGGTCATCGAGCTGTTGGTTCAGCAGCAGGGCTGCCTGGGTGTCGAAAAGGTTGCCGTCAGGTTCGTAACGTTTCCAGGCAATGGCATCGGCCATCAGGCCCGGTTCAAACCGTGTGCACCAGGCCCGCCCGAACGCCTCAAGGGACGGAAATGATTCGATGCCACCGGACACGCTACACAGCAGACGGGTTTCACCGCAGATCAGCAAAATGTCAGGACTTTGCAGGCTGACCGACAGCTGATTTTTGCTCAACGTGGTTTCGATGAAGCAGGCGTGAATCCTGCCTTTGGACCCGGGAGCCTCAAGGCGCTGCTGTTTATCGGGGTTGTTGCAGAGCTCGGTGAGGA
This sequence comes from Pseudomonas sp. PDM25, assembly GCF_019219045.1. NCBI lineage: Bacteria > Pseudomonadati > Pseudomonadota > Gammaproteobacteria > Pseudomonadales > Pseudomonadaceae > Pseudomonas > Pseudomonas sp. PDM25. The sequence goes on from NZ_JAHUWL010000001.1 coordinate 8,924, forward strand.
GGTCGGCTTGCAGGCTGTTGGTTGACGAGTGGCGAACAGAGGAGGTTTTCAGCACGCCGGCCAGCAAATCAGCAATCCATTGCCAGCGACTGACGCTATTGTCGGTCGCTGCGTTCCAATAGGCACTGAGGTCTTCCTGGAAGCCGATATGAACAGTGGCGGTCAATTCAGCCATGATGCCCGCGATAATTTGCATATCAGGTTCGCGACGGCGGGTGCTATCGACCGACAGGCGCACGGGCGCTTTGTTGGTTAGAAAACACTGGCGACCGTACTGTTCGTCCAGCCGCGGTGCAGTGCCGCTCGCCAGGTAGTTGAGCGCCACGTCGAGCAACAGGGTGAGCGTCCAGCCGCCCCCGGGGAACGGCTGTGCGAGACGAGTGCGCTCGGGATCGAAATCCAGTGACGGATATTTTTCCAGCAGGCTGCTCTGGAGCAGGTGGGCGGTTACCGAGCGTAATGTCGGACGAGTGCCGAACTGTGCACTGACCGCGCGGGCTGTGACGTCGGTATACGCCGTGGTGTCCGGCGATAGAGCTGTAGGCATGATGCAATCCTTTGCATGATTGGAATCATGAGCCTACGGAACAGGCGATTGCCGGGTGCGGTAGCCGGATACCGCACCCTCATTGGTTGAACAGGGTAGTGCCCCTGACTGCCGATTACTCGGGATCAGCGCCCAGCACCGCATTCAACGCACTCCGCGCATCATCCAGCTGCACCAGCGTCGCATGCCGCGCACCCAGCGCATCCCGGTTCTCGATCGCCGTCAGAATCGCCTTGTGCCGGGGCAACGCCAGTTCATGCAGATTCGGTCGCTGATTGGAATGCTTCAAGGCTTCGGCAATCGCCACCGATAGCATGTTGCACAAGTTGGCCAGCAAGTCGTTGTGGGTTGCATCGGCAATCCGGCTATGGAAATCCAGGTCCGGTTGCAGCAGCGCTTCCGGCGTCGGCGCCGCCTCCATGCGTTGGTAGGCTTCACTGATGGAGGCGATGTCCGCGTCCGTGGCGAACTGCGCGGCGAGGGCGGCCGCGGCGGGTTCGATGATGCTGCGCACGCTGGTCAGCAAATCGAAGAATTCATTTTGTGGGCTGCTTTGCATCAGCCAGTGCAGCACATCCGGATCGAGCATGTGCCATTCCTTGCGCTGCTTGACCACCGTGCCCACTCGCGGACGGGAATACACCAGACCCTTGGCGACCAAAACCCGGGTGGCTTCGCGCAGGACTGGCCGACTGACCGCGTATTCTTCGCATAACAAGGCTTCGGCGGGCAGTTTGTCACACGGCTTGAAACGTCCGGAAACGATCTGCATGCCCAGTTCCTGGACGATGCGCGAGTGCATGCTTTTGCGGTCGGAAGGTTTGCGGTAATCCATGGGGAACGGCGCGATCCTGTGGGGTGGGGTGCCGCGCATGATAACAGGCGCGGCGAGGACGGTCGCCAGAGCAAGCACAGTCCTGAATCAGATGAAGATCAAAATGTGGGAGCGGGCTTGCTCGCGAAGAGGCCATCACATGCGACATTGTTGTTGCATAAGCTACCGCCTTCGCGAGCAAGCCCGCTCCCACAGGGGAGTTGTGGGTTTAGTGAGAGTGGCGCGGGACTTCAGAGCCACGACAGCCGACCAGGAAGTCGAAATCGCAACCCTGATCCGCCTGCAGGACATGATCGATGTACAGCTGACGATAACCGCCCACGATCAATTGCTGCGGCGGTTGCAGATCGGCCATGCGCGCCGCCAGTTCGGCGTCTGAAATGTCCAGGTGCAGACGACCGTTGGCGCAATCGAGTTCGATCCAGTCACCTTCTTTCACCGTCGCCAAAGGTCCGCCAGCGGCCGCTTCCGGGGCCACGTGCAGAACGACAGTGCCGTACGCCGTGCCGCTCATGCGCGCATCGGAAATGCGCACCATGTCCGTCACACCCTGGGCCAGCAACTTGGCGGGCAAGCCCATGTTGCCAACCTCGGCCATGCCCGGATAACCCTTCGGACCGCAGTTCTTCATCACCAGAATCGAGTTGGCATCCACCTCCAGCTCCGGATCGTTGATCCGCGCCTTGTACATGTCGAAGTTTTCGAACACCACCGCCCGCCCACGATGTTGCATTAGTTCGGCGCTGGCGGCTGAAGGTTTGAGCACCGCACCCAGTGGTGCGAGGTTGCCGCGCAACACACAGATGCCACCGTCGGCGCGGATCGGGTTGTCGAGGGTGCGGATCACTTCGTCCTGGCCATAAATCGGCGCGTCCTTGGTGTTCTCGCCGAGGGTCTTGCCATTGACGGTCAAAGCATTCGGATGCGGAATCAGGTTGGCTTCACCCAGGCGACGCAGTACCGCTGGCAGGCCACCGGCGTAGTAGAACTCTTCCATCAGGAAACGCCCGGACGGTTGCAAGTCGACGATAGTCGGCATGCCGCGACCGATGCGGGTCCAGTCATCCAGATCCAGCTCGACGCCGATGCGCCCGGCAATGGCTTTCAAATGGATCACGGCGTTGGTCGAACCACCGATGGCAGCGTTCACACGAATGGCGTTTTCGAAGGCTTCTTTGGTGAGGATTTTCGAGAGCTTCAAGTCTTCGCGAACCATCTCCACCGCGCGCATGCCGGACATGTGCGCCAGCACATAACGACGCGCATCGACCGCTGGAATCGCCGCGTTGTGGGGCAGGGAAGTGCCCAGTGCTTCAGCCATGCAGGCCATGGTCGACGCGGTGCCCATGGTGTTGCACGTGCCGGCCGAACGGGACATGCCACCTTCGGCCGCAAGGAAATCGTCAATGGTGATGGTGCCCGCTTTCACTTGCTCGCTGAGCTGCCAGACCACAGTGCCAGAGCCGATGTCCTGGCCCTTGTGTTTGCCGTTGAGCATCGGCCCGCCGGTGACGACGATCGCCGGCACGTCGCAACTGGCCGCGCCCATCAACAATGCCGGGGTGGTTTTGTCGCAGCCGGTCAGCAGCACGACGCCGTCAATCGGGTTGCCGCGAATCGCTTCTTCGACGTCCATGCTCGCCAGGTTGCGGGTGAGCATGGCGGTCGGACGCAGGTTCGATTCGCCGTTGGAGAACACCGGGAATTCCACGGGAAAGCCCCCAGCCTCGATCACTCCACGTTTGACGTGCTCCGCAATCTGGCGGAAATGCGCGTTGCACGGGGTCAGTTCCGACCAGGTGTTGCAGATGCCGATGATCGGCTTGCCGTGGAACTGGTGGTCGGCGATGCCCTGATTCTTCATCCAGCTGCGGTACATGAAGCCATTCTTGTCGGCGGTGCCAAACCATTGGGCGGAGCGCAGGGTGGGTTTCTTATCAGACATGATCGGTTCTCTTATTGTATGACTATATTGTTCGAGCTGAGGCGTAACATAAGCGCAAATTCGGCTGTTTGGAAGTGTTGTTGCTTAAATAGTATTACTATATAGTCCATTTCAACGGAGGGATTGCCCTGGCGGTTTTCCACGAGAGGCGTCCCCCGAGGTTCTATAACAACAACAATCGGAGACCGATCTCATGAGCCAGGAATTGCGGCTTATTCGTCGCATCACGCTAAAACTGATCCCCTTCCTGATCCTGCTGTACCTGATCGCCTATGTGGATCGCTCCGCCGTAGGCTTCGCCAAATTGCACATGGGCGCCGACCTCGGCATCGGTGACGCCGCTTACGGGCTGGGTGCCGGGCTGTTTTTCATTGGTTATTTCCTGCTGGAAATCCCCAGCAACCTGATGCTCGAACGCTTTGGCGCGCGGCGCTGGTTCGCGCGGATCATGGTCACCTGGGGCGCCATCACCATCGGTATGGCCTTCGTCCAGGGGCCGCACAGTTTCTATGTGATGCGTTTTCTGCTCGGCGCGGCGGAAGCCGGGTTCTTCCCGGGCGTTCTCTACTACATCACCCAATGGTTTCCGGTGCGCCATCGCGGCAAGATCCTCGGGTTGTTCATCCTTTCCCAACCCATCGCCATGTTGATCACCGGCCCGGTGTCCGGTGGTCTGCTCGGCATGGACGGCGTACTTGGCCTGCATGGCTGGCAGTGGCTGTTCATGGTCATCGGCACCCCGGCGATCCTGTTGACCTGGCCAGTGCTGCGTTGGCTGCCGGACGGTCCGAAACAGGTGAAGTGGATGGACCAGGCCGAAAAGGACTGGCTGACCGGCGAACTGAAAAAGGATCTCGAGGAATACGGCCAGACCCGCCACGGCAATCCGTTGCACGCCCTCAAGGACAAACGTGTCTTGCTGCTGGCGCTGTTCTATCTGCCGGTGACCCTGAGCATCTACGGCCTGGGTTTGTGGCTGCCGACCCTGATCAAGCAGTTCGGTGGCACGGATCTGGTGACCGGTTTCGTGTCGTCGGTGCCGTACATCTTCGGGATCATCGGGTTGCTGATCATTCCGCGCAGTTCCGACCGCTTGAATGATCGCTACGGCCACTTGGCGGTGCTTTACGTGTTGGGCGCCATCGGCCTGTTCCTCAGCGCCTGGCTGACCGTGCCGGTGCTGCAATTGGCGGCGTTGTGCCTGGTGGCCTTCGCGCTGTTTTCCTGCACCGCAGTGTTCTGGACGTTGCCGGGCCGTTTTTTTGCCGGCGCCAGTGCCGCGGCCGGAATCGCTTTGATCAATTCGGTGGGCAACCTGGGTGGCTACATCGGTCCGTTCGTGATCGGCGCGCTGAAGGAATACACCGGCAACCTGGCTTCGGGCCTGTATTTCCTTTCGGGTGTGATGGTGTTCGGGCTGGTGTTGACCGGTGTGGTCTATCGCCTGTTGGAACGCAAGCACGTGCTGCCGGCCGATCAGTTCGCTGCCAGCGCCCGGGGTGCTACCCGCACCTAAGGATTCACACCTATCAACTGTGGGAGCGGGCTTGCTCGCGAAGACGGAGTGTCAGTCGCCGGTGATGTCGGATGTGACGGCCTCTTCGCGAGCAAGCCCGCTCCCACAGGGTGCGATGCCAACTTCAAGATTGTTCACAGGAGAAGATTCATGCGTTTAGTTCAGTTCGAATTGAGTAACGGCGAGCGCCGGGTGGGCGTGGTCGAGGACGGTCTGGTGCGCGAAGTGCAGGACGCGCGCACCGTTCGCGATCTGGCGTTGGCCGCGATCGAGGCCGGCGTCAATCTTGAGCAACAGGTGAAAACCCTGGGCCTGGGCATCAGCCATGACTATGCCGAACTGCTGGCCAAGTTGCGAATCCTGCCGCCGCTGGATCACCCGGACCCGGCACACATGCTGGTCAGCGGCACAGGCCTGACCCATTTGGGCAGTGCGTCGGCCCGGGACAAGATGCATCAGCAAGTCGGCGACGAAGCCGCGATGACCGACACCATGCGCATCTTCAAATGGGGCGTGGAGGGAGGCAAACCGGTAGCGGGGCAGGCCGGTGTACAACCGGAATGGTTCTACAAGGGCGACGGCAGCATCGTCGTGCGTCCGGGCCAACCGTTCCCGTTGCCACCGTTCGCCGAAGACGCGGGGGAGGAGCCGGAACTCAGCGGGCTCTACGTCATCGGCCACGACGGCAAACCGTATCGACTCGGTTTTGCCGTGGGCAACGAGTTCTCCGATCACGTGATGGAACGCAAGAATTACCTGTACCTGGCCCACTCCAAATTGCGCAGTTGCAGTTATGGCCCGGAACTTCGGGTCGGTGAACTGCCGAAGCATCTGGCGGGCACCAGCCGCATCCTGCGCGACGGCGAAGTGCTGTGGCAGAACGAGTTTCTCAGTGGCGAGGCCAACATGTGTCACAGCCTGGAAAACCTCGAGTACCACCATTTCAAGTACAGCCAGTTCCTGCGCTCGGGCGATGTACACATTCACTTCTTCGGCACCGCGACCCTGTCCTTTGCCGATGGCATTCGCACCCAGCCGGGTGACGTGTTCGAGATCAGCCAGGCCGAGTTCGGTGCACCGTTGATCAACGGGATTGCACCGGTTGAAGCAGCGTTCGAGCCCGGCACTGTTGGCACCCTCTAAGGAGATAGGCATGACCCGAATTCTTGGTCACAACTACATCGGCGGTCAGCGCAGTGCGGCCGGTCAACTCAATCTACAGAGCATCGACGCCAGCACGGGCGAAGCGTTGCCGTTCGATTTCTCCCAGGCGACGCCGGAAGAAGTCGACGCCGCCGCCAAGGCTGCCGCCGCGGCTTACCCGGCCTATCGCAGCCTGAGCGCCGAACGTCGGGCGCAATTTCTCGACGCGATTGCCGATGAACTGGACGCGCTGAGCGATGACTTTGTGGCGCTGGTCTGCCGCGAAACCGCGCTGCCCGCCGCTCGGATTCAAGGCGAGCGCGGTCGCACCAGCGGCCAGATGCGTCTGTTCGCCAAGGTGCTGCGTCGCGGTGATTTCTACGGTGCGCGGATCGATCTGGCGTTGCCTGAGCGCAAACCGTTGCCGCGCCCGGACTTGCGTCAGTACCGCATCGGCCTCGGACCGGTGGCCGTGTTTGGTGCCAGTAACTTTCCGTTGGCGTTCTCTACGGCTGGCGGTGACACCGCGTCGGCGTTGGCCGCCGGTTGCCCGGTGGTGTTCAAGGCCCACAGCGGTCACATGGCCACAGCCGAGTTCGTGGCCGACGCGATCACCCGCGCCGCTGAGAAAACCGGCATGCCGGCCGGCGTGTTCAACATGATCTACGGCGGTGGGGTTGGCGAAGCGCTGGTCAAGCATCCGGCGATTCAGGCGGTTGGCTTTACCGGTTCGCTCAAGGGCGGCCGTGCGTTGTGTGACATGGCCGCAGCCCGTGCGCAGCCTATTCCGGTGTTCGCCGAGATGTCGAGCATCAACCCGGTAATCGTGTTGCCGCAGGCGCTGCACGTTCGCGCCGAATCGGTCGCTCGTGACCTGACTGCTTCGGTGGTCCAGGGTTGCGGTCAGTTCTGCACCAATCCCGGTTTGGTGATTGGTATTCGTTCGCCGCAATTCACCACATTCGTGCAACAGGTGGCGGGGCTGATCGGCGATCAACCGGCGCAAACCATGCTCAATGCCGGGACCCTGAGCAGCTATGGCAAAGGCCTGCAAAAACTCCTCGCTCATCCGGGCATCGAGCACCTGGCCGGCAGTGCGCAACAGGGCAATCAGGCGCAACCGCAGCTGTTCAAGGCCGATGTCAGCCTGTTGATCAATGGCGACGAAGTGCTGCAGGAAGAAGTGTTCGGCCCGACCACGGTGTTCGTCGAGGTCGCCGATCAGGCGCAACTCAGCGCCGCGTTGAACGGCCTGCACGGCCAGCTGACGGCGACGATCATTGGCGAACCGGCGGATTTTGAGCAGTTCGCTGAGCTGACGCCGTTGCTGGAACAGAAGGTCGGACGGATCCTGCTCAACGGCTATCCGACTGGCGTGGAAGTCTGCGATTCAATCGTCCACGGCGGTCCGTATCCGGCCACTTCCGATGCGCGCGGCACCTCGGTGGGTACCTTGGCCATCGACCGTTTCCTGCGCCCGGTGTGCTTCCAGAACTACCCCGACAGCTTGCTGCCGGATGCCTTGAAGAATGGCAATCCGCTGCGTATTCAGCGGTTGGTGGACGGGCTGCCGTCCCGCGACGCGCTGTAATCGCCAAGCACAACCCCCTGTGGGAGCGAGCCTGCTCGCGAATGCGGAGTGTCAGTCGATATCAACCTTGGCTGATACACCGCTTTCGCGAGCAGGCTCGCTCCCACATTTGTTCGGGGTTGTGTGTGAGTTTAGTGACCGACACGGAGTTGCTCCTGCATTGAGCTATCATTGCGTCTTTCCCATTCAAAGATTGACTGCCATGACCGCCCCAACCGACACCTTGCTCGCCACCCTCGAACACTGCGATATGGTGGAAATCGACGGGCTGCATGCCTTCGAATTCTCCCTCGATGAAGACGATAACCTGCACATCGAATGCCTGGACGGTCGTGTGTCCAAGCACTGGGAATTCACCCCGGCCGAGGTCGAGGCCGCGACCTTCGATCCAGACCTGCAAAGCTGGCTGATCACCGGCAGTTCCGGCGAGCACCGGTTGGTGTGCATGACCGCGTTCCGCGGTGATGACGATGAGGAAGAAGCGAATGAGGATGCGTAAGCTCTGGCCATTGTTGATGGCCGGCAGCGTCGGCGCGATGGGTTTTCAGGTTGCGTCGGCCGACGACTATCAGTTGCTGGTCGGTTCCTACACAGCCGGTCAGAGCCAGGGGATTTATCGCCTGAACTTCGACAGCGCTACCGGGCAGATCGACGCCAAGCCGTTGCAAGTGATCAAGAGCGAAAACCCATCCTGGCTGACCCTGTCCAAGGATCAGCGTCAGCTGTTCGTGGTCAACGAAAACGGCCCGGGACAGAGCGATCCGGTAGGGCGCGTCAGCAGTTATGCGATCGATCCGAAAACCCATGAACTGAGCCTGATCAATCAGGTGCAGAGCCTGGGCAACGAGCCGACGCATTCGGGCCTCAGCGCTGAAGCCAGTCACCTGTTTGTCAGCAACTATTCGGTGTCTGAAGATCCGGGCGGCACCCTGGCGGTGTTGCCGGTGGACGCCGATGGCAAACTCAAACCCGTGGTGCAGATGAGCAGCCATCCATCGAGCCGGGTCAATCCTGAACGGCAGATGTCGGCACACGTGCATTCCACGGTGTCCTCGCCGGACGGCCAGTATGTGTTCTCCAATGACCTGGGCGCTGACAAGATCTTTGCCTACCGCTTCGACCCCAAGGCTAACCCGGAACTGCCCTTGACCGCCGCTACACCGGCGTCCGTCCAGTTACCACCCGGCAGCGGTCCGCGTCATTTGCTGTTCAGCGCCGATGGCAAACACGCGTGGCTGACCATGGAAATGAGCGCGCAGGTTGCGGTGTTCGATTACAAGGATGGCCAACTCAAGCAAACGCAGATGGTTGAGCTGGCGGCGGGGCAACCCGTTTCGGACAAGGCAGCCGCTGCACTTCACGCGTCAAGCGATGGCAAGTTCCTCTACGTCAGCAACCGTGGCACCGCCAATCAGTTGCTGGTGTTCGCCATCGATCCTGCGACCGGGCACCTCAAGGAGCTGCAGCGCCGTTCCGTAGACGGTGATCACCCGCGCGAGTTCAGCCTCGATCCGAGTGGCAAGTTCTTGTTGATCGCCAATCAGAAAAGCAACCAGATTGTCGTCGTCGAGCGCGATTCAAAGACAGGCCTGCTGGGTAAAACCGTGCAAAAACTGCCGATGGATGCCCCGAGCGACCTCAAGTTCATGGTGCGTCAATAGGCCGCAGGCCCCGGTTGATGGGGCCTGCATCCTTCTATTAATGACGCTGATATCTGCTAATGCTACAAAAGATTTCAAGGCGCCAACCTCGAAGGTTAAGTTTGCTTCACGGCCCCACCGGGCAAGCAAGCCAACCGAATCCGAGGAACACCGCCATGAACTTCAATCTCTTCTCTGTAATCGCCGCTTCCGCAATCTCTGCCACCGTTGCGTTGCCAGCCAGCGCCAACGTTGAAATCAGCGACAAAAAATCCCACGCCCAAAGCTACACCCAGAAATACCTGCAACAGAGCGCCAACTTTTACGCGGCTCTGGATCACAAGACCCAAAGCTGAAATTTGAACCCTGCACCTTTTATGCAGGAGCGAAGTCACTTGAGTGGATCGAGCTGAAAAGCTTTGAGAAACCTGAGTGATGTCGCTCCTGCATAACGCGTTTACGACAGCATTATATTGCCATCAATGTAATGCTTGATATCACATGGCCACACGTTTAAATTTGACGCTGATTTTTTGACTCCTTCTCCTGATAAGGATCGACAGCATGGCAATGCGTCTGGCCGTGGTTCTTCTGTTTCTCTATTCCACTCCCATTCTTTCGGCTGCCCAGCCCGTTACAGACGAGCCGGATGCGGCCCGTGAACGCATGATTAGTTTTATTGAAGACTGAGATAGTTTGGTTTAATGATTAACGAAGCTGATGGTTACTATGGGTAATCCTGAGTGGTTACCACCGGTTTTTTGATCGATTCTGTGGGCATCGAAACATGCCTGCGGAGAACATCATGGCCAGCGCAATCATCACTTCTGCCAAACACGGCGCCTACCTGGCTATCGCTCTTTATGCGGTGCTGGTGCTGGTTGTCAGCCTCTCGCCACAATCGCGTCAACCGCTAGAAGCGCCGATTCAGGTCGCTCGTCCCGGCATTCAGTTTGAACACCGTTCGCAAACCGCGATGGTCGATCAGGCTGAACTCGCGGGAGTCGCCGGGGAATGAAAGGGCACAGACTTTGGGTCATCGCCTTCCTGGCGTTCATGACCAATGGATCTTCCTTGTTGGGGATCGGACAGGGCTCGGCGGGGTCGGTGGCACGGACTATCGAAGCCAATCACAACCTTGCTCGTAACATTGAAACCGCGAAGGCCTTGGGGCTGCTGGCCGGCAATCCGCCAATCGAACGCCAAAACGACTTCTTCGGGCCGTTCCACGTGGATTGCTCGGTGTTGCAGATGTGTGAAGTGTTTGCGTAAATGCCGGCAGCGATGAGGTCCATTGTGGCGAGGGAGCTTGCTCCCGTTCGGCTGCGAAGCAGTCGTGAATCGACGGATAGAGTATTCCTGAAGGGACAAGGTTGCAGGTTTTGGGGCCGCTTCGCAGCCCAGCGGGAGCAAGCTCCCTCGCCACAATTTATGTATTTTCTTGTTTTTGCATCACGCCAATAAATAGCTCCGAGTCCAGAAACCGCTGCAACCAGGCCTGCAAACGGCGATAGGGCGTCTGCCCAAACCACTCGCGATCCACATGGGCGAACTGCCGCACGAACGGCATCAGTGCCACATCCGCCAGGCTCGGATGCTCGGCCAGCAAGTAGTCGCGTCCCTCCAGCAACTCATCGAGCCTGCGCAAAAACACCTCGCCCTCAGCTCGATAAACCGTCATTGGCTGCTCGGGGTATCGCTCGGCGTACTTGTAGCGATTCAGGTGCACTTTGAACACCTGATCGTTTTCTTCGATCAACCCGGCGATGTGTTGCTGTCCGACGGGATCATCCTTGAGCAACCAATCCTGCGGATCGTTCTGCGCCAGGGCCCAGTGCATGATCGCCAGGCTTTCATCGATCACCTGACCGTCGACGCTCAGCACCGGCACCGTGCCTTTGCTCGACAGCGCAAGCATTTCGGCAGGTTTGGCCTTCAGACTGACCTCGACAATGCTCACCGCAACCCCGGAGTAGCGCAGGGTCATGCGCGCCCGCATTGCGTAGGGGCAGCGGCGGAAGGAATACAGCGTATTCATTTCACCTCCAGCGTACTCAGGCCGTTGCCCTGACGGCGGACCTGAATCTGCACCGGAATCCGTTCATGCATTTCCTGTACGTGTGAAATCACCGCGACTTTTCGTCCCTGGGCTTGCAAGCCGTCGAGAGCATCCATGGCCAGTTGCAGGGATTCCGGATCGAGGCTGCCGAAGCCTTCGTCGATGAACAACGATTCGATTTTCAACGTGCTCGATGCCATCGACGCCAAACCGAGCGCCAGGGCCAGTGACACCAGGAACGTCTCGCCGCCGGACAACGAATGCACCGAACGCAGTTCATCACCCATCTCGGTGTCCATCACCAGCAAACCGAGCATGCTGCCGCCACGTTTGAGGCGATAGCGCCGCACCAGTTGCCGCAACTGAACGTTGGCGTGATGCACCAGCAGGTCGAGGTTGTAGGCCTGGGCGATCTTGCGGAAGGTGTCGCCCGTGGCCGAACCGATCAGGGCATTCAAACGTGCCCAGCGCTGGTATTCGGTATAGGCGTCGGTAATCTGCTGCGCGAGGGCCTGATTGGCGTTTTGCCGGCGCTGATCCTCGGCCTGTTCGGCGCGCAGTTCGGCGCATCGGTGTTCGCTGGCGGTGAACTGGTTTTGCAATTCGGCAAGCGCCGTCGCCAGCTGTTCGAAGTCGAGATTGCCGTTGTGCTGTGCCTGGTGATTGAGCAGACGCTGATCGCGTTCCTGTAGCAGGACCTTGGTCTGTTCGATGGCTTTTTCGCTTTGCTGCAATTGCCGGCGCAGTTCGCTGAGCTGCTGGTCGTCGACACTCAGCAGATCTTCCAGACCACCGTCATCCAGCTCCGGATGCAATGCGCGCCAGTCGGCAATCTTGCCGCTCAGCTCGCGATCTTCGGTGTCCAGTGCCTGCGAGCGTTCCTGCTGAGCCTTGAGTTCGGCGCCCAGCTGCACCAGCCGCGTGCGCACGGTTTGCAATTCCTGATTGGCCGTGGCTTCGGCATTGCGGGCCTGTTCGACGGCTTGATCCAGTTGCTGCTGCCACTGCTCGGCGCTGGCGTGTTCGCCGAGCAATTGCGTGAGTTTTTGCTGGCAGGCCTGTTGCTGGTCGGCGAGGGCGGTGAACTGCTGGCGGGCCGTTTCCAACTGCTGGAGGCGAGTGAGTTGGCGGTCCTGTTCTTTCTCCAGCGTTTGCTGCCGTTGTTGCTGTTCGCTGAGTTCATCGCGTTGCTGATCGAGTTGTTCCAGGCGCTGGCTGATCTGCCGGTCCAACTGCATGAAGGTCGCGGCCGGCTCGTTGCGCAGCGCTTGCAGCGTATCGGCCGGGAGCAGGGTGCTGAACGCCGTCAACTCCTCGTCCAGACGCTGGCGATCACTGCTCAACTCACGTTGCTGGTTGGCCAGGTGCTGGGCAGCTTGCTGGCTCGCCGCTTCAGCGCTACGCAGTTGCTGTTGAAGGCGCGCGGCGTCTTGCTGCAGGGTGAGCAGGGCGGTTTGCCGTTGTTCGTCCTGAGTGATGCTTTGGTTCAACTGGTTATTTTGCTGCACCAACCAGGCATCGCGTTTAGCCGCATCCTGCGTGAGCAATTGCGCAGACAACGGATGGGCTTCAAGGCTCGGTGCCAGGCTCTGTTGCTGCGTCGCGAGGTGTTCTTGCTGTTGCAGCAACTCCTTTTGCTGAGCAATCACGCCGCCCACTTCAGCGCGCAGGTCAGTGAGCTTTTCTTTCAGCAGGTCGACGGCTTTCTGGGCGTTGGCCTGTTCGCTTTCATCATGCCGGCCAAGGCTCTGCAGCAGGGCTTCGGGCTGATGATAGGGATGGTCGGGACTGCCACAGACCGGGCACGGCTGATCGTCCTGCAACTGCTCGCGCAGTTCTTCGACACTGGCGCTGCGGGCCAGGCGCTGGCGCTCCAGCAGTTCGCGGGTGACGCTCAGGGTCTGTTCGGCAATGACCAATTCGTTCTTGGCTTTCACGCCGTCCTGGGTCAGACGTTCTCGTTCTTGCTGAGCGGTGAGCTGGCGCTGCTGGAGTTCGGACGCGCGCTTGTCCAGTTCCTGCTGACTGGCCCACAGGCGTGTCAGCTCCTCAAAGGCTCGCTGCTGCTTGCGGTTGTCTTGCAACAGACTCCCGAGAATCCGGATCTGCTCGGCCACCGCTTCCGGTTCGGCGCCGGCTTCCTTGTACAGCACTTCAAGGCTCTGGCGCTGAGTGGACAGGTCCTCGGCAGCGCGAGCGGCGCTTTGTTCCAGGGCGGCCAGTTCGGCCTGGCCCTTGTTCAGGCGATTGCCGATCAGCATCAACTGTTGCAGGCGATCACGGTAGGCGTTCCAGGCATCGCTCAAGGGTGCCAGAGGGGTGCTTTGTTCAAGCTCCCCGGCAATCCGCTGCAAACGTTCGGCGACCTGTTTCTGTTGGTCGAGCAGGCCTTGGATCGTGTTTTGGCCCTGCGTGCAGGCCAGTTCCGTCTGCTGCTTGAGCTCGGCACTGAGGCTGGCGTCCTTGACCAGACGGGCGAGGGTGCTTTGCTCTTCGAAGGCCTGACGCAGCAGTGGCGCGCTGGTGGTGTGTTGGCCTTGGGCTTCGACGAGTGCCGCCTGCGCGGCGCTCAGGCTGTGTTCGAGTTGCGTCTGGCGCTCGTTCAACTCGGTTTGCTGTTGGGTGTGTTGCTGAATCTGCGCGGCCAGCGGTGTGAGCTGGGCGGTTAGTTCAGTCTTGCGGGCGAACTGGTGCCGTTGCGGGGCCAGTTGCTCCAGGCGAGTCAGCTTCAAACGTTCGCCGGCCAGACCTTCCCAGTGCTGCCGGGCCGATTGCAGCTGCTCGGTGGCGCTCTGTTGTTCGTCCTGCAACTGACGCAAATCCTTGAGCCAGGTGTGTTGCAGTTCCAATTGCTTGAGCTGCGCTTGCTGGGTCTTGAGTTGTTGCTGAGCCTCGTTGAAGCGTTCATCGAGTTCCGCGCGCGCTTCGGGCGACAGCGGCGTCACGCCGGTGGCCTGGTCCTGCAACAACTTGTGGGTTTCGCGAGCCTCTTTGGTTTTGTCGAACGCTCGTCGACCGAGGCGCGTATACAGCGCGGTGTCGGTGAGTTTTTCCAGCAGTTCGCTACGTTCGTTGTCGTTGGCCTTGAGGAATGCACTGAATTCACTCTGGGCCAGCAGCACCGCACGGGTGAATTGCTCGAAGTTCAGGCCCAGAACGGATTCGAGCTGGGTTTTGAATTCAACTTTCTGACTGGCCAGCAGTTGATCCAGATCGATGTCGCGCAAACTCTGACGGCTGGCTTGCAGCTTGCCGCCGGCCTTCTCCCGGGCGCGATTAGCTTCCCAGCGAGCGCGGTAGCGACGGCCATCGATGCCAACGAAATCGACTTCGGCATACCCTTCACCCGTGCCGCGACGCAGCAATGTGCGGGGGTCGCCAGTGCTGATCTCGCCGTCGGCGTCTGGCGCTTTGGCAGACACCTGGGCATTGCTCAGCCGAGGCACAGCACCGAACAGCGCCAGGCACAAGGCGTCGAGCAAGGTGCTTTTACCGGCGCCGGTCGGCCCGGTGATCGCGAACAGACCGGCGCTGGCCAACGGCTCAGCGGTAAAGTCGATTTCAAAAGGCCCGGCCAGTGAGGCGAGGTTTTTCAGGCGGATCGCGAGGATCTTCATGGTTGTTCGCTCTCCATCTGTACGTCTTGCAACAGCTCGGCGAAGTCCTTGAGGGTTTGCTCGTCGACCTCGCTGCCGTAGTTGTCCTGCCAGGCGCGGCTGAACAGTTCCTGAGGCGAGAGCTGGTCGAGTTCGATCAAGGTCGTGCCGTCATCGACGCCATCGCGGCTGCCGTTGCCAGCGTATTCAGCGGCGATCCGCACCAGCCGCACGGCTTTGCCTTGCAGGGCGGTTTCCACTTGATAACGCAAGTCGGGTTGCGGCTCATCGAGGCGCACCCGAACTTCCAGCCATGGCTGGCGCTGGATATCGGCCAGTAGGTCGATATTTGGCAAATCGGCCAATTGCAGGAGGATTTCCGCCAGTGGCGCGGGACCGATGCGTTGCAGATTCACCGCCCGGGGGATCAGTTTGGGTTCGACGCTGACCAGGGTTTCGCCTTTCAGTGTGATGTCGAGAATCTGGTGCTGATAGCCAATCTCGGAGAACGACAACGGAATCGGCGAGCCGCTGTAGCGGATGCGCTCTTCACCATTGACCTTCTGCGGCTTGTGCAAGTGACCGAGGGCGACGTAACTGATGCTCGGCCCGAACAGGCTGGCGGGCAGCGCTTCGGCGTTGCCGATGATCAGGCTGCGCTCGGAGTCTTCCGACACCGAGCCGCCGGCCATGTGTGCGTGGCTGATGGCGATCAGCGCCTGACCCGGTTTGCGCTTGGCATTGGCCGCTTCGATCAGCCATTCGTGAACCTGACCGATACCGCGCAGGTAGTTGTCGCCCAGGTGCGCGCCGGTTACTTCGGCGGGGCGCAGGAACGGCAGCGCCAGGCACCAGGCGACGGTTTTGCCTTTGGCATCCGGCAATGGCAGCAGCAGGCGCTCAGCGTCGAGTTGGCCATCATCCAGCCACAGCACACGACCCAGCGCATGCGTACGCAAACGCCGCATCAACGGCGCGGGCAGTTCGATCCGCGAGCCGGAATCATGGTTGCCGGCGATCATCACGATGGTCAGCTTCGGCTGTTGTTCATGGGCGCTGACGATGAAGTCGTAGAGACGTTCCTGGGCTTTGACCGGCGGGTTGACCGTGTCGAAGATATCGCCGGCGATCAGCAGCACGTCTGGCTGGTCCAGCTTCAGCTGGCGCAGCAGCCATTCGAGAAAGCAGGCGTGTTCGAAATCGCGTTCCTGGCCGTGCAGGTTTTGCCCAAGGTGCCAGTCGGAGGTGTGAAACAGACGCAAGGTGAACTCCGTAGGAAATAAGGTGATGGCCGCGAGGAAAATGATGGCGGCTAAAGGGGAGGGAGTTTACTGGCAAACACGTTGCAGGTGGTCAACGCCACAATCCTGTAGCAGCTGGCTTGGCCAAGCTGCTACAGGGGATGCGGTGGCAGTGGTTATTTGGGATAAAGCGGCGGCAATCCACTGTCGCCCACCGGATCCTGAACCCGCTCGGCAATCGGAATCGCCTTGATCGCCCGCCACAGGTCTTCACCTTGCCAATGCTGGCCGGTTTCGCTGTAGAGCGCGCCGTTCAAGCCGTCGAGGGCGTCGGACAACGGCACAAAGCGCGCCGCCATATCGGCCAGGGTTTCCGGTTGTTGTCGGGCCCAGGCGTCGAGGGCCTGGCGGGTGGCGTGGGAGTCGTTGGCCTGACAGGCGCGTTTGAGATCGTCGAGCACGGTGCGCGGGCTCGGGCCGGTCTGCGCCGCACGCAGGATCGCCGGTTGCCAGCGGGCGCGCCACCAGAGACCGAAGCCCAGCAGGGTGGTGCAGGCCAGGATCAGGGTGCTGAGTTTCCACCACCAGAGGGCTTCGTTGTCGGCTGCGGAAAAGACTTGGGGCATGCCGGCCGGGGTGTCGACCATCAGGCTCGGATTGTTCGCCACTGGCAGGGTTTGAGCCGGCAGGCTGCTGTGATCGAGGTGGTCCTCGAAGGTGTTCCACCAGATCACTTCAACCGCTGGTAACTCGATTGCGCCAGCACGCGTTGGCACCAGGGCTTCACGGTCTTCGCGACTGCCGATCAGGCCTCGTTCGCTGTTCTGGTTGCCCAGTACCGGTTGATCCGGGTAGCGCCGCAAGCCGTTGACGTCGGTGGCGGGCAGCGGTGGCAATTGCGAACTGTCCAGCCCCTCAGCCTTTACCGTCAGGCTGCGGGTCAACGAATCACCCACCTGCGCATGATCCGGTTCCGGGTTCCAGCTTTCGCTCAGGCTGAGGCTACGGGCCGGCAGCCACGGCACGTCGGCCGGGTAGGTGATGGGTTTGGCCTTGACCGTCAGCAGAATCTCGGCGGAGCTGACCCGCATCAATTTGCCGGATTTCGGTGCCTGCGTGGCGGCGTCCTTGGCGGGCTGTGCGTCCACCAGTGCGGCATTGAACACCTGCGGTGGAATGACCAACTCACCGCTGTGTTGCGGGTAGATCGCGTAGCGCATTTCGATCACGCCGTGGCGCAGGCCATTGATGTCTTTCTCATAGGTGCGTGCTTCGCCCAGTTGCTCGATGCGCACATCGGGGATTTGCAACGGGGGCAGGCTGCTGTCGTCGTACAGCGACACCGAATGGTAGATGCGCAAGGTCAGGATCGCCTGGGCTTGCACGTACACGCTGTTTTGATCGAGGCTGGCGTCGATGAACACCGGGTCCCGTTGGGTCGGGCTGTCCTGGGTTTCGGTCTCGACCACTTGCACGGTGATCGGCTGGCTCTGCACGTCACCCAGTTGCAGTGACGGAATCACCACGCTGCCGTTTTGCCGAGGCAGCAGGGTGATGATCCAGCGGGTGGTCGCCCGGTTGTCGCCGTTCAGGGTGGTCAACTGGTTGACCTGACGGGTGCCGCGCACGTCGAACGCCGGCTCCAGTGGTGTCAGGTCGGGCTTGCCGAACTGCGTCACGTCGTTGGTTTCCAGGGTCAGTTCAATCGTTTCGCCGCTGTTCAGGCGACTACGATCCACACTGGCGACCAGCCCCGCAGCCTGGGCCTGAACAGTGCAGATCAGCAGTGCGAGCAAGAAAGTGGTGAAGCGGGTCATCGAGTTTTTCCCTGATCCTGATGTTGTTGCTGTTCGTACCAGAATTTGCGCCTGAGCAATTCACCCGGGTCATCCGGGATCTTGCGCAGCCATTGCTCCAGCGCCTGGCGCTGTTCACCGTCGATGCTGTCGTTGGCCGGGCGCATCGGTGGTCGGGTGCTGTCTTCATCCCCCAGCTCACTGCCCGGGACTTCATTGGTGCCGGGTTTCGACGGCGCTTTGCTCTGTTGGTCAGAGTCCGTCGTGGTTGGTTGGCCGTCGGTTTTCGGTTCGCCCTTATCCGCCGGTTGCGTGGCCGCGCCCGGCGGCGGTTCTTGCGTGGGGGGCTCGGTCTCGTTGCCGGCGTTTTTGTCCTGATCAACGGGCGGTGGAGTGTTTTTCTGCTTGAGCAGAGTTTCCACCAGCGCTTTGTTGGTCAGGGCCGGACGCAAATCCGGTTGGCGTTCCAGTGCCTGATCGTAGGCATCCAGCGCGGCTTCCAGCTCGCCGCTTTTGGCCAGGGCGTTGCCACGATTGTAGTGGGCGTGGGCGTCGCTGCCTTCGGCGAACCGCTGGGCGGCGCCGCTGTAGTCGCCTGCCTCATAGAGCGCGACACCTTGCCATTGTCGATCTTCGAAATGCTGCGCCGCCTCGGCCGGGCGCTTTTGCTTGAGCAGGATCAGACCCTGTTGGTCGGACCGCAGCCACAAATCGTTGAAGTCGAAGGCATAACTCGGTTGTGGCAGCAAAAACAGCAGTGGCAAGCAGAACAGCCAGCCGCGACGACCGGCGCACGCCGCCAGCAGCAGCAACGGCAACAACAGCCAGTAACCCTGATCGGCCCACGTATCGAGGCGCAGGGTATGGCCGTCGTTGCGCAGCGCGCGTGGTCCCTCGAGCAAGCCGAGTGCGCGCAAGTCGGCATCGTCCAGGCGCGCGTGGCGATAGCTTCCGCCCAGGTCGTTGGCAAAGGCTTTCAGGCTTGGCTCGTCCAGATGTGGCACCAGAATCGCGCCTTGGTCGTCCTTCAGAAAACTGCCGTCCTCCTGGGTGATCGGCGCGCCTTCGGCAGTGCCGATACCGAGCATCAGAAATTGAGTCGATTTGCCGTCCAGCGCCTGCTCAATCCCCTGGCGTTCCAGTTCGGTCAAGGTCGAACCGATCAGCAGGATCCGCCCGTCGCCGAGGGCGCCCTGTTTCAGCAGGGCAAGGGCCTTGGTCACCGCCAGGTCGGCGCGATGCCCCACTTGGGGCATCAGCGAAGGCTTGAGGGCATCCAATAGATTACGGCTGGTCGACAGGTCATCAGATAGCGGCACCAGCGTGTGAGCGCTGCCGGCGTAGACGACGATCGCGGTCTGGGCATCGCTGCGGTTCTCCAGCAGGTCGAACAGCTTGCGCCGAGCCTGTTCCAGCCGGCTGGGCGGTACGTCGGTGGCGAGCATTTCCGGGGTCAGCTCAAGGACCACGACCAATGGGTCGGCGGGTTTCTGGCTGGCTTGCTCGACACGTTCCCAGCTCGGCCCAAGCAGCGCCAGAACGGTCAGCACCCAGGCACATCCAAGGATGACCCACGGCAATTTGCTGTCGCGACCGCTGCCACCACTGAGCAGCGCGGCATGGAACGCCGGTGGCAGAATCATCTGCCAGCGCCCGGCGCGTTTCTGCCGATGCCAGAGTTGCCAGAGCAACCAGCCAAGCAATGGCAACAACAGCAACCACCAGGGGCGAAACAAGTACGGCCAGAGTGCGCTCATCGGCGCCTCCGCAGACGCAGGCGTTTCAGCCGCTGGCGCCAGTCGGGCAGTTGAGTTTGCAGAAGGTCCTTGGTGAACAGTCGCCGCAACGGGTTGTCCGGCCAGCGCTCGCGAACAACCAACAGCATGCTCAACAGCAACGCCAGCGCCAAAGGCCAGTGGTACAACGCCTGGGCCGGGCGGGCCTGAGTCGGTTGCTGGGTCACCGGTTCCAGTTGGTCAAGGGTGTCCTTGATCGCTTGCAGTTCCTTGCCATCATGGGCGCGAAAATACTGGCCGCCCGTGGCTTCGGCGATCGCCATCAAGGAGGGTTCGTCGAGGTCGAGGCTCGGGTTGACCCCCAGGAAACCCAAAGTGCCGCTTTGCTCCGGATCGGCGCCGATGCCGATCGGGTAGATTTTCACGCCTTCGCTAGCCGCCAGCCGCGCAGCCGTGAGCGGGTCGATTTGGCCACCGTTGTTGGCGCCGTCAGTGACCAGAATCAGTACGCGACTTTGTGCCGGGCGTTGGCGCAGGCGTTTGAGGGCCAGGCCGATGGCATCGCCGATGGCGGTGTTCTTGCCGGCGATGCCGATCCGCGCCTCGTCGAGCCACACGCGCACCGTGTGCCGGTCGAACGTCAGCGGTGCTTGCAGATACGCCTGGCTGCCGAACAGGATCAGGCCGACGCGATCGCCATCGCGACTTTCAAGGAAGTCACCGAGCAAGTGCTGAACCAGGGTGAGTCGACTGACTTCTTCGTCCTGCCATTGCATGTCGGGGAAATCCATCGAGCCGGACACGTCGACCGCTACCAGCAGATCGCGACCGCTGGCGGCGATGGGCAGCGGTTCGCCAAGCCATTGCGGGCGCGCCGCCGCGATCAGTAGCAACAGCCACAGCAGAATGAACGGTGCCTGTTGGCGCCAGGCCGGCAGGTTGGCCCGGGCGCGGCGGCGGACCAGGCCTTCGAGGTCGCCGAGGAAACTGACTTTGAGCGCCGGCTCGCCACTGTCGGCGACAGGCAGCACGATGCGCATCAGCCAGGGCAGCGGCAACAGGGCAAAGACCCACGGCCAGGCGAACTCAAACATGTTTACGAATCCAGGTGTCGACCGCTTGAGTCAGGCCGGCGATGGCCTTGTCGTCGAGTTTGCATTCGGGTTTGTAGGCGCCTTCGACCAGCACCATCCAGCGGGTCAGGCCGGCGGCCGGGCAGCGATTGTCGAGGAATGCCAGCCATTTGCGCCCATTGAGGGTGTGGCTCTGGCTGTAGGGGTAATGGTTGCGACACAGGCGTTTGAGCAAACCGTTGAGTTGCTGCAACCAGGCACCGGCCGGCGCGCCGTCGTAGGGTTTGGGCATCCGCGCGAGTTCTGCCAGCGCGGCGAGGCGCACCGGGTCCAGCGGTTGTTCGGCGCGCACGATCGGGCGTTTGTTCGCAAAGAAGTGCCTGGCCTTCCACAGACCGAAACCAATGAACGGCACTAACACCAGCAACAGCCACCAGCCCGGTGCCGGTGGCCAGAATTCGATGGGTGGCGGGGAGATCAGCGGTTGCAGTTGATCGAGGCTGCTCATCGGCCTTTCCCCGGTTTCTGCGGGTTCAGGTATTCGCGCAATTGTTCAACCATTTCGCTCTGGGTGCTCAGGGGCATCAGCAACACCCGCAGCTTCTGCGCGAGCAATTCCCAGCGAGCGAGGCGCGCTTCGGCCTGGGCGCGATAGGTCTGGCGCAGCTCGAAATTCAGGGTGTCGAGCTCCAGTTGCGCACCGCGTTCGGCAAAACGTAAAAGCCCGGCGGCGGGCAGGGCGTGATCCAGCGGATCGGATACCGGCAGCAGTAATAGATCGCAATGCCGCGACAACAGGCTCAGCTGCTGTTCGGCGCCCTCGGTCAGGGTGCGTTCGTCGCAGATGATGATCACCAGGCTGCCGGGACGCAGTACTTCCCGGGCGCGACGCAGGGCAATGTTGAAGGCGTCCCGGTCCGGCTCGTTTTCCGTGTGCAGCGACTGATTGACCCGCACCAGCCGGTTGAGCAATTGCAGCAGGCTCTGTTTGCTGCGTCGTGGCTTGATTTCATAGTGTTCGTTGTTGCCGAACACCAGTCCGCCGACCCGATCGTTATGACCCAGTGCGGCCCAGCCGATCAGGCTCGCGGCCTGGGCGGCGAGCACCGATTTGAACATCAGCCCCGAGCCGAAAAACAGTCGGCGGCTTTGCTCGACCATGATGAAAATCGGCCGCTCGCGCTCTTCATGGAACAGCTTGGTATGGGGTTCCTGGGTGCGGGCGGTGACGCGCCAATCGATGCTGCGCACGTCATCGCCGGCCTGATAGACCCGCACCTGATCGAAGTCCACCCCGCGCCCGCGCAGTTTGGAGTGGTGCAGGCCGATCAGCGGGCTGCGCTGGCTCGGTGTGGAAAACAGTTGCACTTCACGCACGCGATGACGCATCTCGATCAGTTCGGCGAGGCTGACACGGATGCCCGGCTCGGGCGGTAGGATGACGTTCATCGGGGTCAAGCGACGGCTACGACGTCGAGAATCCGCTGGACCACCCGGTCCTGGTCGATGCCCGCGGCTTCGGCTTCAAAGGAAAGAATGATGCGGTGGCGCAGTACGTCGAACAGCACGGCTTGAATGTCTTCCGGGCTGACGAAGTCGCGACCGGCCAGCCAGGCGTGGGCCCGGGCGCAACGGTCGAGGGCAATCGAGCCGCGCGGGCTGGCGCCATAGGCGATCCACTCGGCCATCTCCGGGTCGAACTTGGCCGGGGTGCGGGTGGCCATGACCAGTTGCACCAGGTATTCCTCCACGGCATCGGCCATGTACAAGCCAAGGATTTCCTTGCGTGCGGCAAAAATCGCCTGCTGGCTGACCCGGCGCTCGGGCTTGGTTTCGCCGTTCAGCGCTTCGCCACGGGCCTGTTGCAGGATCCGACGTTCGACGGCGGCGTCCGGGAAGCCGATTTTCACATGCATCAGGAAGCGGTCGAGCTGCGCTTCGGGCAATGGATAGGTGCCTTCCTGCTCGATCGGGTTTTGCGTGGCCATCACCAAAAACAGCGGCGACAGCTCGTAGGTGCTGCGCCCGACGCTGACCTGGCGCTCGCCCATGGCTTCGAGCAGGGCCGATTGAACCTTGGCCGGGGCGCGGTTGATTTCGTCCGCCAGTACCAGGTTGTGGAAGATCGGGCCTTGCTGGAACACGAAACTGCCGGTTTCCGGGCGATAGATTTCCGTACCGGTGATGTCGGCCGGCAACAGGTCGGGGGTGAACTGGATGCGATGGAACTGTGCTTCGATGCCTTCGGCAAGTTCTTTGATGGCCTTGGTCTTGGCCAGGCCCGGAGCGCCCTCGACCAGCATGTGGCCGTCGGCGAGCAAGGCGATGAGCAAGCGCTCGATGAGTTTTTCCTGGCCGAGAATCTGCGTTGAAAGAAAGGTTCGCAGCGCTAGCAGCGCTTCACGATGTTCCATCGATGACTGTTCCTGGAAAGGGTGACCGAAGACGTTCGAATAACGCCAGGGCTGGGGGCGTTACTTTAATCTATCGCGGGGGGCGGCGACTAACGGCATTTTGTGCAAAGTGCAGGAATTGATTGGCGAGATTGTTTGAATTTTGTAGGACTCAGAGGGTGATGGTGTTCTTTCGGGCCTCTTCGCGAGCAAGCCCGCTCCCACATTGGAATTGTGCTGGACGCAAATTTTGCATCCGCAGGAGATCCCCTGTGGGAGCGAGCCTGCTCGCGATGAGGCAGGTTCAGGTACCCGAGACTCAGGGGCTCAGAGCTGACTTATGTAGGTGCCAGTACCCTTGAGGATGTTCTGCAGTGTTTCTTCCACTTCCGCCAAGTCGCTCGCATCAGTGCTGTGAATGATTTCCAGCGAATCATCACCATTGAGCGCATCGGCGTCAGCAGCAGCGATTTCGATCAGCAGGCGGGTAGCGCTGAGGGTGACTTTTACGCCGTCCAGCGTCGAAGGCTCGTCGCCAAGGCTGATGTCCAGCGCGTCCTCGTCCGGGTAGCGGGTCATCAGGAACATATCGCCCTGATCGCTGTGGCAGCAGAGCATGGCCATGTTGTCTTCTTCGTCGTCGCACGGGTTGACGATCAAGAGGGCGGTGGTCATTTGCATGGGGAATTCCTGGCTCGACGAGCGTTGTGAAGACGAACAAAGGGCGATTCTGCCAGCCCTGGGGAATTTCTGCTCGCCTGAGTGTCTGAGGATGTGTCGTGAACATCTGGGGTGTTGCTGGCTATTTCTGGTACGGATGTGCCGCAAAACCGGGCTTTAACCCCCCGTTTTGCCGTGCGGCTGCTAGTGTTGTTCGATGCACAAGGCGCAAGCTGCGTACCGATGACCGAATATGTCGCAGCGCTGCAAGCACGGGGCTTGCCGCACTGGTTAAGCTGCGCAACGGATGAGCACCTGTAAAGGCATTGCGCTGCACCTTGCCCAGTCGTTTTTGCAGATGCCCATTCATGGAAGGTGAATGTGACCTGAGTGTCTCGTCCAGCTTCACCCACCTGTCATCCTGTTTCCTCTGCCCGAGAATCAGGAACAGGGTGACGGATTGCCCCGAAAGGGGTTTGCACGCGACGCTTCCATCAATAACAAGCCCAAGCGGAGTACCACAGATGGCGTTCTTCACCGCAGCCAGCAAAGCCGACTTCCAGCACCAACTGCAAGCGGCACTGGCCCAGCACATCAGTGAACAGGCACTGCCACAAGTGGCGCTGTTCGCGGAACAATTTTTCGGCATCATTTCCCTGGACGAGCTGACCCAGCGTCGGTTGTCCGACCTCGCCGGCTGCACCCTTTCTGCGTGGCGCCTGCTTGAGCGCTTCGATCACGCGCAACCGCAAGTGCGCGTCTACAACCCCGATTACGAACGCCACGGCTGGCAGTCGACCCACACCGCGGTCGAAGTGCTGCACCACGACCTGCCATTTCTGGTGGACTCGGTACGCACCGAGCTGAACCGTCGCGGCTACAGCATCCATACTCTGCAAACCACTGTGCTGAGCGTACGTCGCGGCAGCAAGGGCGAGTTGCTGGAAATCCTGCCGAAAGGCACCCAGGGCGAAGGCATTCTTCAAGAATCGCTGATGTACCTGGAAATCGACCGTTGCGCCAACACCGCCGAGCTCAATGTCCTGAGCAAAGAGCTGGAACAGGTACTCGGTGAAGTCCGCGTCGCAGTTGCCGATTTCGAGCCGATGAAAGCCAAGGTCCAGGAAATCCTCACCGGCCTGGACAACAGCCAGTTCGCGGTCGACCCTGAAGAAAAAGGCGAAATCAAAAGCTTCCTGGAATGGCTGGTGGGCAACCACTTCACGTTCCTGGGCTATGAAGAGTTCGTGGTGCGCGATGAAGCCGACGGCGGCCACATCGTCTACGACCAGGACTCCTTCCTCGGCCTGACCAAATTGCTGCGCACCGGCCTGACCTACGATGACCTGCGCATCGAAGACTACGCCGTAAACTACCTGCGCGAACCGACCCTGCTGTCGTTCGCCAAGGCTGCGCACCCAAGCCGTGTACACCGTCCGGCTTACCCGGATTACGTGTCGATCCGTGAAATCGATGCCGACGGCAACGTGATCAAGGAATGCCGTTTCATGGGCCTGTACACCTCCTCGGTGTATGGCGAGAGCGTGCGGGTCATCCCGTACATCCGCCGCAAGGTCGAAGAAATCGAACGCCGTTCCGGCTTCCAGGCCAAGGCTCACCTGGGCAAGGAACTGGCTCAGGTGGTTGAAGTGCTGCCGCGCGACGACCTGTTCCAGACCCCGGTCGACGAACTGTTTGCCACCGTGATGTCGATCGTGCAGATCCAGGAACGCAACAAGATTCGCGTGTTCCTGCGCAAAGACCCGTACGGTCGTTTCTGCTACTGCCTGGCCTACGTGCCGCGCGATATCTACTCCACCGAAGTGCGCCAGAAGATCCAGCAAGTGCTGATGGATCGCCTGAAAGCCTCGGACTGCGAGTTCTGGACCTTCTTCTCCGAGTCCGTGCTGGCCCGCGTGCAACTGATTTTGCGCGTCGATCCGAAGAACCGTCTGGACATCGACCCGGTTCTGCTGGAAAAAGAAGTCGTGCAAGCCTGCCGCAGCTGGCAGGACGACTACGCGAGCCTGGTGGTCGAAAGCTTCGGCGAAGCCCACGGCACCAACG
Source organism: Pseudomonas sp. PDM25 (assembly GCF_019219045.1). NCBI lineage: Bacteria > Pseudomonadati > Pseudomonadota > Gammaproteobacteria > Pseudomonadales > Pseudomonadaceae > Pseudomonas > Pseudomonas sp. PDM25. Next base: position 34,762 of record NZ_JAHUWL010000001.1, read on the forward strand.
TGTTGGCCGACTTCCCGAAAGGCTTCCCGGCCGGTTACCGCGAGCGTTTCGCCGCGCATTCGGCTGTGGTCGACATGCAGCACCTGCTGAGCCTGAAAGAATCCAACCCGCTGGTGATGAGCTTCTATCAGCCACTGGGTCAGGTCTCCGGTCAGCGTGAGCTGCACTGCAAGCTGTATCACGCCGATACCCCGCTGGCGTTGTCAGACGTGTTGCCGATCCTGGAAAACCTCGGCCTGCGCGTGCTGGGTGAATTCCCGTATCGCCTGCGTCACAACAATGGCCGCGAGTTCTGGATTCACGACTTTGCGTTCACCGCCGCTGAAGGCCTGGAACTCGATATCCAGCAACTCAACGACACCTTGCAGGACGCTTTCGTCCACATCGTGCGCGGCGATGCCGAGAACGATGCGTTCAACCGCCTGGTGCTGACTGCCGGCCTGCCATGGCGCGACGTCGCGCTGCTGCGTGCCTACGCCCGTTACATGAAGCAGATTCGCCTGGGCTTCGACCTGGGTTACATCGCCAGCACCCTGAACAACCACACCGACATCGCTCGCGAGTTGACCCGGTTGTTCAAAACCCGTTTCTACCTGGCGCGCAAGCTGACCGGCGACGATCTGGAAGACAAGCAGCAACGCCTGGAACACGCGATTCTCAGCGCCCTGGACGACGTTCAGGTACTGAACGAAGACCGTATCCTGCGTCGCTACCTGGACCTGATCAAGGCCACCCTGCGGACCAACTTCTACCAGACCGACGCGCACGGTCAGAACAAGTCCTACTTCAGCTTCAAGTTCAACCCGCACCAGATTCCAGAGCTGCCGAAGCCAGTACCGAAGTTCGAAATCTTCGTTTACTCGCCACGTGTCGAAGGCGTGCACCTGCGCTTCGGTAACGTTGCTCGCGGTGGTCTGCGCTGGTCTGATCGTGAAGAAGACTACCGCACCGAAGTCCTGGGCCTGGTAAAAGCCCAGCAAGTGAAGAACTCGGTCATCGTGCCGGTGGGCGCGAAGGGCGGCTTCCTGCCGCGTCGCCTGCCACTGGGTGGCGGTCGGGACGAGATCGCGGCCGAGGGCATCGCCTGCTACCGCATCTTCATCTCGGGCCTGTTGGACATCACCGACAACCTGAAAGACGGTGCGCTGGTACCGCCGGCCAACGTCGTGCGGCATGACGACGATGACCCGTACCTGGTGGTCGCTGCGGACAAGGGCACTGCAACCTTCTCCGACATCGCCAACGGTATCGCCATCGACTACGGCTTCTGGCTCGGCGATGCGTTCGCATCGGGCGGCTCGGCCGGTTACGACCACAAGAAAATGGGCATCACCGCCAAGGGCGCGTGGGTTGGCGTTCAACGTCACTTCCGCGAACGCGGCATCAATGTTCAGGAAGACAACATCACGGTCGTCGGCGTCGGCGACATGGCCGGTGACGTGTTCGGTAACGGCTTGTTGATGTCCGACAAGCTGCAACTGGTCGCAGCGTTCAACCACCTGCACATCTTCATCGACCCGAACCCGGAGCCGGCCAACAGCTTCGCCGAGCGTCAGCGCCTGTTCGACCTGCCGCGTTCGGCCTGGTCGGATTACGACACCAGCATCATGTCCGAAGGCGGCGGGATCTTCTCCCGTAGCGCGAAAAGCATCGCGATTTCCCCGCAGATGAAAGAGCGCTTCGACATTCAGGCTGACAAGCTGACCCCGACCGAACTGCTGAACGCCTTGCTCAAGGCACCGGTGGATCTGTTGTGGAACGGCGGTATCGGTACTTACGTCAAAGCCAGCAGCGAAAGCCACGCCGATGTCGGCGACAAGGCCAACGATGCGCTGCGCGTGAACGGCAACGAACTGCGCTGCAAAGTCGTGGGCGAGGGCGGTAACCTCGGTATGACCCAGCTGGGTCGTGTCGAATTCGGCCTCAATGGCGGCGGTTCCAACACCGACTTCATCGACAACGCCGGTGGTGTGGACTGCTCCGACCACGAAGTCAACATCAAGATCCTGCTGAACGAAGTGGTTCATGCCGGTGACATGACCGACAAGCAACGTAACCAGTTGCTGGCGAGCATGACCGACGAAGTCGGCAACCTGGTGCTGGGCAACAACTACAAGCAGACTCAGGCACTGTCCCTGGCGGCACGCCGTGCCTTCGTGCGGATTGCCGAATACAAGCGCCTGATGAACGATCTGGAAGGCCGCGGCAAGCTGGATCGTGCCATCGAGTTCCTGCCGTCTGAAGAAGCGATCAACGAGCGTCTCGCGGAAGGCCATGGCCTGACCCGTGCAGAGCTGTCGGTGCTGATCTCCTACAGCAAGATCGACCTCAAGGAAGCGCTGCTCAACTCCCAGGTGCCGGACGACGATTACCTGACGCGCGACATGGAAACCGCTTTCCCGCCGACCCTGGTGAGCAAGTTCTCCGACGCCATGCGCCGTCACCGTCTGAAGCGTGAGATCGTCAGCACCCAGATCGCCAACGATCTGGTCAACCACATGGGCATCACCTTCGTTCAACGACTCAAAGAGTCGACCGGCATGAGCCCGGCGAACGTGGCCGGTGCTTACGTGATCGTGCGTGACATCTTCCACCTCCCGCACTGGTTCCGTCAGATCGAAGCACTGGACTACCAGGTTTCCGCCGACGTGCAACTGGAGCTGATGGATGAGCTGATGCGTCTGGGCCGTCGCGCTACGCGCTGGTTCCTGCGCAGCCGTCGCAACGAGCAGAATGCTGCCCGTGACGTCGCGCACTTCGGTCCACATCTGGCAGCGCTGGGCCTCAAGCTCGACGAACTGCTGGAAGGCCCGACCCGCGAAGGCTGGCAGACCCGTTATCAGGCGTACGTTGCGGCTGGCGTTCCTGAGTTGCTGGCGCGCATGGTTGCAGGCACCACTCACCTGTACACCTTGCTGCCGATCATCGAAGCGTCCGACGTGACCGGTCAGAACGCCGCCGACGTGGCGAAGGCTTACTTCGCCGTCGGCAGCGCGCTGGACATCACCTGGTACCTGCAACAGATCAGCGCTCTGCCGGTTGAAAACAACTGGCAGGCCCTGGCCCGTGAAGCGTTCCGCGATGACGTCGACTGGCAACAACGTGCGATCACCATCTCCGTCCTGCAACAGGGCGACGGCACCCAGGACGTGGAAACCCGTCTGGAGCTGTGGATGGAAGAGCACGAAGGCATGATCGAACGCTGGCGCGCCATGCTGGTAGAAATCCGTGCCGCCAGCGGCACTGATTACGCCATGTATGCGGTGGCCAACCGTGAGTTGCTGGATCTGGCGTTGAGCGGTCAAGCGGTAGTGCCCGTCACTGCCGCTAGCATTGCCAGCGCTGAGTTGGAGCCAGCTGCCTGATCAGGCGCTGAATGAAGAAGCCCCGTCTTGAGAAAGACGGGGCTTTTTTTTGCCTGAAAGCTTGCGCTGTCTGGTCGGGCCCTTTCGCGAGCAAGCCCGCTCCCACATTGGTTTTGCGTCGTACACAGAACTAATGTGGGAGCGGGCTTGCTCGCGAAGGGGCCATCAACCTCAATACAACTTTTTGCCTATTTTATTATCGATCATCGACACTTTATCTGTCGGCCTGGTCAATAAATTACTGAGCGACTGGTCAAACTTTTGCAAAGCCCTGACTTGCACATTCTGTTGTTCGTTTATATCGGCAACGATCTCTTCGCTGCGTTTATAGTCCGCCCATAACGGACTCAGTTCTTTAGCGTCATGACCCTGCGCAGTGCCGATGTAGTTGAAGTTGGAATCGTAGAACGCTGCGCTGACATTTGCGCTGATGTCCGAACTGCGCGAAGTCATCAATTGACTGCGCGTGTCGACGATGGCGACCACGTCCGGTTTAGCGGCCCTGAGACTTTGCATGTCCGGGTACACCGTGACCGAGCCAAACTGACGTTGCAAGGATGCTTTGACCCAGTCCACCGCCAGGTCCGGTTTGGAGGTGGCGACGTAGGCATCGTGAATCGACTGCACCAGCAGGCTCTGGCCAAAACCGGTGCCGGCGTTGGCCTGGTAATCCTGAAGGTAGGCGCGGTTGGTCTGCGTGTTGCGGCTGTACACGATGCCCAGGGACACGTTGCTGCCATGGGTGACATGCGTGGCGCTGCTGCGGCCGACCGGTCCGGTGAAAATGCCGTCGAGCGAAGAAACAGCTTTCGGTGCAGTGGGTATTGAACAACCCGTTAAAAGAATCGTTATCGTCAAGGTGCTGACAAGTGCAAGTTTCATGGTGTTTCTCCCGTGAAACAACTTGAGTCGGAACGTTAATAGGCCGGACACAGTCGGCGCAGATTCCAGACTAAACCTGTCGACACTGAATGAAATAGACCATCACTGCACTTATCAGGAAAACTATAGTTTTGTTTGGTTTAAAAGGTCTCGGTTAATTGCGTCGGGAAATTAAAAGGCCCGAATGCTTAATTCGAGCCCGTTTATTTATGGCTGGCGCAACAGCTATCAGTTTTCCAAAGGGATCAATACTTTTTCGTCGGGCGCTAACACCATAAACACCAACAGTTTGGCGGGTTTGGTGGCACTGGCATTTTTCGAGACCAAATGCTCCGAGCCGGCTGGCTCGTACCAGTATTCACCGGCCTTGTAAGTGATCGCCTTTTCGCCTTTGACCTGGGAAATTATTTCTCCCGAAATGACGTAAGCCATGGCCGTGCCTTCGTGCTTGTGGGCGATGGAGGATTGGCCGGGTTTGTAATCGACTTCGATCATCAGCGCTTTTTTGCCCGGTGCGTTTTTCAACATCTGGTCCTGCAACACGGTGACCTTTTCCGAAGGGGCGGCTTCGTGAGCGTATGTCGCGGCGCAAAAGGTCAGGGCCAGGGCGGCGAGGGGCGCAGCACAGTAGCGTAAGGCGTTCATGGGTTATCACCTGCTGTGGTTAGTGTCAGGGACCACAGTAAGTCTCGGTCAAGGCCAATCAAACAGCCAATTTTCGTGAAGGCGAGGGGACCAATCCTGCGCGTTGAACAAACAAGATCGCCGCCTCCAGCTACTTCTACAGAGGTACCCATAGCCCTGTAGGAGTAGCCGAAGGCGGCGACCTAATTGTTAAACGATAGGAAAGCTGTTGAAGTCGACGCTGTTGGCCAGGCGGCTGTCGATCAGGCTGATAAAGCCTTGTACTTCAGGGCAGTTGAAATGCATTTGCATGGCCGCTTCCGATTGCCAGCGGGCACTGACCGTCCAGCGGTTGTCGTCCTCGGGGCAGCGGTCGACCATATAGGAATCGCAGCCCGGTAATTCGCGCAGGGTGTCGACGATTTTTTGCAGTTGCTTACCCAGTTCGTCCGAGCGGCCGGCGGCGGCCTGCACCTTAACGGTATTGATCACTTCGTTGGACATTGCTCACACTCCTGAATCAGGCCGGACGAATCCTGCTCATTGAGGGATAACGCTTATGCAGGATAGGCCTGCATTCCCGGACCACCAATAGCCAATCACGGGATAAAAACGCAGACCAATTCGTCAGGCAACCTGCTGCAAAATGTCCCGCAGGCGGTCCAGGGCGATGTCGATGTCCAGGGTTTCGATGGCGCCAAAACCGAGGAAAAGCCCGGACTGCGGCGCTTGCTGATAGAAAAAACTGTCGATGGGATACACCCCGACCTCGACCTTTTTTGCCAGCTCGATCACCAATGGAATATCGATAGACACTTTGCACATAACCACCATGTGGAACCCTGCAGTGGTCGGAACCGCCTCGAGCCACGGTGACAGATCGCCGGTCATGCGCTCGAGGATCCGCTCACGGCGCCCGGCATAGATCGTATGGCAGCGCCGGATATGCTTGAGCAGACAACCTTCGGCGATGAACTTGGCCAGCGCCCATTGGGGCAGGGTGGACGTGTGCAGGTCGGTGAGCTGCTTGGCGCGAATGACCGCTTCGAGAATCGCTGGCGGCAGGATTGCATAACCCAGGCGCAGCTCCGGTAGCAGGGTTTTCGAAAAGGTCCCGACGTAAGCGACGATGCCGCGTTCGTCCATGCTTTGCAGCGAATCGGTGGGCCGGCCTTCGTAGCGGAATTCGCTGTCGTAATCGTCCTCGATGATGATCGCGCCCAACTCATGGGCCCGCTCCAGCAGCGCCACCCGGCGCGCCTGGCTCATCGGCATGCCGAGCGGAAACTGGTGCGACGGCGTGACGTAGATCAGGCGGGTGCCAGGGGGGATTTTGTCCACTTGAATGCCTTCGGCATCCACCGGGACGCCGATCACCGTGGCGCCGTGGGTACCGAACAACAGGCGTGCGGGCGGGTAACCGGGGTCTTCCATGGTGACGATGCTGCCGGGACGCGTAAGCACCCGGGAGATCAGGTCCAGCGCCTGTTGCGCACCATTGCACACCACCACGTCTTCGTCCTGGCAATTGACCCCGCGGGAAAACGCGATGTGCCGGGCAATCGCATTGCGTAACGCCGGCAGGCCTTCGGGCAAACTGTAGAAGCCCTTGGACGCAGCGATCTGGCGCAAGGCGTGAGCGGTGCAGCGCCGCCAGTCATCCTGGGGGAACTGGCCCTTGCTGGTGGCGCCGCCGATGAAGTCGTAACGCAACGAGCCTTCCAGCGTCGGATGGCGCAGAAACACCGGCAGGTTGCGCCAGGATTCGATGACCTCGGCACTGGCCAACTCCGAATGGCTCTGTTTACGGGTAATTTTCGCCGGTCGGGCGTTGACGTAGGTGCCTTTGCCGATGACCCCGGTGAGGAAGTTTTCGTAGGTCAGTTGCGTGTAGGTGTCGGAAATGGTCTTGCGCGAAATGCCCAGTTGTTCAGCCAGCAAACGGCTGGGCGGCAGCTGCGTCCCGGCTGCCAGACGACCGGATTCGATGGCGCTGCGCAGTTGGTTGTACAACTGGCCTGCCAGGTCCTTGCGGCCGTTGATGACAACGTGAAGTTCCATACCGGCGAAGCTCCTGGGGCGATTGAGGCGCGTGTGCGTCGGGCCAGATTACCCGCATGAACGCCTGCGCAAAAGTTGCGTGGGCGAAAAACCTCCGATTGGTCTGGTGCCTGAGTGGTCCACGGGTATTTCGCAGAATTGGATCTGTAACGTCGGCGTATCAGCGCCTACCTTGAGGGGCACACATTCGATCCACGAGGTCACGCCATGAACGCCCGCCTGGATTACTACAGCGCATCGCCCAAGGCGATGAAAGCGATGATTGCCATGGAGGCGTTGACCAGCAACCTCAGCATCGAGCCGGCCTTGCTGCACTTGATCAAGATCCGTGCCTCACAACTCAATGGCTGCGCTTTCTGCACTGACATGCACTCGGTGGATGCCCGGCGACTCGGCGAGACTGACCGTCGGTTGTATTCGATCGTAGTCTGGCGCGACAGCGGCTTCTTCAATGCACGAGAACGCGCGGCGCTGGCCTGGACCGAAGCCGTCACGTTGCTCTCTGAAAGCCATGTGCCGGACGACGTTTACACGCAGGCCCGGGAGCAGTTCAACGAGGGCGAGATGGTCGACCTGACCATCGCCGTTACCACGATCAACAGCTGGAATCGCCTGGCGGTAAGTTTTCGGCAAACCCCTGGAGGCTGAATCGATTTTCCGCTCCGAGTGTCACGTCAGGTTCATAAACCCTGCGCAGGATGAGGCTATCAAGGACAGATCGACAGGGAGTCAGCGATGCGATTCATGGAAACCACAGCGCGTCAGCGAGTTGCCGAGTACCGCTTGCCCGTAGAAAAAACCTCATCCTGGCGCGCACTGGCGGCAGAGATCGATCCGGTACTGGCGCAGTCTTTTCGGGTCAGTGCCCGTTGCGGCTGTTTCATGCAGGCGGCCCGCAGTCTCAATATCAAGGCGACCCAACTGCGTAAACAACTGGCGCAGCTTGAATCGCAACTGCAGTGTTCGCTGTTCAGCCACTCAGAGAATGGCGTTGCCCTCAGTCGTGACGGATTGCAGCTGCAATCGCAGTTGATTGCTTTGGCCCACGAGCGCGACTTGCCGGTGATCGAACAGCCGTTGATTCGCCTGGCCGTCGCCGAATCGATCCTGCATGACATTCTCGGTCGCGATCTGGTTGCCTTGTTGCGGCGCAACGCCAGCGTGCGCCTGGACATCATCACCCTGGACAGTGAACTGTCCCTGCAAGCGGTCAGCGCCGATGTGGTGCTGTGGCTGGCCGGCACCGAATCACCGCTGCCCGGCCCGAGTTTTGCGGTCAGCGAGCCCCGGCGTCTGGCACGGCTTGACTACCTGCCTCACATCGCCAAACGGTATTCACGGGTGGCGTCGCGGCCAGACAGCCTCGACGACTTGACGGATTTCCTGTTGGTGCAATGGCAGCATGACCGTCAGGTCGACTGTTTCCGGCCGTGGAATACCCTCGTGGATCAGCGCCTGGCCGGGGTGGTGCAGTTGCATTCCTATGCGTTGATGCTGGAAATGATCCGTTGCAGCGCCTGCATTGGCCTGTTGCCCGGATACATCAGCCGCTTCGATCGCGGCCTTATTGAGTTGCCGGGACTGTTCAGTCAATCGATGCAGCGCCAGGTGTGGATGGCGGTCAATGCCGAGTCCGAGGGTTCAGCGCAGGTGCAGATGATGGTTGAGCTGATCCAGAACACCTTCGAAGAGCGCCGAGAGTGGTTCGAAGGCTGACCGCCGTCCAAAATGTGGGAGCGGGCTTGCTCGCGAAAGCGATTTCACATTCAACGATGATGTTGACTGCCAGCCCCCATTCGCGAGCAAGCCCGCTCCCACATGGTTCTCGCCACACTGGAAGATTGCGGTATAGAGTGGGCGGCCATGTCTGTCTCAAGGATGAATCACCCATGCCCGCCACTGACGCTGTCATCACCCTCGAACGTTTCAACGAATCCCACATCGACGGCATTACCGCGCTCTACAACGACCCGGCCATTGCCCGTCAGGTGCTGCAAATGCCGTTTCAGTCCACCGAGGTCTGGCGCAAACGCCTGGCGCCGGACAATGAACGTGTGGTGCAGCTGGTGGCGCTGCATCAAGGGGCGGTCATCGGCAATATTGGCCTGGAGCAGTTTTCACGGATCCGCCGCAGCCATGCCGGCAATCTCGGCATGGGCGTAGCGACAGCCTGGCAGGGCAAGGGCGTCGGCTCGAAGCTGTTGGCGGCGGCGTTGGACATCGCCGACAACTGGATGAACCTACAACGGCTCGAGCTTTCGGTGTACGCCGACAACGAAGCCGCCATCGGGCTGTATCGCAAGTTCGGCTTCGACACCGAAGGGCTGTTTCGCGACTACGCCGTGCGTGACGGCGTGCTGGTGGATGCCTTGAGCATGGCGCGGCTGCGTCGCACGCCCAAGGCCGGTTGAATCACTCGCCCAACGCGAACGCCACCGCTGCCTGTGCATGCAGTTCGGTGGTGTCGAGCAAGGGCAGGGCGCTGTGCTCGGGTTTGATCAGCAGGCCGATTTCGGTGCAACCGAGGATGATTGCCTGGGCGCCACGTCGGGTCAGTGATTTGATGATCTGCTGATAGACCTTGCGTGACGGCTCGCTGATCACCCCGACGCACAACTCGTCATAGATGATCCGGTGGACGGCCTGACGTTCATCGACCTCCGGCACCAGCACGGTCAGCCCCATCGAGGTCAGGCGTTCCTTGAGGAAGTCCTGCTCCATGGTGAACGCTGTGCCGAGCAATCCGACCTTCAGCGCACCAGCCTCGACGGCAGCCTGACCCGCCGGGTCGGCGATGTGCAGGAACGGAATACTGATCGCTGCCTGAATCTGCCCGGCCACTTTGTGCATGGTGTTGGTGCACAGCACCACGCAATCGGCGCCACCCGCCTGCAACCGTTGCGCCGCATCCACTAGAATCGCCGCGGCATCGTCCCAGCGCCCCGCATGCTGGGCCTGTTCGACAGGGCCAAAGTCGACGCTGTACATTAACAATTTCGCCGAACGCAACGGCCCGAGTCGGTCGCGCACCTGTTGGTTGATAAGACGGTAATACTCGGCGCTGGACTCCCAGCTCATGCCGCCGATAAGGCCGATGGTGCGCATGTTGTGCTCCTGGTGATGGCAACCCTTTGTTCGAGCATGCCCTTATTTGAGAGTACCCATGGCTCTTCATCGCGATCTATCAGGAAATTTCACATGCCAGCGGCGCTGAGCCAGTATCTGCTGGGTGGCAGACTTTTCCTGCAGCTTTTGCCCCGTGCTGCTTACAGCGCACGTGACCCTGTGCAGTGGCAAACCCTTGGGGTAACACTGGAACGTCAACAAGGTGTGCACGCCATCGATTCGGATCACCGGGTGGATTTCGACACCTTGCCTGGCGTGCTGGCTTACACCCCGATCGGCGTGGAAGTGTTTTCCGAATCGGCCAGCGGTGGCGAATACCTGCTGATGCGACTGGACGAGCCGTTGGCCGATCAGCATTTACCCTCGGTTGACCACCGTGTGCAGTCTTCAGGCAATCGCCGCGCGCTGGTGCTGGGCCGGGAGCTGCGGCGTCTGTTGCTCGCTCCGCAACCGGACAGGCTGGCGCTTGAGCAAAGGGCGGTGGAGTTCGTTGGTTTGGTGAGTCCAAAGGTCGATACCGCGCAACGCGTCACGCCCAGGGATTTCACCCGAGTGCTGGACCTGATCGCCGAGCAGTTCCACGAGCCCCTGACCCTTGAACAATTGGCCGCCACCTACGGGCAAAACGAGCTGCGCTTTCTGCGCGACTTCACCCGGGCCATCGGCCTGACACCCCACGCTTACCTCGTTGAAGTGCGGCTTCAGGCGGCACGCTGGATGATTGAACATACCGACCTGTCCCTGGCCGACATCGCCCTGGACGCCGGCTTTGCCCATCAGTCCCACATGGGCAGTGCCTTTCGCAAATACCTGGCCATGACCCCCAGCCAATACCGTTCACGCTTTTAGTCGTACGCCGGCAACGCGCATCTGCCATGCTCAACGTCCGCAGCACCGCTTCAACAAAGGAACACCACAATGGACGACGTACAGCAACTGGGTGAGATGCTTCGCCATTACGCAGAAAGCGAAGCGCACAAGAAGCAACTGTTCGAGTCGCAATCGGCCGTGTGGGCGACGCGCATTGGTGAACTGTTCAATCAGATCCAGCAATGGCTGGCACCGGTCCAGGCGCCGAATCTGCTGGAGGTGAGCCGCGAGGCCTATGTCGCCTCGGGACCGAGCGTTCCGGTCGAAACGTCGACCTTCAAGACCGAGAAGCTGTCCATTGTGATCGCCGGTAAGCCGGTGGAGTTTGTGCCCGATGTGATGGGTGCCGGCGGTCAGATTTCACTGGCCGTGATGGGCCTGACAGCGGCGCGGTACGGCAGCATTTCGTTGGTATGCCTGCCACCGTCCAGCAGCTGGCAATGGCGCAAGACCAATGGCTTGAAAGACCCGGATACCTTTGCATTCGATGCGAATTTTCTGGCGCAGCAGTTGCAGAGCCTGATTCCCCGCGAGCGTGGCTGAGTCCTCTGACCTGACACATACCCCTGTGGGAGCGGCGATGCGCCGCTCCCACATTGATCGGCGTGGCGTCAGAATTCCAGGTTGTCCCAGCCCGGTTTTGCTTCTTCCGGCGCAACCGCCTTCACGGTTTTCCCCGTCGCCAACTCCACCCGCCGTGCCACCTCCGGGTCATCGGCAAACGGAATCAAACTGGCTTCCTCCAGACTCTCTGTCGTCTGGTATTTCAGGCAGTATTCAACCGCCAGCCAAAGCCCCACGACCCCCAACACATTCAGCACGACCTCAATCATCTCAAGCCCCTCGCCTCAGGCAATCTGCGCTTCGCGGTGGGCCATTTCGATGTCCGAAACCCGCACCGTGCGCCAGACGTTGTAAGCCATCAGCAACATGCCGCTGAGGAAGAACACACCGCCGACGAAGCGCACCACGAACCCCGGATGGCTGGCCTGCAAGGCTTCGACGAAGGAGTAGGTCAGCGTGCCGTCATCGTTGATCGCACGCCACATCAAGCCCTGGGTGATGCCGTTGACCCACATCGAGGCGATGTACAGCACGGTTCCGATGGTGGCGAGCCAGAAGTGCGCGTTGATCAGCCCGATGCTGTGCATCTGCGTGCGACCGAAGATTTTCGGGATCATGTGGTACAGCGAGCCGAATGTGATCATTGCCACCCAACCCAGAGCGCCGGCGTGAACGTGGCCGATGGTCCAGTCGGTGTAGTGGGAGAGGGCGTTGACCGTCTTGATCGCCATCATCGGCCCTTCGAAGGTCGACATGCCGTAGAAGGCCAGGGACAACACCAAAAAGCGCAGGATCGGGTCGGTGCGCAACTTATGCCAGGCCCCCGAGAGCGTCATCATGCCGTTGATCATCCCGCCCCAACTCGGCGCCAGCAGGATCAACGACATCGCCATGCCGAGCGACTGCGCCCAGTCCGGCAGCGCGGTGTAGTGCAAGTGATGCGGGCCGGCCCAGATGTACAGGGTGATCAGCGCCCAGAAGTGCACGATCGACAAGCGATAGGAATACACCGGCCGCCCAACCTGTTTCGGCACGAAGTAATACATCATCCCCAGGAACCCGGTGGTCAGGAAGAAGCCCACCGCGTTGTGCCCGTACCACCACTGCACCATGGCGTCGGTCGCCCCGGAATACACCGGATAGGACTTGAACCAGTCCACCGGAATCGCCAGGTGATTGACCACGTGCAACATGGCGATCACCACGATAAACGCGCCGAAGAACCAATTGCCGACGTAGATGTGCTTGGTCTTGCGCTGCACCACGGTGGTGAAAAACACGATGGCATACGCGACCCAGACCACGGTCATCCACACCGCGCCGGAGAACTCGATCTCGGCGTATTCCTTGGTGGTGGTGTAGCCCAGCGGTAGGGTGATCAGCATCACCACAATCACCGATTGCCAGCCCCAGAAAGTGAATGCCGCGAGCTTGTCCGAAAACAGCCGCACCTGGCAGGTACGCTGTACCGCGTAGTAACTGGCGGCGAATTGCGCGCTGCCGGCAAAGCCGAAAATCACCAGGCTGGTGTGCAACGGGCGCAAGCGGCCGAAAGTGGTCCATGGCAGGTCGAGGTTCATCTGCGGCCACACCAGTTGCGAGGCGATCCACACCCCCATCGCCATCCCCACGACACCCCATACCACGGTTGCCACGACGAATTGGCGGACGACCTTGTAGTTATAGGCCTGTCCGATTGTTGCTGTGCTCATGGTCAATGCTTCCACGGTTGCAAAGTCTTGCCAGGCCACCCGGACTGGCATGTCGTGCACTGTAGAAACCTTGCGAAAAACAAAACAGGCTCAGGAAAACATCATTTATGCGGATCAGATTTAAGGTAACCCTGCGGCCATCTGCCACAACCTGATACGGCTTTTTAGCGTTCAGCTGAATCTGTAACGCATTGCGCCGCAGGTCCATAGTCGCCTCAAGAAAACGGGCCATAGAGCTTCTAACTCACCCAAATCGCTGTGGGAGCGACCTGTGGTGAGGGGATTTAGCGAAACGTCGCACCGCCCCGTTCGGCTGCGAAGCAGTCGTCAATCCGGACAAAAGGATCTGTCTGGACGGACGCGGGGCCGCTTCGCGACCCAACGGGGATAAATCCCCTCGCCACAGGTCGCTCCCACAGGGGTTGTGCAGAGCCCGATCAATCCTGATGAGGTAGCCACATGTATCAGTACGATGACTATGACCGGGCCCTGGTCTTTGAGCGGGTCGCGCAGTTTCGCGATCAGGTCGAACGCTTCATGGCGCAGGAGTTGAGCGAAGAAGAATTCCTGCCGCTGCGTTTGCAAAACGGTCTGTACATGCAAAAACACGCCTACATGCTGCGCGTGGCGATTCCTTACGGCACGTTAAGCGCGCCGCAAATGCGCACGCTGGCGAGCATCGCCCGGGATTACGACCGTGGCTACGGCCACTTCACCACGCGACAGAACATGCAGTTCAACTGGATCGAACTGGCCCAGGTGCCGGACATCCTCGAACGCCTGGCGCAAGTGGAAATGCACGCGATCCAGACCTCCGGCAACTGCGTGCGCAACATCACCACCGAAGCCTTTGCCGGGGTGGCTGCGGATGAAATGATCGACCCGCGACCGCTGGCGGAAATCCTCCGGCAGTGGTCGACCATCAACCCGGAATTCCTGTTCCTGCCGCGCAAGTTCAAGATCGCTATCTGCTCGGCGGAGCAGGACCGGGCGGCGATCATGATGCATGACATCGGCCTCTATCTTTACCCGGGACCCGACGGACAGAGGTTGCTGCGGGTCATCGTCGGCGGCGGGTTGGGGCGCACGCCGATCCTTGGTTTACAGATTCGCGAAGGGTTGCCGTGGCAGCACCTGCTGTCCTACGTCGAGGCGGTGCTGCGGGTCTACAACCGCCACGGTCGGCGCGACAACAAGTACAAGGCGCGGATCAAGATTCTGGTCAAGGCGCTGGGCATCGAAGCCTTCGCCCGGGAAGTGGAAGAGGAGTGGCAGTACCTCAAGGACGGCCCGGCGCAGTTGACCGATGTCGAGTATGAGCGCGTGGCCAGTGCCTTTGTGCCGCCGGATTACCGCGCGCTGGCGGACACCGACCTTGATTTCGGCACACGCCTTTGCGAAAACCCGGCCTTCGCCCGTTGGGTATCGCGCAATGTCCAGCCGCACAAAGTGCCGGGCTATGCCAGCGTGGTGCTGTCGACCAAACCGGGTATTGCCTCGCCGCCGGGTGATGTCACGGCCGAGCAAATGGAGGCGGTTGCCCGTTGGTCCGAGCAGTTCGGTTTTGGCGAAATTCGCATCGCCCATGAACAGAACATTGTGTTGCCCGACGTGCCCAAGGCTGATCTCTACTCGCTCTGGTGCCTGGCCTGCGAACAGGGCCTGGGCTGCGCCAATATCGGCTTGCTGACCGACATCATCGCCTGCCCCGGCGGCGACTTCTGCGCGCTGGCCAATGCCAAGTCGATCCCCATCGCGCAAGCCATTCAGGCACGCTTCGAAGACCTCGACTATCTGCATGATCTGGGCGACATCAGCCTGAACATCTCCGGCTGCATGAACGCCTGCGGTCACCACCACATCGGCAACATAGGCATTCTGGGGGTCGATAAGAACGGCAGCGAGTGGTACCAGATCACCCTCGGCGGTGCTCAGGGCAAGAACAGCGCATTGGGCAAAGTCATCGGCCCGTCTTTTAGCGCCGCCGAAGTGCCCGAGGTGATCGAGCAAATCATCGCCACGTTCGTCAATTACCGCGAGAGCGAGGAAGTGTTCGTCGACACCTTGCAGCGCATCGGTCTGGAACCGTTCAAAGAGCAGGTCTATCCGAAGCTGCTGGAGGTGTCGGCATGAACAATTTGCTGCGGCTGGAGGAGGGTGTGGCACGGATTGTCGCTGATGATCCCTGGACCCTGGTCAGGAATGTCAACGATGAATGGCCGGCGGGTGCAGTGATTCTGCCGTTGGCCCGCTGGCTTGAAGGGCCACCGCAAAAGGGCGTGTGGTTGGGGCCGGACGATGAGGTGGAATGCCTCAAACCGTGGTTTTCACACCTGCCGCTGATTGCCCTGGATTTTCCGAGTTTCCGTGATGGTCGCGGCTACAGCCAGGCGTACTTGCTGCGCACTCGATTGGGCTGGACGGGCGAGTTACGCGCGGTCGGCGACGTACTGCGCGATCAACTCAGCCACATGCGTCAATGCGGGTTCGACAGCTTCGCGGTGCGTGAGGACAAGTCCGCCGAAGATGCGCTTAAAGGGCTGGCTGGGATGAGTGTGCTGTATGGGCGTTCGGTGATTGAGCCGCGACCGTTGTTCAGGCGACGTTGAGGGTTTCGCTTGGGTCGATGATGTCACTTTGGTAGAGTCCGCATCTCATAAGGAAGTCGTACCGAAAGGAGTCTGGTTTGAGTGTGGGCAAGAAGATTTTAGGGTTAACCGCGTTACTGCTGATGTTGACCCTGTGGGGCGGTTACTTTTATGTGTTTCAGGAAAACCGCGGCGGGCAGTTGGGTGGCGCGTTCGACAGTTACGCCTGGTGCGGCACGCCACCGGCCGCCGATGCGCTGTCGCTGGGCAAGGATCAGCTGACCCTGCGCATCACCAACAACCTGCGTGGCGAGTTCATGCTCAGCGGCGCGGTGATTGTTTCCGAGCGCACCTTCAACCGCTACGACCTGGGCCGTAACGAGCTGCGCTTGCGCCTGGAACCGCTGCAATGGTCCTACGGCGCCACGCCGATTTTCCTCGAACAGGTCAGGATCAAACCCCTGAGCCGTAACCTCGCCTCAGACAACAAAAGCGCCTACGCGGAGCTCGAGTCACGCCCGATTGGCGTGCAGGGGCGCGCCACCGAGTTTCCCTTCGACACCTACCGTTATGGCTATAAACCGGTGCTGTATTACCTCAAGGGCAATGAGCGCATCGACCTGCGCTTTCGCCACATCACCACGGTGATGGAGATGTCGAACACCTTTACGCCCATTCAAAAGTACAACCGGGTCGAGTACATCAATGAGAAAAACTCGCTGGTGCGCGACGAGGATTACAAGCCATACGCCGCCAACGAATGCGCGTTCAGCGTCGAGCGCAAAGGCTCGTTCAAGGTGATTGTCTTGCTGTTGCTGCTGGTCATTTGCCTGCCGCTGATGCACGTGTTTTATCGCGACGAGCCCGGCATCGATTTTCTCGCCACGCTGGTGAGTATCGGGGCGATCCGGTTGTTTCTGGTGGGGCCGTTGCAGGACTTTCAGTTATACAACATCGACTTCCTGTTCGGCGCAGCGATATTGCTGGTGGGCACGGTGTCATTGATCAAGGCGATGCGGGCGAATAGTCGGCGGGAGTTGGCGCTCAAAAGCGGTTCGTCCTGGTGATTCCACCGTCGATATAGCAGCTGCGTGTGGCGAGGGGATAAATCCCCTCGCCACACGCAGCTGCTACAGACCTGGCGCAAGGCTTACTTCAGCGCCGGATCCCCCCTGTTCATTTTCTTCCAGCCCTGCAACAGCACCTGCGCCTTGGGTTCCTGCCCGTTATCCAGGTAGTACTGGATCAATGACAACCGGGCATTGCGATTGGCCGGTTGCACTTTCAGCAGCCGCTCCAGCTCTTGGCAGGCTTCATCGACCTTGCCGCTGTCATGCAACGCCACCGCTAACACGTAACCGTACTGAGCGTTCTGAGGTTCCAGTTGCGCGGCCTTGCGCAGGGCCGGCATGGCCTGGGCGGATTTGCCCGCGCGCACTAGCGACAGGCCTTGAGTGTGTTGCAGCAGGGCGGCATCCGGGTGTTCTTTCAGGCTCTGTGCCAACAGCGTCTGAGCGTCCTGATTGCGTCCGTTCGCCTCCAGCCATTGCACCAGCGTCACTAGCGCCGGGTAGAAATCCGGATCGCGCTTGAGGGCGGTGCGCAGCAGCGCTTCGACTTCACCGCTACGACCGCTGGCTTGATAGAGCATGGCCAGGTTGAGATTGGCTTCAGCGCGTTCGGCCAGGTTCTTCTGGACCGCCTCGTACTCGGCGATGGCTGCATTCCAGTTGTCCTGGGCGCTGCCCAAGCCATTCCGGGCCACGCTCAGCAGGTCCCGGGCTGCGGCTATCCGCACAGCTTTCACCGGGTCGGCCAGCAATGGCGTCAGCAGCGGCGCGCGCTCCGGTGGCGACAGAAACGCGCTGATCGCCCGGACGGCGCTTTCACGCACTTGCGGGGCCGGGTGGTTCAAGTCCTGGGTGGCCAGTTTCAACGCCTGTTCGCTGGGGTACAGCGGCAACTCGGCGAGCAGGGTTGCGCGCTGAATCGCTGGCAAATGGCTGCGCTGAAGCTGCTCGTACAAGGCTTGTGCCGCGCCGGGCTGACCATTGCGAATCAGCCACAGGCTTTCGTCGTAACGCGGTGCCTGCGCGGTGGTGGTATTCCAGAGCTTGAATTGCTCGGTGACCTTGTCGCCCGCCTTGCCCTGGTGACAGGCCAGGCAAGCGTCCGGCGTGCCGAGTTTTTTCGCCCGCTCAGGGTTGGGAATGCTGAAACTGTGGTCATGCCTGAAATCATTTCCCATGTAGAACTTGCCGGGCATGTGGCAATCCACGCACTGCGAACCTGGTTGACCCATGGTGTGGCGCGTGTGTTCGATGGAATCGTAGTTCTTCGCTTGCAGCCCTTTGCCGTCAACGCCGTCCACCGAAGTCTTGCCGGCGGGGTTATGGCATTGCAGGCAGACACCGTTGCCCGGTGCCTTGAGCTCGGTGCTGTGCGGGTTGTGACAGTTGCTGCAGCGCACGCCCTTGTCGAACATTTTGCTCTGGGCGAAGGAGCCGTGTTCGAACACTTCGTCCTTGATTTTGCCGTCCAGTGCATACAACTCGCGGGTCAGGGGGCTCGGCAGGTAGTCATCCATCAAGCGTTTGCCAGCGGTGAAGCCGTCGCCCAGTGGCGCGCGGCGCGAGTGGCAGCGGGCACAGGTTTCGATTTCGACGGTGGCGTTCTTGTCCTTCAGGTCGACGGCAAAACCGGCATGGACCAGGTCACCTTTTTCTGCCGTCCATTCCAGGTGATTGGAGGCTGGGCCGTGGCAAGCCTGACAGCCGACACCGAGGCTGTTCCAGTGACTGTCGAAGGTGTTTTTAGCGGCATCGAAATTGCGCTGGTAACCGGTGGTGTGGCACTCGACGCACATGAAGTTGGCGTTCTGGCTCGGCTTGCTCCAGTGCAATGGGTCCTTGAAGTTCACGCCCTGGCCCGGATAGAGGTGAAACCAGCGGTGCTTTTCGGTATCCCAGGCCACGCCGAGGGCTTGCAACCGACCTTCGCCGACCTCGATCAGGTATTGCTGCAACGGTGCGATGCCGAAGGTGTAGGCGACCTTGAAGTCGGCATTCTTGCCATCAATGCCGGGGGTGTTGACCCAGAACCCGTCGTCCTTGCGCGAGAAACGGGTGGTTTCGTTTTCCGCTTTGAAGGTGACGTTATTGAAGTCGCCGAGCATCGTTTCGGCGTTGGCTTCCTGCATCGCCAATTGGTGATGAGAGCCTTGCCAGTCCTCGACCTGCTCGCTGTGGCAGCCTTGGCATTGTTGCTCATCGACCATCGTTGCCGGCGCCACGGCGACCGGTTGCGGTTTGGCCGGCTGAGCGACCGGAGTGCTGACAGGTGCATAGCTCACGGGGGCCGGTTTGCTGCTGAACAGAAACCAGCCGATGCCCGCTATGGCCAATAGCAAAACGGCAATGGTGACGGGAAACAGGTAACGGTTAATCAAGGCCGGTGGTGAATCAGGATTTGGCTGTACCGCTTTATTTTTATGTTTCGGCATTGCGACTTCCATAGTCCGGGTGCGTTTGCCGTCAGGCGCGGGTTCAAGCTCGATGCAGCTTTGCCGGATGGCCGGCGTCTGTCAAATGATGGTTGTGAAGTGCTGAGCAGTGTCCAGGTCATGAAGGCCGAAGAGGCCTCTCAGGCGCTGCATCACTCCCCGACAAACCACCGGAAATACGGATTCCCCCCATCCCCGTGCATCACCTCGCGAATATCCCTGGCCCACGCGTCGCGGTCGCCGTCATACGCATGCAGACTCGCCCGATAGAACTGCATCAGGCGTTGCTGGTGTGCGTTCATGCGCTCGTTGAAACCCGCATCGGCATTCACCAGCGGTGGCGCTATACGCAGGTTCAGCAGGGCCGGCAGTACTCGGCTGATCTCCTTGTCACGCACCCATGGTGCATATTCGATACGCGGCTGATCGTCGGTCACCGGTGGGGCGTCGGCGGCGAAACGCTCCAGGCCTGCACGATCGGTGACCCAGGTCGAGAGCAACGCTGCAGCGGAGCCAATGCCCACGTCCTGTAAGGTGCTGCGCACGGTGTCCTGTTGGAAGCGTTGGCTGATTTTCGCCGCGTCCAGTTCGATTGGTTCCATCGAGCCCACTAGCAGCATTTCGTGGAACTCGCTGGTCCACAGGGTTGCGTTGGGGAATACGTCGAGAAAGCTGCGCACCAGTGAGCGCGAGTCGTCGATGTTCTGGGTGGGCAGCGGCAACCACTGAGCGACCAGGCCTTGTTTCTCCAGGCGACTGGCGGCCAACTGATAGAAGTCCCGGGAATACAGATTCACCACGCCAGCAGCGGAGGGCGGTGGTGGTTCGAGGGTGATCAAGTCGTAGCGCTGCGGGTTGCGCAGCAGTTCCTGCCGGCCATCCTGCAGGCGGATGTCAACGCCGGGGTCAGCGGCCGCATTGAAGTTGCCTTTGAACAACGGCGCGGCTTTGACTACTGACGGCAGCAACTCGGCCACGACACGGTGCTCCAGCCCCGGATAGCGCGTCAGGGCGCCAGCGGTGATGCCAGTGCCAAAACCGATCACCAGCGCCGAGCGCGGTTCGCCGTTGTGGATCAGCAGCGGCAGCAGCGCCTGGATACGCATGTAGCGCAGGGACGGCATGGCGTCGCCAGTGTTGGAAACGCCCTGGATGTACAAGCGCTGGAACGCTTTTTGTCCTTTGCCCTGAGTGACCACGGCGACGGTTCCACCACGTCCTTCCTCGTAGAATGCCAACGTCGCGTTGCGAGCGCCGGGAAGCAGGCTGGCGAGTTTGTTCACTGGCGTAAAAACGGCCAGCGCAATCGACAACAGGCCGAGAGCGACCACCGCCTGACGCCGGCCTTTCTTGACCCCATGACCCTTGCGCACCGCGAAGTAACCAATTCCGGCAGCGACAATCGCCAGCAGGCCCAGGGTTCGGACCAGCCCCAGCAACGGGATCAGCACAAACCCGCAGAGCATCACTCCGACAATCCCGCCCAGCGTATTGAACGCCACCACCGCGCCGACCGCCTGACCGACCCGCTCGCGGCCGACGCTCAAACGCAGGGCCAGCGGAAATGCGGCGCCGAGCAGCAGGGTCGGTACAAACACGATGCTCATTGCCGCCACCGAAAACCGCGCGGTCATGCCCAGCAGGTCACTCGCACCCAACGACAAGACCCAGGTTTCAGCCAGGCTTTGGGCGACCACCAGCCAGCGTCCGAGCAAGGCGATTTCCAGCAACGCGACGAGCCCGGCACCGGCAATCAACAAGCCGAACACACCCCAGGGATCACGAATGCGGTTAACCCGACGGGCCAGCAGGATGCTGCCCAGAAACAGCCCGGTGAGGTACGTCGCCAGCACCACTGCAAAGGCGTAGGTACGAGTGCTCATGAACTGCACGATGGATTGCGACCAGACCACTTCGTAACCCAGGGCCACGCCACCGGCGATTGAATAAAGCCACAGGGCGATTCGGTCGAGCGCCTTGTCGGCGTGGTGCTTGACTGGTGCCTCGCTCGGCAACGAGCGGTGGCGCTGGAACCACAAGGCACCGACGGCGGCCAGCAGGTTCAGCATTGCTGCCACCAAGGCGCTGCCGCGTACACCGAAGGTCGCAATCAACACAAACGCCGTGAGCAGGGTGCCGGCGATGGCCCCGGCGGTGTTCGCCGCATAGAGCTGCCCGCCGGCCTTGCCCAGCTGTTGCGGGTTTGCTGCCAACGAACGAACCAGCACCGGCAGGGTGCCACCCATCAGCAGCGCCGGAATGCCCACCAGTGCAAACGGCAACACCCAGGCCAGCAGACCGACTTTTTGTTCCAGCCAGGCAAACGGGCTGGCCGAGACGCTCATGGCGAAGGTCGCACCGACACCGAGTACGGCCACCAGCACTTCCAGCCCGGCATAGAGCAGCACCGGCTTTTGCAAGCGATCGGCCCATTGGCCGAACAGTAAACCGCCTAACGCCAACCCGGCAAAAAAGGCGCTGATCCCGGTGGTAATGGCGTACACCTCGACCCCGACCACCAGCGACAGCTGCTTGATCCACAGCACCTGATACACCAGCGCTGCGGCACCGGAGACGAACAGCAGCAGGGCGGGAACAAGCAACGCCGGAGATTTGATCCGAGTGGCGGGTAGGGCCGACGACTTGCTGGCGACACGTGAGGACATTGCGAATTGCCTTGTTCCAATTCAAAAAAAAATACGGCGACCGTGGTGGCCCCTTCGCGAGCAAGCCCGCTCCCACAGTGGATTTGTGCCGCACTGCAGATCCACTGTGGGAGCGGGCTTGCTCGCGAAGGGGGACGACGCGGTCTCAAGCCAAAAAACAGGGCCGCTCGCCGGTGAAGGCGAGCGGCGGTCAAGTGGTCTTACTGTGCAGGCTGGTTCTTCATTTTTTCCGCAATTTTTGCATCCACGGCTGCGCGGATCTGGTCAATGCTGAAGCTGGCCGGTTTCTGGCTTGGCGGATACTCGATAAACGTTTGCAGGAACTGCGCCGACTTGCCGACGGCTACAGAGGCCAGATAGACGTTCTTGGTTTGCCAATCGTAATACTGATCGGAAACGATGTCGGCCCGCTCATACGGATCCATCCGCAGATTGAAGATTTTCGGTACCCGCAAGCATACGAACGGCTCGCTCCACACCTTGAACCCGCCCGGTGCGCGTTGTTCGCAGAACACTGCTTTCCAGTTATCGAAACGCATGGACACCAGTACACCGTCGTCGTTGAAGTAGTAGAACTCCTTGCGTTCGCCTTTAGGTTGTTGGCCCGTCAGGTAGGGCAGTTGGTTGTAGCCGTCCAGGTGCACCTTGAAACTGGTGCCGCCCGAAGTCGGGGCCCAACCTTTCAGGAGTTTGTCTTTCACCCCGGCATCGCCAGCGGCAGCCAGCAGGGTCGGGAACCAGTCCATGCCCGAGAACATTTCATTGGACACTTCACCGGCCTTGATCTTGCCCGGCCAGCGAACAATCGCCGGTACCCGATAGGCACCTTCCCAGTTGGAGTTCTTCTCGTTACGGAATGGCGTGGTCGCCGCGTCCGGCCAGGAGAACTGGTTCGGGCCGTTATCGGTGGAGTAGACGACGATGGTGTTGTCGGCGATTTTCAGGTCGTCGAGGGTTTTCAGCAGTTTGCCGACGTCACCGTCATGCTCGAGCATTCCGTCCGCATACTCGTTGCCGGGCATGCCGCTCTGGCCCTTCATCGAATCGCGCACGTGAGTGAACAAGTGCATGCGGGTGGTGTTCATCCAGACGAAGAACGGCTTGTCTGCCTTGGCCTGTTTCTCGATAAATGCTTGCGCCGCAGCAGTGGTTTCGTCGTCGATGGTTTCCATGCGCTTGGCGGTCAAGGCGCCGGTGTCTTCGATCTTGCCGTCGGCGAAACTGTGAATCACGCCACGGGGGGAGTTGGCCTTGACGAACTCAGGGTCATCCTTTGGCCAGTACGGGCGTTCCGGTTCTTCTTCGGCGTTGAGGTGGTACAGGTTGCCGAAGAACTCGTCGAAACCGTGATTGGTCGGCAGGTATTCATCCCGGTCGCCCAAGTGGTTCTTGCCGAACTGGCCGGTGGCGTAGCCCTGGGACTTGAGTGCCTGGGCGATGGTGATGTCGCGTTTTTGCAAGCCCACCGGGGCACCTGGTATACCGACTTTCGACAGACCGGTGCGCAACGGTGTCTGCCCGGTAATGAATGACGAACGCCCTGCTGTGCAGCTGTTCTCCGCGTAATAGTCGGTGAACATCATGCCTTCTTTGGCAATCCGGTCGATGTTCGGCGTCTTGTACCCGACCACGCCCATGGAATAGGCGCTGATGTTGGTCTGGCCGATGTCATCGCCGAAGATCACCAGAATGTTGGGTTTTTCAGCGGCTCCGGCTGTTGCCGAAATCGCCATCACCGAGGCTGCCACCAGGGCGAATTTCGGTAGCCACTTGCGTATGCGAGTCATCTGACTTGCTCCTTTGCTCACTTGCGTCGCTCAAGCGCGACAAACGTTTTTTGCAGTCCTGCGTAACGCTTTTTTACTGCACGTGCTCGGGGGTGGCGGCCTCGAAGGGATAGATCCGGCGCCACTCGGCGGCCATATCCACGATAGTCCAGCCGCGGGTTTTTGCTTCGTCCAGAGCCTTGTCCAGGCGACCGATCCGGGATTGACGGTCATAAGCCCATTCGCGTTTGGCGTCGGTGTGATGCACCAGCCCCATGAAGCGTTTGCCCGGCCCGGCGGCAGTCCACTGCAACATTTGCAGGTCGCCGTCGGAGTTGCCGAACGCAAGGATCGGGCGCCGGCCGATGACCGCGTCGATACTTTCCGGTTTGCCCGGGCCGTCATCGTTGTGGGCCAGTTTGGCGGTGCGCAGGATCGACGGTTGGCCGTCCTTGAGGTGGTAGGCGGTGACAAACGTGGTGCCGATCACTTGTTCCGGCGGGATGCCGTAGACCTGCTCGGCGAAGGCGCGCATGAACGCGGTGTCACCGCCGGAGACGATGTAGGTTTTGAAATTCTGGCTGCGCAGGTAATCGAGCATTTCCCGCATCGGCTGGAAGATCATCTCGGTGTAGGGCTTGCCGGTTTTTGGATGACGCGCCTGGGTCAGCCAGGTTTTGGCGTAGTCGTCGAAGGCTTCGGTGGTCATGCCGGTGTGGGTGGCACCGAAGATTTTCAGGATGCCGTCCATGCCTGACTCGCCGAGGGCCTTCTGATCATTTTCGAGCACGGCCTTGAAGGGCTGGGTGGTTTTCCATTCCGGGTGCTGCGGTGCGGTGCGTTTGACCTCTTCCAGGGCAAACAGCAATTCGAAGTACATCGGCTGCTCGCTCCACAGCGTGCCGTCGTTGTCGAACACCGCGATACGATCGGCGGGTTTGACGAAGTCCTTGCTGCTTTGATCGGTCACGGCCTGGACGAACTCGATGATGGTGTTTTTCGCCGGGCCGTCGTTCCACGAGGGCAGGGGCTCGCGGGTCTGGGCCAGCACCGGCAGGCTCAGCGCAAGGGTTAACAGCAGCGTCAGCCCGTAGCGGTAGCGCAGCGATATCGGGTTCATCATGGAACATCCTTCGCGTGAGCGGGATTGAGTGGACGCAGTGCTGGTGCGGCTGACGCTGAGTTGCGTTTGGCCTGACTATGCAGCGTAGCCAAGGATTGCTTGAGGTGGTGGAGTGCTTGGTCTTCGGTGGGTTGACGGCTGTAACAGGCGTGCAACAGGTCTTGCAGGCGCGGACCAAGGTTTGTCAGTTTCAGCCCCATGTGGCTGCGTCTGGCCCACAGGTACAGGGCGCTCAACTGTGCGGGTTTGCCATCGATTTGCGCCGGAATCTGCCGCCAGGCGTAGTCGGCGGACTGCAGCCACGCGACGTGTCGGGCGCGGCGTCGGGCCTGCCATTGAAGGTACGTACGATGGACGAGTGGACGGGCAAACCAGCCGAGCAGCGTCACGGTCACCAGCAGCGCTAAAAGCACCAGCCAATGCCTGGAGAGATGCACGCGACCTTGCTGAGTGAGTTTTTTCAGGTCTTCGGTGATCGAAAACACCGGCCGATAAGCGCTGTTGGCCGCGGCCTCGAAGGTGACGGCGGGGACTTGTGCCGTGCGGGTCTGTCCGGAGCTGGCATCCCACCATTTCAGCTCGATTGCCGGCAGGTGATGGCGGCCTTCGGTATCGATTCGATAGGTCATGGTGTCGATGCGCTGGCCGCCGTTGAAATGGCCGCGCCCGTCGTCGAGGTTGCTGATTTGCGCGGCTTTCGGATAGCGGCTGAGGCCGGCGACATCCGCCAGTGACGGCGCGGGCAGCGACATGGCCAGGGCGTCGTC
Source organism: Pseudomonas sp. PDM25 (assembly GCF_019219045.1). Classification (NCBI taxonomy): domain Bacteria; kingdom Pseudomonadati; phylum Pseudomonadota; class Gammaproteobacteria; order Pseudomonadales; family Pseudomonadaceae; genus Pseudomonas; species Pseudomonas sp. PDM25. The sequence continues at coordinate 60,378 of NZ_JAHUWL010000001.1, forward strand.
GGCCTGCAATGTCAGTTGCCGGGTGAGGCTGTCACCGACCTTCAGGGGTGTCGCCGAATTGAGGACTGTTTGCGTGAAGCGCAGCCCTTGGGCCACCAGCACCGGTTCGCCGGGTTTGAACCCCGGTGGTTGTGTGGCAATGAAGTGCAGTGGCTGGCTTTGGGCAGTCAACGGCGTGCTGGCCTGACCGGGCGTGGCGTGCACCGTCAATGCCGGGATGTCGAAACCCTGGGCCAGATTCGGGGTGATTCGGTAGCGGTAGCGCATGCCGTTGAACGACTTGCCGTCGAGCGTCTGGTTCAGGTGTTCGGCATGGCCGTCGGGCGGCATGACCAGTGCGCCGGGCAGCTTCAGGTCGGGCAGGGTGGGGGCGTCGGTGAACCAGCTGTCGGTGAGGACATCGAGTTGCAGTTCCAGAATGCCGCCGACCATGATTGAGTTGGTGGGTTGCAGGTGGGACTGGACACGTAGCTCGGGTTCGGTGGCAATGGCGCTGGTGCTGATCAGGGAGAGGATCAACAAGGTGCCGAATTTAGTGGTGAATGACCTGGCGCCTTCGCGAGCAAGCCCGCTCCCACAGGGGATTTGCGGTGCATCCGGATCAAATGTGGGAGCGGGCTTGCTCGCGAAGGGCGCGACTCGGTCTATCAGACGGATCATGGTTTGCCTCCCGCCTGATCCTGCAAGCTGAATTTCTGCTTCAGGAACTTCGCCGGCGACGTGCTGAGGTTCTGCAACCACAGGGCATCCGACGCCGCTTGCTCGGTCTCGACCGGTTTGCTCTGACCCTTGCCCGGCGCCTTGTCCATTTTGATGTCGTCGGGTTTGACCTCAGGTGCGTTCTGTTCGGCGCTGTCGGTATCTTTCTGCAAGGCGATGGCCAGGGCCAGGTTGGCGGTGGCTTCAGGGAATTGCGGTTGCATTTTCAACGCCTGGGTATACGCGGCGATGGCCTGATCAAACTTGAAGCGACGCACGTAAATATTGCCCAGGTAGAAATACGCCTGCGGGGTGTCGAGCCGCGCAAAACTGGCCAATGCCAGGTCGTAATCGGCGGCGTTGTAGGCGGCAATGCCTTTCCAGTAGGGATCGACGAAGTGCGCGGCAGCCTGCGGGAAGTGCTCGTGCTCGAAGGCCCAGCGGCCTTGTTGATCAGAGGTGAAAAAGGCATCGGTCAATGCGTTGGCTTCGGCCGGCGCCGGCTGAATTCCGATGCTGAGTGCCAGCAACCACCCGGCCGTCCAGTTCAGGCTCCAGCCCTTGCGCACACTAAAGAAGGCGATTAGCAGCAACGGCCAGCACAGCCAGTAACCGGCGTCTTTCCAGTGCAGTTCGCGCTGTTCATCGCTGGCCGCCTGGAAGTGCTGCTGGGCGTGCAGCTCGATCCAGTCCAGATCGTCGTCATTGAGCGTCAGGCTGCCCAACGGCGCATCCAGCGTTGATCCAAGCTGTTTGAGGGCTGCCTGATCAAACCTGCCGAGTGCCGGACGACCATCGCTGTCGATACGTGGCTGGCCGTTGGCGTCGTGGATGATCCCGCCGTCCTCGCTGCCGGCGGCCAGAATCAGCACTTGCAGCGCGCTGTCGTCCAGTTGCTTGTCCAGACCGCTGAGTTGTGACGTGTCGGCGCCGTCGGTGATCAGCAATAGGGTTCCCGGCGTTTTCTCGGCGATCAGCAGGCGTTTGGCTTGCTCGATTACCGCGCCGACATTTTTCCCCGGTTTGCTGATCAGGTCGGTACTCAGGGCTTGAATGAAGGTGTCGAGCAGGGCGGGATCGTCGGTTGGCGGCAATACCAGGTGAGCGCTGCCGGCGTAGGCGATCAACCCGTTGCGCGCACCGGCGCGACGCTGGATCAGGTCATGCACCTTGTTTTTGGCCGCTTCCAGACGACTTGGCTGTACGTCGGTGGCGTCCATCGACGGTGACAGGTCGATGGCGATGATCAGTGGCGCGCGGTTTTCCAGAAAGTCCGGACGGTCCTGTTCCCAAGTGGGCCCGGCAGCGGCGATGGCACCCAGCATCAACAACACGCAGGCCAGGTGCACGGGCCGAAAGCGCTGCTGATCCTGCGGCGTAATCAGCAAATGCGGCAACAAGTGCTCGGCGATGTTGCTACGCAAGCGCCGTTGCACGTCGCGACTGCGGCGCCACAGCCAGGGCAACAGGGCGCCGAACGGCACCAGCAACAGCCACAGTGGACGCAGGAAATGGAAGTCGCTGAGATTGATTTCCATCTCAAGCCTCCTGCCGCTGACGCGCGAGTGTCAGGTGCGGACGGAGCAGGGCGCCTAAGTGATAGAGCGCGAGCAAACCGATCGCGGCCCCCATTGGCCACCAGAACAGATCCTTTTTCGGCTGATGACTGAGGGCTTTCACTTGATGCGGCGTGAGTTTGTCGAGGGTGGCGTACACCTGATCCAGCGTATTGCGATCTTCAGCACGGAAGAACTTGCCGCCCGTGGCCTCGGCGATTTGCTGCAAACCCTGAAGGTTGACCTTGGCTTCGCCCGAGGCGTCAGGGTCGCCAATGCCTATGGTGTGAATGACCACGCCTTTGGCGGCCGCCATGGACGCCGCGTGATCCGGCGTAATGGCGCTGCTGGTGTCGTTGCCGTCAGTGAGCAGGATCAGCACTTTTTCCTGTTCGTGGGCCTGGTCGAGCAGTTTCAGGCTCAGACCGATGGCGTCGCCGATGGCCGTGTTGGGGCCGGCCATGCCGATGCCGGTGTCGTCCAGCAACAGTGACAGGCTGGCGTGATCGAGGGTCAGCGGCGCCTGCGGGTAAGCCCCGCTGCCGAACACGATCAGGCCCAGCCGATCATCTTTGCGCTTGTCGATAAAGCCATGAACCACGTCCTTGACCGCCGCCAGACGGTTGATCTTCTGGCCGTTGGCGTCGGTGAAATCAGTGGTTTCCATGGACTGGGAAATGTCGATGGCCAGCATCAGGTCGCGCACCGGTTGCTGGCGCTCGATCGGTTTTTCAACCAGCACCGGGCGAGCGGCCGCCACCAGCAACAGTGCCCAGACCAGCAGATTCAGCAGTAATTGCCAGCGATTGCTGCGTGTGCCGGCCTGGCCGGGTGCCTGGCCGACGGCTCGGCTCATGGCGTTGAAAAACGGTACGCGCACGGCGCTGCGGGCTTCGCGGTAGTCGGGCAGGTAGCGGTAGCCGAGCCACGGCAATGGCAAAAGGATTAGCAGCCAGGGGTAATCAAGCTGCCACATGGTGATGCTCCACCCAGTGTTTGCAGGTGGCGAACAGTTGATCGCGCTTGTCGCTCGGCAATGCAAGCAATTCGGTGTCTGGCGCATAAGCAAGCTGCGCCAGTTGCTGGCTGAAATCGGTCGGCAACGGCTGTGCACTGTGCCGCACCAGGAATGCCTGCCAATCCTTTCCCCCAAGCGTGGATGGATTTTGTGGGAGCGGGCTTGCTCGCGAAGGCGTCTGATCAGACGACATCAGTGTTGAATGGAAGTCCGTCTTCGCGAGCAAGCCCGCTCCCACATTGTTTGCATTCCATCCAGGGGATGGCATCGACAGGGCTACGCGTTTGAGCAGTTCTGGCAGTTCGCGCAGGGCATTGAGTGGATCATCGCTGTTTTGCAGTTCAGCCAGTCGCACCAACGCCTCGCGCCGGTAACGATCCCGCCGCCACTGCCAATACCTCCGTGCGCTGACCAGCAAAACGGCAATCACTAACAGCCAGAGCAACACCCACCAACCCCACGTCTGCGGCGCATAGCTCACCGGCGCGGGCAGGGCGATTTCCTTGAGCTGTTCGATGCTCGGGATGTTCGGGTTCATCGCCGACCTCTGCCGAGCTTGCCCAGTTCGGCGCGCAATTGTTCCTGCGCCTCGGTGGCGGTGCTGAACATCATCAGCGGCACCTGACTGCGGCGCAGCAACGTGGCGACGTCCTTGAGCCGACCACTGAGGAAGTCCCCCAGCGGCTGATGAACGCTGCGTTGCTCGACGGCCAGTTCCACCTGCAACTGGCCTTGAGTGATCAACAAACGACCGTTTTTCGGCAGGTTCAGCGCCAACGGGTCGTAGACCTGCATCGCAATCACATCGTTGTGAGCCGCCAACTGGCGCATCAACTGCAGGGTACGCTCACCGGTGCCGGCGAAGTCGCTGACGATGCAAATCAGGTGATCGTGACCGGCCACCGCCAGGCAATGCTGTAAAACCTTGTCGAGTTGGCCCTCGCCTTCGGCGTCCGGATTGGCTGCGTTCAGATGCTGATTCTGCTCAGCGATGCGACTGCACAGCGCTTCGACACGTTTACGGCTGCGCAACGGGGCAATGGCCTCGATGCGCAAATCGTTGAACACCAGGCCGCCGACCCGATCTCCTGCGTGGAACACCATCCACGCGGCCAACGCGCCAAGTTCGGCGGCAATGGCGGATTTGAAACTGCGCTGGGAGCCGAAGAACATCGACATGCGCTGATCGACCAGAATCAATGCCGGGCGGTCGCGCTCTTCGGTAAAGGTGCGAACCACCGGTTTTCCAGTGCGTAGCGACGCCCGCCAATCCAGATGACGCAAGTCGTCTCCCGGCTGGTAGCGGCGCAGTTCATCGAAGTTCAACCCACGGCCACGCAGGCGTGAGGCATGGTTGCCGGCGAGAATGCTGCCTTGCGGCTGACGCGCGAGGAAACTCAGGTCGCGCGCCTTGAACTCCAGGGCCATCAACTGCGCCAGGGAGACATAGACCAGACCGTCCGCACTGTCCATTTTCTGCCTCAGGCCGGAATCGCGACGTTGTCGAGCAGGCGATCAAGCACCTGATCGGCAGTGACACCGTCAGCTATCGCGTCATAGCTCAGTTGCAGGCGATGACGCAGCACCGGATGCACCACGGCGCGAACGTTGTCCGGCGAGACAAAATCCTGCCCCTGCAACCAGGCATCGGCCCGGGCGCAACGATCCAGGCCAATGCCGCCGCGAGGGCTGGCGCCGATGGCGATCCAGCGACCGAGGTCGGCATCGTAATCGGCCGGGTGGCGGGTGGCATTGATCAGGTCGATCAGGTAGCGGTCGATGGCCGGGGACACGTGAACGGCGCTGACTTCCCTACGCGCCGCGAAGATCACCTCCTGGGACAGTGAAAAGCCCTGCACCGCAGCCGTTTTGGCGCCCAACGCAAACTCCTCTTCACGCAACAGGCGCAGCACCTGGCTTTCGTTTTCCGCGCTCGGGTAATCCAGCAGAACTTTCATCAGGAACCGGTCCATCTGCGCTTCCGGCAGCGGGTAAGTGCCTTCCTGTTCGATCGGGTTCTGGGTCGCGACCACGATGAACAACTCCGGCAGCACGTGGCTGTTGCCGGCCACGGTGATTTGCCGTTCTTCCATGGCTTCGAGCAATGCCGCTTGTACCTTGGCCGGGGCGCGGTTGATTTCATCCGCCAGGATCAGGTTGCCGAACAGCGGGCCGGGCTGGAACTGGATCTCGTTCTTGCCATCGATCTGGTGCAGCACCTCGGCACCGGTGATGTCTGACGGCAGCAGGTCGGGAGTGAACTGGATGCGACTCATCTTCGCGTCCAGGTGTTTGGCCAGCGCCTTGACCGTGCGGGTCTTGGCCAGGCCGGGCAGGCTTTCAAGCAACAAGTGCCCGTTGGCCAACAGACCCAGGATAATCTGACGGATCACCTGATCCTGGCCGAGCACAGCTTCGGCGATGCTGGCTTGCAGGGCGTTGAGGTCATTGAGTGCGGTCATGGGATGTTTCACTCCTAGAAAAACGCCAACGTCAGGTTGATGCTGAAACCGTTACCTTCAGGGCGGTTCTTGGTGTCGAATTCCGGTACCCAGCGGGCGCTGACGCTGGCCTGGGCATCGGCAAATTTTCCGGCCCAGCCCACCACCGGCCCGGCGCCCACCGAGCGGCCGCGAAAACCGTTGAGTGAATCGGCGGTCTGGCCCTTGTCATCGGTGATCTGCTGCACGTAACCGCCGACAATGCCGGCGTTCCAGCCGTTGCCGAACCCGTGGGTCCACAGCGCATCGAGGGTGAAGATGTTGCCGTTGCGATAATCCGTGGCGTCGTTCTCGGTGTAGAACTCCAGGCCGCTCGACAGGGTGAACTCGCCGCCCTTGCCGTCCAGATGGGTGAAGGCCACGGTGGGCATGAAGGTGTAAGTGTTCTGGCCGGGGTTGGCTAGACGATCGTCGTTATAGGCACCGGTCGGCACGTAGATCGGCAAGGAAAGCGAGAGGTGGTTGACCTCGTCGAAGTGGTAGCCGGCGGCGATTGGCGTAATCAGCATGTCGGCGAACTGTGTGCCGGTGTCTTCGCTGCCCAGTGTCCGCCCGCGCGGGCCGGTAATACTGATGCTGACGTCGGTGTACTGCACCGGCACACCGATGGCCGAGGCGTAGTTCCAGCGACCTTTGCCGGTGTCCCAGATATGGGTGAAGTTGGCCATGGTGTAGGAGACTTTCATGTCCAGGCCTACACCGACTTCACCGGAGATCGGCGCACCCTTGCCGCCCTTGAGTTCACCGTCATACCAGATGCTGGTGAACGACGTGACCCAGCCGGGTTCCGGCGGCACGATCCCGGCATTGGAAAACACCTGTTGCCCGGTGATCGGCCGACCGACACCGCCCTCCGCCCCGAGGGTCAGCGAGCTTGTACCGAGCACGCACAGGGCCAGTAAAGGACGCACAACAAAAGGCCTGACCATGACGGGCTCCGTTTATTGTTTTGGTTGATTGACGGGGTTCAGCAGCGGCATTTTCCATTCGCCACTGGTGACTTCCGGTTTCGGCAGGTACAAGCGCAAGACCCCGTAGAACGGGCCATTTGGCGCGGGGAGCCAGTTGCTTTGGAGGTCCTTGGCCGGTGCCTTGTGCTGCACATAAAGCGTCAGCCCACCGTCGGCGTCGAACTTGAGATTTGGCAACATCCGCGAGTTGATCAGGTAACGATTCAACGGGTTGGCCACCAGCAATTTGTTCTTGCCGTCGTACATCGTCAGCGACCAGAACGCGTCGGCCGGGGGCAGGGCGCCCTTGTCGAAATGCAGGGTGTAATCGTGTTTCGAGGCGTCGACCGGCTGGCCGTCCTTGTCGACGAAATAACCGATGTAATTCGCCTCTTCGGCGGAGTTGCCGAAGATCCCCATGTTGGCGCCGGCGTAGCGGTACAGGTAGTTGCCGTTCAGGTGATCGCGAGTGCCGAAGAAGTCACCGCTGGTGACCTGGTGGGTGTCGACCTTGTCTTTTTTGAACTGGGCAAACTCGGTTTTGGCATCGCTGATACCGTCCTCCAGCGCCTTGCGCTGCTCAGGCGTGAGCGCGTCCAGTTTGAAAGGCTTGCCGGCTTCAACACCGATTTTTGCAAAGCGTGCGAGCAGGTCCTTTTCCGCATCCTGGGACGGGGCGAACGACAGCATGAAGTTCAGGTAGCGGAACAGGTCGGGCGTCTCGCTCATGGTCGGCGTGGGTTTCGGCCAGTCGATCTTTGGCGCGGCGGGCGGGGCTTTTTGTTTGACGTAGTGGCTGAGCGTCTCGACCTTGTAACCCTTCTGGATCTCCTTGACCTTGCCCACGTCCTTTTCATCGAACAACTGCGTGCGATACAGCGCGTAGGCGATGTTGGTTTCACTGCGCAGCAGCCGATCCATTTCCACCGGTTGCTGACCTTGCCAGGTCGGCCCGGCAATCATGAAATGCCCGCCATTGTTGCCCGTGCTGCGTGTGCCCAGGTATGCAAAGTTCTGCGTGTAGGCGTCGATCAACTGCACCGAGTAGTAACGGTGCTCGTCGATGGCCGGCAAGGTCAGCACCACCGGTTCGGCGCGCAGGTCCATCCAGACGAAGGAGTAGGGCGTGTCGGCGTTCGGGGTGACGAAGGCGGTGTCTTTGGCGGTGAACGCCTTGGCGGTGTTGCCGATCTGGTTGAACGGTGCCTTGAAATTCGGGCTCTTTTTGTCCACGGCCTGGGTGTAGAGGGTCTTGTACATCTCTACCACAGGGAAGCCGTACAAGTAGGCTTCCCTGGCGATGCCCCGGGCTTCTTCCGGGGTGGCGGTGAAGTCGGCCCAGGCGCTGGTGCTCAGGGCGAGTGACAGTGCGGTGAGCAGCATGCGGGTATTCATAAAATTTCCTTATAAAACGCTTGGGCGTCATTCCACAGCCGTGATGTCGTCGAGTTTCCAGCTTTTATCGAAGTAGGCTTCGGTGGGCGCGTACAGACGGAAATAGCTGAACCAGTGTTTGCCCGGCACGGTTTGCACCCAGTTGTTCTCGAAGTCTTTGGGTGCGGTCGGGCCGAAGTACAGGTCCACCGAGCCGTCGGCGTTCTTTTTCAGGTCCTGACGGGACGACAGATCGGCCTTGCGCTGCGGGTTGTCGATCAGGCAACGGCTGTCGATGTCGTAGACGGTCATCGACCAGAACTGCTTGGCCGGCGGGTTGGCGCCGACGTGCAGGCGATAACTTTTGCCGCCGTCGAGCCAGTTGCCCTTGGCGTCGGTGTAGGCGCCGAGGTAGGTCTGGCCCAGGCCTGGTGTCCTGGAAACCATGCCCTTGGTGTTGGTCACCGCTTCGTAGAACCAGGCACTGCGTTCCCACAACTGGTCGTAATAAGCCACGCGCTGGGACGGCTCGGCGATGTTCAGCACGGTGTCCCATTGCCGGTCTTTCCAGTACTGGGCGTCTGGAAAACGCTTGGCAAAGGTGTTGGCCTTGGCGATCAGTTCGCCGACCTGCGCACCTTGTTCGAGTGCCTTGCGTTGGTTGTCGTTGGGGTTGAAGGGTTTGTCTTTTTCGATGCCCAGGCTGGCCAGCATGGCCATGTAGAAACGGTCACGTTCGTTGACTGGTTCTTTCTGGATGATCTGGTGCAAGCGCTCCCAATACGCCAGGCCACGTGGCTGCGTGCCGGACCAGGCCTTGCCGCCGGGGGAGAGCTGTTGGGTCTTGGCCGGTTCGGCGCGTTTGGCGTACGGGTACATCTTGAAGTGTTCGACCAGCGCTTTGCCCTTGGCCGGGTCCGGATCGAGGACGCGAAAACCCACCAGCACGTTCATCGTTTCCGACTTGGCGAGGTAATACTTGCCGGCGTCGGCCGGTGGCTCGGCACCCGGTGGCAGCACCAGATACTTGCCGCCCTTGCCTTTGTCCGGGCCGGTCTGGCCCATGTCGATGATTGCCCGCTGCCAGAAATCACCCACACCGCCCGCCGTCGGGCCGGGCGGCAGTTCGATCACCAGCGGACCGGTTTCATTCAGGTCGACGAAGCCGAGGATGTACGGCGTGGTGGCGTTGGCGGTGATCACGCCCAGTTTGTCTTCGTAACTGTTGAGCAACATCAGGTCGCCGCTGTGGGCGCCGAGTTTGTCGCGAAACGCTTCCTGCCATTGCGCGTAGGACACCAGCGGCAAGGCCCACAGATAACTCTGGGTCGCCTGTTGGAAATCCAGTTCGGCGTAGAGTCTGGCAATCGATTCATGGGCCGGCAGTTCACCTTCCATTGCGATTTTTCCGATTCGGGTATCGAGGTCTTGAGCGCCGACTCCGCAACTGACGAACATGGTCATCAGGCTGAAACCGGCTGCGCGAATTGCACCGTGCATAGAAAAGTCCTTATTTGCCAAACGTGACGTTGATCCCGGCAAACAGCGTGAACGGCGGCTTGTCGGTGCCCAGTTCATCCTGATCGGCGGTGGGTGCGGTGATTTGCGGACCGATGCCCAGCTGCACACCGTCGCTCTTGAGCAGGAAAATATTGAACAGGTTCAGGTCACCGATGCCGGTGCTGTAGCCGTTGTGCGGGTTACTTTTGTTGGCCGTGTCGGCGTTATCCGCGTGGGCATAAATGGCAGACGCTTTTGATGCTGCCAATAGAAAGGCGTGTGTCCCCGAATTGTTCGACATGATTCCCCCGTTCCTTCGTGGCTCATTGGACAACCCGGCACTTGGCGGCCGTTACTGCGAAATCTCTTTCCTATCAAGCCTGTAGGACACGTCTGTTGAAGCTAGCAGCTAACTCGGGGTTCGCCACTAGGTACCGACATTTTGATCATTCCCACGCAGGCGCGTGGGAATGATCCGTGGTTCAGTGCTTGTTCATCTGCGCACGCACCCGCTCTTCCTGCTCCCGCAGTTCCGGTGTGAACTCGTCCCCGAAATCTTCGGCTTCGAACACTTGGCGAATCTCGATCTCGGCGTCGGTGCCCGGCATCGGATTGGGGCAGCGCTTGACCCACTCGATCGCCTCCTGTTTCGACTTCACCTGCCATATCCAGTAGCCGGCGATCAGCTCCTTGGTTTCGGCGAACGGGCCGTCGATCACCGTGCGCTGGTCACCCGAGAAACGTACACGGGCGCCTTTGCTGCTGGGCTGCAGGCCATCGCAGTCGATGAGGATGCCGGCCTTGGTCAATTCCTCGTTGTAGTTGCCCATCGCAGTCATCAGTTCTTTGCTGGGCATCACACCGGCCTCGGAATCCTGGCTGGCTTTCACAATGATCATGAATCGCATGGTCTTATCTCCGCTGGATGTGAGTGACTCACAGACTAGTCGAATGGCCGTCGCCTGAATCGACAACGCTGGCTGCCTTTCGTCATGAACGCCTGATTGTGGCCGGCGAGGGCGGTACGCTGTACACCGACCCTGTGGGAGCGGGCTTGCTCGCGAAAGCGGTGGGTCAGCTTGCATCAGTGCTGGATGTGCCGACGCCTTCGCGAGCAAGCCCGCTCCCACAAGGGAATTGTGTTGATTGTCAGAGTTGTATCCAATTTAGGCGGCGACACTTCACAATTTGTATCTGGGCATAGGTCGTCGGGCCATTTCGTGGTTAACTTCGGCCTCTTCAAATTCTCTACAACAACGTTCAGAAGGACTCCGTTCATGGCTCAAGTCACTCTTAAAGGCTCCCCGGTTCAAGTCAACGGCCAACTGCCACAAGCCGGTTCCAAGGCGCCAGCCTTTTCCCTGGTTGCCGGCAATCTGTCCGACGTGACCCTGGCGAGCTTCGCCGGCAAGCGCAAAGTGCTGAACATCTTCCCAAGCGTCGATACCCCGACCTGCGCGACTTCGGTTCGCAAGTTCAACGCCCAGGCCAGTGATGTCGCCAACACGGTCGTGCTGTGCATCTCCGCTGACCTGCCGTTCGCTCAAGCACGCTTCTGCGGCGCCGAAGGCCTGGAAAACGTACAGAACCTGTCGACCCTGCGCGGTGCCGAGTTCATCGAGAACTACGGCGTTGCCATCGCTGACGGCCCGCTCAAAGGCCTGACCGCCCGTGCCGTCGTGGTTCTGGACGAAAACGACAACGTTCTGCACAGCGAACTGGTCAAGGAAATCGCTGAAGAACCGAACTACGAAGCAGCACTTGCTGTTCTGAAGTAAGTCTAGTTTTACAATTGTTAACGGCCTGGCACTGTCCAGGCCGTTTTCATTTGTGATTCAGTGTCTTGGCCAAACATCCTGTTACGTAAGCCAAAGGTAAATTGCCGGTAAAGCCGCTTTGCTTAATGCCCGCCAGTGCTTATCGTTCAGCCTCCTGTAGAAGAAGCCCACGCGCCCAATGGTTGATCATTCCATGCAATCCTCCGTTTCCCGTAGTCCCCGTCGCTGGCTGTTCGGCCTGCTTGTCCTGTTGGTCATCGCTGGCCTGTGCTGGAAGTTCTGGCCCGCTGGCACTGCCCAAAAAGAGGGCGCAGGGCAAAAAGCCGTTGCCGGGCATACCGGCAAGTCGGGGGGGATGCGTCCGGGTTTCGGCGGGGCGACCGGGCCGGTTCCAGTGCGTGTCGCGCCAGCGGTCAAGGGCGACTTCCCGCTGTACTACAAGGCGCTGGGCACCGTGACGGCGCTGAACACCATTAATGTGCGCAGCCGAGTCGGTGGCGAGCTGATGAAGATCTCCTTCGAGGAAGGGCAGATGGTCAAGGCTGGCGATCTGCTGGCTGAAATCGACCCGCGTCCTTACCAGAACGCCTTGCTTCAGGCCGAAGGCACCTTGCTGCAGAACCAGGCACAACTGAAAAACGCCCAGGTCGATGTGGAACGCTATCGCGGCCTGTATCGCGAAGACAGTATCGCCAAGCAGACCCTGGACACCGCCGAAGCGCTGGTGGGCCAGTATCAGGGCACGGTCAAAACCAATCAGGCGGCAGTCAACGACGCCAAGCTCAATCTGGAATTCACCAAGATCCGCGCCCCGATTGCCGGACGTGTAGGCTTGCGTCAGCTGGATGTCGGCAACCTGGTGGCAGCCAACGACACCACCGCCCTGGTGATCATCACCCAGACCCAACCGATCAGCGTTGCCTTCACCTTGCCGGAAAACAGCCTGGAGACCGTGCTGGCCCGTTATCGCACCGGTGCCAAACTGCCCGCCGAAGCCTGGGACCGTGGCGACACCAAGTTGCAGGCCACTGGCGTCTTGCAGAGCCTGGACAACCAGATCGACGTCACCACCGGCACCCTGAAATTCAAGGCGCGTTACGAAAACCGCGATCAGGCGCTGTTCCCGAACCAGTTCGTCAACGTCCACCTGCTGGCCGACACCCTCAAAGACGTGGTGCTCGCACCTTCGGCAGCGATTCAGTTCGGCACCAACGGCACGTTTGTCTACGCCCTGGACGGCGACAAGAAAGTCGCGATTCGTCAGTTGAAAGTCGGCGCCAGTGATGGTGAAAACACCGTGGTTACCGAAGGCCTGGCCCCTGGGGATCGCGTGGTCCTTGAAGGCACCGACCGCTTGAAGGAAGGCAGCGAAGTGGAAGTGGTCAACGACACCAGGGATGTACCGACCACCCCGACCGGGCACCTGCAAGGCAAATCGGCCGCTTCGACGCCTGACGCGACGACCACCGACAAGGCGAAAAAGGGCGGCGCATGAACATCTCGCGGCTGTTCATCCTTCGCCCGGTCGCCACGACCCTGAGCATGCTGGCCATTATCCTGGCCGGCGTGATCGCCTATCGGTTGTTGCCGGTATCGGCATTGCCTCAGGTCGATTACCCGACCATCCGCGTCATGACGCTGTATCCCGGTGCCAGCCCGGATGTCATGACCAGCGCCGTGACGGCGCCCCTTGAGCGTCAATTCGGGCAGATGCCCGGCCTGACCCAGATGGCCTCGACCAGTTCCGGCGGCGCTTCAGTGCTGACCCTGCGTTTCAGCCTCGACATCAACATGGACGTCGCCGAGCAGCAGGTGCAGGCGGCGATCAACGCTGCGACCAATTTGCTGCCCAAGGACCTGCCGGCGCCTCCGGTGTACAACAAGGTCAACCCGGCGGACACCCCGGTGCTGACCCTGGCCATCACCTCCAAGACCATGCTGCTGCCCAAGCTCAATGACTTGGTCGACACGCGCATGGCGCAGAAAATTGCCCAGATCAGCGGCGTCGGCATGGTCAGCATCGCCGGCGGCCAGCGTCAGGCGGTGCGGATCAAGGTCAATCCCGAGGCGCTGGCGGCCAATGGCTTGAACCTGTCGGACGTACGCACCCTGATCGGCGCGTCCAACGTCAACCAGCCCAAGGGCAACTTCGACGGCCCGACCCGGGTGTCGATGCTCGATGCAAACGATCAACTGACCTCGCCCAAGGACTACGCCAACCTGATCCTCGCCTACGCCAACGGCGCACCGTTGCGGCTCAAGGATGTGGCAGAGATCGTCGATGGCGCGGAAAACGAACGTCTGGCGGCGTGGGCCAATGAAAACCAGGCCGTGCTGCTGAACATCCAGCGACAGCCTGGCGCCAACGTCATCGAAGTGGTTGACCGGATCAAAGCCCTGCTGCCGAGCATTACCGACAACCTGCCGGCCGGTCTGGAAGTCACCGTGCTGACCGACCGCACCCAGACCATTCGCGCCTCGGTCACCGACGTGCAGCACGAATTGTTGATCGCCATTGCGCTGGTCGTGATGGTGACCTTCCTGTTCCTGCGTCGGGCCAGCGCCACGATCATTCCGTCAGTGGCCGTGCCACTGTCATTGATCGGCACCTTCGGCGTGATGTACCTCGCGGGCTTCTCGGTCAACAACCTGACCCTGATGGCACTGACCATCGCCACCGGTTTCGTGGTGGACGATGCGATCGTCATGCTGGAGAACATTTCCCGATTTATCGAAGAGGGCGACAGCCCCCTGAATGCGGCGCTCAAGGGCGCCAAGCAGATCGGCTTCACCCTGATCTCCCTGACCCTGTCGCTGATCGCCGTACTGATCCCGCTGCTGTTCATGGCCGACGTGGTGGGGCGGCTGTTCCGCGAATTTGCCATCACCCTGGCGGTGGCGATCCTGATTTCCCTTGTCGTCTCCCTGACCCTGACGCCGATGATGTGCGCGCGTTTGCTCAAACGTGAGCCGAAGGAAGAAGAGCAGGGCCGTTTCTACCGGGCCAGCGGCGCCACAATTGATTGGATGATCGCGGCTTACGGGCGCAAGTTAAAGTGGGTTCTCAAGCATCAACCGCTGACCCTGATGGTGGCCATCGGCACGCTGGCGTTGACCGTGTTCCTTTACATGGTGGTGCCCAAGGGCTTTTTCCCGGTGCAGGACACCGGGGTGATCCAGGGTATTTCCGAAGCGCCGCAGTCGATTTCCTTTGCGGCCATGAGCGAACGTCAGCAGGAACTGGCCAAAGTGATCCTGGCGGATCCGGCGGTGGAGAGCCTGTCGTCCTACATCGGCGTGGACGGTGACAACTCGACGCTGAACAGCGGCCGTCTGCTGATCAACCTCAAATCCCACAGCAATCGCGACCTGAGCGCCACCGAGGTGATTGCACGCCTGCAACCGGAGCTGGACAAACTCACCGGCATTCGCCTGTTCATGCAACCGGTGCAGGACCTGACCATCGAAGACCGCGTCAGCCGGACTCAATACCAGTTCAGCATGTCGTCGCCGGACTCGGAGTTGCTCACTCTGTGGAGCGGTCGTCTGGTGGACGCGCTGGCCCAACGGCCAGAGCTGACCGACGTTGCCAGCGATTTGCAGGACAAAGGCCTACAGGTCTATCTGGTGATCGACCGCGATGCGGCGTCGCGGGTCGGTGTGTCGGTGTCGAACATCACCGATGCGCTGTACGACGCCTTCGGCCAGCGACAGATTTCCACCATCTACACCCAGGCCAGCCAGTACCGAGTGGTGTTGCAATCGCAGTCGGGCGAAAGGATCGGCCCGGAGGCGCTGAATCAGATTCACGTGAAAACCACCGATGGCGGGCAAGTGCGCCTGTCCAGTCTGGCGCACATGGAGGAACGTCAGGCCCAACTGGCGATCACTCATATCGGGCAGTTTCCGGCAGTGATGATGTCGTTCAACCTCGCGCCCGGCGTGGCGCTGGGGCATGCGGTGGAGATCATCGACCAGGTGCAGAAGGACATCGGCATGCCGATTGGCGTGCAGACCCAGTTCCAGGGCGCGGCCGAGGCATTCCAGGCGTCGCTGTCGAGCACCTTGCTGCTGATTCTGGCGGCGGTGGTCACCATGTACATCGTGCTCGGCGTGCTCTACGAGAGCTACATCCACCCGATCACCATTCTCTCGACCTTGCCCTCGGCGGCGGTCGGCGCCTTGCTGGCGTTGCTGTTGAGCGGCAATGATCTGGGCATGATCGCGATCATCGGCATCATTTTGTTGATCGGTATCGTGAAAAAGAACGCGATCATGATGATCGACTTCGCCCTCGACGCTGAACGCAATCAGGGCGTGGACCCGGAAACGGCGATCTATCAGGCGGCGCTGCTGCGTTTCCGGCCGATTCTGATGACCACGCTGGCCGCGTTGTTCGGCGCGGTGCCACTGATGCTGGCGACCGGTTCCGGCGCGGAACTGCGTCAACCATTGGGTCTGGTGATGGTGGGCGGCTTGTTGGTGAGTCAGGTGCTGACGCTGTTTACCACTCCGGTCATCTACCTGTACTTCGACCGCCTCGGTCGGCGCTGGGGCCGCAAGTCTGAAACCGTGGAAGCGGCAGAACAGCCATGAACCTGTCCGGACCTTTTATCAAGCGCCCGGTCGCAACGATGTTGCTGAGCCTGGCGATTCTGCTGCTGGGCGGCGTGAGCTTCGGCCTGTTGCCGGTATCGCCGCTGCCGCAGATGGACTTCCCGGTGATCGTGGTCCAGGCGAGTCTGCCCGGTGCGAGCCCGGAAGTCATGGCCTCGACGGTGGCCACGCCACTGGAACGCTCCTTCGGCGCCATCGCCGGGGTCAACACCATGAGCAGCCGATCCAGCCAGGGCTCGACCCGGGTGATTTTGCAGTTCGACCTGGACCGCGACATCAACGGCGCGGCGCGGGAAGTGCAGGCGGCGATCAACGCTTCGCGCAATTTGCTGCCGAGCGGGATGCGCAGCATGCCGACCTACAAGAAGGTCAACCCGTCCCAGGCGCCGATCATGGTGCTGTCGCTGACCTCCGATGTACTGGAAAAAGGCCAGCTCTACGATTTGGCCTCGACGATTCTGTCCCAGAGCCTGTCTCAGGTGCAGGGCGTCGGCGAAGTGCAGATTGGCGGCAGTTCCCTGCCGGCGGTGCGCATCGAACTCGAACCGCAGGCGCTCAACCAGTACGGCGTGGCGCTGGACGATGTGCGCAACACCATCGCCAACGCCAACGTGCGCAGGCCCAAAGGCTCGGTCGAAGATGCCCAGAGGCTGTGGCAGGTTCAGGCCAACGATCAACTCGAGAAAGCCAAGGATTACGAGTCGCTGATCATCCACTACGCGGACGGCGCGGCCCTGCGCCTGAAGGACGTGGCCAAGGTCAGCGACGGCGTCGAAGACCGCTACAACAGCGGCTTCTTCAACAACGACGCGGCGGTACTGCTGGTGATCAACCGCCAGGCCGGCGCCAACATCATCGAGACGGTCAACGAAATCAAGGCTCAACTGCCAGCGTTGCAGGCCGTTTTGCCGGCCAGCGTGAAGCTGAACGTGGCGATGGACCGGTCGCCGGTGATCAAGGCGACCTTGCACGAAGCGGAAATGACCCTGCTGATTGCCGTGGCGCTGGTGATTCTGGTGGTGTTCCTGTTCCTCGGTAACTTCCGCGCCTCGTTGATTCCGACCCTTGCGGTGCCTGTGTCGCTGGTCGGCACCTTTGCGGTGATGTACCTCTACGGATTCTCCCTGAACAACCTGTCGCTGATGGCGCTGATTCTGGCCACCGGGCTGGTGGTGGACGATGCCATTGTGGTGCTGGAGAACATTTCCCGGCACATCGACAAAGGCGTACCGCCGATGAAGGCCGCGTACCTCGGGGCGCAGGAAGTCGGCTTCACCTTGCTGTCGATGAACGCCTCGCTGGTGGCGGTGTTCCTGTCGATCCTGTTTATGGGCGGGATTGTCGAAAGCCTGTTTCGCGAGTTTTCCATCACGTTGGCGGCGTCCATCGTGGTGTCGCTGGTGGTCTCCTTGACGCTGACGCCGATGCTCTGCGCCCGCTGGCTCAAGCCGCATACGCCGGGTGAGGAAAACCGTTTGCAGCGCTGGAGCCAGCGCGCCAACGAGTGGATGGTCGGCAAATACGCCACAAGCCTTGACTGGGTGCTGCGTCACCGCCGGTTGACGTTGCTTAGCCTGATCGTGACAGTCGGCGTTAACATTGCGCTGTATGTCGTTGTTCCTAAAACATTTATGCCTCAGCAGGACACCGGCCAACTGATCGGTTTCGTGCGCGGTGACGACGGATTGTCATTCAATGTGATGCAGCCAAAAATGGAAACCTTCCGCCGCGCCGTGCTCAAGGATGACGCGGTGCAAAGCGTTGCCGGCTTCATCGGCGGCACCAACGGCACCAACAACGCCTTCATGCTGGTGCGGTTGAAACCGATCAAGGAACGCAACATTTCTGCGCAAAAGGTCATTGAGCGCCTGCGCAAGGAAATGCCCAAGGTCGCCGGTGCACAGCTGATGCTGATGGCCGATCAGGACCTGCAGTTTGGGGGCGGTCGTGAACAGACCACGTCCCAGTATTCCTACATCCTGCAAAGCGCCGACCTTGGCGAGTTGCGCGAGTGGTATCCGAAAGTCGTTACCGCACTCAAGGCGTTGCCGGAACTGACCGCGATTGACGCCCGTGAAGGGCGCGGCGCCCAACAGGTGACCCTGATCGTCGACCGCGATCAGGCCAAACGCCTGGGCGTCGACATGGACATGGTCACCGCGGTGCTGAACAACGCCTATAGCCAGCGGCAGATTTCGACGATTTACGACAGCCTTAACCAGTATCAGGTGGTCATGGAGGTCAATCCGAAATATGCCCAGGACCCGATCACCCTCAAACAGGTTCAGGTGATCACCGCTGACGGTGCGCGGATTCCGCTCTCGACCATCGCTCATTACGAAAACAGCCTGGAAGACGACCGCGTCAGCCATGAAGGCCAATTCGCCTCCGAGAGCATTTCCTTCGACATGGCCGAAGGCGTGGCGGTGGAGCAGGGCACGGCGGCCATTGAGCGGGCTATCGCCAGACTGGGTATGCCGGAAGACGTGATCGTGAAAATGGCCGGCACTGCCGACGCCTTTGCCGCGACCCAGAAGAGCCAGCCGTGGATGATTCTCGGAGCGCTGGTGGCGGTGTATCTGGTGCTCGGTGTGCTGTATGAAAGCTACATCCATCCGCTGACCATTCTTTCGACCTTGCCGTCGGCCGGGGTTGGCGCGTTGCTGTCGATCTATGCGCTGGGCGGTGAGTTCAGCCTGATCTCGTTGCTCGGGCTGTTCCTGTTGATCGGCGTGGTGAAGAAAAACGCCATTCTAATGATCGACCTTGCCTTGCAGCTGGAGCGGCATCAGGGCATGGCGCCGCTGGAATCGATTCGCAGCGCTTGCCTGCAACGTCTGCGGCCGATTCTGATGACCACCCTGGCGGCGATCCTCGGCGCGTTGCCGTTGCTGCTGAGCCGCGCCGAAGGTGCGGAAATGCGTCAGCCACTGGGCCTGACGATCATTGGCGGACTGGTTTTCAGCCAGGTGCTGACCCTTTACACCACCCCGGTGGTTTACCTCTATCTCGACAAACTGCGCCATCGCTTCAACCACTGGCGTGGGGTGCGTACCGATGCTGCTCTGGAAACTCCGCTATGACTGACCGTTCGCTTATCACTCTGGCTGCACCGCTGGTAACGGCCCGAGGCTCGCGCTTGTTGAGCCTGGCGCTGTGCGTCGCGATGCTCAGCGCCTGCGCCATCGGCCCGGATTACCAGCGCCCGCAAGCGGCTGCACCGGCGCAATACAAGGAAGCGGCAGGCTGGCGTCAGGCCAACCCCAGCGATTCCCTGGCCCGTGGCGCCTGGTGGGAGTTGTATGGCGATCAGCAGCTCAATGGCCTGATCGAAAAACTTAACAGTGCCAACCAGACCGTCGCGCAGTCCGAAGCCCAGTACCGTCAGGCCCAGGCCTTGGTGCGCAGTGCCCGTGGCGCGTTTTTTCCGACCGTGGACCTGACCGTCGGGAAAAACCGCTCCAGCCAGGGCACCGGCAGCAGCAGTTCGAGCCTGACCAGTTCTTCCAGCGGGATTCGCGACACTTACACCGCACAGGCCGGCGTCAGTTGGGAGGCCGACGTTTGGGGCAAGTTGCGCCGAGGCCTTGAAGCTGACACCGCCAACGCCGAGGCGAGTTATGCCGATCTGGCGGCGATGCGCTTGAGCCAGCAGTCGGAACTGGTGCAGAACTACCTGCAATTGCGGGTGATCGACGAGCAGAAACGCCTGCTGGAAGCGACGGTCGAGGCCTATCAGCGCTCGCTGACAATGACTGAAAACCAGTACCGCGCCGGTGTCTCCGGCAAGGATGCGGTGGCGCAGGCCCAGACTCAGCTTAAAAGCACCCAGGCTGACAGGGTCGATCTGATCTGGCAGCGTGCTCAATTCGAGAATGCCATCGCCGTACTGATCGGGCTACCGCCGGCCGAGTTCAGCCTGGCTGAAACCAAAGACATTCCCGCGTTGCCCGAGATACCGCTGAGCCTGCCTTCGCAATTGCTCGAGCGCCGCCCGGACATCGCCTCCGCCGAACGCTCGGTGATGGCGGCCAATGCCAACATCGGTGTGGCCAAGGCGGCCTATTACCCGGACTTCACCCTGAGTCTGAACGGTGGCTATAGCAGCAGCACCTATGCCAACTGGATCAGCTTGCCAAACCGTTTCTGGTCGGTCGGACCGCAATTGGCCATGACCTTGTTCGACGGCGGTCAGCGCTCCGCGGAAGTTGACCGCAGCGAAGCGGCCTACGACGAGACCGTGGCCAAGTACCGCCAGACCGTGCTCGATGGCTTCCGTGAAGTGGAAAACTATCTGGTGCAGCTCAAGGTTCTGGAAGACGAAGCGGGCGTGCGCCAGGAAGCACTGGACGCGGCGCGTGAATCCTTGCGCCTGACCCAGAACCAGTACAAGGCCGGTGTGATCGCTTACCTGGGCGTGGTGGTGGTTCAGGCCACAGCGTTGAACAATGAACGTAGCGTGCTGAGCCTGTTGCAGAGCCGGTTGATTGCCAGCGTGCAGTTGATCGCGGCATTGGGCGGTGGCTGGGATGGGGCATTGCAAGTAAGCGAAAAAGAGTAGGGGCTGCGAGCCTGTGGCAGGGTGTCAAACAAGCGTTTCATCGGCTTGATGGCCATTTGCTTATTTTGTCAGTGCGTTCTTTTGCGCAATCAGTACAATCGCCCGATTTGCCCCCCGAGAATGGAAGCAGTACGGAGGGGCTGTCGCGAGTAGTCTCATGCTTATCGGTAGCTATTCCCCCACGCTGGTCATCATCTCGCTTTTTGTGGCGATTCTCGCCTCATATACCGCGCTCGACCTGACCGAACGCATCGCCACGGCCAAGGGCCGGGCCGTGCATCTATGGACGGCGGGCGGCGCCTTTGCCATGGGGGTTGGCGTGTGGTCGATGCATTTCATCGGCATGCTCGCGTTCAGATTGCCCATCGACCTCGGTTACGACGTCGGCATCACGTTGCTGTCACTGCTGACTGGCATCTTGTCCTGCGGCTTTGCCCTGTGGCTGGTCAGCCAGCCACAATTGCCAGCCTGGCAATTGGCATTCGGCGCGCTGGTCATGGGTTCCGGGATCAGCGCGATGCACTACACCGGCATGGCCGCCATGCGCATGCAGCCGGGTATCGATTACGATCCGACGCTGTTCGGCGCCTCGCTGCTGATCGCCGTAGTCGCCTCGGGCGCCGCGTTATGGATCGCTTTCCGCCTGCGCCAGCACACGCCTTATGTCGGCCTGATCCGTGGCGGTGCGGCGGTGATCATGGGGTTCGCGATCGTCGGCATGCATTACACCGGCATGGCGGCGGCGCGTTTCCCGGATGGCAGCTTCTGTGGCGCGGCCGTCAGCGGTCTGAACGGCAAGGGCCTGGACAATCTGGTGCTGATCACCACCCTGGCAGTGTTGAGCCTTGCCTTGTTGACTTCGATCCTCGATGCGCGCCTTGAGGCCCGCACCGCAAGCCTTGCCCACTCATTGACCGAGGCCAACCGCGAACTGACTCAACTGGCCTTGCATGACACCCTGACCGGCCTGCCGAATCGCGTGTTGCTGGCTGACCGTATTGATCAGGCGATGTCCATGGTGCAGGAGCAGGGCGGTTGTTTCGCGTTGATGTTCATCGATCTGGACGGTTTCAAACCCGTCAACGATGCCTTCGGTCACCATATGGGCGATCTGTTGTTGCGTGAAGTCGGTCTGCGCTTGCGCGAGGATTTGCGCAGCCATGACACCCTGGCGCGGATCGGCGGTGATGAGTTCGTTTTACTGGTGCAGCTCGGCGAACAGAATGACGCATTGAGCCTGGCAGCCCGCCAGGTCGGGCTGATCGCGCGTTCGTTCCGGGTCGCCGAACATGACTTGCAGATTTCCGCCAGTGTCGGCATCGCGATTTATCCCGGTAACGGTGAAACCGCCGAAGAGTTGCTGATGAACGCCGACGCGGCGATGTATCACGCCAAAGGCGCCGGGAAAAACGGCTATAGCTTCTTCGATGCCTCGATGAACAGCAACGCGCGTAAACAGCTGCAATTGCTGCAGGACTTGCGTATCGCCCTCGATCAGCAGCAATTCAGTCTCTATTACCAACCCAAGTTCGATGCCAACAATGGCCGGCCGGTCGGTGCCGAGGCATTGCTGCGCTGGGAGCATCCGACCCAGGGCATGTTGCTCCCGGACAAGTTCATCGAACTGGCGGAAAAGACCGGGCTGATCATTCCGATTGGCGAATGGGTGCTCAACGAAGCCTGCCGCCAGATGCGCGAGTGGTACGTGCTCGGGTACACCGACTGGCGCATCGCGGTGAACCTTTCAGCCCTGCAGTTCTGCCACGCAGGCCTGGTCCAGAGCGTCGCCAAAGCCTTGGCCACTCACCATTTGCCGGCCAACAGCCTGACCCTCGAGATCACCGAAACTACCGCCATGAGCGATGCCGATGCGAGCATGACGGTGCTTCAGGAACTGTCGACAATGGGTGTCGACCTGTCGATCGACGACTTTGGCACCGGCTATTCGAGCTTGATGTACCTCAAGCGCTTGCCCGCCAACGAACTGAAGATCGATCGTGGTTTTGTCCGCGATCTGGAGCGTGACAGCGATGACGCCGCCATCGTTTCCGCCATCGTTGCCCTCGGCCAGGCACTGGGGTTGCGGATCGTCGCCGAAGGGGTGGAAACCGACTCGCAGCAAGACTTCCTGACGCAACTCGGTTGTGATTCGCTTCAGGGTTACCTGCTCGGGCACCCGCTGCCGGCTGAACGCTTCATGGTGGATATTCTGCGTGCAGAGCAATTGGCGGTGAGTTGAGAACGATGTGATTGATGTGAGCCCATGCAAAAGCCAGCGATGACGGTTATTCTTGGCCCCGACCGCTAACGCTTGGTATGGGGGAAGTTTCGCATGGACAAAGTCATCGTCATCACTGGCGGCAGCCGTGGTATCGGCGCCGCCACAGCCCTGTTGGCCGCCGAACAAGGCTATAAGATCTGCATCAACTACCTGGCCGACGAATCCGCTGCGCAAACGGTGCTGGAGCAAGTCCGCGCCCTCGGCGCCCAAGCCATCGCGGTGCGCGCTGACGTCAGCATCGAAGATGAAGTGATCGCGCTGTTCCATCGCGTGGACACGGAGTTGGGCCGGGTCACGGCACTGGTGAACAACGCCGGCACCGTCGGACAGAAGTCCCGGATCGATGAAATGTCTGAGTTCCGTATTCTCAAGATCCTCAGGACCAACGTCCTGGCGCCGATCCTCTGCTCCAAACACGCGATCCTGCGCATGTCGCCCAAGCATGGCGGGCAGGGTGGCAGCATCGTTAACGTGTCCTCGGTGGCCTCACGCCTGGGCGCGCCCAATGAATACGTCGACTACGCCGCCTCCAAAGGTGCGCTGGATACGTTCACCATCGGCCTGTCCAAGGAAGTGGCTGGCGAAGGCATCCGCGTCAACGCCGTGCGCCCGGGTTACATCTACACCGATTTCCATGCGTTGAGCGGTGACCCGGATCGGGTCAGCAAGCTGGAGTCGGCGATCCCGATGGCTCGGGGCGGGCGTCCGGAAGAAGTGGCTGAGGCGATTGTGTGGTTGCTGTCGGACAAGGCTTCCTATGCGACCGGGACTTTTGTTGACCTCGGCGGCGGGCGTTAATACTTCAGATTTGCACTGTTTGATCTGGCCGCTTCGCGAGCAAGCCCGCTCCCACAGGATTTGTGTCGTTCACAACCTTCTGATCGACACCGTCCATTGTGGGAGCGGGCTTGCTCGCGAAGGCGTCAGTCGTGACGCCACCAAACCCTCAGAACGACCGCACAATCCGCCCCAACGTCTCCATCGCCTTCTCGGCCGTCTCATCCCAGGGGCTACCGTAGTTCAGGCGGATACAATTCCTGAAACGCTGGGTCGGTGAAAAAATCGGCCCGGGCGCAATGCTGATTCCTTGCGCCAACGCCATCTGAAACAACTTCAGCGAATCCATCTGCGGTGGCAATTCCAGCCACAAAAAGTAGCCGCCGGCCGGTTGGCTGACGCGAGTCTGTGCCGGGAAGTAGCGCGCGATGGCGGCGAGCATGGCGCTTTGCTGTTCTTCCAGGGCGTAACGCAGTTTTCGCAGGTGCCGGTCGTAGCCGCCGTGTTGCAGGTAATCGGCGATGGCCGCCTGGGCCGGCATCGACGCACACAGCGACGTCATGAGTTTCAACCGTTCGATCTTCTGCGCATAACGCCCGGCGGCGACCCAGCCGATGCGGTAGCCGGGGGCCAGGCTTTTGGCGAACGAACCGCAGTGCATCACCAGCCCTTCGGTATCAAAAGCCTTGGCCGGTTTCGGCGCCTGTTGGCCGTAATACAGTTCGGCGTAGACGTCGTCTTCGATCAGCGGCACCTGATGGCTGCGCAATAGCTCAACCAGTTCCTGCTTCTTCGCCTCGGGCATCGTCGCGCCCATCGGGTTCTGGAAGCTGGTCATGCACCAGACAGCCTTGATCGGGTGCCGTGCCAGGGTTTGCGCGAGTACGCCAAGGTCGATGCCATCGCGCGGATGCACCGGGATTTCCACGGCTTTGAGCTTGAGCCGCTCGAGGATTTGCAGGCACGCGTAGAACGCCGGGGCTTCGATGGCCACCAGATCGCCGGGCTCGGTGACCGCTTGCAGGCACAGGTTCAGCGCTTCCAGTGCGCCGTTGGTGATCAGCAGTTCTTCCATGGGCAGCATCAACCCGCCGACCATGTAGCGCAGGGCGATTTGTCGACGCAGTTGCGGGTTGCCCGGCGACATGTCGGTGACGACCATGCGCGGGTCCATCTCGCGCGCGGCGCTGGCCAGGGAGCGGGACAGGCGCTGCAGCGGGAACAGGGTCGGGCTGGGGAAGGCTGAGCCGAAGGGCACGGTGTTCGGGTCCTTGATCGAATCGAGGACCGAGAACACCAGTTCGCTGACGTCGACTTCGGTGGACTCGTTGACTTGGCTGCTGATCACCGGCTCCGAGAACGGACTCGGCGCGTGCGCGTTGACGAAGTAGCCGGAACGCGGGCGAGCGCGGATCAGGCCGCGGCGTTCGAGCAGGTAATAGGCCTGAAACACCGTGGACGGGCTGACCCCGTAAGTCTGGCTGGCGTAGCGCACCGATGGCACACGCTGGCCGGGGCCGAGAACGCCGGAGCGGATCAGTTCAGCGATGTCGTCGGCGAATTTTTCGTAGCGTTTCATCTAAGTCCCGCAATCGAATGGGTTCAATTAGCTGTTGTGGCTAGGGGGCCTTGTGGCTAGCAGGCTGTTGTGGCGAGGGGATTTATCCCCGTTCGGTTGCGCAGCAGCCGTAAAATTTTGGGGCCGCTTCGCAGCCCAACGGGAATAAATCCCCTCGCCACAAGAGCCCCCTAGCCACAGGGAGCCTGCTTTCCACAGGGCACCGCAGTCTAAGGGATCAACGATTCATCGGCGCAACAAACCGGCTCTTCGCCACGCTATAAATCCCTGGCTCATCACTGTCGACAATCTTGAAGCTGATCGTCTGCGAACTGCTGCTCGGCCGTTCCGTGGTCATCGCCACCGACACCGGCACATCCACAATCTCGCCCTGCGCCAGGCTCAGTTCGGTCTTGCCTTGCAACTGGAAGCCGTCGCCATCGACCAGCGTCAGACGGTAATCCTGACGTTGCTGGGTCTTGTTGATGACTTTCAGGCTGTAGATGTTTTCGATCTGCCCCTGACTGTTCTCGCGGAACAGGCCACGGTCCTTGCTCACGTCCAGCGAGACCATCGGCCGCTCCACCAGCGCCAGGGCAAGCGCACCGATCATCACCAGCAGGACCGCGGTGTAGCCGATCAATCGCGGCCGCAACCAATGAGTCTTGCCACCCTGCAATTGATGCTCGGAGGTATAGCTGATCAGCCCGCGGGCGTAGCCCATTTTGTCCATGATCGAATCACAGGCGTCGATGCACGCGGCGCAACCGATGCATTCCATCTGCAAACCGTCGCGGATGTCGATGCCGGTCGGGCAGACCTGTACACACACCTGGCAGTCGATGCAATCACCGAGACCGACTTCTGCCGGTGCCACGTCACGTTTGCGCGGGCCACGGTTTTCGCCACGGGCCACGTCGTAGGAGATGGTCAGGGTGTCTTTGTCGAACATCACGCTCTGGAACCGCGCATACGGACACATGTGCATGCACACCGCTTCACGCAGCCAACCGGCGTTGATGTATGTCGCGCCGGTAAAGAACAGCACCCAGAACAGGCTGACGCCGCCCATTTGCAAGGTCAGCAGTTCTTCGGCCAGCGGCCGGATCGGGGTGAAGTAGCCGACAAAGGTCAGGCCGGTCAACAGGCTGATGGCCAGCCACAAGGTGTGCTTGGCCGAGCGCCGGACCAGTTTGTTCAGGCCCCAGGGCGCGGCTTGCAGCTTGATCCGCTGGTTGCGTTCGCCTTCGGTGAGCTTCTCGCACCACATGAAGATCCAGGTCCAGGAGCTCTGTGGGCAGGTGTAACCGCACCACACTCGCCCGGCGAACACGGTGATCGCAAACAGGCCGAACGCGGCAATGATCAGCAGCGCCGACAGCAGGATGAAATCCTGCGGCCAGAAGGTTGCGCCGAAAATATGGAATTTGCTTTCGGAAAGGTCCCAGAGCACCGCCTGGCGGCCGCCCCAGTTCAACCACACCGTGCCGAAGAACAGCAAAAATAGAAACCCCGCGCCGCTCATGCGCAGGGTGCGGAATAAACCGGTGAAGCTGCGGGTGTGGATCAGGTTGTCGCTGGACTTGGCCTTCATCTTTGGACGCGAAGGCTCATAGCTTTGAACGGACGGGGCACTTTCAACAATTCGGACGGGGATTCTATCGCTCATGGTCTTTCGCTCATCAGCCTCCATCAGGCCTGAGCACTATGAGCGGCGATCTGTTTGCATAACAGACTCACCTATTGCAATAAAAAGCGGATCAGATGGCCATTGATCCGCTGCCTGCGACAAGTTGATGCACCCGCTACAGCGGGGCGCAGACACCTATATCAAGCGTCTGCAGGGGTTATTGATCCGGGTCAGTCAAATCACCGAACCACTGTCGGTGGCCTTCAAATGCTTACGCCCGTCGACTGCGCCTGCTACGGTCAATGCGTCGGCTTCTGCTTCGGTAATGTAGAAGCGCTGGCCATTGAGCTCCACCGCCGACATGGCTTTTTCCGAGTCGGTAATGATGGTGACGTCGGGACACAAACGAATTTCTTCGCCGTTCTCGGTAATGAAGAAGCAGGTCTGGCTTTCGATGCGCACAGTCATGAAGGTGTCCTTTTTTCTGCGGGATCTAAAGCGTTAGGGCGCAGCCGAGGATCATCGTTCTGTGCAACCGATTAATGGTCGACGCGGTCCACCCTGAAACGATCCTTCATAAGGACAACACCATGAACGCCTGGTGGCATGAGGTTTGGGTGACCCTGCAAGCGGAGTTCGCCGACGTTGGCGACGCTTCACAACTGACGCGCATTACCGTGCGTTTACTGATTGCTGCGATGTTGGGCGGGATTCTCGGTTTCGAACGCGAGCACAAGGGCAAGGCCGCCGGGGTTCGCACCCACATGCTGGTGGCCCTCGGCGCCGCGCTGTTCGTGCTGGTGCCGCAAATGTCCGGCTCGCAAGCCGATGCCATGAGCCGGGTGATGCAGGGTGTGATCGCCGGGATCGGCTTTCTCGGTGCCGGCACCATCCTGAAAAACCAGGAAGGCGATGAAGGCCATGTGAAAGGCCTGACCACTGCCGCCGGGTTGTGGATGACCGCCGCCATTGGCGTCTCGGCCGGGTTGGGACGAGAAGCGACGGCGGTGCTCAGTACGTTGCTGGCGTTGGCGATATTCAGCGTGATGCCGAGGATTGTGAAATTACTCGATAAAAATCACACGCCGGAAAGGTGGTAGATCAAGCTTTCGTATGATTGGCTCTCCTAGAAGTATTCTCTGGCTGCTGACGCGCAGATGAATGCTTCGTCAAGGCTAGTGGCGCTGTAATGTTTTTTGAATTCATCTCCAGACTGAAAAGGCTTAAACGTACGGTTACTTATCATGTAGAAGCGATCGCAATTAGCGGCGATCTCTTCGATATTATGTGACGAGACTAAGATGGCCACACCTTCTCGTGCAGCACCTCTCAGGCACTTCCATATATAGTGACGAAACTCTGCGTCAACTCCTGCGCTTGGTTCGTCCAAGATAACCAGGTCTGCATTTAGAGCAAGCAAAGTCAACGTGAAGAACCACCGCTTTTCACCATAACTGCAGATCGAAGATTTCTTGTTCCATATTTCAGTGTAACGCTCGATAATCTCAGGGCTCCACGCTTGAAGTTTCTCAAGTGCTTTCTGTTGGCTCAGCGTTTCTGACGAGCATAGGAGGGTGGTCATTCTGAAAATATCAAACATACGCAGAGAATGTGGAGTGCTGAGGGATTGAGATAAATACACCTGGTTTTTGAATGTGTTAACTATTTCGGTTTTTTTTATGTTTGTTAGTCCGCACAGAATATCAAAAAAAGTGGTTTTCCCACTGCCGTTTGGGCCGAGCAGCCCTGTGATGGAACCTGAATGCACGGCAATTGAAGCATTGGCGAATATGGGGTTCTTCATGTAGCTGAAGGAAAGGTTAGTAACCGTTAGTGAGTTCATTAATATCTACTCCATACTGGATTTATTCTCAAGAGACGTAGAGTTGATAGTAGAGTGCTTAAAAATAATATAACTATTATAAATGTCAGTGCTCTGTTATTCGTCATTCCTTGTAAGATGATATCGTTTGCCATGGCTAAAGGGTTTGTACTTCGGATGATGCTTGAGACTTCCGACGAGGAACTAGCCCCATAGATCCCAAGAATTAGCATCGAGAATGAAGCGATTGAATAAAAAGTATTTGCATTTTGGAATGTGATGGGTGGCAGTGTTAATAAAAGCCCTGGTATGCTGAATAGAAGAAAGCAAAGATAGAATCTGCCAGCAATAATAAATATCTCTTCAATAGATAATGATCCAAACGCAGGTCGTGTCAGGCAGTAAAACGCCATGCAATAAAGTATCGATATGAGAGAGTACGCAAAAAACTGTCCTAGCAGGAACACAATTCGTGCTTCAAACTTGTATATGAACGATCTAATAAATCCACTTTCCCTTCGGCCAATTATATAAAATGAGAATCCGAAAAAAGCTACACTTGAGGAAATATAAGCATAAAACCAAGATGTGGCTGCAATGTAATCAGAGCTGTATGGTGGTGTGTTTCCTCTAGAGTAGTTTAGTAGATAAAATAATGCGGCAGGAGATAAAATGGTCCAAAAAAAAGCAGTTGGCTCCTTGATTTGTTCTTTTATGAAAATAAAGCTAAGCTCAATCGCGCGTTTAACTTTGTTGTCTGACATGATTTGTTCTCTTCAGGGAAATGGAACCATGAATTTTTTACGGGTGTCATCGACTTCATGGAAGAATGAATCTGAGTAGCGGTTACGAATATTTATATTTTGTGAGCTGTTCATGTGTAAAAACAAATCGGGCGATAAGTACTTGCTAGCAAAATAGTTGGAGTTTTCAATTGCTATAGGTTTTATATAGATAAAGCCATTAATACCTTGGGTTTCGAGCGTTTTTAACAGGCCGGGAGCATCAAAACGTTCTTTGTGATGTGGCACCTTCTCATGAGATTGTAGTGTTGTGGTTATCTCTTGGTAGGTTCGATAATTATTGCAGCTTAGAAAATATTTTAGATAGGGATCTTCAATTTCTTTGTGCTCGCTATTGGTGGCGCAGAATAAATCTATAAATCGAAATGTTTGCCATAGCTCACGAATCGATTTGTCCAGCGCCTCTTCAAAACTGGCCGTATATGCCATTCCCGCGCAGTATTTGACATGCCTATTGTCGGCTGCGCTTCCATAAACGATGAGCACGCAAGCGCCAGGGAACCGCGGGTCAGAAATATCGATAACGGTCGTATCCCCAGCCAGTGCGAGATGCTGATACAGCTTCGCTGAGTGTGCATTATTTAATTTGGCGATCGCTATATTTATAGGGACTATTGTTCGGCATTTCTTTGTAAGCCAGAATTTTGTCAGGAATTGCCTTTCAAGTTGCTCCTTTAACGAACCAAATATGGCGATCATGGGATCCCAGTGGAAGCTGCAACCACATGTATCTCGTAAAGGGTATATTGTGCTGTCATTTTCAATTTTATGCCTACTCAACGATATACAGGCAGTTGGCACATGGCACTGTGAAAGATCGCTAGCTCGGTAAACTTCAGATAATTGGAATTTATGGTTCCAGATATCATCCAGTAATTTATTTCCTTCACATGTTTGGTGGAGCGCCTTGCAAAAGTCTTTGCTTTCTGCTTCGGACATAGAAAAACCAAGATTGCCGGTCTTGTCAGGCATGACTTCCATATAAAAATGTCGTCTTTCAAAATATTCGCCTAACGCGGCTCGTATCGCTTCGGATCCGGCGCCAATGCCCGACCCACCGTTCCCCCATGAATCATCAGTTTCTGCTGACATTGGCATAGAAGTCAGACACGATGGCTGATATATAATCGAGTTCGGTAGCGATGAATAATTATTTTGATTGTAAATGTTCATTCTGTTTGACCTACAAAATGTACGCATAGAGGAAGAAAGACCGCTGGATTCAATCCAATTGCTTTGCATACCATCGTATCTGTGTAAGCCGACCATAGACGGCTTCGTAATTTAAGTTTTTTTGCCTGTAACTCTATCAACATATACATTGATCCTGCCTCCATGAGAGCTAAACGGTATCCGCGATATCTATACTTAAACATTGTCTTTGGCAGATAGGCGGCGTAGATAATTGCAACGCTAGGCGAACCAATATTGCCCGGAGCTGAAAGAATTGCGGAACGTAGTTCTTTTGTACATGCCGTATCCTGCATAATTTCGAATTTTGCAGATTGAGGCAACAAATGCAGAATTTTTTCTGGACATGGCCAGGTTGACTCATCATCCATTAACGAGCAAACAAATACTTCTATTGGATAAAGGGCTCCGCCACTTGGGTATCCTCGTTTATAGTTGTTTATATTTTTTGCGGTTAGCGGATTTACTAGTTTTTCTATTGTGCTGAAATCTATATTTTGGTTGATGAATGACTCGCACGAATCATTTCGATATAAGCAGCCAGATTCTTCGGTTGTTTTCAAAGGCAGGCTTATATCTAAGTCTGGATAAAGCTTGAGTTCATTTCCTGTCAGTGCAGTCAGATATTTGGCATCAATGAAATGCAGAGCGGTTGAGTTTTTGAAAGCCTCGTGAATTATATAGTTTCCTTTGTTGTGAAAGTCCAAGACTTGCTCGTGGACAACAGAATCCAGAAACCTAAGGTAATAGTCATGCGGGATGTTCTTCATGTGCTGACCCTTAAACAGTCACACATGCACCAGTGTGAAATTGATGATTCTGATACATTTCCATTGCTAAGAGATAGGGTGGTTTCCTGAAGTATGTTGTCTTGGAATCGGCAGATTCCATTTGAACCCGTTATGAGTTTTACTTTTTGTACAATTGCGCCAATAATCAAACATTTCTGGTATAAGGAATAGTGTGGTGTCGGAATGGGTATATGTTTACTTCGGCAAAAGTTCAAAAGGCTCGACCAAGTATTTTTGCTTGGTTTGTACGTCTCATGATTAATCAACCTGTCTATCGAGCAGAAATGACAAGGGTTTCCTATTTTCGGAAAGTAAGGTTGACCTATTACATAGCTGTCTCCATTCGAATAGCAGATGCTAACTGCGCTTTCAGGGTGATTGGATGTGATCTGGAAATAGATTTTCTTTAAGTCGTTATACTCGTAATTTTTACAAGCCAGTATAATATAGCTGCAAGAATCTACAGTTATTCTCTGTGCCAATTCAGATATTTTGCAGACACTTGTCGAACTGGGCAGTTCATCCAGCAAGAGCGATTCAAATTGTGCGGTGTCATCCCAGTCATGAGCTACTATGATTGTTTTAAAATAAAAAGCATCTTTCTCTGTTTGTATGTCGATGATGCCTTCAAGGGATTGGTATGCTTCTTCTTGATCTAGGTTGTATTCGCTGAATAAGCCAAAAAGCTCATTGTCAGTTATGCTGCTTCGATTGTTTAGCCTTCTAATTACCTCTAGTAGTGAAGGTGACTTTACGCGCGACACACCTTTTTGAGAAATGACGACGCTATCACTGTTGAAATTCAGTAGATTGTAGTTTTGTATGCTGAGCTTCATGGCTTTCCCTGTCGAGGTCTTTCCATATGAGGGCGGAAAGACCTCGCCTCCCTTTAATGTAAAGTCTTATTGTTTGGAGCGCTCATTTTCGCCGCCGGAAGTAACGGCATTGCCGCCGGAAGTAACGGCATTGCCGCCGGAACCGCCAGATCCTCCGCTTCCCCCCTTACAACCACCCCCACCCCCACACCCCCCACTTCCTCCGCACCCACCTGCGCTACCGGATCCCCCAGCAATGTGCGAGAACGAATCCCCACCAAACTCTTTTTTGAAGCTGAAGATTGTCTCGGTCAAGTTTCCATTTTGCATTTTCAAACTCCTTTTCGGAAAGAAGTCACTGTTTAGTAAGTGACGAGCAATTTCTAACTCGTTGAGTGGCGTGTTGCAAATTTGAATGTTTTTCATTGTAGGAAGCTTCATACAAGCTTGGGTAAGAAGTCTTTCGTGATAGGTGACGTATTGCACGAGCGTCAACTTGGTGATTAAACAGTCTTGTTGTTTGGAAAAATACGAGGAAACTCTGACGGTTGCAGCCTATTTTTTTTATGATGCGGGTTTGCGTAAAGGATTATCAATAAAGAATAGTCTGAGGACGCATGTAGTGCGTTTCCTGAACGTCTGTGGGCATTGTTTTGATATTTCAGTTTGACAGTGTTAGGTATTCCGACGAACGGTACATGCTTGTTGGATGTACTTCGCAGACTGATTCCAAGCCCGTGCATCTTGGCCAATAGATTAGCTTCGAGATCGTTATTACGAGTCTTCATAAACGGCGCCGAGACGTCGGTTCCTTCCTACGGCGCAGTTAATAATCTCTCCCTAAGATTCTGGCGCAACAGTTACCGGTGGCATGGTTTCAGGCGGATCTTCCCGCGCAGGCGGGGTCGTGCCCGGCGGCTCCTGCTCGGGTTCCGGAGCAGGCTCGGTCGGCGGAATGGTCGGGCTGTCGATGTTTGGATCAGGCGTTTCGGCCGGGATCGGAATGCTCATAAATTCAACCTCCAGTGGCACATGGCGTAAGTCGTGCTTAAGTGTGTTGACCACTGCGTAAAGGAATTGATTCCTTCGAAGGCTTGGGCAAATCCTCGTGAACTTTTACCGGCGCCTGTCGCTCGGAACCTAAGTGAGTTCATTCCGGGGCGGACGATCCTGCGGGATGGCTATCCTGTTACAAGCCACAGACACAAGAGCGTCCATGGGGCGTAAAGGAGAGATGCTCGATGACTGCTGAAAAACCGACAGAGCTGAACTACAACCCTCATATGCCGCTGTCGCAGGCTTTACTGCTGCCGCGGATCGCCATCGAAAACACCATGCCGACCCTCGATGGCGGACAGTTCGCCGTCAAAGCCGTGATGGGTCAGGACGTGGTGGTGACCAGCAAAGTGTTTGCCGACGGTCACGACAAATTGGCCGTGCGAGTGCGCTGGCACGCCGAGGGTGAGGAAACCTGGCAAAGCGAAGTCATGGCCGAGCTGGGCAATAACGGTTGGCAGGGCCAGTTCCGGGTCGCGCGTCAGGGCCGTTATGTGTTTTGCATCGAAGCCTGGATCGATCAGTTCGCCAGCTTCTGTTACGAGCTGGAGAAAAAACATGCCGCCAGGGTGCCGATCAGCCTGGAGTTGCAGGAGGGGCGAACGCTGGTCCAGCAAGCCGCCGAACGCACCGAAGGACAGCTGAGCGAGCAACTGACGGCGTTGCACCATGAATTGTCGGGGTTGCTCGAAATCGAGCAGGTCGAGCTGTTTCTGCACCAGCGTAGCGCTGAGCTGATGACGCAGGCCGATCATCGTGCCTATTTGAGCCTCAGCCCTGAGTACCCGGTCGACGTCGAACGGGACCTGGCGCAGTTCGCCAGTTGGTATGAATTGTTTCCGCGTTCGATCACTGACGATCCGGCCCGTCATGGCACCTTCAACGATGTGCATTCGCGGCTGCCGATGATTCAGGACATGGGCTTCGATGTGCTGTACTTCCCGCCGATCCACCCGATTGGTCTCAGCTACCGCAAAGGCCCGAACAATTCCCTGACCGCCGGCCCGGACGATCCGGGCAGTCCGTATGCCATTGGCAGCGAAGAGGGTGGGCATGAAGCCATTCATTCGCAGCTGGGCACGCGCGAAGACTTCCGGCGTCTTGTCGCGGCGGCTGCAGACCATGGGCTGGAAATCGCCCTCGATTTTGCGATTCAGTGTTCTCAGGATCACCCGTGGCTGCAACAGCATCCGGGCTGGTTCAACTGGCGCCCAGACGGCACGATCAAATACGCCGAGAACCCGCCGAAGAAATACCAGGACATCGTCAACGTCGATTTCTATGCCACCGATGCGATCCCGAGTTTGTGGGTCGAGTTGCGCGACATCGTGGTGGGTTGGGTCGAGGAGGGCGTGAAGCTGTTCCGCGTCGACAACCCTCACACCAAACCGCTGCCGTTCTGGCAGTGGCTGATTGCGGATGTGCGGGCGCTGTACCCCGAGGTGATCTTCCTGGCCGAAGCCTTTACCACCCCGGCAATGATGGCGCGGTTGGGCAAGGTCGGTTACTCCCAGAGCTACACCTACTTCACCTGGCGCAACAACAAGTCCGAGCTGGCCACTTACTTCACCGAACTCAATGAGTCACCGTGGCGCGAATGCTTCCGACCGAACTTCTTCGTCAACACACCGGACATCAACCCGGCGTTTTTGCATGAGTCGGGGCGCGCCGGTTTTCTGATCCGCGCGGCACTGGCCACCATGGGCTCTGGTCTGTGGGGCATGTATTCAGGCTTCGAACTGTGCGAAGCGGCACCGGTGCCGGGCAAGGAGGAATACCTCAATTCCGAGAAGTACGAAATCCGCCCACGGGACTTCAACGCGCCGGGCAACATCATTGCCGAGATCGCCCAGCTCAACCGCATCCGCCGGCAGAACCCGGCGCTGCAGACGCATCTGGGCCTGAAGGTCTACAACGCCTGGAACGACAACATTCTGTATTTCGGCAAACGCAGCGCCGATGGCAGCAATTTCATTCTGGTGGCCGTCAGCCTTGATCCGCATAACGTCCAGGAAGCGAACTTCGAATTGCCGCTGTGGGAAATGGGCTTGCCCGACGACGCCAGCACCCAGGGCGAAGACTTGATGAACGGTCATCGCTGGACCTGGTACGGCAAGTACCAATTCATGCGGATCGACCCGGCGCATCAACCGTTCGGGATATGGCGGATCACAACCTCTTGACTTGTGGCGAGAGGACTTCTGTGGTGAGAGGGCTTCTGTGGCGAGGGGATTTATCCCCGTTGGGTCGCGAAGCGGCCCCCAATCCGCCCAGACACCGCATCAACAAGATTGAAAGTATGCGACTGCTTCGCAGCCGAACGGGGATAAATCCCCTCGCCACAAAAGCCCCCTTCACCACACGTAGGCGTTCGGCTCAAGGGCTTCACTGAATTCAACAGGAGTTTCAAATGGCGAAGAAACCCAAGGCAGCCACCTTTATCAAAGACCCGCTCTGGTACAAGGATGCGGTGATCTACCAGGTTCACGTTAAGTCTTTTTTCGACTCCAACAATGACGGGATCGGCGACTTTCCCGGTCTTATCGCCAAACTCGATTACATTGCCGATCTGGGCGTCAACACCATCTGGCTGTTGCCGTTCTATCCCTCGCCACGGCGTGATGACGGCTACGACATTGCCGAATACCGTGGCGTGCATTCCGACTACGGCACCATGGCCGACGCCAAGCGGTTCATCTCGGAAGCCCACAAACGTGGCCTGCGGGTGATTACCGAACTGGTCATCAACCACACCTCGGACCAGCACGCCTGGTTTCAGCGTGCGCGCAAGGCCAAGAAAGGCTCGGCGGCACGGGATTTCTACGTCTGGTCGGATGACGATCATAAGTACGACGGCACCCGCATCATCTTTCTCGACACCGAAAAGTCCAACTGGACCTGGGACCCGGTGGCCGGCCAGTACTTCTGGCACCGGTTCTATTCCCACCAGCCAGACCTGAACTTCGATAACCCGCAAGTCATGAAAGCCGTGCTGTCGGTGATGCGCTACTGGCTGGACATGGGCATCGACGGTCTGCGTCTGGACGCGATCCCGTACCTGATCGAACGCGACGGCACCAACAACGAAAACCTGCCCGAGACCCACGACGTCCTCAAGCAGATCCGTGCCGAAATCGACGCCAATTACCCGGACCGCATGTTGCTGGCCGAGGCCAACCAATGGCCGGAAGACACGCAACTGTACTTCGGCGACACCGACGCCAAAGGCCTGAACGGTGACGAATGCCACATGGCGTTCCACTTCCCGCTGATGCCGCGCATGTACATGGCGCTGGCCCAGGAGGACCGTTTCCCGATCACCGATATCCTGCGTCAGACCCCGGAGATCCCGGCTAACTGTCAGTGGGCGATTTTCCTGCGCAACCACGATGAGCTGACCCTGGAAATGGTCACCGACAAGGAGCGCGATTATCTGTGGAATTACTACGCAGCCGACCGTCGAGCGCGGATCAACCTGGGGATTCGCCGCCGCCTGGCGCCGTTGATGGAACGCGACCGTCGTCGTGTGGAGTTGCTGAACAGTTTGCTGCTATCGATGCCCGGCACGCCGACCCTGTATTACGGCGATGAAATCGGCATGGGCGACAACATCTACCTCGGCGACCGTGACGGCGTGCGCACGCCGATGCAGTGGTCGATTGACCGTAACGGCGGTTTCTCCCGCGCCGACCCGGCCAGCCTGGTGCTGCCACCGATCATGGACCCGCAATACGGTTACCTGTCGGTCAATGTTGAAACCCAGGCCGGCGATCCGCATTCGTTGCTCAACTGGACTCGGCGCATGCTCGCCGTGCGCAAGCAGTCCAAGGCCTTCGGTCGCGGCACCCTGAAAATGCTTTCGCCGACTAACCGGAGGATCCTGGCCTACACCCGGGAATTCACCGGGCCGGATGGTAAGTACGAAATCATTCTGTGCGTGGCCAACGTATCGCGCAGTGCGCAAGCGGCGGAGCTGGATTTATCCGCTTATGCCGGCATGGTGCCGGTGGAAATGCTTGGCGGTAACGCCTTCCCGCCGATCGGCCAGTTGAATTTCCTTCTGACCCTGGCGCCTTACGGCTTCTACTGGTTCGGCCTGGCAGCAGAAAACCAGATGCCAAGCTGGCACGTGGAACCGGCGCAAAGCCTGCCGGACTTCACCACGCTGGTGCTGAAGAAACGCATGGAAGAACTGCTCGAAGCACCGTCCCGCGGCACGCTGGAGCAGGGCATCTTGCCGAACTGGCTACAGAACCGCCGCTGGT
Organism: Pseudomonas sp. PDM25; assembly: GCF_019219045.1. Classification (NCBI taxonomy): domain Bacteria; kingdom Pseudomonadati; phylum Pseudomonadota; class Gammaproteobacteria; order Pseudomonadales; family Pseudomonadaceae; genus Pseudomonas; species Pseudomonas sp. PDM25. The sequence continues at coordinate 97,921 of NZ_JAHUWL010000001.1, forward strand.
TTGCCGGTAAGGACGCAGCCATCGAACAGGTCAACATCGCTTATGGCGTGCGCTTCGGCGATCCGCTGCACCCCGTGTTGTTGAGTGAAATCGACGTCACCAGTGGCGGCCAGACCAGCCGCTATCAGTTGCCGTTCGGTTTTATCTCTGAAGATCAGGTGGGCGCCGCGTTGCCTCAGCAACTGGCCTTGTCTCGGGTCCGGCGCGTGCGTCAGGTCGGCTTGATCACTGATGCCTTCAGCCTCGATACCTTTGTGCATGCGGTGTTGCAGGGCATGCAAAGTAATACCGTAGTGCCATCCAGTGCGGGCGATATCTGCTTTGAGCCGACGTGGGAACTGGCGAAACTCGGCCTGACCGGGGAATCGGAAGTGCGTTACCTGTCCACCGAGCAGTCCAACAGTTCGGTGGTGATCGGCAACAGCCTGGTGCTGAAACTGATCCGCAAGGTCGCGTCCGGCGTGCACCCGGAGCTGGAAATGAGCGCGTTCCTGACTCACGCCGGTTTCCGCAATATCTCGCCGCTAATCGGTTCGGTGGTTCGCCGTGATCCGGCGGGCGAGGAAACGTTGCTGATGATTGCCCAAGGCTACTTGAGCAATCAGGGCGACGCCTGGGAATGGACCCAGAACAACCTTGAAAGGGCGCTGCGCGACGAGCTGGCCGACGCCATGTCCGAGCAGGAGCAACACTACAACGCCTTGGGTGAGCTCAGAGACTTCGCCGGCATGCTCGGTCAGCGTCTGGGTGAAATGCATCAGGTGCTGGCGGCGCCCAGCGACAACCCGGACTTCGCCCCGAAGGTCACCACCCAGAAAGAAGCCCTGGCCTGTGCCAAGGACGTGGCGGCGCAACTGGAGCACGCGCTGAAGTTGCTCAAACAGCATCAAAGCGAATTGAACCCGGCAGACAAAGCCTTGGTCACTCGTTTACTGGACAACAAAAAAGACATCCTCAGCCATGTTCAGGAGCTGGGCAAAAAAGCCGTTGGGGGGCTGCGCATTCGCGTCCATGGCGACTTGCACCTGGGCCAGGTGCTGGTGATCAAGGGCGACGCCTACCTGATCGACTTCGAAGGCGAGCCGGCGCGGCCGTTGCACGAACGACGGGGCAAACACAGCCCGTACAAAGACGTCAGTGGCGTATTGCGCTCCTTTGACTACGCTGCGGCGATGGCGATCAATGTGCACAACGTCGACAACACGGCCGATGCCAAAGCCGCTCGTCAACGTGTCGCCGATCGCTATTTGAATGAAGCAAGACACGCATTTGTCGACGCTTATCGGCTGGCGGCAGCTAGTCTTGCTCATGCATGGCAAGATCCGGAAGGCGAGGACGCCGCGTTGGCGTTGTTCGGCCTGGAGAAGGCAGCGTATGAAGTGGCCTACGAGGCAGAAAATCGCCCCACATGGTTGCCCGTGCCGTTGCACGGCTTGTATGGGTTATTGAGTGGGCTTAAACCCTTTTCCGATCTTGGTGGAGAGTAGTCATGAGTTTCTCGAACAAGGAACAGGGTCACGCTAAAGAAGCGTTGCTGCCCAGATCGCGGGACATCGACGCACTGGTACGCGCCGAACATCACGACCCCTTTGCAATTCTTGGCCCCCACGGCGATGGTGTCGGCGGGCAATTCATTCGAGCCTATTTGCCGGACGCCTTGAGCGTGCAGGTACTGGCCAAGGACTCCGGGGAAGAACTCGGCAACCTTGAGGCCACCCAGACGCCGGGCCTGTTCGTCGGGCACTTCGATCGGGCGCAGCCGTATCTGCTGCGAACCCGCTGGGCCGGCGGCGAACAGGTTTGCGAAGACCCTTACAGCTTTGGCCCGTTGCTTGGCGAGATGGACTTGTACCTGTTCGCCGAAGGTAATCACCGCGATCTCAGCGCTTGCCTGGGCGCGCAGCTGAAAACGGTCGACGGTGTCGATGGCGTGCGTTTCGCCGTGTGGGCACCGAACGCCAGAAGGGTGTCGGTGGTGGGTGACTTCAACAACTGGGACGGTCGCCGGCACCCGATGCGCCTGCGTCATCCTACCGGCGTATGGGAAATTTTCGTCCCGCGCATGCAAGCGGGGGAAACGTACAAATACGAAATCCTCGGTAGCCACGGCATTCTGCCACTCAAGGCCGACCCGATGGCGCTGGCCACTTCGCTGCCGCCGGACACCGCGTCAAAAGTCGCTTCACCGCTGAACATCGATTGGCAGGACCACGAGTGGATGCAATCCCGGGGCGACCGTCATCGGGTGAGTGCGCCGCTGTCGATCTACGAATTGCATGCCGGGTCCTGGCAATGTGAGCTGGATGATCTGGGCGAAGTTGCGCGCCTGTACACCTGGCATGAGTTGGCCGAGCGGCTGATTCCTTACGTGAAGGAACTGGGTTTTACCCACATCGAGCTGATGCCGATCATGGAGCACCCGTTCGGCGGCTCCTGGGGCTATCAGCTGCTGTCGCAATTCGCCCCGAGCGCCCGCTACGGCTCGCCGGATGACTTCGCCGCGTTCGTCAATGCCTGCCACCAGGCCGATATCGGCGTGATCCTCGATTGGGTGCCGGCCCATTTCCCGACCGATACTCACGGTCTGGCGCAATTCGACGGCACTGCGCTGTACGAATACGGCAACCCGCAAGAAGGCTTCCATCAGGACTGGGACACGCTGATCTACAACCTGGGTCGCACCGAAGTGCACGGCTACATGCTGGCCTCGGCGCTGCACTGGCTCAAACATTTTCACGTCGACGGCCTGCGGGTCGATGCCGTGGCCTCGATGCTGTATCGCGATTACTCGCGCAAGGCCGGCGAATGGGTGCCAAACCGTCACGGCGGTCGGGAAAACCTCGAAGCCATCGACTTCCTGCGCCATCTCAATGACGTGGTCGACCTCGAAGCCCCCGGTGCGCTGGTGATTGCCGAAGAGTCCACCGCATGGCCGGGTGTCAGCCAGGGCACGCAACAGGGCGGACTGGGCTTCGACTACAAGTGGAACATGGGCTGGATGCACGATTCGCTGCACTACATCCAGCAGGACCCGGTGTACCGCGCCCATCACCACAACGAGCTGAGTTTTGGCCTGGTGTATGCCTGGTCCGAGCGCTTTATCCTGCCGATTTCCCACGACGAGGTGGTACACGGCAAACACTCGCTGATCGACAAGATGCCGGGCGATCGCTGGCAGAAATTCGCCAACCTGCGCGCCTACCTCAGTTTCATGTGGGCACATCCGGGCAAGAAGCTGTTGTTCATGGGCTGCGAGTTTGGTCAGTGGCGTGAGTGGAACCACGATCAGCAACTCGACTGGTACTTGCTGCAGTACTCGGAACACAAAGGTGTGCAGAAACTCGTCGGCGATCTTAATCGGCTGTATCGCGAGGAACCGGCGCTGCATGATCAGGACGACGCGCCGCAAGGCTTCCAGTGGTTGATTGGTGATGATGCCATCAACAGCGTTTACGCCTTCATGCGCTGGAGCAGGGAGGGGCGGCCGGTGTTGGTGGTGGCTAACTTCACCCCGGTGCCGCGTGAGGGTTATCGCATTGGCGTACCGTTTGCCGGGCGTTGGACCGAGGTGATCAACAGCGATGCGGCCACTTACGCCGGTTCGAACTATGGCAACAGCGGCGGGGCGTTTACCGAGGATGAGCCGAGCCATGGCCAGGCACTCTCGTTGGTATTGAACCTGCCGCCGCTGGCGGTGTTGATGCTGCGTCCGGAGGGTTGATCTAAAACCGAGTCGCTCCCTTCGCGAGCAAGCCCGCTCCCACATTGGTTTTGTGTACGACATCAATCCAATGTGGGAGCGGGCTTGCTCGCGAAGGCGTCAGCCCGAACAATCAATTTCTTGAACTGAAACACTCACCACCGCATCCGCACACCCAAACTCCCAATCAACCCGTTCAAATCATTGCCATCCACATCACTGCTGTAGTCGGCGCTGACGTAAAGACTCACGGTGGGCGTCACTCTGGCCACCAGGCCCAAACCCACTTCGACGGTCGATGAGTAGCGGCTGCTGCTGATCTTCTCGACCTGATCGAGGTTCACGGTATCGCTGGTGTACACCGTATGCCACACGTTGGTTCGCACATAGGGTTCGACCCCCAGGCCGTTGATGTCGTAACTACCTTTCAACCGCGCACCGACCCGGCCGCTCCAGGACGTCAGATCGCCGGACGAGGCATTGCCTGAGCCGGCATACGGGGTGTCCAGGGTAATGCGTTGATTGATTAATTGCGCCTGGGGTTCAACGACCCAGTTATCGCTCAGACCAATGGGGAAACCACCTTCCACCGACAGCGTCACCGCGTTGCCCTCGGTCGCCAGTCGGGCGCCCTGATCATTGCGGGTATAGCCGTTGACCCGGCCGCCGCTGGCCGTCAAGTCCACGTGCCAGCCTTGGGGCCCGGTCAAACTCCAGTAAGCGCCGAGGCTCTGGCCTTCGAGGTTGAGAGTGTCGTGGCTGGGGTCAGCAAGGGCGCGACCGGTCAGCAGTCCGTTGCTATTGCTTTGTAACTGAGTCATGCCGCCGACCAGCCCGAGCCGTTGGATATGACCGCTATCGCTTTGCAGCGTCAGGATCGCCGGACCTTTGAATTCGCTGCTGCCAGGGACAGCAAACCCCTGAGCCAGAACATCGGTTTGCGCCTGCCGCGAAGCCAGTCCATACATCTGATCCCAGGCCGAAGGTGTAGCGCCCTCGATGGTCAGGTGTGAACTTCGTGTATCGGAGGCGGCGCTGAAGTGGCCGGAGTAGGGGTCGGTCAAAGTGACGGAGGGTAAGGTCATGACCGGAACATCCTGACGGTACCAAGGCGTGGTTTCATTCTCTGCCGGCCCTGCCAGTACTTCCATGGACGAGCACAGAAGAAGTGAGCTCGAGACAGTGCAAAAAGTTACTTTGATCTCTTGTTGGGTGAATGAAGTTTTCATGGAGGTCTGCCTTGCAATCGCATGCGGTATCTCGCTCTGGCGTCTCTCTCCTACCCGAATGAGGGGCGACCGAATGTATTGGGGCAAGCCTCTGGCCGCCCGATTTTGCGGGTGTCTTGGGGTTTGCCCCTGGTGTATTTCCGGGGGTAGTAACGTGTAGCTAAGAAGACCCTTGACATCGCGTCAAGAAAATGGCCGATAAATGGTAGCTGTATTTTAGAGCTTGCAAGTGATTGATTTTTGCCGCACATCTAAGTTCTTGTTTGTTCGGAAAATCGTCAAAAAAGCCGCGTCCCAGAGCACTTTTGATAGTGGGCTACCGGTCTACCAACTCACTCTTACACCGAAATTTGCAGCCGTTGCGCGCAGCTGATTACTGTCGATATTGCGGGTGTAGTCGACTCCGCCATACACGCTCACGGTTTTCGCGAGGCTAAGCACAACCCCGACTCCGAGGTCGACCGATGAAGATTTTTGCTGGGTATCTATCCGGTCCGCGCCGTCGAAGGTTACCGAGTCGGTACCGGAAAGGGTGTGCCACAGATTGGCTCGTACATAAGGTTCCAGTGGTCGTCCACTGACTTGGTAGCGGCCTTTGAGTCGAGCGCCGAGGCGACCGGTCCAGGCACCGTCGGAGTCGAATGAGACGTGAGAAATTCCGTCGTCCTGGCTGTCCAGCGAGACTTTTTGATGGATGACCTGCACCTGGGGTTCAACCACCCAGTTACCCGTCACTTGAAGCGGATAGCCGGTTTCCGCCGAAACAGTCAAGGCGTGGCCTCGGTTATCCAGTTTGAGGCCGCGTTCGGAGTGGCTGTCACCGTCGAGCCGGGTGCCCATGATGACGGTGTCGACGTACCAGCCCTTGGGGTCGGTCAACGTCCAGTACACGCCATAACTGTCGCCCTCAAGTTCAACTTTGCCAGCGCGCTTGCCTTCAAAACCTTGGTTGAAACCGTCGACATCGCCCTGCAAACGCGTATGCCCGACAAAAAAACCAGTACGCTGGGTCTGTCCATTGGAAGTCTGTGAGCTGTACACATCGTTACCCACCTGGAAACCGCTGAGCGAACCGTCGAGCCTTGGCGTTACGGTGCCGACCCAGGTCTGATCGACGTTCTTGCCGTAGACCCGACCCCAGCCAGCGCCAAAGGCCCCGGATTCGTTGAGCAGGTGCTGATCGCCTTGGCGATCATGGAAAGTGCCGAGTGCATTCAGGGTCAGTTGCGCGGCAGCGGGTGGTAGTACCGACCAGGTCGGAACCTCGGGGCGGTACAGCGCAATCGGTGCCGCGCCCGGTACGGCTGCCGGTAAAACCGGGAGCGGTGGACTGCCGGCGGGAGCGAGTGCGGCCACCGGCGTTGCGGTAACCGGGACGACAATCGGTGGCAAGGCCGGATCCGGGTTTGGGAGGGTGACGGTGGCGGGGGCCACAACGGCAGAGCGCAAATACCAGCTGTTTTCGCTGCCTGCGGTAACGCCACCCTTGAACAGGTAGTAATCGAAGGCACCCGCAGAGACCGGACCTTTGAGCGCAAACGCATCGGGGGCGCTGACAGCAGTGCCTTGAGCCTGCACCAACTCAATACCGTTCTGTCGCGTCAACCCGCCGGTTCCGCTCAGATTGGTGACCGTGATCAATGTGCCGCCGGTCAACGTCCCATCGTTTACCACCAGTTTGTCGCTGGGGGCGTTGTCGTCTCCCACCACGCTTTGCAACAGCAACTGGCCGCCGTTACCCGCGTAATTGCCTTGCACGGTCAGGGTGTCATTGGTGCGGGTATTACCGCTGCTGAGGTCGATCCGCCCGGCGTTGTTCAAGGTTGCACGCTGGCCGGCGGTGAATGGCGTGATGCTGCCCTGGCTTGACGTCAGCGTGCTGCTGCCATCGATATTGAACACACCGGTGCCGCTGGCTCCGTCACCCACTACAAAATTGCCGGCCAGATCGAACTGTGAACCATTGTTCAGGTTGACCGTTTCCCAGTTGATGTACCGGGCAGCGCCCGATGAAGTGGTGTGATCGAAGGTCAGCAGGTCTGTGCCGTTTCCACCGTCGATGCTCGGGGTGAGGACAAGGGTGCTTTCGCCGAGATTGCCCAAGGTGGCGCTGTCGTTGCCAACGCCCATAAGGATGGCCGAGCGGATGATGCCGCCACCGTTCCACAGCAACGTGTCGTTGCCGGCACTGGCGCGGACCTCGCCGACGATTTCGCCACCCGTCACCGTGATGCTGTCGTTGCCACCGCTGACACTGACGTTGCCGCCAATTCGCCCGGCGGACACGATGATGGTATCGGTGCCGAAACCGGTCACCAGGTTGCCGAGGATCTGCCCGCCGGACATGTTGAAAGTGTTGTCGTCGAGTTTCATGTCGACGCGACCGATCGTGCCACCCGTCATCTGCGCAAAGTCACCATCTTCAAAGCCACCGACAATCGTGCCGCCGGTCATCAGGAATTGGTCGAAACCATCGCCCTGCGCCAGGGACTGAATACTCCCGCCATTCATGATGAAGGTGTCGATGCCGCTGTGCTGATGGACTTCGCCGGTAATCTGCCCGTTGTCGATTCGCAGAATATTGGCACCGTCGCCCTGATCGAGTACGCCCACGATGGTGCCTGAACCCATGAACACCCGGTCGACACCCGCGCCGAAGGTTACGTTGCCATTGATGGTGCCGGTGCCATTGGCGGGAAAGGTCAGGGTGTTGTTGCCCGATAAGTCGGTCCGTGGGCCACTGCTGGCGCTGTCGCACACGTAGTTGTCGTTGCCGGCGGTCGGTATGAGCGTACAGGCCGCCTGGGCGGTCTGGGACCCGCCGATACATAGCCAGAGAGAAACGGCGTAGGCTGAGTAACGGTACTTGGGCAGTTCTGTCGAAAATATCATGCTCGTCTCCACGCATCGATCGACGCCCGATACCTTCACTCGTCATGAGTGAAAAAGTTTCAGACGTCCTTGGCAGCGCGAATGGCGAGACGACATCGGTAATACAAGTCCCCGAACTGGAAAACCTTCGGCAACGTTGGCTGCTACGGTTGTATGTCCGTACATGCAGCGGGTACGGGCATGCGCACCGTAACAACAGCGGGTGAAAGGCGCTACTGTCATAAATAACAGGTAGGGCAGCAAATTTGCTATCCGGGTCTGGTATTCAACGAAGCTAATGGGCGTTTCAAAGATGCACTTCCACCGCCAACGGCAAGTGATCCGACAAATGCGTCCAGGGCTTGTGGCCCAGTATTCGCGGCTCATGACTGCTGGCATTGCGCAGATAAATCCGATCCAGGCGCAGCAGCGGAAAGCGCGCCGGATAGGTTTTCGCCGGGCGACCGAGGTGACGCTCGAAGGCTTCATGCAGATAGTCGCGTCGGGCGAGGGCGGTATTGCCTTGCAGCTGCCAGTCGTTGAAGTCGCCGGCGATAATCACCGGCGCATCATCGGGCAAGGATTCGAGCAGTTGGCACAGTAGCTGGAGCTGCAACTGTCGATGGCTTTCCAGCAGACTCAAGTGCACGCAGATCGCATGCACTTCAGTGTGCCCCGGCACATCCAGTACGCAATGCAGCAGGCCGCGGCGTTCTGGGCCGGTGATCGAGACGTCGAGGTTACGGTGTTCGCGGATCGGGTACTTCGATAACAGGGCATTGCCGTGGTGACCGTTGGGGTAGACCGCGTTACGACCGTAGGCGAAGTCGCTCCACATGCTGTCGGCCAGGAACTCGTATTGTGAGGTCTGCGGCCAATCGTTGTAGCGAGTGGAATGGCGGTCGTGTTCTCCGACGACTTCCTGCAGAAACACCAGGTCCGCCGACGTGCTGCGTACCGCTTCACGCAGTTCCGGGAGAATGAAACGTCGGTTGAGTGCGGTAAAACCCTTGTGGGTGTTGACCGTCAGCACTCTCAGCCGATGAATCGCCGGGGGCGTGTTCAACGGAGATGATTCGACGGCCTGCCACTTGGAATCACTGGTCACGTTCACTCCTCTGAATCAGGACGGGTTATGTATGCGACTGATACAGCGGCGGGCAGTTCAGAGTGATTCGTCGTAAGCAGCCTTCATACCAAAATGTAGCAGCTGTCGAGCTTGCGACAGCTGCTACAGGCTGCTGCCAGCGCTGCGTCAGACGAAGACAATTTCGTACGGCAACCGTATCCGTTCCAGAAGCACCGGGGGCAGCAGCGGGGCGAGGCCGATGGCGGGCTCGCCGTCGAGCTGGCTGGCATAGGCGTGGGTGGCGTGGCTTTTGCGCGCGACGGTCCAGGTGTCCAGGCGAACCTTGCGTGCGCGATGCCACGGGATGAGCCCTCGATCACGCGTTGGCCAGTGCCAGGCCCAGACCGGTACTTCGTTGAACGCCGCCCCGACCATGGCCGCGGCCTTGACGCTGGCCCGGCCGACGGCGTCATGGTCGACAATGCCATCCTCGCGCCAGGTGCTGAACACCACATCCCCGGGGCGTAAATAACGGGCAATGAACTGAGTCATCTGAAATTCCCGTTCAGCCAGCGCGTTGTCGGTGAAGCCACCGCGAATCCATTTGAGGCTGTGCATCGGCAGCCCGAGACGGCGCAAGGCTTCGAGGCTTTCCTGGGGGCGGAACACGCTCAAGCGTTTCTCCGACCACTGTTGCGAGCCCGGATGGCTGGCGCTGCCGTCGGTCATCGAGATTAATTGCAGGGGATGTCCCAGGGCGCTGAGCAACTGCAGCAGGCCGCCGCAGGTCACGACTTCATCGCCAGGGTGTGGGGCAATCACTACAGCGCGTGCGCCGGCGGGAACCAGGGTCTGAGTACTGATGACCGGAATGTTGTCCAGTTGCGGAGCGCTGTTCCAGATTTGTACGGGTAGGCTGCTTTCACTGATGGTGACGGATTTCATGGCTACGTCCTTGTTCTCGTTGATAGCAATGTGCGGCGCTCCAAACCCTGGATTGCCGCGAACAGAGTATTGCTCATGTCACGCTATTCGTCGCCCCGATGTTCTATTCGGCATGTTTTTTCATCCGGGCGGCAGCTAATCCCTGAAGGTCCATTTCACTCTTCTTCCTCGCGCTGCAATTCGAACAGCAGCAGCGAACGGCCAGTGACCGAATATTCGTGCCCGAACTCGAAGCGTTCCTGCCCGCGAATCGACGGTTGATTGGTGTCGATCATGCAGGTCCAGAAACTGCCATCAGGCACTTCCGGAAGCAGGAAATTGACAATGTCGTGATGCGCGTTGACCACCAACAGCAAGGTGGCGTCAGCACCTTTGCGGCGAATGCCGGTTTCTTGAGCACGGCCATCCATCAGCATGCCGAGGCAGCGGCCATGGCCTTCCTCCCATTGTTCGATGGACATTTCGCTGCCATCCGGCGCGAGCCAGGTGACATCCTTGACGCCGATGTCCTCGTTGTAATTGCCCACCAGGAACCGGCCGCGACGCAGGATCGGGTAGGCCAGGCGCAACTTGATCAGTCGTTTGACGAACTTGAGCAGGGCCTTGCCGTCTTCGCTCAGGTCCCAATTGACCCAACCGATCTCGCTGTCCTGGCAATAGGCGTTGTTGTTGCCCTCCTGGGTGCGGGCGAATTCGTCGCCGGCCACCAGCATCGGCGTGCCTTGGGACAGCAGCAGCGTGGCAAAGAAATTGCGCATTTGGCGCTGACGCAGCTCATTGATCTCGGGATCGTCGGTCGGGCCTTCGACGCCGTGGTTCCAGGACAGGTTGTTGTTGCTGCCGTCCTGATTGTTCTCGTCGTTGGCTTCGTTGTGTTTGTCGTTGTACGACACCAGGTCGTTCAGGGTGAAACCGTCATGGGCGGTAACGAAGTTCACTGAGGCGTACGGCCGTCGGCCACGCTGATTGAACATCTCGCCGGAGGCGGTCATGCGACTGGCGAAGTCCGCCAGTTGGCCGTCGTCGCCTTTCCAGAACGCACGCACGGTGTCGCGGAATTTGTCATTCCACTCGACCCAGCCGGGCGGAAAGTTACCGACCTGATAGCCGCCGGGGCCGCAATCCCAGGCTTCTGCAATCATTTTCACCTGGCGCAGCACCGGGTCCTGGCGGCAGGCCACAAGGAAGCTGTGACGTTCGTCGAAGCCATCGTGGTAGCGCCCGAGAATGGTCGCCAGGTCGAAACGGAAACCGTCCACGTGCATTTCCGAGGCCCAGTAGCGCAGGGAGTCGGTGACCATTTGCAGCACGCACGGGTGACTCAGGTCCAGGGTGTTGCCGGTACCGGAATCGTTGATGTAGAAGCGCTTGTCGTCGGGCATCAAGCGGTAGTAAGAGGCGTTGTCGATGCCGCGCATGGACAGGGTCGGGCCTTGTTCGTTGCCCTCGGCGGTGTGGTTGTAGACCACGTCGAGGATCACTTCAAGATTGGCTTCGTGCAGGTGTGCAACCATCTCCTTGAACTCGGCGATCTTGCCGCTGGCCAGGTAACGCGGGTCGGGGGCGAAGAACGCGATGCTGTTGTAGCCCCAGTAATTGGTCATGCCTTTGTGCAACAGATGCTGGTCGTTGACGAAGGCATGAATCGGCAGCAATTCCACGGTCGACACGCCGAGCTTGCGGATGTGTTCCAGCACATCATCGACCATCAACCCGGCGAAGGTGCCGCGCACATTCTCGGGGACGGAGGGGTGACGCATGCTGATACCGCGCACGTGAGTCTCATAAATGATGGTCTTGTCCCACGGCACGCTGACCCGCTGGTCGTGACCCCAGGTGTGGGCGGGGTCGATCACCTTGCACTTGGGCACGAACGGCGCGCTGTCGCGCTCATCGAAACTGAGGTCGGCGTCGGGGTGGCCGATGGTGTAGCCGAACAGCGCTTCGGACCATTTCAACTGGCCGACCAGTTGTTTGGCGTAGGGGTCGATCAGCAGTTTGTTGGGGTTGAAGCGATGACCGTTCGCCGGGTCGTACGGGCCGTAGACACGGTAGCCGTAGATCATCCCCGGATGCGCGTCGGGCAGGTAGCCGTGGTAGATCTCGTCGGTGTATTCCGGCAGTTCGATGCGTTCCAGTTCGACCTCGCCGGCATCATCGAAGATGCACAGCTCGACCTTGGTGGCATTGGCGGAAAACAAGGCGAAGTTGACCCCCAGGCCATCCCAGGTCGCGCCCAGCGGGAAGGGCAAGCCTTCACGGATTCGCGAGGCCTCGAGTTGAGGTTCTGGCGCGGCTTTCTTCGGACTGGTCATAGGTGCTCCTGCAAAGGGGGGACAATTCTTGGCTCTGGTTTTTTTTGAGGGCGAGCGAGCCCTCGGTGGCGAGAAGGCTCGCCACGAGGTCAATCAGGACAAAGGTGAAAGGCGTCAGACAGCGGGCGGCTTACGCGCTGCTCGAGGCTTTTTCTCGCTGGCTTTCTCGCCCGGCGGGATGACCTTGGAGGCAGCGGCGGGCTTGGCTTTGGTTTTTGGCTCCGCCGCCTTGCCATTGGCTTTGCTGGCAGGGGCCTTGGTGGCGGCGGTTTTGCTGGCAGCGGCTTTTGGCGATTTGCTCGGTGCCAGCGCTTCGGCTTCAGCCAGTTTGCGGGCCATCTCCCAGTGGCGAGCGTCCTGGCCCTCGGGTTTTCCTTCCGATTCCCAGATCTGATAGGCGAATTCGCGGATGCGTTTATCGTTAGTACTCATCGAAATGCTCCTGAACTGAACTCAAGTGTGGGTAGTTTGGATAAATAGATTGACCGGGAAATCCCCCAGCCCGTCGCTGATGTTCAGCTCCCTTTGGTGTGTGACTGTTGTGCTTGAAAAAAGTCCCTTCAAATGTTCATCAGGGGCGGTGAACGGTAATTTGATCCGTGTATCGCCCCACAGCGGCGCGTCAATCAGGGGGTGGGCACTGTTTTTCAGCAGTTCGGCGCAGCGTATCGGCACGATCACGATGGCGCGTTTTCCTTCCAGCGAGCGCGCAAATGCGAGCACCCTGTGAGCCTGGCCGCCGACGACTTCAAGGGCTTGATACGTCCCTCGCCGAAACAGCTCGGTGTGCTCGAGCCGCAGGTTCAACACATGAGCGATCAGCGCTTGTTTAATGCGCCCGTCGCGCCAGTCAGCCAACAGCCCGGGCAGTGCCAAGGGCGTCTGCATCGACTGCTGACGGCTGGCGTAATCCACCGGCCGGCGGTTGTCCGGATCGACCAGCGAGAAGTCCCAGTACTCGTTGCCCTGATAAAGATCCGGCACCCCCGGCACGGTCATGCGCAGCAAGGTTTGCGCCAATCCGTTGAGTGCGCCGGGAACGGCGATGCTCTTGGCTGCCTTGCCGAGGGCCGCGCGCAACGGTTCACCTTCGGGGCTCAGAAGCAGATGTTGCAGGAATTGGTGAACCGCGTGTTCGTAAGCCTCGTTCGGCGCGCTCCAGCTGCTTTGCAACTTGGCTTCGCGCAAGGCTTTCTGTTGCCACTGCCACACCCGTTGAGTGTAGTTCTCCAGCGCTGCTTGATCGTCACTGTGCAAATCGAGCGGCCAGCTGCCGAGGATCGCTTGATAGAGGATCAACTCATCGCCCGCCGTCGGCATCTGGTCGTCGTCGCGCAAGGGACGGGCGAGGGCCTGCCAGAGCGGTACTTGCTCGGCGTACCAGGCACTGCGCTCGCTCAGCACCGCCAGGCGCGCGCGGGTGTCTTCGCCGCGTTTGTGGTCGTGGGTCGCGGTGGCCAGCAAATTATCGGGAAACTCGTCGAGACGGTTGACGCAAGCCGCATGGAAGTCGGCTACCGGCGCGCTGAACTGTTCGGTGTTGAAGCCCACGTCATTGCGCGACAACAATGTCGCCGAACGATAGAACGCAGTGTCCTCCACGGCCTTCGCCGCCGCCGGCGACGTCAGTTGCTGAAAACGCACACAGGCATGCTTGAGCATCTTGCGCGGCCGGCCCAGCGGGCGTTTGCGCCATGATTCACCGCCCAGCCAGCGGGCCAGGCAATCGAGCACCGGCCAGTCGGCCTCGCCGAGGGTAAGCCTCGCACCGTTCATGGCTTGCTGGAAAAACACATCGTCTTCAGCCGTACGCCCACGGGGGGTGATGTAGGTGCGGTACACCGGGAAATGCACGATCAGTTCCTGCAACGCCCGACGAATCGCACCGAGGGTCAGGTCGCGGGTCATCAGGTCATCCCGGGCCACTTGCAACAGGGCCTGGGCGACGCTTTCGAAGTCTCCGGCGAGGGAACCGTTGAGAATCTGCTGGCGGGCCAATTGCGCTTCCTGACGGAAATCGGCGGGCCGTTCGCTGTAGCGATTCCACAGTTCGGCCAACGTGTCGGCACCTTCGGGAGCGTGTTGCAGCAGCGACAGCTGATTCATGAACTCGTAACCCGTGGTGCCATCCACCGACCAGTCACGGTGCAGGGTTTCACCTTCGCCGAGGATCTTCTCGACGTAGATCGGCAGGTGCCGATCCGGCGACAGGCTGTCGACCCGTCGCCGCAGTTTGCGGCAGTAACCCCGAGGGTCGGCGAGACCGTCGATGTGGTCGATGCGCAGACCGTCAACCAGACCTTCGGCCACCAGCTCGAAGATTTTTGCATGGGTGGCTTCGAACACGGCGGGGCGTTCGACCCGCAGGCCGCCCAGTTCGTTGACATCGAAAAAACGCCGCCAGTTGATGTCATCTGCCGCCGTGCGCCAACTGGCCAGGCGATAGCTTTGGCGTTCAAGCAACTGGTGCAGGCGCTGGAAACCTTCGGCGGTGAGCGAGTCGTAAGCGCTGAGGTTTTGCTGGATGGCCTGCAGAATCGCCGGATCGCTGGCCAGTTCACGCAACTCTGTTTTCAGCGGCATCGCCAGGCTGTGAGCGTCGGTCTGGTAGCTCAAGGTGCTGAAACGGTCTGCCAGCGACTTGAGCGATTCGGCGCTCAGTGGGTCATCGGTCCTGAGCAGTTCGCCGTAATTCGTCGGGCAGATCGGGAAGTGATGCTCATAGTGCGCGACATAAAACGCGCCCTTTTGCGCATCGAAACGCAGGGGCAGGGTGCCGTCCTGCAAGGCGATGCCGTAGTCGCTGCCGAGGAAGGGCAGCAACAACTGACCTTCCATCAACGGGTCGGGCGAATGCCACTGGATATCGAAGAACTCGCCGTAAGGGCTCAGGCGTCCCCATTCCAGCAAATCCTGCCACCAGGGATTATCGCCACCGCCGACGGCCATGTGGTTGGAGACGATGTCGAGGATCAGCCCCATGTTCAGCTCGCGCAATGCGCTGACCAAACGCCGCAGTGCCGCTTCGCCGCCCAGCTGCGGGTTGACCGTGGTCGGGTCCACGACGTCGTAGCCGTGCATGGAACCGGCACGAGCACTCAGTAGCGGTGACGCATAGACATGGCTGATGCCGAGGCTGGCGAAGTACGGCACCAGCGGCACCGCATCGTCCAGCGTGAAGTCTTTATGGAACTGCAGCCGCAGGGTCGCCCGCAGCGGTTGGATAAGCGTTTGCTTCATTGGTCACGCTCGGCCGCCTGCAGCCGCGCACAGGCGAGCAGTTCCAGACGTCGGGCGGCGTCCGGGTCATCGAGCAAGGCTTCACTGTCGCCGGGCAGGCGTCGGGACCAGTTGGGGTGCGTGTCGGTGGTGCCGGGCAGGTTGGCCTGCTGCTCGATGCCCAGGGCATCTTCCAGCGGCAGCAACACCAAGGGCGCACGGGTATGACCGAGGAAACGTATCGCGGCGTCGAGCACCTGATCGGTTTCATGGGACTCGTCGCGAAAGTTCTGCGGGTCCTCGCTCAACACCCGGCGCAGGCCTTCACGCTCGCGTTCGCGGTGATGGCGCCATTCGATTTCACCCGGGGCGTTGACCAGGCCCAGTCGGGCGTTCCAGTCGATATCGCGGCCATGCCACCAGCCATTGAGCGTCGGCAGGTCATGGGTGCTGGTAGTCGCCAGGGCGTTGTCTGGCCAGTCGAGAATCGGCTTGAAGTGCGCGTTGTCCTGTTCGAACAGCAGCACGCGCATACCCAGGATCGAGCGTGCGATGAGCTTTTCTCGCAGACCGTCAGCCACGGTGCCGAGGTCTTCACCGAGGACGATGGCCTGATGGCGATGGGACTCGAGGGTCAGCAAACGCAGCAGGTCGTCCACCGGGTAATAGAGGTAGGCGCCGTCGGCGGGTGACGCGCCATTGGGGATCACCCACAGCCGTTGCAGGCCCATGACGTGATCGATGCGCAGGCCACCGGCGTGGGCAAAATTGGCGCGGAGCATTTCGATGAAGGCACGAAAGCCGTTGCGGACCAGACCTTCGGGCGAGAATGCGGAAATCCCCCAGCCCTGACCGGTGCGGTTGAGAATGTCCGGTGGTGCACCCACGGTCAGCGAGGCGAGCAACTCGTCCTGACGACTCCAGGCCTGACTGCCACCGCCATCGGCACCCACCGCCAGATCGGCGATCAGGCCAATGCTCATGCCAGCGCCTCGGGCGGCGGTTTGAGCGCGTTCCAGGCAGCGTGTGATCAGCCATTGGCAGAAGGCGAAGAAGCCGATGCGCCCGGCGTTCTCTTCGGCGAATTCGGCCAGGGCCGCGCTGCGCGGGTTTTGCCATTGCTCGGGCCAATGCCGCCAGTCGAGACTTTCACCCTTGGCGGCGCGGGCTTCTTGAATGGCTTCAAAGCGGCAGTGGTTTTCCAGGGCTTCGCCAGCGGCGTGGCGGAAGCTGCTGAAATCGGCATGCAACGGGTGTTCGCCCTGGACAAAGCCTTCGTACAACGCTTGCAACAGACGATGTTTGGCTTCGGCTGCCACCGGCCAATCAATCAACGGCGAGGCTTCAAGGTGCTTGAGTTCTGCCGCCAGGCCGGTTGCATCAATCGCGGTACGCAATGCTCGATCGCCCAGGATGGCGCCGGGTGCGGCGTACAGGCTGTTGAGAAACAAACGGCTGGAAGGCGAATACGGGCTGTAACGCTGGGTGTCGCTGCCGAACATCGCATGCAGCGGACTGATCGCCAGCGCTTCGGCACCGCGTTCGCCGGCCACCCGGGCCAGGTCTTCCAGCGCTTGGGTATCGCCGAAACCGCCATCGCCCGGACGACGCAGCGAATACAGCTGCACGCTCAGGCCCCAGGCACGGGGGATCGGGCTGTCGACGGCATCGCCGACGCTGTAGCAGCGAGCCGGTGCAACGGCCAGCGTAAATGCCTGTCCGTCGATGCTGACGTGTTGATAACCGACCGGGATCAGACCGGGCAACACCGCCTCGGCGTCCAGTTTCAAATGAAGTCGCGAGCCATCCTCAAGGTGGATCTCGCACGGTGTTTCGGGCTCAAAATAATGCGCCAGGCTGAGGCCGACTCCGAAGTCTGCGGTCAGCAGCGGTGGCAGGTGTCGGGTTTGTTGCACCTGCTGCAGTTCTTGCAGGCTGGCGTCGATTTCCTGAGCGCTGCCGGCCGGGTGGCCGAGTCCGGTAAGGACGTTGCGTAACACTGATGGAGCGACTTTCTGTGGGCGGCCGTTGGCGTCGATCCAGTCGACTGCCAGGCCTGCTCGGCTGGCCAGTATTTCCAGTTGCGCATCGCTCATTGGCGCTCTCCATCCGGGGGTAGCAAAGGGGCTGCGGCCGTGAGGTTGACTAGCGCGCAATACGGGGCAAGCGTGCCCTGATCCAACAGGCCGGCTGACTGTGGCGGGTATTCGAACAACAACAACGAAGCGTCGGCCTGTGGGGAGTGGACCACAGGCGTGTCGCTGAGGTTCAGGTCAATGCGCAGCTGACTGCCATCGCCCAGTCGCCAGCGCGCCGTTACCGCGCCTGTGGCCAGCACCTCGGCGCCCAATGCTTGCGCACCGGGCAGGCGGGGGATGATCTGCTGATGGCGGATCTGCAACAGTTGGCGATACAGGTCGTGCATGGCGGATTGTCGGGTTGATGTCAGCTCGGGGCGTGAAGCCTCAAAGGTCTGGCGCGCGTTGGGGTCGGGAATCTGCTCGCGTGTGTGCGGATCAGCAAACGCGCTGAACGCTGCAAACTCGTTACGGCGTCCTTCGCGGACCAACTCCGCCAGGTCACCGTGATGGCTGGTGAAGAACAGGAACGGTTGCTCGGCGGCGAACTCGTCGCCCATGAACATCAGCGGGATCATCGGTGACAACAGCAGCAATGCGGTGGCGGCCTTGAGCGCATCGGGGTTGGCCAATTGATGTAATCGTTCGCCCAAGGCGCGGTTGCCGATCTGGTCGTGATTTTGCAGAAACAGCACGAAAGCACTCGGCGGCAAATGACCGCTGGGCTCACCGCGGATTGTACCGTGACGGGTGACGTGGCCCTGAAACACGAAGCCCTGGCTCAGGCAACGTGCCAGTTGTTCGGTGGGGTTTTGCGCGTAGTCGGCGTAATAGGCGTCGGTTTCGCCGGTCAGCAGCACGTGCAAGGCGTTGTGGCCGTCGTCGTTCCACTGCGCGTCGAAGCCTTCTTCGAGCAGGCTGGCCTGGTTGTGTTCGTTTTCAACGGTCAGCCACACATGCCTGGCTGGATCGGTTTGCTGGCGAACCTTTTGCGCCAGCTCCCGAAGAAAGTCCGGGTCTTCGATGGCGTGAACCGCGTCCAGGCGCAAGCCATCGAAGCGGTACTCCAGCAACCACATCAACGCATTGTCGATGAAGAAGTCCCGCACCTCGCGTCGCCGGAAGTCGATCGCCGCACCCCACGGGGTGTGCTTGTCTTCGCGGAAGAAGCCCTTGGCGTAGCGATGCAGGTAATTGCCGTCCGGGCCGAAGTGGTTGTAAACCACGTCGAGAATCACCGCCAGGCCATGGCCGTGGGCGGTGTCGATCAGATGTTTGAGTTGTTCGGGAGTGCCGTAGGAGGCTTGGGGCGCGTAGGGCAGAACCCCGTCGTAACCCCAATTGCGATCACCGGGGAACTGCGCCAGCGGCATCAATTCGATCGCGCTGATGCCCAGCTCCACGAGGCGTGCCAGGTGCTGCTCGACTTCGCTGAAGCCGCCGAGCGCACCGACGTGCAATTCGTAGATCACCGCCTCATTCCACGGCCGCCCGAGCCAGGCGCTGTGTTGCCATTGATAGGCAAGTGGGTCGACCACCACGCTGTGGCGGTCGATATCACCGGCCTGCGCGCGGGAGGCCGGGTCGGGCACCTCCAGTTCGCCGTCGATGTTGTAGCGGTAACGCGTGCCGGCGGGGCAGCGGGTATTGATCACGAACCAACCATCTGCCTGAGGCAGGAGTGGCAAGGACTGTCCATCTTCCAGTTCGACACTGACGTAAAACGCATCTGGCGCCCACAAGGCAAAACGCGTGTGTTCTGCGTCCAGCATGATTGCGCCGTGGGGCCAGGTCTCAAGGGTCCGTAACGGCATCTTTGAAAACCTCTTAATGTTTGCCCGATTTGCCCAGCGCCTTGGTCACCAGTTTTTCGTAGAGTTCGGCGTACGGTTCGACTGCCTTGCACCAGTTGAAAGGCGCGGCCATGGCTCGGCAGCGCATGGCATTGAGCAGGTCGGGGAAGGCAAAAACCTTGAAGGCCCGGCTCAGGGCTTCCTCGTAACTTTCAGCCGTGGATTCGTCGAACAGGAAACCGGTCACGCCGTTTTCAATGGTGTCGGCCAAACCACCGGTGTTGCGTGCCACCGGCAACGAACCGAAGCGCTGGGCGTACATCTGGCTCAGGCCGCAAGGCTCGTAACGCGAAGGCATCAGCAGGAAATCACTGCCGGCGAACATGCGACGGGCGTCGGTTTCGTTGAAACCGATGCGCACGCCGATCTGGCCTGGAAAACGCAGGGCCAGTTCACGCATGGCTTGTTCTTCTTCCGGCTCGCCACGACCGATGATCGCGATCTGTCCGCCCGATTTGACGATGTACTCGGAGACGGCTTCGGTCAGGTCCAGGCCTTTCTGATAGACCAGTCGCGACACCACAGCGAACAGCGGACCTTCGGAATCTTCCAGGCCGAACAGCTTACGCACGTGGGCGGCGTTGACCGCTTTGCCTTCCCAATCGCCAATTTTGAAGGGGCAGAACAGGTGCGGGTCGGTGGCCGCGTCCCAGCTTTCATCGATGCCATTGGGGATACCACTGAGCAGACCTTGCTGGGTCTTGGCGGCAAGAAAACCGTCGAGACCGCAGCCGAAGGCCGGGGTGGTGATTTCCTGGGCATAGGTGGCGCTGACGGTCGTGATGTGGCTCGAATAAGCCATGCCGGCCTTGAGGAACGACATCTTGCCGTAGAACTCCATGCCTTCCTGTTGCAAGGCATGCATGGGAATACCCAGTTCCGGGCACGACCCAAGACTGGTCACGCCCTGATAGGCGAGGTTATGAATGGTGAACAGCGTCGGGGTGCGCTGTCCACGCCAGTGCATGTAAGCGGGTGCCAGACCGGCAGGCCAGTCATGGGCATGCACCAGGTCCGGGCACCAGTGAATTTGTGCAAGGTTGGCGGCGATATCGGCGGCGGCCAGGCCCAGACGGGCGAAACGAATGTGGTTGTCCGGCCAGTCGCGGCCGTTGTTGGCGCCGTAAGGCGAACCCTCGCGCTCGTAGAGTTCGGGGCAGATTAATACGTAAATGACCAGACCGTCGGGCATGTCCATGCGCCCGATCTTGCAGGGAGGCAACGCGGCGTGACCACCGAGCTCGCCAATGATATGAATCGGGTTTTCGCTGTGCAGCACTTGCGGGTAACCGGGGATCAACACTCGCACATCATGCAAATGAGCCATGGCTCGCGGCAGCGCTGCGGAAACGTCGCCCAGACCACCGGTTTTCACCAGATCGGCGATCTCCGAGGTGACGAACAGCACTTTCTTCTTGTTGGGGTTCTGACTGGCCACCGGTGCCAGCGTCTTGGTGCCGGGGACGCTGATCGATTGGTGACTGGGGGCACTCACGGCGCTCGTTTCGCCGACTTGCTGATGAGCACGTTCTCCCTGAATATCTAAAGCCGCACTGATCATATGAATCTCCCGTGTTGTTGATCTAATTCTTAGGTCTGGCACAAACGGTGTTTCGTGGCCAATTCCTGTGGCCGGGCGCAAACGCGCTACGCATCGGTGAGCAAGCGCTGCCAATGCGATGAAGCAGAATGGCTGGAGAGATCGTTGCAAGGATTGCACCAGTCGCAACGCACCTCCTTTTAAGCTGACCCGTCACGACCGGCAAAAGTTTCGACTTTCTTTCCGCTTTGTGACCGGTCGGTTTTGCCCCGCGGAACTGAGTCTAGGCCAGAACTTAGAGCGGGGGAGGCCATATGGCAAAATTGTTCGACAATCGGTTTAAAGAGGTACGGACGTACCGCTTGGAGGGGGAAACGCACCGACGAAGGGCATGTTTTTTTGCAGTTCTGCCACAAAAAATATTCGGAATGTCACATGAGTGTGCGAGATACAGCCATGTTCGCGCACTGTTGTGGTGCGTAGCTGACAAGTCCCGTCTTTGGCCGAACCGCTGCCTTACAGCCGGCCATGTTGCCTTGTTATAGTCCGGACCTCATTTTCTGCCCGGTAAAAGGATCACTGCCATGTCTCAGTACACTGCGTTCACCGTCGAACTGGCCGATAAGATCGCCCATGTGCAGATCAACCGGCCGGAAAAGATCAATTCGATGAACGCCGCGTTCTGGAGTGAGATCATCGAGATTTTCCAGTGGATTGAGGACACCGACGAAGTCCGGGTGGTGGTCCTCAGTGGTGCGGGCAAGCATTTTTCTTCCGGCATCGACCTGATGATGCTGGCCGGCGTGGCCAATGAACTGGGCAAGGACGTGGGCCGTAACGCGCGCCTGTTGCGCCGCAAGATCCTCGCCCTGCAAGCGTCTTTCAATGCCGTCGACAATTGCCGCAAGCCGGTACTGGCGGCGATTCAGGGTTATTGCCTGGGCGGCGCCATTGATTTGATTGCGGCTTGCGACATGCGTTACGCCGCCGAAGACGCACAATTCTCGATCAAGGAAATCGACATCGGCATGGCCGCCGATGTTGGCACTTTGCAACGCTTGCCGCGGATCATTGGTGACGGCATGCTGCGTGAACTGGCTTACACTGGTCGCACGTTCGGTGCCGAGGAAGCGCGTGGCATGGGCCTGGTCAATCGCGTTTACAGCGACACCGCCAGCCTGCTCGACGGTGTCATGGGCATAGCCCGCGAGATCGCCAGCAAGTCGCCGATTGCGATCACCGGCACCAAAGAGATGATCAGCTACATGCGCGATCATCGCATCGATGACGGCCTCGAATACGTCGCCACCTGGAACGCCGCCATGCTGCAATCCACCGATCTGCGCGTGGCCATGGCCGCCCATATGAGCAAACAGAAACCCGAATTTCTGGACTGATTAAAAATGACTTCACGCTGGACCACTGCAGTACTGGACACCGACCAACCCGGCGGCTGGGCCGTGGCGCGTAGCCCCGAAGGCTTTCTGTTCGATGACAATGGCGCGCTGTTCCCCCGCGAATGGCTCAAGCGTCAGGACCTGTCGATCCTCGCCGAACATGGCATTGGTCACCTGGACGGCGAACCGGTCTATTTATTGGAGCTGCGCAGTCACAGCGAGGTGCCGGGCTGCAACTGGAAAGGTCTGCGGGCGTTCATGCTCGAAGGCGACCATACGGTTTACAGGATGCTCGGTTATGCCGCGCAAATCGGCACCTGGGCCCGCGAACACCGCTTTTGCGGTAACTGCGGGCAGGCGATGACCCAAGTGACCCGGGAACGGGCGATGTATTGCGAGCCGTGTGATTTACGCAGCTACCCGCGGATTTCGCCGAGCATGATCGTACTGGTGACCCGGGGCGATGAAGTCCTGCTGGCGCGTTCGCCGCGCTTTGTCACCGGGGTCTACAGCACACTGGCAGGGTTTGCCGAACCGGGCGAGTCGGCCGAAGACTGCCTGATTCGCGAAGTCCGCGAAGAAGTGCAGATCGAGGTCAAGAACATCCAGTACATGGGCAGCCAGTGCTGGCCGTTCCCGCATTCGATGATGCTGGGTTTCCATGCCGAATACGCCGGCGGCGAGATCGTGTGCCAGGAAGACGAGATCGAAGACGCCCAGTGGTTCAACGTTCATGAGCTGCCGCCGTTGCCGGCGTCACGCTCGATTGCCCGTTACCTGATCGACGTCTATGTGGCGCGGCGCTTAGGCCACGCTGAACCAGTGTTGCCAGGCTAACCGCACGGTCAAGCCCAGCACCACAGTGATGAACACCGGGCGAATGAACTTCGCACCGCCGCTGATGGCGGTGCGAGCCCCGAAGAACGCCCCGATCATCACCGACAGGCCCATGCTCAGGCCGATGATCCAGTCCACTTGCCCGGAAAACACGAACACCGACAGTGCCGCAATGTTGCTGACGAAGTTCATGCTGCGCGCCACGCCGCTGGCCTTCACCAGGTCGATGGGGTACATCAGCATCGTGCTGACGGTCCAGAATGCGCCCGTGCCGGGACCGGCCACGCCGTCGTAAAAACCCAGGCCGAAGCCTTGGGTCGATTGCCACTTTTTCTTGATCGGTGCGTCGCTGTCCAGCGGCGCTTTCGGCGTGCCACCAAACAACAGATAGACGCCGCAGGCGAAAACGATCACCGGGAGCATCTTGTTCAGCCATTCCGCCGGCAGGTAGTGAGCGACCACGGCACCGGTCAGCGCGCCCACCAGCGTGCCGACAATGGCGTGCATCCACTGCCTGGGATGGAACAGCTTGCGTCGGTAGAAGGTGAAACTGGCGGTGGCCGAGCCGAACGTCGAACTGAGCTTGTTGGTGCCCAGCACCAGATGCGGTGGCAGGCCTGCGGTCAGCAGCGCCGGAGTGGTCAACAGACCACCACCGCCGGCAATGGCGTCAATGAAACCGGCAATGAAAGCGACGAGAGCCAGAATGGCCAGGGTGGTGAGGTCAACACTGAGTTCGAAAGGCATGGAATCGGCTTATTCGGCGGGGTGCAGGACAGGGCTGCGGGGAAGGGCCGATATCTTACCCATATCCAACTTCTGCGGCGACCGCTCTGGCCTCATCGCGAGCAGGCTCACTCCCACAGGGGATTTGCGGCGTTGCACAAATCAATGTGGGAGCGAGCCTGCTCGCGATGGCGTCACCCCAAATAACACATCACTTGGGCTGTGGCCCATTGCCGATCTGCCACACAAACGGCGGTTCGGTCCCGTTGATCGCCCAATCCCCGACAATCCGCGCCTTGTAGATCACCGGATTGTGCGACGACACCGTCCGCGCATTGCGCCAGTGCCGGTCCAGCGATTTACCCACCCGAGTATCCGAAGCCCCCAGCGCATTGAACAGCGCTGTGGTCGCTCGCTGGATCAACTCCGACACCACCACCTGCGCCTTGGCCGATTCGATTTCCGCCGTGACATTCGCTTCTTGTTCCAAGGCTTCATCACCCGAAAATCGCGCCAGATAAGCCCGCTGCGCCGGTTGTGCAGCCCTCAAGGCGCTGGCCTCGGCCGCATACACCAGTGCCGCAATCTCACCGACCACTTGCTGCACCTGCGAATCCTGGCTGACTTGCTGCGCATTGCCATGGCTGTAGATGCGTTTGCGTTCACGCACCTGATGAGCCACATCGCCCAACGCCGCACGGCCGATCCCGGCCAGGGTCGCCAGCAGCACCAACTGATAAAACGCGGTCTGGTATTTGAAGCGGGTGGCGAAGTCGATGATGTTCTCGGCCTCCACGTCGGCATCGATAAACCGTGAGGTGCCGCTGCCGGTGGTGCGCTGGCCGAAGCCATCCCAGTCATCGCTCTGCACGATGCCCGGCTGGCGGGTCCGGACCGCCGCAATTACATCGCCGCCAGTGTCGCTGCGTTGCGCGTACACGTCGATCCAGTCGGAAAACAGGCTGCCGGTGCTGTAGAACTTCTCGCCATTGAGCCTCCACTTCTCGCCGTGAGGCGAAACTTTGGTGATGACATCGCCAATTGCCACGCTGCCGATTTCGGTCCAGGCATTGCCGGCGATATCACCGTCGACGAAGCGCTTGAACCACAGATCCCGGGCTGGCCCAGGTGGCGAGTTCAAGCGATCCTCCGCGAAAGCGAAATGCCCGCGCAGTGCCTGGGGAACGTTCGAATCGGCTTCGGCCAATTCGATCAGCAGCTCGAACAACTGCGGCAGGGACGCACCGCCACCGCCGTATTCAACCGGCACCCGTACGGCGCCGAATCCGGCGTCCTTGAGCCATTGAATCGGTTCGTATGGAAGGCTACGGGACTGTTCGCGCTCAACGGCACCGGCGGCGATGCGTTGGAAAATCGGCCGGAACCTTGCGGCTAGCGCTTCATAGTCAGTGCCAGTGGACAGCGGATTGATTACCTGGTGTTCGGTCATGGGACGGCTCCTTGGGTTGGCAGTGGATGCCACTGGGGATTGCACGGTCCATGCCGAATTCAAAGGCCAGTCATTACGGGCTTGCACGGGTTTCCCCCGACTGCAACTGTTGCAGCGCCAACAGTGCATCAGCAAATTGCCCCAGACACACTCGGAACCCTGTGGGAGCGGGCTTGCTCGCGAAAGCGGTGGGCCATTCAACATCTTCGTTGGCTGACGCACCGCTTTCGCGAGCAAGCCCGCTCCCACAGGGTTCTCATCAGGCTCAAGACAGTCGTCCCGCAAGTCACGCTGCAGTGCTGGCACGGTTGCTGCTCTGACCCCAGGACTTCCCTGAAATCCGAGGACATGCCAATGAGTCAGCAAGCCGTCAAATTTGCCTACTGGGTACCGAACGTCAGCGGCGGGCTGGTGGTCAGCAAGATCGAGCAACGCACCCACTGGGGCATCGACTACAACCGCAAATTGGCGCAACTGGCCGAAGAGGCAGGGTTTGAATACGCCCTGACGCAGATCCGCTTCACCGCCGGTTACGGCGCCGAATACCAGCACGAATCGGTCGCCTTCAGCCACGCGCTACTGGCCGCCACCACCCAACTGAAAGTGATCGCCGCGATCCTGCCGGGCCCTTGGCAACCGGCGCTGGCGGCCAAGCAATTGGCAACCATCGACCAGCTGACTAACGGCCGGGTGGCGGTGAACATTGTCAGTGGCTGGTTCAAGGGTGAATTCCAGGCGATTGGCGAACACTGGCTGGAACACGACGAGCGTTATCGCCGCTCCGAAGAATTCATCCGCTCGCTGAAGGGCATCTGGAGCCAGGACAATTTTACCTTTCGCGGCGACTTCTACCGCTTCGACAACTACAGCCTCAAACCGAAACCGCTGGGTCAGCCGGAAATCTTCCAGGGTGGCAGTTCCCGCGCAGCTCGGGACATGGCGGCACGGGTGTCGGACTGGTACTTCACCAACGGCAACACCCCGGAAGGCATCAAGGCCCAGGTCGATGACATCCGCGCCAAGGCGGCGGCGAACAATCATTCGGTGAAAGTCGGCGTGAACGCGTTTGTCATAGCCCGCGACACCGAAGAAGAAGCGCGAGCCGTGCTCGCGCAAATCATCGATCAGGCTGACCCCGAGGCGGTGAATGCGTTTGGCGATGCGGCGAAGCAGGCGGGCAGGGCGTCACCTGAGGGCGAGGGCAACTGGGCCAAGTCAACGTTCGAGGATCTGGTGCAGTACAACGACGGCTTCAAGACCAACCTGATTGGTACGCCGCAGCAGATTGCCGAGCGGATCGTTGCGCTGAAAGCGGTGGGCGTGGATCTGGTGTTGGCAGGGTTTCTGCACTTCCAGGAAGAAGTGGAGTATTTCGGCAAGCGGGTATTGCCGTTGGTGCGTGAGCTAGAGGCTAAAGCAGCGGCCAAGCAACAGGCCGCGGTCGCCTGAACACCACAAAACGAGTGTGGGAGCGGGCTTGCTCGCGAAAGCGGTGTATCAGGCAACAATGATGTCGACTGACACTCCGCCTTCGCGAGCAAGCCCGCTCCCACATTGGATCAGTGTTTACAGACCCAGGTCGGACAAGCCTGGATGGTCATCAGGCCGACGCCCCAGCGGCCAATGGAACTTGCGGTCGCTTTCCTTGATCGGCATGTCGTTGATGCAGGCAAACCGATTGGCCATCAAACCGTTCTCGTCGAATTCCCAGTTTTCGTTGCCATACGAGCGGAACCAGTTGCCCGAGTCGTCGTGCCATTCGTAGGCATAACGCACGGCGATGCGGTTGCCGGTAAAGGCCCAAAGTTCTTTGATCAGGCGGTAATCCAGTTCCTTGGCCCATTTACGTGTCAGGAAACCTTTGGCTTCTTCGCGGTTGTAGGCGAACTCGGCGCGGTTGCGCCATTTGGTGTCCAGGGTGTAGGCCAGCGACACCCGTTCCGGGTCGCGGGAGTTCCAGCCATCTTCGGCCAGGCGTACTTTTTCGATGGCCGATTCACGGGTGAATGGCGGCAATGGCGGACGAACTTCGGCATTAGACATTAATAGTCTCCCTATCAAAGTAAAGTTCTAGCAAGTTGTCGGGCTTGGTTAAAGTGTTACAGGTCCAATAACTTTCGCGCCATGCATTGCGCATTATCGGCGGCACTGTTATCACCCATGACAAGCGCCACGGTAATGGCACCGTCGATCAGGATCAGCAGCTGTTTGGCCAGCGTCTCCGGGTCTGTGGCGCCATGTTCGGTGCAGAGCTCGCGCACGTAGTCGAGCAGCTTCTGTTTGTGGTCTTTGGCGACCAGGCGAACCGGGTCTTGCGGGTCGCCGGTTTCACCGCTGGTATTGATGAATGCGCAGCCACGGAAGCCTTCGGAGGCGAACCAGGCCTTGAGCACGGTAAACAGGTTGAGCAGGCGGTCGGCCGGCGTTTCGGCCTGGTCGACTTCGCTTCTGTACCAGTGCATCCAGCGCACATCACGGCGTTGCAGGGCCGCGACGGTGAGCTCCTCCTTGTTGGCGAAGTAGCGGTAAATACTCTTTCTGGAGACGCCGGCGGTTTTCACCAGAAGATCCATCCCGGTGGCAGCGATGCCACTTTTGTAGATCAACTTTTCGGTGACATCCAGAATGATGTCGCGTGTGTCGTTGCTGGTTATTTCGTTCATGTGGCGAACAGTAGAACGATCGTTCTCCTTGGTCAAGAAAATATTTCTTGTCGCCTGAAAAATCGCTTTCGCGAGCAAGCCCGCTCCCACAGGGGGGACGCATTTCAATGTGGGAGCGGCGGTGCGACGATTCGACTTGCTCGCGAAGGGGCCATTACAGTCAGTAACAAGACCCGAACCGATCCATGGTGTAAGCTCTCGGGTTCTCCGGATTCGACCTTTTTGCGAGCCCTATGCCGTCGCTTTTCAAACGCTCTCTGCTGCCCAAACTGCGCAGTTTTCCGCTGACCGCCGATGCCGTCACCATCCTTTCTGGCGCTGCCGAGTTTCGCCGGTGCCTGCTGGAAAAAATCGCCAGCGCCACCCGGCGCATCTATATCGTCGCGCTCTATCTGCAACAGGATGAAGCCGGCCAGGAAATTCTCGATGCCTTGCACGCGGCCAAACTGGCGCGTCCGGAACTGGACGTGGTGGTGGTGGTTGACTGGTTGCGCGCCCAGCGCGGCTTGATCGGCGCCGGCAAGCAGCCGGGCAACTCGGCCTGGTATCAGGAAACCACCCGCACTCATGCCAGTGAAGTGCCGGTGTATGGCGTTCCCGTGCAGACCCGAGAACTGTTCGGCGTGCTGCATTTGAAAGGCTTCGTGATCGACGATTGCGTGATCTACAGCGGCGCGAGCCTGAACAACGTTTACCTGCACAAATTCGACAAGTACCGCTACGACCGTTATCACCTGCTAAATAACAGCGCCCTGGCCGATTCGATGCAGCACCTGATCCAGCACGGTCTGATCGCCTCTAAAGCGGTGCATCGTCTCGATTTGCCGAACCTGCCGACCACCCGCAGCCTGCGCAATGACATCGGCGACTTGCGCAGCCGCCTCAAGCACGCGGCATACGACACCACGACAGGTACCACGGAAAAGAGCGGTTTGTCGGTCAGCCCATTGCTCGGTGTCGGCAAGAACAACCCGTTGAGCCGAGTGATTTGCGAATTGATCGCCAGCGCTCAGCAGCACCTGACCATCTGCACGCCCTACTTCAACCTGCCGCTGCCCGTGACCCGGGAAGTCAATCGGGCACTGGCGCGGGGCGTGAAGATCGACATCATCGTCGGCGACAAGACGGCCAACGATTTCTACATCCCGCCGAGCGAGCCGTTCAAGGTGATTTCGGCGCTGCCGTATCTTTACGAGATCAGCCTGCGGCGCTTCGCCAAGCGTCATCATCGCAGCATCGACAACGGCCAGTTGAACCTGCATCTGTGGCGTGACGGCGACAACACCTATCACCTCAAGGGCATGTGGGTCGACCAGCGCTACACTTTGCTGACCGGCAACAATCTCAATCCGCGGGCGTTCCGTCTCGATCTGGAAAACGCCTTGCTGATCGATGATCCGAAAGGCGAGTTGTTGGAGCCGCGCCGTAAAGAGCTGGCGGAGATTTTCGAGAACACCCGCCGCATCGAGCGTTATCAGGAACTGGAAACGCTGCTGGAATACCCGGCGGGGGTGGCCAAGTTTCTCAAGCGCGTGAGTCGGGTGCGGATCGAGCGGTTGCTCTATCGGATTCTGTAAGGCTCGATTGCGTCACTGCGGTGTTTGCCCGCCACTGGCAGGCGCCAACCCGGTGGTCTTCGGACACCTGCGACGCTCGAGTGGTGTCATGAACGATTGGTCTCTGCTCACCACCAGTACAGTCTCATCGTCACTGCGGATGAGGCGTTCCAGCTCAGTGTTTCTGACACAGGGATCGTGGGCGTACATTTCATAACGCACGGCGAACAGCCAGCCGATGGACTTCAGTGCGGTTTCATACCACGGTATGATCTGGAGAATGCCCGAGGCTAGTGCGAAGACGCCTAAAAGCCTCATGCTGATAACCAACGTTACCCAGCGCGCCGCTTTGGTTTTGAATTTCGGCAAGATGATTTTCATCACGCCCATGAGCATGGAAAGCGTGCCCATCACAAAGGCGTGAGCAAACACCAGGACGTAAACCACCATAACCACCATCAACAACACTGCCAGAGCGGCCAATGGCGTGAGAAACGCAGTGGTGTAAGGGAAAAGAGAGGGCGGTGCACCGGTGATTTCGTTGACGAGGGTGGAGGCATATGCGGCTGAAAATGCCAGTGCCATCGTCAGCAGCCCAGCGAATGTACCCCGGACCAGCCAGGAAGCTTCCTGCCAGGTTTTCAGGCGCGTAGCCCAGGCATGAATTTCAATTAGTAAACTCAGGCCCGAAGCGATCGCGGCCACGCCCAGCAATGCCAGGCTCAGCGGGCCGGTCAGCGGCCTTTGCGGTTCGATGACAGCGCCAATTACCCAGGCAATTGCAGTCATCATCGCCACGCTGTAGAGCTTGATGCACAGCGATGCTTCCATCCATTCGATGGCAAATTCCATCAGGTTGTTCAGTCGTTTGTTCAAAGCCCTAAGTCCATTTGAATACATCGGCGGTGGTGTCCTTCCGTCACGGCGCCATAGTATGCCGTAACATGAACATCCTCATCCGATGTAGCCGCCCTCTGAATCCTTGAAGGGCGGCGTGCATAAGAAACTCAGTTCAATCCAAGCTTCCCACGCAACGTCGACAAATCCTCAGCCAGCGTATTCACCGGCCCGACCAGCGCCTTGCGGTCGTTTTCCTTCACCTTGTCATACGTCTCGAAACCACCGTCCCTGGTTTTGTACTTGGCCAGCGTCTTGTTCACCATCGCGAAGTTCTTGTCGACTTTGGCAATGAACGCCGCGTCCTGCTTTTCGATCTGCGGACGGAACAAATCGACGATTTTCTTCGCGCCGTCGATGTTGCCCTGGAAGTCATAAAGGTCGGTGTGGCTGTAGCGATCTTCCTCACCGGAGATCTTGGTCGCAGCGACTTCTTCAAGCAGTGCAGCGGCACCACCCACCACTTTTTCCGGCGGGAAAGTCAGGCCGGCGACGCGGGTTTGCAGGTCTTTCACGTCTTTGTTCAAGCCATCGGCCAGTTCGCCAAGGCCCTGGGTACTGTTTTCCGAAAACAGCGAGTATTCGATGCGGTGGAAACCGCTGAAGTCTTCGGCTTTCACGCCTTTTTCGTGGTCATCGACACGTGAGTCGATGGACGCGTCCAGGTCACTGAACAGTTCGGCAATCGGCTCGATCGACTCGTAGTAGACGCGGGTCGGGGCGTAGAGTTTTTTGGCGGTGGCCAAGTCACCTTTTTTCACGGCGTCGGTGAATTGTTGGGTGTGGCTGGCCAGCTCATCGAGCTGTTCCGTCACGTAAATCTTGTAGTCGGAGATCGGCCCCACCAACTCCAGCGGTGCCGTCGCCGCGAAAGCCGAATGCGGGGTGTTGAGCAAACCAAGGGTCAGCAATAACGCGAGGGGCGACTTTTTCATGGCACGGTTCCGTGTTGGGGGATGGTTATGCGGTGGCTTTTGGTTGAAGAGCGGGTTGTGTGGCGTCAAGCAGCGAGCGGCCGATGAAGTCCTTGTCGCCAATCACGCCGGGCAGGGTGAAGAAGTACCCGCCGCCGACCGGTTTGAGGTATTCCTCGAGCGGCTCGCCGTTGAGTCGGGTTTGCACGGTGATGAAGCCTTTTTGCAGATCCGCCTGATAGCAGATGAACAGCAGACCCATGTCCAGCTGACCGTTCTTGTTCACGCCGTTGGAGTAGTTGAACGGCCGGCGCAGGATCAGGTTGGCCTGTGTCGCGGCGGTGCGCGGGTTGGCCAGGCGGATATGCGCATCGAGTTTGGTCAGCTTGCCTTCCGGGTCCTTGGCATAGTCCGGGACCTGAGTTTCATGCTCGCCGCCCATCGGCGCGCCAGTGCTCTTGACCCGGCCGAGAATGCTTTCCTGTTCCTGCAGCGGCGTGCGGTCCCAGCGCTCGACGAAGTTGCGGATGATCCGCACCGCTTGATAGCTACCATTGGCCGCCCAGGCCGGTTCGTCACTGCCGGGCGGGACCCAGACGATGCTGTCCATGGTCTTGGCATCGTTGGAATTCGGGTTGGCTGAGCCGTCACGAAAACCGAGAAAGTTGCGTGCACTTTGCGCGGGCACGCCGGGCTTTGCCGGGGCCTGGGGCGGCACGCTGCCTTCCTGTTTCCAGCGCACCAGCAGTAAGTCCGGCAGGTTTTTCACGATGTCGCGCAGGGCGTGGATGTTGGTGTCAGTGGTGTTGGAACAGAACTGCACACTGAGGTCGCCGTGGCAGCAATCGGCTTCCAGCGCATCGTTGGGGAAACCGACCATGCGGATCAGCCGCTTGGGTTTGGCGTCGGCCAGGCCGAAGCGCTCATCGAACAGCGACTCGCCCACCGACACGGTGATGGTCAGGTTGTCCGGCGTGACGACCGGGCCGAGTATCCCCGAATCCACCGGCGGCAGTTTCGGATCGACCTGCGTAACCGGGCCGCCCTTCATCAGGAAGGCTATGCGCTCGTTGAGGGTGCGAAACAAACGTTCCAAGTCTTCGCGATCGCTGGCCAAAACGTCAAACGACACCAGCATGCCGCAGGCCGGGCGCGGGGTGACGATGCCGGTCTGGTGCTTGCCGTGAAACGCGTGGCGGTCTTCGGTCTTGTCGCTGCTCGGCGCTTCGGTCACTTGCGCCGGGCTGGCGGCCATGGCCGGGCAACTGAGTGCGGTGCCGGCCAATGCCACGCCAGCGGCGCCCATGCCCATCAAAACCCGGCGACGCTGGAGGTTGAATTGCTCTGAATCGTTCATCGGTTTTTTCTTCTGCTTACAGGCCGGAAAGGCCAAGGGCGGGATCGATTCCATCGAGTGCGTCGGCCAGAACCTTGGCCTTGTCGGCGATCTGTGTGCGCCGCTCGGCACTGACGCTGTCGTAGCTCGCATAGCCTTCATTGACCTTGAAGCCGTTGAGCTCGGCGTCGAGGGCAGTGACGGCGCTGTCGATCTTCGGCAGCAGTTCGGCGGCGGATTTGCTCAGTAACGGACGCAACAGCTCGACGACTTTGCGGGTGGCGACGAGGTTGGCGGCAAAACCGTTCAGGTCGGTGTGGCTGTAGCGCTCTTCTTCACCGCTGCTGGCGCGGACGTCGGCAAGACTGTTGAGATTGCGCACCACAATGCTCACCAGTTGTTCAGGCGGCAGCGACTGGGCCAGCAGTTGTTGTTTGAGCGTGGTGATGTCGGCGATCAGACGCTGGGCGACGGGCATCAGGCCATCGAGCGTGCGTTGCTGGAACAGTGCGTATTCGATCCGGTGGAAACCGGCGAAACCCGGATCCTGCTCGCGCTTGTCGAAGTAATCGGCGCGGGCGTTGATTGTGTTGTCCAGCTCCGCCAGGCGCTGGGCAGCCAGGGCGATCCGTTGATACGCGGCGCGGGCTGGCACGTACAAGGCTTGCGCTTGACCGAGGTCGCCGGCTTCGATGGCGTGTTCAAGGGCGGTGACGGCTTTGATCAGCGCACTGCTCTGAGTGCTCAGGTAAACGCGGAACTCAGACAAGGGGCCAACAAAGGCCACCATCGAAGGTTTAGCCTTGGCCGCAGCGTCTGAAGCGGCCGTCGGGCTGACGTGCAAAGTGCCGCGCGGATTGCTCAGCAAGCCGCATGTGATCGCATAGTCACCGGGCAACAGGTTGGCATTGATCACCTGGCTCAGGCCGGGGGCGATGTTTTCCCGTTCTTCGACCACCAGCACACCGTCGAGAATCTCCCATTCAACGGCCCGATCCGAGCGATTGACGATGCGGAAACTGGCGCGACCGGCCGGGACGCTCAATGCATTCGGCTCGCAGCTGTGCGGGTGGAGGGTCACCAGCACTTCGTCATGGTTGGCCTGGCGCTTGGCGGCGGCGACTTTCGAGGCGTAATAGAACAGGCCACCGGCGGCGATCATCACGATCACCGAACCGGCCACCGCCCAGCGCAAGGCGCGCGGAGGGGAGGCCTGGGGAGAGGCTTGATTTGGCATGGATGCCCTTACTGGCTGGAAACGGAAGAAGGTTGTTTAGCCGGTGCCGGAACCGGGTAAAAAAACATCACCAGCGCCACCACCAGATAAATCAGATACGCCCCGAGGGTGCTGACGGTCGGCGCGTCCTGGTAACCGAACATTCCGGCCAGCACTGCGCCCAGCGGGCCATCCATCGGCAGCGTTGCGCTGAAGTCGAAGAGCACGGTTTGCAGGTGATTCCATACGCCGGCTTCATGCAGCGCTTGCACCGAGTTGGCGAGAATCCCGGCGGCTACCACCAGAATGAACAACCCGGTCCAGCGAAAGAACGCCCCCAGGTTCAGGCGCATGCTGCCGGTGTAGATCAGGAAACCGATGATTATCGCCAGGATCAGGCCGAGCAGGGCGCCAATCGGTGCCGCCGGGCCTTCGCCCTGCTGGAACACGGCGAGCAGGAAGAACACCGTCTCCAGACCTTCCCGGGCCACGGCGAAAAACACCATGGCGATCAGCGCCATGACCTGGTGTCTGGAACCGGTCAGCGCCTGATCGAGAGAAGCGTGCAGCGAATGTTTGATTGAACGCGCGACTTTGCGCATCCAGAACACCATGGAGCTGAGAATGCCCACGGCGACCAGGCCGACCACGCCTTCAAACAGTTCCTGCTGTTTTTGCGGGAACTCGGCACTGACCAGTTCCAGACCTCCGCCCACCAGCAGGGCCAGGGCCGCGGCGAGGAACACGCCGATCCACACCGCCGGCATCCACTGGCCGCGGCCGGTCTGCTTGAGGTAGCTGGCGATGATGCCAACGATCAGCGCGGCTTCAATGCCTTCGCGCAACATGATCAGAAAAGGAACGAGCATTCAGCACCGGGGCGTCATTAGATAGGGTGCTAATTTGTAACATAATGACACTCATTCCCAAATGGCACTCATTGGCATTTAGCTGAACGTAAGCTGAACGCATTGTTCAATGTGTCGTCAAAACAGCGGACTCACCCGATCGTTGTACACCTCGATCAACTGATCGTAGCGGCGGCCGATCCGTTCGAAGTCGTCACTCAGCTGTTGTGGCGAGGCGTTGGCTGCCCAGTCGTCGCGCAGCTTGTTAACGGCATCCAGATAGTTCTTGCCGGGTGAACGCACATAGTTCCAGATGTTTTCCGGGTAATCGGCGTTGCTGGTTGCCGGGTTGGCTTGCATGTAACGGGTGCCGTCGTCCCAGGCCTGTTGCAGCATGAGTGTCGCGTCGCTCAGATCACTGGCGGTAAAGGTTCGCTCGCGAACACGGTTGTCGAGCTTGAGCATGAGGGTTCGCGCTTGCAGCATGTAGGTGAGGATGTGCGCGTACTTGAGTTGATCCCGGGTCTTGAGCTGCTCGAGCTGGACCTGGCGCAAACCTTGATCCTGGGTATCAAGCGCGCGGCGCAGTTGGTCAGAGGCGTTGAGGTAGTCGTTGACTAGCGGGATAAACAGGTTGTCACGCTCGGCCTTATCTGTAGGGCTGACCGAATAGAGCGGCGTGGGGCTGAAAAAATCGAATTTCTCGGCCGCTTGGTTGGCGGCCGTCAGCGACGCTTCAAAGCGATTTTGCAACGGTATCAACTCAGGTGCC
This sequence comes from Pseudomonas sp. PDM25, assembly GCF_019219045.1. Lineage (NCBI taxonomy): Bacteria > Pseudomonadati > Pseudomonadota > Gammaproteobacteria > Pseudomonadales > Pseudomonadaceae > Pseudomonas > Pseudomonas sp. PDM25. The sequence goes on from NZ_JAHUWL010000001.1 coordinate 133,352, forward strand.
GACTTCTGAAGATTATCTTTTCGCACTGGGTCCAGCCGGCAGATGTAAACATCGTTGGCTCTCCGGTAGTTGAGCTGCTCGCGGACGCTTACCATCGGGTCGAAGTCCTCGGGAAAGCGCTCCTTCAGGGTCGGATCGACTTTGCGGTCCCGGTTCAAGTATTTGGCGTAGGCGTGACGCCAGCGGCTGTCGACTGAGTTCAGGCAGGCAATCAACGGGCGCAAGGCGTTGGCCTTTTCCCGTTCGGCGAGGTCAGGTTGACGGAGCCAGCGCTGGATCGGGGTCAGGAGGGTGCCTTGATGCTCTCTCAACATACCGAGAAAGGTCACCGTCAACACGGCGGTGATTGCGACGGCCAGAACGCGCTTGTTCACGGTTGAGCCCTCTGAGCATGCGACGGCCCATACCACTGCTCATAGTCAGGTGCGATCCGGCATTCCTGACGACTGTCGAGGGGCCCACTGCAACCGCGTTTGGCAAACGGCTGCAACCCTTGATCCGGGCCCATCAACTGACTGCTGGCAATGGTATAAAACAGGAACGTCAGACCAATGACCCCGATCATCAGCGCAATCGACGGTGCCGATCCCAAGGTGGGCAACCGAACCTTGGGAGGCTTGATGCGTAGCGTTTCTGGCCAGACGACACGACTCAATACACCCAGCGCCAGCAGCACTCCGGTGTAGCTGGCAAATGCTGGCGCGCCACAGCAGGCCCATGTCAATGCACCCATTAGCCAGCAGGGCAGCAACTCGCGCAGCACTAGCGGCGCAGGGCATCTGAAGCTGAGTCGAGGCGACACGGCGCGGCTCAAATACACGTCCAATGACCAGAACCGGTCCGCCATCGGGCGCCAGACCCACAACAGTGCCGCGCCAGGCGTGGCCAATACACACAGCCAGAACAGCATCGCGACAAAGCTTGCACCGAGCCCGGATTTATCACTGAGGTATTCGCCGACTGCCCAGGTGAGCGACGCGCCAAACAACCCGGCAAACATCGGCCAGGCTTGGTGGCGCGGCACAAGGGCCTTCCAGAAATACGGATCACCGTTTGGCATGTCGCGGCATCGCGCCGGGTCCAGGCGCAGAAGCTTCTCGCTGAGTGTGCGACAGGCATTCCAGTCCGCTTCAAAAAAACGCCGGGCAAAGGCGCTTCGATCGGTGTCGGTCATTGGCGTCAGTAACAAGCGTGCCGCGCGGCTCTGGGGCTCACGATCATTCAGGACGGCCAGGCGTTCCAGGGTTTCAACAAACACCTGCTCATCTCGGCGTTTCACGAGCGCCGACCAATAAGGCTGCGAGCAACGCCCCCCGTCCTCTGTGGCGCTCCAGTGCTGATGTGCACACAGCGTTTCGAACACATGTGCCGACCAGAAACTCGAATCCACCAGTAAGCGGGCCAAGGTTTCATTGAACCAGTCGTGGCGTTCGAACGACTGCAGCCAGTCGACTTTTTTGAGCACCAGGTAGCGCTTGACGAACGCGTCGACCTGGCCAGCGTCAAGCAGCTCGCGCAAGCCCTTTTCCACATGGTTGCAGTAAGCGCGAAGCACCAACTCAAGCACATGCGGCGATAAGTCCGGGCGCTGCCAGACGCTGAGCCAGTTGAATTTCTCCATCCCCCAGGCGACCAATAACATCCCGTCGTCGCGCGGTGACAGGCACGTCATTAACAACTGGTCTTCAAACTCCCGGCTGCAGTGAGACACCTGTGCCTGAGCCAGACGTTCATCGAGTTGCTCGACCGTAACGTCTTCCAGTAGCTGCGCCGCCCGTCGTGCTCCGTGGGTGCGCTCAACCTCTAGATGTTCCAGCTCGAAACTGAGCGGAGGATCAAGCGACCGCTCAAGAGGCTGTGTTTCAACCACAGGGTCGCGCTGACTGAATGAAGACATCGACGATTCGCGGCGACTCCACTCCATCGCCTGCTCATAGGCTTCGCGCAGACGCTGGAAACCGCTCGGGTCTTCGTCCGGGCGGTGCACTTTAAGCAGCGTAGCGTATTGGCGTTTGATGCTGCGCAAGTCGGCATCGGCTTCCAGCCCCAGAATTGCCCAGCAATTCACCGCCACAGGCCCTGTTCCAGTTCATCAAGCTGTTGCGTCAGTTGCAGGCGCAGTTCGCGTATCGCGCGGTCGTTCTGGGTATCGAGCACCTGCTGAAAGCGGTTGGCCATGTGATCGAGGCGTTGACGCAAATCACCGAGGCTTTCCTGATAAAGGCGCTCGAGACGGGCATTTAGCAGGCTGTTGACCTGTTGCTCGCGCGGGTGAATCTTGAGGTTGGCCAGCGCGGCCAGGCGTTTCCGAACCTCTTCGGGATCGAGTACACCGGGATTGTTTTCGATCACCAGGATCCGACGCTCACCGGTACGATTTATCAGCGCCTCGGCTTCGAGCAGGCCGTTGTTATCGTAAGTGAAGCGTACATCGATGCTGATCTCGCCAGCCGGCGCCACGGGCACCTCGATGTCCATTTCCCCCAGATAAATGTTTTCTTTTACCCAACGACTTTCGCCCTGGTAAATCTTCAACTGCACAACGCGTTGATGGTGGCGCAGGGTCGAGACGGTTTTGACCCGGCTCACCGGGACCACGCAGTTGCGCTCGATAATTGGCAGGTAATGACCCGCTTGCGTACTTTCGCCGACGCTGACCGCGACTTCGATGCCCAAGGTGTAGGGGCAAACGTCGGTCAACACCACCTCTTCAAGTGCGGCATCCCGTGCCTTCAGGGCCGCCTGCACCGCTGCGCCCAGCGCAATCGATTCGTCCGGGTTCAGCGCAATCGAAGGAAACCGGCCGAACAACCCCGCGACCATTCGCCGGATCATTGGCATGCGGGTCGTACCGCCCACCAGCAGGACTTCATCCAGCTCCGATGGCCGAATACGCGCGTCGCGCAGCGCGGTTTCGATCGGCGTGCGCAGACGCACGAGCAGCGGGGCGCAGAGTTCGGCCAACTGCGCCTGGGTGAACGTCTGCTCCCATTGACCGCTGCCATGACGCAGGACGAAGGTCGCGCTGTCGGCCTGGCCAAGGGCGTGTCGCACGCGCTCGGCTTCGCGGCGCAGGCGATGGGCGATATTCGGTTCCGTCAGTGAGGGCATGTCGCTACGGTTGGCGTGTGCGGCGACAAAGGCCTGAACCAGCACGGTGTCGAAGTCTTCGCCTCCGAGAAAGTTGTCGCCGGCGCTGGCGCGCACTTCCATGACGCCGTCGAACAGTTCGAGGATCGACACATCGAAGGTCCCTCCACCGAGGTCGAACACCAGAAACGAACTGGCGCTGTCGCGTTGATGCAGTCCGTAGGCGAGGGCCGCAGCAGTCGGTTCGTTGATCAGCCGTTCGACCTTGAGACCGGCCAGTTCGCCAGCGATTTTCGTGGCTTTGCGCTGGGCGTCGTTGAAATAGGCGGGTACGCTGATCACCGCTTCAGTGACCGTTTCTCCGTAGCGGCGCTCGACGTCCGCCTTCAGGCTGCGCAGCACCAGTGCCGACAGTTCTTCCGGACGGAACGATCGGGTGCCGAGGCGAAGTTCATGAGCGCTGCCCATGTGTCGTTTGAACAATGCCGCCGTCAACTGTGGGTGAGTCTGTAAACGTTCATTGGCGGCCTGTCCGACCAGCACTCTACCCTCGTCGTCGAGGCCCACCACGCTTGGCGTCAGCAGACTTTCCAGGGCGTTGGGAACCAGTTCAGGCGCGCCGTTGCGCCAAACGGCAACCAGACTATTGGTGGTGCCCAAATCAATGCCGACGATCATAACGTTTACAACTCCATGTCTATTCGGGAATTCCCGGCAACAACCTATCGGCCACAGGGCCAGCTAATTGAGGCTGGTTACGCGCAGGGCTGGTTTTTTATTGCGGGCTGCCTAAGATGGCCAACAGATTAATCAGAGCACCTGAGTGACGCTTAATGTCGGAAAAAGACACCATTTCCATTCAACTGGTGCGTGAAGCGCTGTTGCAAAGCTGCGCCCCGGGAGTCGCCACCGAAGAGGTGTTGAACAAGGTCGGCATCGATCCGGCATTGCTGCAAACCACCGACGCACGCGTGCCGGCCACCGCTTATGCGCGCCTGTGGCGTTTACTGGCACGACGTGGGGACGATGAGTTTTTTGGCATGGACCCGCGCAAGCTCAAATCCGGCAGCCTGGCGTTTCTCTGTCGCTGCTCCATGGTCCAGCCGAGCCTGGCCGCGGGCCTGACCTCGGGTTTGAGCTTTTTGTCGTTGATGCTCGAACACCTGCCCGCGCAACTGGTTCGTCAGCAAAGCCTGGCGGAAATCGTCCTGCTCGAAGACGACCAGGACCCGCGCCGCGCCTTCACGTATTTCACCTACTGGATGATCGTTCACGGCATCGCTTGCTGGCTGGCGGGGCGGCGGATTCCGATCCTGGCCATCGAGTTACGCTGCCCGGAGCCTGACTTCTGCGATGACTATCAGGTGATGTTTTCCGAGAACCTGCGTTTCGACCGGCCGCGCACGCGGATGATTTTCTCCGCCGAGTGCCTGGACTTGCCGATCAAGCGCAGCCCGGAAGAGCTCAAGCGTTTCCTGGCCCATGCGCCGGCCAATATTCTGGTCAAGTACCGCGACCCGCAGAGCCTGGCCAGCCGGATCAAGCACGATTTGCGGCAACTGCCCGCCGAACACTGGCCGGAAACCGAACCCCTGGCGCAACAGCTGTGCATGTCGGCTTCCACCCTGCGTCGACGCCTGGCCGAAGAGGGGCAGACTTACCAGGGGCTCAAGGACAGCGTGCGCAAGGAGTTGGCGATTGTCTGGCTGGCAGAACCGACCATCAGCTTTGCCGAGATCGCCGCGCGTTTGGGCTTTGCCGATACCAGCTCGTTCTACAAGGCGTTTCGCAAGTGGTCCGGGTCAAATCCGGGGCATTACCGCAGCCTGATTCTCAACGAAGCCAGCTGATCCGGATTTTGTGTTGATTGGTTTGGCGCCTTCGCGAGCAAGCCCGCTCCCACAGTAGTTCTGTGGTGTGCCCCCCTGTGGGAGCGGGCTTGCTCGCGAAGAGGCCATCCCTGACGACGCATCCCTTGAATCTTGGCCAAACCAGTCACGCAACTTGATAGCTTTGACCATTGTCCTGCACCCCGCGCAGAGCGAGTATTTCCTTGTTAATCGAGGTTCCCCCAGCCTAATAAAAATACAAAGGGATTCTGGCAATGCGCGATTACTTGTCTGCTACATCACAGTTCAATTATCAGCACACCGTCGACGCCGCACTCGCGGGCGATTTGTCTGCCCTCAACGCCTGTGTCGAGTGTTGCGACCGGCATGCCTTGCCGGGGCGCATCGCGCTGTTCTGGGAAGGCCGCGATGGCGCCAGCGCGACCTACACCTTCAGCGACTTGCAGGACAAAGCCGCGCGGTTAGCCAATTTCCTGCTGGCCCAGGGCGTGAAAAAAGGCGACAAGGTGGCCGGTCTCCTGCCACGTAACATCGAATTGCTGATCACCGTATTCGCCACCTGGCGCATCGGCGCGGTCTACCAGCCGCTGTTCACGGCATTCGGCCCGAAAGCCATCGAACACCGCCTCAGCTCCTCGGGCGCCAAAGTGGTGGTGACCGACGCGGGCAATCGCTCCAAACTCTCGGAAGTCGCCGACTGCCCGACCATCGTCACCGTCGCCGGTCCCAAAGGCCAAGGCATCGTCCGCGGCGATTACAGCTTCTGGGCCGAACTGGCCAATTATTCTGCTGAGTGCGAGCCGGTCCTGCTGACGGGTGAAGACCCGTTCCTGCTGATGTTCACCTCGGGCACCACCGGCCCATCGAAAGCGCTGTCCGTTCCGCTCAAGGCCATCGTCGCCTTCCAGAGCTACACCCGTGACGCCGTGGACTTGCGCCCTGAAGACGCCTTCTGGAACGTCGCCGATCCGGGCTGGGCCTATGGCATCTATTTCGGTGTTACCGGGCCGATGGCCATGGGGCATCCGATCACCTTTTACGATGGCCCGTTCTCCCTCGAAAGCACCTGCCGGGTGATCAACAAATACGGGATCACCAACCTCACCGGTTCGCCGACGGCCTATCGCCTGTTGATCGCGGGTGGCGACGAGTTCGCCCGCTCGATCAAGGGCAAGCTGCGCATCGTCAGCAGCGCCGGCGAGCCGCTGAACCCGGAAGTGATTCGCTGGTTCGCCGACAACCTCGGTGTGGTCATCAACGACCACTATGGCCAGACCGAACTGGGCATGGTGCTGTGCAATCACCATGGCCTGGAGCATCCGATCCACATGGGCGCCGCCGGTTTCGCCTCGCCGGGGCATCGCATCGTGGTGCTGGATGACGAGTACAAAGAACTCGGCGTCGGTCAGCCGGGCATTCTGGCCATCGATCGTACCCAGTCGCCAATGTGCTGGTTTGCCGGTTACGAAGGCGCACCGACCAAGGCCTTCGTCGGCAACTATTACCTGAGCGGCGACACCGTCGAGTGGAACCCGGACGGCAGCATCAGCTTCGTCGGTCGCAGCGACGACGTGATCACCACCTCCGGCTACCGGGTCGGCCCGTTCGACGTGGAAAGCGCATTGATCGAACACCCGGCAGTGGTCGAAGCGGCGGTGGTCGGCAAGCCCGATCCGGAACGCACCGAACTGGTCAAAGCCTTTGTCGTGCTCAGCCCGCAGTACCGCGCTGCACCGGAACTGGCCGAAGAATTGCGCCAACACGTGCGCAAACGACTGGCCGCGCACTCATACCCGCGCGAAATCGAATTTGTCAGCGAATTGCCGAAAACCCCTAGCGGCAAATTGCAGCGCTTTATCTTGCGCAACCAGGAAATCGCCAAGGCTCAAGAGGCCGCCGCGAAGAACGTTTCAGCTTGAATCCAAGGAAACAATGATGCAGATCGAAAACAAGGTTTTTCTCGTCACCGGCGGTGCGTCGGGCCTCGGTGCGGCCACGGCTGAAATGCTCGTCGCGGCCGGCGCCAAAGTGATGCTGGTGGACATGAACGCCGAAGCTGTTGCGGCCCAGGCTGAACGTCTCGGCGCGCAAAGCGTGGTGGCGGACATCAGCAACGAAGCCGCGGCTGAAGCCGCTGTGCAGGCGACGGTCAAAGCCTTCGGCGGCCTCAATGGGCTGGTCAACTGCGCCGGTATCGTGCGCGGTGAGAAGATCCTCGGCAAGAATGGCCCGCACCTGTTGGCCAATTTCAGCCAGGTGATCAACGTCAACCTGATCGGCAGTTTCAACATGCTGCGCCTGGCCGCTGCGGCGATTGCCGAAACCGAAGCCGATGCTGACGGCGAGCGCGGCGTGATCATCAACACCGCCTCGGCTGCCGCCTATGACGGCCAGATCGGTCAGGCCGCGTATGCCGCCTCCAAAGGCGCGATCGTCAGCCTGACCTTGCCCGCCGCCCGTGAACTGGCGCGCTTCGGCATCCGCGTGATGACCATCGCCCCGGGCATTTTCGAAACCCCGATGATGGCCGGCATGACCCCGGAAGTCCGCGCGTCCCTGGCGGCTGGCGTGCCGTTTCCGCCACGTTTGGGCAAACCAAGCGAGTATGCCGGGCTGGTCAGGCATATCATTGAAAACAGCATGCTCAATGGCGAGGTGATCCGTCTCGACGGCGCCTTGCGCATGGCCGCCAAATAAGGAGGATTTGTCATGACTATTTCCAACGATCCCATTGTTATCGTCAGCGCCGTCCGCACCCCGATGGGCGGTTTTCAGGGCGAACTGAAAAGCCTGACTGCACCGCAACTCGGTGCTGCGGCAATTCGCGCTGCCGTCGAGCGCGCCGGTGTGGCGCCAGACTCGGTTGAAGAAGTGCTGTTCGGTTGCGTCCTCTCTGCCGGTCTCGGCCAAGCCCCGGCGCGCCAGGCTGCATTGGGCGCAGGGCTGGATAAATCGACCCGCTGCACCACCCTGAACAAAATGTGCGGTTCGGGCATGGAAGCAGCCATTCTGGCCCACGACATGCTGGTGGCCGGCAGCGCCGATGTGGTTGTCGCCGGCGGCATGGAAAGCATGTCCAACGCCCCGTATCTGCTGGACCGCGCCCGCAGCGGTTACCGCATGGGCCACGGTCGCGTCCTTGACCACATGTTCCTCGACGGTCTGGAAGACGCTTACGACAAGGGTCGCCTGATGGGCACCTACGCCGAGGATTGCGCTGAAACCAACGGTTTCACCCGTGAAGCCCAGGACGCGTTTGCCATTGCCTCGACCACCCGCGCACAGCAGGCGATCAACGACGGCAGTTTCAAAGACGAGATCGTGCCGCTCACCGTGACCGTCGGCAAAGAGCAGGTGCTGATCAGCAATGACGAACAGCCACCGAAAGCCAAACTGGACAAGATCGCCTCCTTGAAACCGGCGTTCCGCGACGGCGGCACGGTGACGGCGGCGAACTCCAGCTCGATCTCTGATGGTGCTGCGGCACTGGTGTTGATGCGCCGTTCCGAAGCTGAAAAGCGCGGCCTGAAACCACTGGCAGTGATTCACGGCCACGCAGCGTTTGCCGACACCCCGGGCCTGTTCCCGGTGGCGCCGGTGGGCGCGATCGAGAAGCTGATGAAGAAAACCGGCTGGTCCCTGGACGAAGTCGATCTGGTCGAAGTCAACGAAGCCTTCGCCGTGGTCAGTCTGGTGACCATGACCAAACTGGAAATCCCCCACGAGAAGATCAACGTTCACGGCGGCGCTTGCGCCCTCGGTCACCCGATCGGTGCGTCTGGCGCGCGGATCCTCGTGACCTTGCTCTCGGCCCTGCGCCAGAAAGGCCTGAAGCGCGGCGTTGCAGCGATCTGTATCGGCGGCGGCGAAGCCACGGCCATGGCCGTTGAATGCCTGTACTAAGGGCTGACGCCTATCCCGTGGGAGCGGGCTTGCTCGCGAAAGCGGTGTGTCATTCAACCTTGATGTCGACTGACACGGCCTCTTCGCGAGCAAGCCCGCTCCCACAGGTCCAGCGTTTCACCAGGTATTTTGTGCGACAGGCTCACTTTTAAGGATTTGGCATGATTCCCAATGACGAACAACTGCAAATCAGCGACGCGGCCCGGCAGTTTGCCCAGGAACGGCTGAAACCGTTCGCCGCCGAGTGGGACCGCGAGCATCGCTTCCCCAAGGAGGCCATCGGCGAGATGGCCGAGCTGGGCTTCTTCGGCATGTTGGTGCCGGAAGAGTGGGGCGGTTGCGACACCGGCTACCTGGCCTACGCCATGGCCCTGGAAGAAATCGCGGCCGGCGACGGCGCCTGCTCGACGATCATGAGCGTGCACAACTCGGTGGGTTGCGTGCCGATTCTCAAATACGGCAACGACGACCAGAAAGAGCGCTTCCTCAAACCGTTGGCCAGCGGCTCGATGCTAGGGGCATTTGCCCTGACCGAACCGCAGGCCGGCTCCGACGCCAGCGGCTTGAAAACCCGTGCCCGTCTGGAAGGCGATCACTACGTGTTGAACGGCTGCAAGCAGTTCATCACCTCCGGGCAGAACGCCGGGGTGGTGATCGTGTTCGCCGTGACTGACCCGAGTGCCGGCAAGCGTGGCATCACGGCGCTGATCGTGCCCACCGATTCGCCAGGCTATAAAGTTGCGCGGGTCGAAGACAAGCTCGGCCAGCACGCTTCCGACACCTGCCAGATCCTGTTCGAAGACGTGAAGGTGCCGGTGGCCAACCGCTTGGGCGAGGAGGGCGAAGGTTATCGAATCGCCTTGGCCAACCTTGAAGGCGGCCGTGTCGGCATCGCTTCGCAATCGGTGGGCATGGCCCGCGCTGCGTTCGAAGCAGCCCGCGACTATGCCCGCGAGCGTGAAAGCTTTGGCAAGCCGATCATCGAACATCAAGCGGTCGCGTTCCGCCTGGCGGACATGGCGACCCAAATCGCTGTGGCTCGGCAGATGGTGCATTACGCGGCGGCGCTGCGTGACAGCGGTAAACCGGCCTTGGTCGAAGCGTCCATGGCCAAGCTGTTCGCCTCGGAAATGGCCGAAAAAGTCTGCTCCTCGGCGTTGCAAACCCTCGGTGGTTACGGTTACTTGAACGATTTCCCGCTGGAGCGGATCTACCGCGACGTGCGCGTTTGCCAGATCTACGAAGGCACCAGCGATATTCAGCGCATGGTTATTTCGCGCAATCTTTGAGAAGGAAGCTACTTGTGAACTACGAAACGATTTTGTTGGAAACCCACGGTCGCGTTGGCCTGATCACCCTGAACCGCCCGCAAGCGTTGAATGCGTTGAACGCGCAGATCGTCAGCGAGCTGAACCACGCCCTCGATGGCCTGGAAGCCGATTCGAACATCGGCTGCATCGTGCTCACCGGCTCGAAAAAAGCCTTCGCGGCCGGCGCCGACATCAAGGAAATGGCCGAGCTGACCTACCCGCAGATCTACCTCGACGACCTGTTCAGCGACAGCGATCGCGTGGCTAACCGCCGCAAGCCGATCATTGCTGCCGTCAACGGTTTCGCCTTAGGCGGTGGGTGTGAACTGGCGCTGATGTGCGACTTCATCCTGGCCGGCGACAACGCCAAGTTCGGTCAGCCGGAAATCAACCTCGGCGTACTGCCGGGCATGGGCGGCACCCAGCGCCTGACCCGCGCGGTGGGCAAGGCCAAGGCTATGGAAATGTGCCTCAGCGGTCGCTTGATCGATGCGGTGGAAGCGGAGCGTTGCGGGATTGTCGCGCGGATTGTTCCGGCTGATGAGTTGCTGGAAGAAGCGTTGAAAGTCGCGGCGCTGATTGCCAAGAAGTCGTTGCCGATTGCAATGATGATCAAGGAAAGCGTCAACCGCGCGTTTGAAGTGAGCCTGTCGGAAGGTGTGCGCTTTGAACGTCGGGTGTTCCATGCGGCGTTTGCGACGCAGGATCAGAAGGAAGGGATGGCGGCGTTTATTGCCAAGCGTGAGGCCGAGTTCCAAGGGAAGTAATGTAGCGTTCTTGAAGGCGCTTTCGCGAGCAAGCCCGCTCCCACATTAGTCCGCGTGTTTCCAGGAGGAACGCGGACTAATGTGGGAGCGGGCTTGCTCGCGAAGCTTTTAAGCTTTTGATCGTTCCCATGCGCGTGGGAACGATCAGTTCGGTGGCGATCATTAGACCAGGTAGTGCTTCAACTCCCGGGCAATCACCATCCGTTGTATCTCGCTCGACCCTTCATAAATCTGCGTAATCCGCGCATCCCGGTAGTAACGCTCCACCGGGTAATCCTCCAGATACCCATACCCGCCGTGAATCTGCATCGCCGACGAACACACTTTCTCGGCCATCTCCGATGCAAACAATTTAGCCTGTGAAGCCTCCGACAGACACGGCTTGCCGGCACTGCGCAACCGCGCGGCATGCAGGATCAGCAGTCGTGCCGCGTTCAACCGGGTGTGCATGTCGGCCAGCATGTTGGCAATGCTCTGGTGCTCGATGATCGGCTTGTTGAACTGCACCCGATCCCGCGAGTAGGCCAGCGCTGCTTCAAACGCCGCGCGGGCAATGCCCAACGCCTGCGCCGCAATGCCGATGCGGCCGCCTTCGAGGTTGGAGAGGGCAATCGCCAGTCCTTTGCCGCGCTCACCCAGCAGGTTGGCTTCAGGGATCGTGCAATTGCTCAGGGTCACCGCGCAGGTATCGGACGCGCGAATACCCATTTTGTGTTCGGTGCGATCGACGATGAAACCCGCTGTATCGGTCGGCACCAGGAACGCCGAGATGCCGCGCTTGCCCAAGTCCGGATCGGTCACCGCAAACACGATGGCCAGTTTCGCCCGTTTGCCGTTGCTGACGAATTGCTTGGCGCCGTTGATCACCCACTGGCCGTCGCGCAGTTCGGCGCGGGTGCGCAGGTTGTGGGCTTCGGAGCCGGCCTGGGGTTCGGTCAGGCAGAAGCAGCCGATGGCCTGACCGCTGGCCAGATCCGGCAGCCAGGTCTGTTTCTGTTCTTCAGTGCCGTAGTTGAGGACCGGACCGCAACCTACGGAGTTGTGAATGCTCATCAGTGCGCCAGTGGCGCCGTCACCGGCCGAAATCTCTTCCACGGCCAAGGCGTAGGCGACGTAGTCGACATAGGTGCCGCCCCATTCCTCGGGCACCACCATGCCCAGCAGGCCGAGTTCGCCCATCTTCGCCACCAGACCATCATCGATCCAGCCGGCCTTTTCCCAAGCCTGGGCGTGGGGTGCGATTTCGCCGCGGGCAAAGTCCCGGGCCATGTCGCGGATCATGACTTGCTCTTCGCTCAATTCGATATCGTGCATGGCTCAGCTCCCGCTTTGGTCAAAACCGGTGAAGAAACTCGCGACGTGCTCGGCGTCCAGCGCCTGCAAGGTCGGCGGGTTCCAGCGCGGTTTCTTGTCTTTGTCGATCAGCAAGGCGCGCACGCCTTCGATCAGGTCGCCGCGCTCGAACCACTGACGGTCCAGGTGCAGCTCAAGGGCGAAGCAGTCTTCCAGACTCAAGTGCCGACCACGACGGAGCATTTCCAGGGTCACGCCCATGGCCTGCGGTGAACGGCTTTCCAGCAGGTCGGCGGTGGTCGTGGCCCATTCGTGGCTGTCGGCGACCGTTACTTCACGCAGTTGCTCAACAATACTCGGCACATCGGGCAGGGCGAAGAAGTGATCGATGGCCGGGCGCAACGCGCTCAATGGCGCGTCGGGTAGCTGTTGCACCGCAAGTTTCGCCAGCAGACCTTGAAGGTCCTTCAACGGCGTTTCGTGCCATTCGAGCTGATCGAGTCGCTCGTCGAGGGTGCCCAGTTTGTCGCTCTCCAGGTACCAGTCGGCCAGGCCGCAATAGAGCGCATCGGCCGCACGGATCTGCACGCCGCTGACGCCGAGGTAAATCCCCAGTTCACCGGGAACGCGCGGCAGGAAATGGCTGCCACCGACATCCGGGAAATAACCGATCGCCACTTCCGGCATCGCCAGACGGCTTTTCTCGGTGACCACCCGCAAGTCAGCACCTTGCACCAGGCCCATGCCGCCACCCAGGACAAAACCGTCCATCAAGGCGAGTACAGGTTTGCGGTAATGGTGAATCGCGAGGTCGAGGGCGTATTCCTCGACGAAGAAATCTTCGTGCAGCGTGTCGCCGTTCTTGAAGCTGTCGTACAGCGAGCGAATATCACCGCCGGCACAGAAAGCCTTCTCGCCAGCACCGCGCAACACCACCGCGTGTACGTGCGGATCCAGAGCCCAGGCGTCGAGCTGACGCTGCAGGTTGCGCACCATGTCCAGGGTAATGGCGTTGAGCCCGGCGGGGCGATTGAGGGTCAGGTGACCGATGTGGTTGCGGACCTCGGCCAGCACGTCGTTTTGCATGGCATCCATGGACGAAGTCCACTTCGATGAAACCTGAGCAGTCATCACTAACTCCCTGCTTTTATTGTTCTTTATAGAGAAGCTCGCGCGCGAGCGATGCTGGATCGTAACAGTGCAAATTTGTGATGTACAACCGGCATATGTGCAGGTCTTGCCTGCATTTTTGTAATGCCGGTGTGGAATTCCTTTGCGAAAACGGCCGCGGGCCGGGCTCACGACAGATTCGGCTGTCAAAACAGCCTTATCAGCGCATTCCGGGTGTCTGCACCGGCCCGTACGACACCTGCACCCGCTCATCTGTTGGCATTCTGGCCTCGGGTTTGAAGCCGTCTGTGTCGAGGGTTTCAGGCCGGGTGCCGCTGAGTGCGGCCCACCGTGCAAAACAATAAGAACGCTGTTGCGGTGTTAGCCGCATCGACTCTCTGTTCCTGCCCATAAAGGTGGCCTGGTTAGCCTGGCCGCGATAATTCCAAACAAATCGGGATTCAAGAAGATGAAGACTAGATGGCTGAGCTTGTCGGTACTCGCATTGCTGTGCTGCACCACCGGCGCCAGTGCCAAGGAATGGAAAGAGCTGCGATTCGGCGTCAACCCGAGCTACCCGCCTTTTGAGTCCACCACCGCCGATGGCGGCGTGCAGGGTTTTGGCGTGGATTTGGGCAACGCGATCTGCGCCGAACTGAAGGTGAAATGCGTGTGGGTCAGCAATGACTTCGACGGGCTGATTCCGGCGCTCAAGGCGGGCAAGTTCGATGCCATCGAATCGTCGATGACCGTGACCGATGCGCGCAAGAAACAGATCGACTTCACCGATCGCCTGTATGCCGGGCCGACCGCCATCGTCACTCGCAAGGATTCCGGGCTGTTGCCTACCGCTGAGTCGCTGCAGGGCAAGACCATCGGTTACATGCAGGGCACGATTCAGGAAACCTATGCCAAGGCCAAACTGGCACCCGGCGGCGTGAAACTGCGGGCCTATCAGAATCAGGATCAGGTTTACGCCGACCTGGTATTTGGCCGTCTCGACGCCTCGATCCAGGACAAGATGCAGGCGCAAATGAGCTTTTTGACCTCACCGCAAGGCGCTGACTTCAAGAACAGTGAAGGCATCAGCGACCCGTTGGTACCGTCCGACATCGCCATCGGCGTGCGCAAGGACAACGAAGAACTCAAAGGCATGCTCAATACCGCCATCAAGGCCCTGCATGACAAGGGTATCTACGCACAGATCCAGCAGAAACACTTCGGCGATCTGGACCTCTACAACTACTGATCCTCGCGCCCCGAAGGCTGCGTCTGGTAACAGGCGCAGCGCTTGAGCGCGGGCGCCTCAAGACAGGTGATTGACGTGAACTTCTTCCTGAATCTGATCGGGGTCGATCTCTCGGCCCTGCAAGGCTATGGCCCTTTGTTGCTGCACGGCACCTGGGTCACGCTGAAATTGTCAGCGCTCTCGCTGCTGGTGAGCATGGCGCTGGGCCTGCTCGGCGCAGCGGCGAAACTGTCGCCGCTAAAACTGTTGAACCTGCCGGCGACCTTCTACACGACGCTGATCCGCGGTGTGCCGGACCTGGTGCTGATGCTGTTGATTTTCTACAGCCTGCAAGGCTGGCTGAGCAGCCTGACCGAGGCGATGGACTGGCCCTACATGGAAATCGATCCGTTCGTGGCCGGCGTCATCACCCTTGGGTTTATCTACGGCGCGTATTTCACCGAGACCTTTCGCGGGGCGATTCTGAGCGTGCCGCGCGGCCAGCAGGAGGCCGCCGCGTGCTTTGGTCTGAACCGCTGGCAGCGATTCCGCTTTGTGGTGTTCCCGCAGATGATGCGTTTCGCTTTGCCGAGCCTGGGCAATAACTGGTTGGTGCTGCTCAAGGCTACGGCGCTGGTGTCGATCATCGGTTTGTCGGACCTGGTCAAAGTCGCGCAGGAAGCGGGTAAAAGCACCTTCAATATGCTCGATTTCCTGCTGCTGGCAGCGGCGCTGTATTTGCTGATCACCAGCGCTTCGAACTACGTTTTGCGCGTGTTGGAACGGCGCTATAACCAGGGTGTGCGGGGGATGGCACGATGATCGAGTTGATTGCCGAATACTGGAAACCCTTTCTGTTCAGCGACGGCTACAGCCTCACCGGGTTGGCCATGACCTTGTGGCTGCTGGTGACGAGCATTGTGATGGGGTTCTTCCTGTCGCTGCCATTGGCGATCATGCGCACCTCGCGCTGGGGCCTGTTGCGCTGGCCGGTTCAGCTGTTCACTTATGTGTTTCGCGGTACGCCGCTGTATATCCAGTTGCTGATTTGCTACAGCGGGATCTACGGCATCGCGGTGGTGCGCTCGCAACCGCTGCTCGAAGCATTTTTCCGCGATGCGATGAATTGCACCTTGCTCGCGTTCACGCTCAACACTTGCGCCTACACCGTGGAAATCTTCGCCGGGGCGATTCGCAGCATTCCCTACGGTGAAATCGAGGCCGCGCACGCGTATGGATTAAGTGGCTGGCGCCTGTACCTGCGGCTGATTCTGCCTTCGGCATTGCGCCGGGCACTGCCGTATTACAGCAACGAGGTGATCCTGATGTTGCACGCGACTTCCGTGGCGTTCACCGCCACCATTCCGGACATCCTCAAAATCGCCCGGGACGCCAATGCCGCGACCTTCATGACCTTCCAGGCCTTCGGCATTGCCGGCCTGCTGTACCTCGCGCTGTCGTTCGGCCTGGTCGGAGCCTTCCGCCTGGCAGAGAAGCGCTGGCTGAGTTTTCTCGGCCCGACTCACTGAATCCCATTTTCTGTCCAGAGCGGTGCCGCCAGGCGCGCCGCTCCAGGAGTGCTGACATGTACAAACTCACGGTTGAAAATCTGTATAAACGTTTTGGTGACAACGAAGTGCTCAAGGGCGTCTCGTTGAATGCACGGGCAGGCGATGTGGTGAGCATGATCGGCGCCAGCGGTTCGGGTAAAAGCACGATGCTGCGCTGCATCAACTTTCTGGAGCGCGCGGACGAAGGCGCCATTGAACTGGACGGCGAGCGCGTCATCACGCGCCCGGGTGCCGGTGGCATGCGTGTCGCTCATCCGGCGCAATTGCAGCGTTTGCGCACGCGCCTGGCGATGGTGTTCCAGCATTTCAATCTGTGGAGCCATCTGACGGTGCTGGAGAACATCGTGCTGGCGCCGTGTCGGGTGCTGGGGATCAGCCGCAAGGCCGCCGAAGAGAGTGCGCGGGCCTATCTGGACAAGGTCGGTCTGGCGCAACGAGTGGCCGATCAATACCCGGCGTTTCTGTCCGGTGGGCAGCAACAGCGGGTGGCGATCGCGCGTGCCCTGGCGGTGGAACCGGAGATTCTGTTGTTCGACGAGCCGACTTCGGCACTCGATCCGGAATTGGTGGGTGAGGTGCTGAAGGTCATTCAGGCGCTGGCCGAAGAAGGCCGTACCATGTTGATGGTGACCCACGAGATGGGGTTTGCCCGGCAGGTTTCCAGCCAGGTGTTGTTCTTGCATCAGGGCAAGGTCGAGGAGCAGGGTGACGCTACGATCCTCGACCAGCCCAAAAGTGAACGTTTGCAGCAATTTCTATCGGGTCGTTTGAAGTGAGGCAAGACGTACATGGCGGATATCCGCGATCTGTCGATCGTGCTTGATCGTATCGATCAGGCAATCATCGAAGTGCTGCGCCACGAAGGGCGCATCACTTATCAAAAGCTTTCCGAGCGCGTGCACCTGACGCCCAGGCCGTGCCTGGAACGGGTGCGCAAACTCGAACAGCTCGGGGTCATTCGTGGGTATGGCGCGATTCTCGATGAAAAGAAACTGACGCCAGGCTTGTCGTTGCTGGTGCTGGTTGCATTGTCCAACCAGAGTGGGCGGGCGGCGCAAAAGGCGTTCGAAGCCAAGGTCCGCGCCTGCCCGCAGGTACTGGAATGTCGGTTGATCAGCGGTGCGTTCGACTACAGCTTGCGCATGCGTTGCCGGGACATGGAGCACTATCGGGTGCTGACCGAAGTCTGGTTCGATGACCCGGATTTGCACATCGACAAGTTGGTCAGCCATCCGGAATTGGCGATGGTCAAGACCACGATGGAATAGGTTTGGCAGAACAAAAAAATCGCAGCTCCGGGCTGCGATTTTTTTTGTGTTCAGCTCCGCCGAATCGGCTGGGCCACACACGTTTTTCAGCCGTTTCCATCACGCCACAGCCATTTATCAACCGGGTTTTCCAGCCTGCGAAACAGACAATGAGTACCTCTTAACCCTCATTGAATCTGTGCCCATGCAAACCACCAATACCGTTTTGATGATTCGCCCGACACGTTTCTCCTTCAATCAGGACACGGCGGCGAACAACCGTTTCCAGCAGCCGGCCGCCGTCAGCGAAGACGTGCAGCTCAAGGCCCTGCAAGAGTTCGATGGCTACGTTGCCGCGCTGCGTCACCACGGTGTCGAGGTCATGGTGCACAACGACCGCGAAGCGCCGCATACCCCGGATTCGATCTTCCCCAACAACTGGTGGAGCAGCCATCCCGACGGCACCTTGGTGCTGTACCCGATGCAGGGCCATAACCGGCGCCTGGAACGGGACAAAGGCGTGCTCGACTGGCTGCGGGACGAGTACCGGGTGGAACAGTTGCTGGACCTTTCCAGCCTCGAACAGCAGGAAGTGTTCCTCGAAGGCACCGGCAGCATGGTGCTGGATCGTCAGCAGCGGATTTGCTACGCCGGTTACTCCACCCGCACCCATGCCCGTGCCCTGGACCAGGTGGTCAGTCATTTGGGTTACGAGCTGTGCGCCTTCAATGCGGTGGACCGCCAGGGCGTCGCGATTTACCACACCAACGTGATGATGAGTGTCGGCACGCGCCTGGCCGTGGCGTGCCTGGCCTCGGTCACGCACCCGGCCGAACGCCTGGCCCTGCGTAAACGCCTGGAGGACAGCGGCAAGCAGGTGATTGCCTTGAACTGGGCGCAGCTGGAATCTTTCGCCGGCAACATGCTGGAAGTCCACAACGCTGCGGGCGAACCCTTGCTGGTGATGTCGCGCACGGCCTGGCAATCGCTGGATGCCGCGCAGCGTCGCCTGATCGAAACCCACACCACGCCACTCCCCGTGAACATCGACACCATCGAGCGCATCGGCGGCGGCAGTGCGCGCTGCATGCTGGCCGAGGTCTTTCTGTCCAAACATCTGGCTACCCAGGAGCAAATGCGATGATCGTTCGTCCAGCCACACCGGCAGACCTGCCGGCACTGTTAGCCCTGGCCCATAGCGCCGGAACCGGTTTGACCACCTTGCCGGCCGACGCGGGGCGTTTGCGTCAGCGTCTGGAATGGGCGGCGAAAACCTTCGCCGGCGAAGCCGAGCGTGCCGATGCCGATTACCTGTTTGTGCTCGAGAATGACCAGCATGAAGCCATCGGCATTTGCGCACTGGCCGGTGCCGTCGGCCTGCGCGAGCCTTGGTACAACTATCGACTGGGCCTGTTTGTCGCGGCCTCGAAAAACCTCGGGATCAATCAGCAGCTGCCGACGTTGTTCCTCGGTAACGACATGACCGGTCACTCAGAGCTGTGTTCGCTGTTCCTGCATGCCGACCACCGCAGCGGCCTGAACGGGCGCTTGCTGTCCAAGGCGCGGTTCCTGTTTCTGGCGGAGTTTCGTCAGCACTTCGGGGAGAAGGTCATCGCCGAGATGCGCGGTTACTCGGACGCGGAGGGCGTTTCACCGTTCTGGGAAGGCCTGGGACGGCACTTCTTCAAGATGGACTTTGCCGATGCCGACTATCTGACCGGGCTGGGTAACAAGACGTTCATCGCCGAGCTGATGCCCAAGTTTCCGTTGCCCACCTGCCTGTTGCCTGAAGCAGCAAGAACCGTCATCGGTCGGGTTCACCCCAACACCGAACCGGCGCTGGGCATGCTCAAGGCTGAAGGATTCGAACACCGCGATTACATCGACATCTTTGACGGTGGCCCGCTGATTGAATGCGCCACCGGGGATATCCGCGCAGTGCGCGACAGTCAGGTGCTGCAACTGAGCATTGGCACACCGGGTGAGCAGGCGGCGACTTACCTGATTCATAACCGTCAATTTGCCGAGTGCCGGATTACCGCGGCACCGGCACGGGTGGCTGCCGGGACGTTGATAGTCGATGCAGCAACTGCGAAGAGTTTGGGGTTGAGTGCCGGTTCATCGGTGCGCGCGGTGAGTCTGGCAGTGCCTGCACGGCAACAATCAGCGGCCTAAACAGATTTTTGGGTTGGCGCTGAACCTGTGGGAGCGGGCTTGCTCGCGAAGGGGCCCTGCCAATCAACATTGATGTTGGATGACACACCGCTTTCGCGAGCAAGCCCGCTCCCACAGGGGATCTGTGTTTCTTCAGGTTCTACTGCTGAGTACCTCAGCAATGCTGCGGCGCCTGGCATGCAGCTCACTGGCATGGATCAACTGTTCAAGGTCTTCCGGGGTGACGTCGAAGAAGGCTTCCATGTCCGCCAGGGCCAGTTTCATGTCCTGGGCGGTGATCGCCTGGCTGTCGGGGACGGGCATCATCGGTGCCGGTTCAGCGGGACGTTTTGGGTAACGAATGCGCGTCAGGTTGTTGTAGGCCAGGGCGCTGAGCAACATGGTCGATCCGCTGAGCATCACCGGGCCGAGGGCTTTCCAGTCGAGGGCAATGGTCGCCGGGTCTGCCAATACCAACAGCAACGCCAAGGCCCCGGCCGGTGGATGCAGGCAACGCAGCCAGCACATCAGAATCAGCGCCATGCCCGCCGCCAGGCAAGCGCTGCCAAGGGTTCGCCCGAGCACGTGAGCGACCAGCAGCGCAACCACCCCGGCGCTGAGGTAGCCGCCGAGAATCGACCAGGGCTGGGCGAGGGCGCCGGAGGACACGGCGAACAGCAGCACGGCCGATGCACCCAGCGGACCGATCAGGTGCTGCGCCACTGGCATGCCGAATACCTGGCTGCAGAGCCAGACGCTGAACATCGTGCCCAACGACATGCCGATCGCGGCGCGGCTCCATTCGGAGGGGCGGGTGTTGATGGCGGCGGGAAACCAGCGAGCAAACATGAGGCAGACGATCCGTTGAAAAAAAACCGAGGCAAAAAAAAGGCTTAGCTGGGATACCCAGAAAGCCCTTGAAGTTGTTCCAACTATTGGGGGAGGAACGGGCACAGTGTGCCGTTCATTCCTGATGCTGACAAATTCATATTAATGCAGTTTTAGTGCATTAATTTTGCTGTAATGCCACCCGGCGACCGCTCATGAAACACAGGAAACCGCCCATGGCGGTCAGCGCGCTCAGGGCATAAAACATCGTGGGCGCCGGGGTGTGCATCAGCAGGAAACCGCAAATCACCGGGCTCAAGGCACCGCCCAGGGCCGCGAGGTTTTGCGCGCCGTAATAACTACCGCGCAGTTCTTCCGGGGCCAGGGTGTCGACGAAGAGGAATTCGGCGGGGTAAATGATCATTTCACCGAGGGTGAAGATGAACATGGCCACGCACCAGCTCACCAGGCTGTCGGCCAGGCTGAAACCGATCAATCCGACAATGAACAGGCTGGTACCGCCCGCGATCCAGTAACGCAATTGTTCGCGTTTGAGGAAACGGCCGATCTGGTATTGCAGCAGGATCACGCTGATCGCATTGCAGGCGAGCAGGGCGGCCATGGTTTCCAGTGCCCGTTTGGAGTCGTGGGTCACCAGCAGGTATTGCGACAGGTACAGGGTGAAACGGCCATGAACCACGGTACTGAGCAGGCAGCCGCAGGTGAACATGATCAGCGTGCGGTCGTTCTTCAGGGTGACCAGGGTCTTGAGAAAACTCTGGGGCTGGCCGATTGCGGGTGTCTGGGCGGGGTCCTTCGGTATCCCGATCATCAGGAAAATACTGAAGAACGCGATGCCGCCGGCAATCAGGAACGGTGCAATCGGATACACCCCGGCAATCACCACGCCCAGCATCGGGCCGGTGGCGTAGCCGATGTTGGTCAAGGTGTAGCGCAGGGAAAACGCCTTGGCGCGCTGGCCTATGGGCAGGTTTTCGCTGAGGATCGCCTTCGAACCGATCAGGAACAGCGCCGAGGCGGTTTCGGTGATCACCAGGGTGGCGGTGGTCAGGTAGAGGTTGTCGGCGAAGGTCAGCAGCACGAAGCCGATGGCGCTGGAGAGCATCGCCAGAATCAGTAGGCGGCGCTTTTCGAGACGGTCGATGATGTAACCGCCGTAGAGCGCGAGCAGGGTGGCGATGAACACCGCGATGCCCAGCAGCAAGCCGACATCCTGTTGGTTGAGGCCGAGTTTGTTGCTCAGGAACAGCGTCAGCAGCGGGCTGGTGATGGCGCGGCTGACGACGATGGTCAGCGAAACGATCATCAACCGGCGGATAACGAGTGAGTAAGTGGCCACGGTGGTGCAAATATCCTTATTTAGATTTTAGTGTTCGTCGTAACACCCAGTCGCTGCCATTCGCGAGCAAGCCCGCTCCCACAGTTGATCTTCAGTGATCACCAATTTTGTGTTCACTGAAGATCAACTGTGGGAGCGGGCTTGCTCGCGAAGAGGCCGGATCAGGCAACGCAATGTTCAAGTCAGCCACCGATCCAGCGAACGAACCGATTCCAGCTCATCCAACCGCCACAACTGCCCGAGCAGTTCTGCCGCTTGCCCCCGCGCCATCACCCGCACCGCCAGGCTGAAAAACTTCTCCTCCAGCGCCGCATCACTCAACGGATTGCCCGGCGCACCCAGTGGCGGGTCGACACACAGGCTCGCCTGCCGACCGTCCACGGTCCGCACGCTGACGACGGGCTCGCCATCCTCTGACAGTTGCGGGTCCACTTCAAGGCGGATGCGCGACATCCAGTGAGCAATCCTTGGATCGCCCCGTTGTTCATCGTCATACGCCTCCAACCGGCAATGACCCTGCACCAGCCGGGCCGCGAGGGCATACGGCAGGCTCATCTGCGCCGCCGCCAGCGTGCTGACATCGCGTCCGCCGCACATGTCCTGCAGAAACCCGCACAACGACACCCGGACATCCTCGACTTGATCCGCGCTGACCTGCAGTTGATCCAGCAACAGCCCCAGCGCATCAATGGCTGAATGCGTTCCGCGGCACGCGGCGTAGGGTTTGATCGAACAGCGAGCGAGTTTCCACACGACGCCCAGGTCGGCATCCAGCGCGTCAGGTTGTGCAGTCTCACTTGCCAAAGTCTTGAGAAATCCGCCCCAGACATCATCGAATAATCGGGTCGGCCCGCTGATGCCTCGTTGGGCAAATCGCGCCGCCAGCAACCCACCCTCGGCGGCACGACCACTGTGAAGTTTTTTACTTTGCGAGCCGTCGTGAATAAACGCCCATAACCCCCCACTGAAACTGCCGGCAATGCCCAGCGCCGAGACGGTTTGCCCGATATCCAGTCCGAGAATTCGCGCACTGGCCGCCGCCGCAGCGAACACGCCGCAGGTGGCGGTGGAGTGCCAGCCGGCGCCGTTGTGGGCTGAGTAGCTGCCGCAGGCTTCGAGCACCCGACGGCCGATTTCGTAGCCGATTACCACAGCGGTGATCAACTCCCGGCCATTCACCGGTTGTCCAGACATCGACACCGCCGCCATGACTGCCGGCAGCACCACCGCGCCGGAATGGTCGCAGCCGCCGGTGTCGTCCAGTTCCAGGGCATGGGCGGCGACACCATTGAGCATGGCGGCCTGAGCCGCGCCGGTGCGCTGATCGGTGCCCCAGATCAGCGTGCTCCCGGTTTCTCCGTCGAAGACCTGCCGTGCCTGCTTCGCGACATCACTGCCAGCCCCGGCCAGGGTCGCGCCGAAGGTGTCGAGTATGTGCCGCTTGGCTTGGGCCACCAGTGCGGGCGGCAAGTCTTCGAATCGGCTGTCGACGCAGAACTGCGCCAGTCGCTGCATCCGTTCACTCATGAAAGGTAATCCCGATAATGCCGCTCATACACGGCCGCCGGATGGTCCTCGGTCACCGGCAGCGCCGATTCAGCCCACCATTGAGCGACGTCGGCACCCGTGGCAATCCACACGTCATCGTGCTGTTGAATCCCCTCCAGCAACTCGCGCAACACGCCAATCCGTCCGGGCGTAGCAATGATCTCCGGGTGCAGCCGTAGCACATAACACAAGCCAAACCGGTGAAACCCGGCGAAGTCCATTTGCAGGTTGCCCAGGGTGTGGCTGTAAGAAGCGATCCGCGATTGCGCCGGCGGCACGGCCGGGCTCAGGTTGAAAGCGAAGTAGGGTTCGTCTTCCAGTTCGTAGTGCAACGGCAACTCGATGACGTCGGGTGCCGTCGGATGAGCGAATGGCAAATCATCACCGCGCCACGACGATGACCAGCGTATGCCGTGATCCTTCAATGCTTCGATGAAGCCCGGCGCACCGTTGCCGGCCGGGATGCGAAACCCCGTCGGGCGCTGGCCAGTCAGCGCGCTCAACGCCTCACAGCCTTTGGCAATCTCGGCGCTTTGCTGGGCGAGGCTCAGGTTGTCGTAGTGCTGATGGCGATAACCGGCGCAGGCGATCTCATGTCCACCGGCCTGGATTGCCCGAATGTGCCCGGGGTTTTCCTCGGCGACGATACCGGGAATAAACCAGCTGCTGGAGACCTCCTGTTCGTCGAACAAACCGAGCAAACGGTCGACGCCGCGTTGGGTGCCATAGCGCCAGACCGACAGCGTCTTGTCGCGCCCGGCGACTTCCGGGGCCTGGGTCAGGATGCCGTGGACGTCGTTGTAATCGACGGTCAGTACCACGGCGCAGCGGTAGCCTTTGGGCCAGACAGTGGAATCAGCCATGGTGATGTTCCTTCAGCCACCACTGGGCGACATCGCGGCACGTGGCGAACCACACGTCATCGCGCTGGCGCATGTGTTCGAAGAGTTTTTCCAGCAGCAGGATGCGTCCTGGTTTGCCGGTGATCTTGGGGTGGAACAGGGTGGTCAGGCACAACCCTTCGTTCATCGCACCGTCGTATTCGCGGCACCAGTTATCGAGGGTCAGCGCGTAGCTGGCGGTGCGGTCCAGCCCGGAAGGAAAGTCCGGCGCGCGGGTGTAGGCGAGGGAGGCGTAGTCGTCCATTTCCCAGCGGCCGGGGATTTCCACCAGCGGTGTTTCGTGCCCCGGCACTTTTACCAGGTACGGCCGGTCATCACCGCGCATGCTGCTGGAGTAGGTCACGCCGGCGTCCACCAGCATCGCCGGGGTTTCGGCCCGCCAGTCGCCGGACGGAGTGCGAAACCCTTCGGCGCGGATGTTCAAGTGCTTCCAGAACACCTCGCGGGATTTGTTCATCACGTACTTTTGCTGTTCCAGCGTCAGGGCGTAAAAGGATTCGTGTTTGTAGCCGTGGTAGGCCACTTCATGCCCGCGCTCGACAATCGCCTGGCACTGTTTCGGCCAGTTCTCCACGACCCAGGCCGGGACGAAGAACGTCGTCGGGATTTGGTACTCATCGAGCACATCGAGGATGCGGGGCAGGGCGCGGTAAGGGCCGTAACCACCGAAACCGAAGTACTCGGGCTTGCGCCAGATCGAGCCGTTGAGCATGGCATCGCCGGTCGGGCCGTCGAGGTCGAAGGCCAGGGCGAGGCAGGCTGTGTGCTGGTCGGGCCAGGTGGGTTGGGGTGAGGAGGACATGGGTGTGGCACTCCATAATTCCATAGGTAAAACACAAAACCCTGTGGGAGCGGGCTTGCTCGCGAAGGGGCCGTATCAGTCAATGAATATGTCGAATGACACACCGCATTCGCGAGCAAGCCCGCTCCCACATTTGGTCCGGGTCGCCTGCTTAATTATTTCCCGGCGTTAATGGTCACAGTCTTGATCGCACCCAACTCCAGGTCCCATTTCTTCAGGATCGTCTGGTAAGTGCCGTCATCGACCATGCTCTGCATCGCCACTTTCACCGCCTCACTCAGCTCAGGCTTTTTCTTGCTCACGCCCAGCCCGGTGAACTGCTTGGAGATCGGCAGGCCCACGGTTTTGTACATGTCCTTTTCCTGAGTCTTCAGGTAGGGCAAGGTCTCGCTGCCCTGCATGGCGGCGTCGATACGGCTCTGACGCAATTGCGCGCGGGCATCGGCCGAGCCTTCGGTGCCGATCACGTTGATCGCAGGCTTGCCGGCGGCTTCGCAATTGGCCTTGCTCCACTCGGCGATTTCCGCCGGGAAGGTGGTGCGGCGGCTGGTGCCGACTTTCTTGCCACACAAATCAATGATCTCGTTGAAATCCTTGTTCTTCTGCAAGGTGTAGAACTGCGGGCCACTGGTGAAGTAGTCGACGAAGGTCACGCTGGCCTGACGTTCGGCGGTGTCGGTCATGCCCGACATCACCATGTCCACGCGGTCGGTGGTCAGCGCATTGATCATTTGCTCGAAGCCGGTTTCCTGCCATTTGATCTTCACGCCTAGACGTTCGGCCAGGGCATTGCCCAGGTCGTAGTCGAGACCCGTGAGGGTGTTGGTGGCCGGGTCCTTGAAGTCCATCGGCGGGTAGTTCGGCATGATCGCTACCACGACCTCGCCTTTTGCTTTGATGCTGGCCGGTAGCTCGGCGGCCCAGGTGAAGCCGGAGGCCATAACGCCTGCGAGTACTGCTGGAATAACTATGTTCTTCATGGTCGTTCTCTTATGAGTGTTGTGAGCGCCAAAGGGCGCTTAGGTTCGAACGGCAGAAATGAAGCTTTGGGTGCGCGGGTTTTGCGGACTTATTAGTATTTCTTCGGGGCTTCCAGCCTCCACGATCTGCCCGCCGTCCATGAACACCATGCGGTTGGAAACTTCGCGAGCGAAGCCCAGTTCATGGGTGACGACGATCATGGTCATGCCGGTTTGCGCCAGATCGCGCATCACCGACAGCACCTCACCGACCAGTTCCGGGTCGAGTGCCGAAGTGGGTTCATCGAACAGCATCAGCTTGGGCCGCATGGCCAGTGCACGGGCAATGGCGACACGTTGTTGCTGCCCCCCCGAGAGTTCGATCGGGTAGCTGTTGCGCTTGTCGGCCAGGCCGACGCGAGCGAGCAATTCCAAGGCTTCTTCGTGCGCTTCTTTGGGTGAACGCTTGAGCACCTGGCACGGCCCTTCGATGATGTTTTGCAGCACGGTCATGTGCGGGAACAGGTTGAAGCGCTGGAACACCATGCCGGTGGCCAGGCGTTGACGGGCAATCTGCGACTCGTTGAGTTCGTGCAGCTTGTTGCCGACGATCCGGTAACCCACCAGTTCGCCGTCGACCCAAAGACCGCCCTTGTCGATTTTTTCCAGCTGATTCACGCAGCGCAGCAGGGTGCTTTTGCCGGAGCCGGACGGGCCGATGATGCACAGCACTTCGCCTTGCTCGACTTCGATGTTGATGTCCTTGAGCGCGTGGAAATGGTCGTAGTACTTGTTCAGGCTCACGGCCTTGACGATGCTTCTCATGTGGGGCTCCTCAAGAACGCTTGCCGGCGCCGCGAGCGAAACGACGCTCCAGACGGCTTTGACCGAAGGACAGGACGGTGACCGTGGCCAGGTACCAGATACCGGCGACGATCAGCAACTCCATGACCCGGGCGTTGGCGTAGTAGATGTTCTGGGCGTTGTAGAGCAGTTCCGAGTACTGGATGACGCTCGCCAGGGAGGTCATCTTCACCATGCCGATGAACTCGTTACCGACCGGCGGAATGATCACCCGCATGGCTTGCGGCAGGATGATCCGGCGCAGCGCTTGCAGGCGCGGCATGCCGATCGACTTGGCGGCTTCGTACTGACCGGTGTCCACCGACAGCAGGCCGGCCCGCACCACTTCGGCGGTGTAGGCGCCCTGGTTGATGCTCAAGCCGAGAAGGGCGGCCGCGAACGGGGTCATCAGGCTCACGGTGTCCATTTCGAACAGGCCGGGGATGCCGATGGTGGGGAAGATCAGCGCCAGGTTGAACCACAACAGCAGTTGCAGGATCAGCGGCGTACCGCGGAACAGCCAGGTGTAGGTCACCGCCACGTAGCGCAGGATCGGGTTGGCCGACATGCGCATGATCGCGGTGATCACCCCAAAAACGATGCCCAGCGCCATGGCCAGCACCGCCATGACGATGGTGTTGAGCAAGCCCCACATGATCGCTTGGGAAGTGAGGAACTGGCCGATATAAGACCACTCGATCTTGCCTTCGGCGAAGGCTCGCACCAGTCCGAGAATCGCAATGACAATCACGGTGGCGAAGAAAATCCGCCCGTAGTAACGCCGTGGCACATGGTGGTACTGGGTGATATCGAACTGGTTTTCCGCCAGTTTGCGCTCCGCCTGGAGTCGTTCTGCCTGAGTCTGGCTCATGTTGTTTCTCCGTACACTTGGTAATTCAGGCCAACCACAATCCCTGTGGGAGCGGGCTTGCTCGCGAATGCGGTGTGTCATTCAACATAAATGGCGACTGACACGGCCCCTTCGCGAGCAAGCCCGCTCCCACAGGTTTTGTGTGCTGCTTCAGAGCCGGAAACCTTGATAGTTCTCGGTCCATTCGTGCTGCGTAGCCAGGGCCGTTTTCAACCGCCCGATTTGCTCGCGCACCTGTTGCGGCGCGGTGCCGCCCCAGCCACTGCGGGCGGCGATGGCGGCTTCGAGGGTCAGGCTCTCACGCACTTCCGCCGTCAGGCGCGGGTCAATCTCGGCCAACAGCGCCGGCGAGGCTTCCCACAGTTCGATGTCATGTTTCTCGCAGGCCTGGACCAGCGCACCGGTGATTTCGTGGGCTTCCTTGAACGGCACGCCGCGCATGGCCAGCCAGTCGGCGACTTCGGTGGCGAGGGTGAAACCCAGTGGCGCCTGACGACGCAGCTCTTCGACGTTGACCTTCATGGTCGCGACCATCCCGGCCATGGCTGGCAGCACCAGCAACAGGGTGTCGACACTGTCGAGCACGCCGTTTTTGTCTTCGCTCAAGTCGCGGTTGTACGACAGCGGCAGGGATTTCAGCGTGGAAAGCAGGCCGGTGAGGTTGCCGATCAGCCGACCCGCCTTGCCCCGGGCCAGTTCAGCGATGTCCGGGTTTTTCTTCTGCGGCATGATCGAGCTGCCGGTGGCGTAGGCATCGTCCAGCGCGACCCAGCGAAATTGCCGCGACGACCACAGGCAGAACTCTTCGGCGAGCCGGGAAATGTTGATCCCGAGCATGCTGGCGATAAACAGGAACTCGGCGACGTGATCGCGGCTGGCCACAGCGTCGATGGAGTTTTCACACACGCCGCTGTAACCCATTTCCTTGGCCGACTGCTGCGGCAAGCGCGCGATGGCGGAACCGGCCATGGCCGCCGCGCCGAGTGGCGACAGCGAAGTGCGCACGTCCCAATCCACCAGGCGTTGCACGTCACGCAACATGGATTGGGCGTGGGCCAGCAAGTGGTGAGCGAAAACGATCGGCTGGGCTTGCTGCAGGTGAGTGAAGCCCGGGCAGATACTTTCGATGTGCTGCTCGGCCTGATCCACCAGTGCTTGTTGCAGGGCCAGGACTTCAACAGCCAGGGTGCGGACGTGATCACGCAGGAACAGGCGCAGGTCGTTGGCGGTCTGGTCGTTGCGTGAACGGCCGGCGCGCAGCTTGCCGCCGAGGGCGCCGAGACGTTCGGTCAGCAGGCGTTCGATGAAGGTGTGGACGTCTTCGTCGTCCAGGGTCGGCGCGATGCTGCCGGCGCGGAAGTCATCACCGATGCGCCCCAGAGCGTCGAGCATGGTCAGGGTTTCTTGTTCGCTCAGCAGCCCGGCGCGCTGCAATTCACGGGCATGCGCCTTGGAACCGGCGAGGTCATACGGGGTGAGGCGAAAGTAGCGCTCGGGGCAACGGGACAAGGCCGCCAGGGCTTCGGACGGGCCGCTTTTGAAGCGGGCACCCCAGAGACGGTCGGTGGTTTGAGACATTGTTGTTTTCCTCGTCGGTAAAGCGAACTGAAATCGATGTGCAGAGCCAGGAACATCTGCCGGAAATGATTCGGGCGTGGTTCGGCTTAAGCAGTTTTCAAGAGGGCAGTTGCATCGTTGCGAGAGCTGATCGAAGTGTCAGCTTTTAATAGTTCGAAATCAGTGAGTTGGCACTGATGTGCGGGATTTATTAGCGGTTGCCAAGCCTGGTTTTCTGTGGTCATTATTATTTACCAGCACTGTTTTTGTTGTTGGACACAGGTTGTTGAATAGGGCGCCAGAGGTAAATAGGCATTATGGAAACCCCACTTTCCAATTCCGGAAACCCGCCGCTGAAAACGGGTCATCGGGCACCGCTGACCCTCAGCGGTCTGGACTTCAAACTGCTCAAAGTATTCAAGGCCGTGGTCGAGGCCGGCGGCTTCAGTGCCGCCCAGAACGAGCTGAATGTGGGACTGGCAGCCATCAGCAAACAGATCTCCGACCTGGAGATCCGCATCGGCATGCGCCTGTGCACCCGCGGTCGCGAGGGTTTTCACCTGACCGAAGAGGGTCGTCTGGTGTATCAGGCATCCATTGATTTATTTGCCTCGGTCGACAACTTTCGTGATCGCCTTAGTTCAGCGCAAAACGAACTGATCGGTGACCTTGGTGTGGGGGTTATTGATAATACGATTTCCGATGTTAATTCGCCGTTAGTTGCTGCGCTTAGAATAATTAATGAGACATCGCCGAAAGTAAGATTCCAACTTCAAGCCTCTCAGTTGGATGAAGTGGAAAGAGGCGTGGTAGAGGGGCGGTTAGTGGCGGGGATCGTGCCGGTTTATCAGAAACGCGAAGAGTTTGATTACTACACGCTTTATGAAGAGCGCTCCGAAGTTTATTGTGCGGTCGGTCATCCGTTATTCACGGTGCCGGAGGCAGAAATCGGCAGTCATGTACTCAAGGATTACGAGTGCATCAACCACCGCTACGCGATTCATCGCGACAAACTGAATTTTGCCCACTACGACAGCTTTTCTGCCTCAGCCAGCCAGGTCGAAGCGGTGGCATTGTTGATCAAGACCGGGCGTTTCGTGGGTTTTCTGCCACAGCATTACGCCGCATCGATGGTCGCTCAGGGGCAGTTTCGGGCGGTGCGTCCGGACCTCATCCACATCGTCACGCCGTTCAATCTGATCCTTCGCCACAACACCGTGCGCAGTCCGCTGGTCAAGGCGTTTGCCCAGGCGTTGGGGGTTGATTTGAAGGCGCCGGTGTGATGTCGACAACACGCGAAACGTGGTCTGAATCGATCGGATTAATCGCGACTTGCAGCAACTTGTTGCGCTGAAAAACTTACGACTGCTGCGCGTTCGAATGCAGGCTTCGCCAGGTGCTACATAAAGCTTGGTGTACACCGTAATGCTCGGGGTTTCAGGTGGACCTACATAGTGGTTGCTTTGATTGGGTGTATATCCGTTACCGAGGAAACGGATATGTACCCAATCCAATCCCCCGGACTACGGTTTCACATGCAGCAGGATGTAATCGTTTTTGTCGAAACTGCCGCTCAACACGGGCGGCAACGCTCCCAACGGCGTGCCCTGCAGGGCGCGGTAGTCGTTTTCATCCATCATCAACCACGCTGGCCGCTGAAGGTTTTCCAGTTCTTGGGTCGATTCGGTGAAAACCGGCTGTAAGTCCTGTTCGATGTTGACCATGAACTTGATCGCCTTGGCGTCTTTACCCATGGCGTGCAGCACCAGGGGCGCCGGGTCTTTCTGGAACAGTGCGAAGGCCGCGCGGCTGAAAGTCCGGGTGTCGTAGAGTCGGCGTTCGACCGGTTCGAATACCAGTATGTAGACCGACCACAGCGCCAGGACCGCACACGAGGCCAGTGTCTGAGCCCGCCAGCCGGGGCGCAAAAGCACCGCCAGCGCAATGACTTGCAGCACGCCGAGGATGATCAGAATTGCAGGCAGTGGCGGCAATTGCTCGGAAAAACGTCGGTGAGCGACCATCAATCCAACGGCCAGCAGGGCGGGAATCAATAACCACACCCCTTGCATCAACCCCCGCAACCAGGCGAATACCCGACCTTGCGCCACCTGAAACGGATACGCCGCAATGATCGCTGCCATGGGCAACATCGGCAGCAGATAGCGTGCCTTTTTGGCCTGGGGGATCGAGAGCCCGACCATCACGATCAGGCCGGCTGCCGTGCAGTACTGCAACAGGCGCAATGCAGGACCGGCCTGCCGTGGAGTTGTCAGCCAGACGGCGGCCAGTACCAGCAATGCCAACGGGTACGCGAGCGCATAGTTGCCCACCGAGCTGGTGAAGTAATACAGCGAACCGCTGACGCCTTCGCTACCGTCCATGCGCCCCATGAACTGCATGCGCACCACGTCGTGCATGAACTCCGGGCCGCCGACGGTTTCCGCCAGCCACAGCAGCACGCCAATGCACAAGCCCAGCAGCACCGACGCCATCAGGCCAAAACCAAAAAAATGCTGCCATTGTCGATTGAGCAAGAAATAGCTGCACAGCATGCCCGTGGGAATCACCAGCCCGATCGGCCCGCGAACCCCGAAACCCAGCAGCAACAAGGCAAAGATCAGCCACCACCGGCGCTTTGCTGCGAAATGATCGGCGGCATAGCCCAGGTAGAACACCGAAAACGCCACCGCCGCGAGCATCAAATCCAGGGACACGGCACGGGCTTCGGTGACAAACGTGTTGGTCAGCAGCATCAAGGCGATGCTCAGCAACGCCCAACGCTGGGAGTAGGGCGCCAGCAACCGGTACATCAACGTGACGATCACCGCCCCGGCAATGGCGCTCGGCAACCAGGCACTCAGGCTGTTGACCTGACCGAACGGCAGCGATAGCAGCCAGGTGAACAGTGTCGCAAGCGCCGAATAGTCCGCATACGGCTGGCCATAGGTGGTCGGAAAAACGGACGGCCCGTGGCGCAGCATTTCCTGAGCGAACAACACGAAGCGCGAATCGAAGCCGATCACCGCCTGCTGATACACCCCGGCGCTGAACAGCAGCAGCGCCAACAGTCCCAGGCCTAGCGACTGTCGGCGGATACCAGGTGACATCGCAATCAAGCGGTGACCGACGCAGCAGGCCACTGCTGATGCGGAATCGGCAGATTGCGCGATTCACCACGGCCCATCGGGAAGTACTTGAAGCCGGCGCGAGCCAGGCGATCGGCGTCGTAGAGGTTGCGTCCGTCGAAGATTATCGGTGCGTTGAGCCGCTGTTGGATCAGGTTGAAATCCGGGGCCTTGAACTGCTGCCATTCGGTGCAGATGATCAACGCATCAGCGCCGGACAATACCGATTCCGGTGTGCCCATGAGCATCAACTTGGGTTCATCGGGATACAGTTGCTGGGTTTCCTGCATGGCTTCCGGGTCGAACGCGCGGACGCTGGCTCCGGCGGCCCACAGTGATTCGAGCAGCACCCGACTCGGTGCATCGCGCATGTCGTCGGTGTTCGGTTTGAACGCCAGTCCCCACACGGCAAAGGTCTTGCCGCGCAAATCGCCCTTGTAGAACGCGTTGATGCGCTCAAACAGCTTGTGCTTCTGACGCTCGTTGATTGCTTCTACCGCTTTCAGCAAATCGTTGGAGCAATGCGCCTCTTCAGCGCTGTGGATCAGCGCGCGCATGTCCTTGGGAAAGCACGAGCCGCCATAACCGCAGCCGGGGTAGATGAAATGGTAGCCAATGCGCGAATCGGCGCCGATGCCCAGGCGCACCGATTCGATGTCGGCGCCCAGGTGTTCGGCCAGTTCGGCGATCTGGTTGATGAAGCTGATCTTGGTCGCCAGCATGCAGTTGGCGGCGTACTTGGTCAGCTCGGCGCTGCGCAGGTCCATGAACATGACCCGGTCATGGTTGCGGTTGAAGGGCGCGTAGAGGTCACGCATCACGTCACGCACTTCATCGCGTTCGCAACCGATGATGATCCGGTCCGGGCGCCGGCAATCGGCGACGGCCGAGCCTTCTTTCAAAAATTCCGGGTTGGAGACGATATCGAACTGCAGCAAGCGGCCGACCTTGACCAGGCACTTGTCGATGTGCGCGCGCAAGGTGTCACCCGTGCCCACCGGCACCGTGGATTTCTCCACCAGAATCACCGGTTGTTCACGATGACGCGCCACGGCTTCTCCCACCGACAGCACATAACTCAGATCCGCCGAACCATCGTCCCGGGACGGTGTGCCGACCGCGATAAACAATACCTGACCATGCTGCACCGCGAATTTTTCGTCGCTGGTGAACTGTAGACGTTTGGCTTCCAGGCTTTCACGCACCAGGCTGGCCAGCCCCGGTTCGAAAATGCTCACGTGGCCTTGCTGCAACAGCTCGATTTTTTTCTCGTCAATGTCCATGCAGACCACGTCGTGGCCAACTTCTGCCAGGACGGCGGCTTGCACCAGACCAACGTAACCGCTACCAAATACACTGATTTTCATGGGGCACTCCTGAGTTCGCGCGTGCGAGCAGGCCGAGAGTTAATGGTAATGACACCGAGGATGACCAAGGCCACCCCGATGGTTTTTGAAAGACTGAATGTTTCGTTGAACAGCGGCAGGCTGGCGGCCAGCAGGTACACCAGCGCGTAGCTGATGCTCAGCAGTGAATAAGCCCGGCCCAGCGGTAAATCCCGCAGGGCGGCAAGCCAGCTGAGCATCGACAGGGCGTAAGCGAAAATGGCGACCAGCACCACGGCGACAGCGCTCAGATCGATGCTGGTGGTGAGCCAGTGCTCGGGCGATGGCAGGCGGCTCATGCTCCAGCGCATGCCCAATTGCGCGGCACTGACCAACAGTACGCTGCCCAGTGCGAAGGTAATTCCGCGACGCAGGTTCATGTGTGTTGCCCCAGCAGCACCACGCCACCGATCACCAGCGCCACACCCAACCAGTGGCGACGGTCGATGGTTTCGTGGAAAACGAAGCGGGCGACCAGGGTGATCAGTACGAAGTTGAGGCTCAGCATCGGGTAGGCGATGCCGACTTCAAGGCGCTGCAACACCAGCAGCCACACCAGCAAGCCCAAACCCAGCGCGGCGAGCGCCAGCCACAGCCACGGCGAACGCAGTTTCTCGCTCCAGCCCGAGGCCTTGTCGCGCCAGCTTTCAACAGCGTATTTCTGGGCGATCTGGCCCAGGCAGGTCAGCAGGCAGGCGGTCAAGAGCAGTACCAGGCTCATGACGCCTCCTGAGGGAAAATCAGAATCACAATGTTGCCTTGTTCATAGCGCTTGCCATCCTTGGGCAGCCGTTCGATTTCGCGCAGTTCGTCGTCACCCTTGATGCGCATCACCACGCCGACCGAACCGCTCTGGCGGGCATCGCGCATCCATGCTTGAACCTGGTTCGGGTCGACTCGCTGCTGTGCGCCGTCAGGATAGGCGAGGCCATATTTCAATTCGCCTATTGTGTTGTACAACGCCACGTCCGGGCGCTTCAGGCGCCAGGCCAGGGCCCCGGCGGCGCCGAGGTCGTTGCTCAGCAACTGGTCGGTCTGGCCGAGTTCCTGGGTGTGTTCGAGGATGAACTGGTCGGGCATCTTGTTGGCGACCACCGATTCGGGCAGCCCGGCCGGCAACAAGGCGATCAGCAGCAGACTGCCGAAGGCCGGCGCCGCCCAGCATTGCAAGGGTCTGAAGGCTTGCAGCAGGTTGGCCATGATCCAGCCGGTCAGGCCGATGAACACCAGCACCAGGTTGTGCAGTTCATGGTTGTAGAGCGGCTTTTTCAGTTGCAGGTAGACCAGGGCCACCAGGATCGCCACGCCCAGTATCAGGTTCAGCAAACCATTGATGCCCAGTATCAGGCCTTGCGCAAGCTTCAAGCGGTCCACCAGTGCGTGGCCCAGCAGCAATGCCAGTGGCAACAGGCACGGCAGGATGTAGCTCGGCAATTTGCCTTTGCTGAGGCTGAAAAACAGCAGCGGCATCAACAGCCACAACAACAGGAAAGCGATATTCGACTGACGTCGTGTTTGCCACGCCTGCCGCAACGCCGCTGGCAACAACGCCACCCACGGCAGACTGAACACCACCAGCAACGGCAAGTAGTAGTACCACGGGGCGTCATGCTGGGCATCGTCCCCGGCGAAGCGGCGGATGTGTTCGTGCCAGAAGAAGAACCGCCAGTAATCGGACTCCTGGCCATGCACCGCCAAGGCCCACGGCAAGCTGACGGCGATGGCCACGACAATCGCCAACGGCCCGTAGATCAGCAGCTCACGCCAGCGTTTTTGCCAGAGCATCCAGGGCAGGGCGATCAACACCGGCAACAACCAGGCGAGGAAACCCTTGGTCATGAACCCCATGCCGCAGGCCAGGCCTAACCCGGCCCAACTGATCAGGCGTTGGGTGCGGTCGACGCTGTCCAGCGCAAACCACAAAGCGACCAGGCTCAAATTGACCCAGAACGTGAATTGCGGATCGAGATTGGCGTAGCCCGCCGCGCCGGCGATGACGGTGAGACTCATGTACAGCAGCGCACAGGCAAAACTCTTGCGTGGATCGTTCCACATCCGGCGAGCGATGAGGTAACACAGCAACACACTCAGCCCGGTGCTCAGGGCGGAGGCAAACCGCACGCCGAACAGGTTCTGGCCAAACAGTGCCTGGCTGGCGGCGATCATCCAGTAGCCGGCCGCGGGTTTTTCGAAATAACGCAAACTCATGAAATGCGGCGACACCCAGTTACCGCTCAGGAGCATGTCCTGGCTGATCTGGGCGTAGCGGGTTTCGTCGGGAATCCATAAGCCGTGGCTGCCCAGCGGCAGCAGATACGCCAGCAAGAAGATGCCCAGCAACAACGGCAATGCCCAGCGCTTGCTCATACGCCTTGTACTCCCAACCAGCCTTCGCGACCTTCCAGGGTGCCGCGCAGCACTCGGCCGACCGGCAAGGTGTCGGGGTTTTCGGGCAGCAGATCGCCCAAGGGTTGAAAATGGATGTCTCGCTGGCGCGCATCGGCGAGCAGTTTGCGGAAATCGTTGGCCATCAGAATCCCTTCTACTTCGGCATGGATCGTATAGACGTTGAGTTTTTCGGGGTTGAAGCGATCAAGAATGAAGGCGTTGAAGTCCTTGGCCGCCACGTGGGGGCCGACTACCTCATCGAACGTCGGCAGGTCCACCGGAATCTGTGGCGCACCCAAACCACCATCGGCCAATCTCGGCTGGAACAGGCTCTGGCCCCGGCAATCGCTGTTGTAGCGAAAGCTGAACGCTTGCTTGGCCTCGATCACGCGCTCGTCCGCCCGCCACCCGGCGGATGCCGAGCACTCGACGTTTTGCCCGAGGATATCGCAGAGCGTGTCCACGCCCCGACGAAGTTGCTCGATCAGCTGCTTGTCGCTCCAGCGTCCGGCATTGGCCTGCCAGCCGTGATGATCCCAGGCGTGCAGGCCGACTTCATGCCCGGCGGCCACGGTTTGACGCATCAAATGCCCAAGATCACGACCGATCGGTTTGCCGGGCCACGCGGTGCCGGCCAGCAAGATGTCCCAGCCGTACAGGCCTGCCGCGTTGGAACGGAGCATTTTCCAGAGAAATTGCGGACGGATCAGGCGCCATAAGTGGCGCCCCATGTTGTCCGGCCCGACGCTGAAAAAAAACGTTGCCTTGACCTGCGCTTCATCGAGGATTTCCAGGAGCCGCGGCACCCCCTCACGGGTGCCTCGGTACGTGTCGACATCGATTCGAAGACCTGCCTGCATTAACGCTTGTCCGCGATTTCGAGCATGGCTTCACGCAAGAAGAAGTCCAGCGTGTTGCCGATGGTTTCACTCATTTCCACGGTCGGCGTCCAGTCCAGCAGGCGCTCGGCGTTGGCGATGCTCGGTTTGCGGTGCGACACGTCCTGATACCCGGTGCCGTAGAACGCTTTGCTTTCGACATCGCGGAACCCGGCGAACGGCGGGAAGTTGTCGCGCAACGGGTGGGCTTCGAACTGACGCAGCAGCTCTTCGCCCAACTGGCGGATGCTGGCTTCGTTGTCCGGGTTGCCGATGTTGATGATCTGGCCGTTGCAGGCGTCGTTGTCGTTGTCGATGATCCGCGCCAGGGCTTCTACGCCGTCGGCAATGTCGGTGAAGCAGCGTTTTTGCTCACCGCCATCGAACAGGCGAATCGGCGTGCCTTCCACCAGGTTGAGGATCAGCTGGGTGATCGCCCGGGAACTGCCGATACGCGCCGAGTCCAGGCGGTCGAGGCGTGGGCCCATCCAGTTGAAGGGACGGAACAAGGTGAAGTTCAGGCCTTTCTGGCCGTAGGCCCAGATCACGCGGTCGAGCAGTTGCTTGGAGATCGAGTAGATCCAGCGCTGCTTGTTGATCGGACCGACGATCAGGTTGGAGGTGTCTTCGTCGAAGTTCTGATCCTGGCACATGCCATAGACTTCGGAGGTCGACGGGAAGATCACGCGTTTGTTGTACTTGACGCAGTAGCGAACCAGTTTCAGGTTCTCTTCAAAGTCCAGCTCGAACACCCGCAGCGGGTTGCGGGTGTATTCGATCGGCGTGGCGATCGCCACCAGTGGCAGGACCACGTCGCACTTCTTGATGTGGTATTCGATCCACTCGGAGTGGATGCTGATGTCGCCTTCGACGAAATGGAAGTTCGGGTGACTGCGCAGACGCTCGATGGCGTCCGAGCCGATGTCCAGGCCATAGACTTCGTATCTATCGTCACGCAGCAGGCGCTCGGACAGGTGATTGCCGATGAAGCCGTTGACGCCGAGGATCAGCACGCGCGTGCGACGCGGGGCGCGACCGGACTCGGCGCCACGCAGCACCGAACCGTCCACCAGACCCAACTCGTTGGCCAGTTGCGGGCCGCTCAGGTACAGGCCATTGTCGTTGCGCTGGCCGGCGGTAATCACCAGGGAATCTTCGCCGCAGGCGATTCGCAGCGGGTTGACGCTGATGACGCGACCAGGCGCTTGACCTTCATTGCCTTGGGCGACTTCTGCGCTCCAGACAATCAGCTTGTGCTCGCCCACGGCGCAGAACGCGCCTGGATACGGCTGGGTGACCGCACGGACCAGGTTGAACAGCTCTTCGGCGGGACGCTTCCAGACCAGTTTGCCGTCGGCTGGCGTGCGACGACCAAACACAGTGGCTTTGGATTCGTCCTGCGCCGTTTCGCTGATTTTGCCGGCGAGCAACTCTGGCAAGGTGTCACGCAGCAAGTCGGTGGCGGCCACGCGCAACTTACCGTGCAGGGTCAACGCGGTGTCGCTGCGGTCGATGGCAACCTTTTGCTGGGCAATGATGGCACCGGCATCGGCACGCTTGACCATGCGATGCAAGGTAACGCCGGTTTCGGTTTCTCCGTTGACCAGCACCCAGTTGGCCGGCGCGCGTCCACGGTAGCGCGGCAGCAACGAACCGTGCAGGTTGAAGGCGCCTTTGCTGGCGATGGCCAGCAGCGGTTCGCTCAGCAGGTGGCGGTAGTAGAACGAGAACAGGTAATCCGGGTTGAGCTTGCTGATGCGCTCGATCCACAGCGGGTGGTTGGCATCTTCGGGGGCGTGCACCGGGATGCCATTGCGGGCGCACAGTTGCGCAACCGAGCCATAGAACGCGTTCTCCTTCGGATCATCGGCGTGGGTAAACACGGCAGCAATTTCAAAGCCCGAACTGAGCAGGGTTTCAATGCCGGCACAGCCGATATCGTGATAGGCGAAGACAATAGCTTTTGCACTCATGAGAGAACCTGATCTGAAGAAGTGGAAGTGAGGCCGTCAACGGTGACAACGGGAACAGGGGCAGCAGGCTGACTACGCAGAACCTTTTCGATAAAGAACCGGGGGCGGGCGCGCACGTCGCTGTACATGCGGCCCAAGTACTCGCCCAACAGGCCCATGCCGATGAACTGACCACCGGTGAAGATGAACAGCACGGCGAACAGTACGAAGGTGCCGTCGCCGGCCCAATGGGCGCCGAAGGCCAGGCGCAGCACGATCAGCAAACTGGCAAACAGCACGCCGAGGGCCGCCATGCCGAAGCCGACGATGCTCAGCAAACGCAGGGGCGTGGTGGTCATGCAGGTGATCAGGTCGAACATCAGATTGACCAGGCGCATCGGGCTGTACTTGGACTCCCCGTGTTCGCGCTCGGCGTGGAGCACGAGGATTTCCGTGGTGTGCCGGGCGAAGCTGTTGGCAAGGATCGGGATGAAGGTGCTGCGTTCACGGCAGGCGAGCATGGCGTCGACGATAGTTCGCCGGTAAGCGCGGAGCATGCAGCCGTAGTCAGTCATGGCGACGCCGGTGGAGCGCTGCACGGCCAGGTTGATCAGCTTCGACGGCCAGCGGCGCAGCGCCGAGTCCTGGCGGTTGTTGCGCACGGTGGCGACCACGTCATAACCCAGCTCGGCCTGAGCCACCAACCGCGGGATTTCTTCGGGAGGGTTTTGCAGGTCGGCGTCGAGGGTGATGACCACATCGCCCTTGCACTGCTCGAAACCGGCCATGATTGCCGCGTGCTGGCCGTAGTTGCGGTTGAGAATGACCGCCACCACCGGGCTGTTCTCGCGACTGGCGGCGGCTTCGAGGATCTGCGCCGAGTCATCGCGGCTGCCGTCATCGACCAATACAATCTCGTAGTCATGGTGCAATTGCTGACAGGCCGCTTCGGTACGCCGGAGCAACTCGGGCAGGCTGTCTTGCTCGTTGTAGACCGGGATGACGATCGACACGCAACGGATTGGGTAAGGTTTCACAGGCTTGAGTCCATAACGTTTTCAATGGCGCCGACCACACGATCGACGTCATCGAGGGTCATGTCGGGGAACAATGGAATCGAGCACAGCCGTGCAGAGTTCCATTCGGTGTTGGGCAAATAGATGTTGGGGAAGCGTTGGCGGTAGTAGGTGTGCAGGTGAGTGGCGATGAAGTGAATGCCGGTGCCGATGTTCTGTGCCTGCAGGGCCTTCATGAATGCCTCACGGTCCAGCCCGCAGCGCTCGGTGTCGATGCGCAGGATGAACAGGTGCCAGGCGTGCTGTTGCGGGTACGCTGGAATCGCCAATGGCTGCACCTTTGAGCCTTCCAGGCGTTGCAGGTAGGCGCCGGCCAGTTCGGTACGCTTGGCGTTGATCTGGTCCAGGCGTTCCAGCTGCACCAGGGCGATGGCGGCGTTGATGTCGGCCAGGTTGTATTTGAACCCCGGCTCCATGACCTGAGCCTGGGGTTTGCGGCCGTGCGTCATGCGGTCATAGGCGTCGACGCCAAGGCCGTGAAACTTGAGCATGCGTACACGACTGGCCAGGGCCTCATCGTCACTGACGAACATGGCGCCCTCGGCGCAGGTCATGTTCTTGATCGCGTGGAAGGAGAAGATCGCCGTGCCTTTGGCGCCGACATGCCGACCTTTGTAGAAGGTGCCCGCCGCGTGGGCGGCGTCTTCGATGACCGGGATGCCGTGTTTGTCGGCCAACGCATAAAGCGGATCGAGATCGAACGCGGCGCCGGCGTAGTGCACCGGAATGATGGCTTTGGTGCGCGGCGTGATCGCGGCTTCGATGCTTGCCAGGTCACTCATCAGCGTGTCGCGATCAACGTCGACGAACACCGGTGTCGCGCCCAGCAGGCAGATCATGTTGGCGGTGGATACCCACGTCTGGGACGGCGTAATGACCTCGTCGCCAGGACCAATGCCCAATGCCAGTAACGTGATGTGCATCCCGCCGGTGGCGGAGGACAGTGCCACGGCATGACGGCATCCCACGTAGTTGGCGAATTGCTCTTCCAGTTCCTGGTTCTTCGGCCCGGTAGTGATCCAGCCGGAGCGCAATACTTGCTCTACGGCGGCAATTTCTTCATCGCCGATACTGGGGCGGGAGAAGGGGAGAAAAGCCTGACTCATGGACACCTCGGGGGCTGAAGAGCAAATAGCCTGTGAGGCTAAAAAAAAATTGGATCCCTTGCAAGCTTAGACGAAAAAACAAAAGCTGCATCAGTCAGTTACTTCAAATGCATGAGAAAGCACATCAGTTGACTTTTGCTGCCATGCTCGGCAGGTTGGGACCAAAGGCAGGGTCACCCCGGACTCATTGAGGTTATTCCCGATTTTGTGAAAGGAACATGAAAACCCGGTCGGCGAATCGTTTATCTGTATGTCATACAGCCACTGTTCAGGCTTGTGCCGTTCATCGAGATTTCCAGTAGAAAGTCCTACAGAAATGCCCCGCTTTACATGAAGGATGTTTCAATCCTTAGTTGTTTAATGAACTGTTTCCACATTAAGGCCGTTTCGTTTGATTGACTTACCCGCTACCGACCCAATCCCTTCAAAGACCAATCCGCTGACCCTGTACCTGGCACGTCTGGCGCCTTCCAGCCAACTGACCATGCGTTATGTGCTGCAGGACGCCGCTGACCGGCTGGGCTTCGAAGACATGAATGTCGAGGAGATTCCCTGGCACAACCTGCAACCCGAAGATGTCATCGCACTGGTGGCCACCTTGCGCACCGACGGCTACGCGCCGAACACCTCTTCGCTGTACGTCAACGCGGTGCGCGGGGTGATGAACGAAGCGTGGCGCATGAGCCTGATCAGTCAGGAACACTTGCTGAAAATGCGCTCGGTCAAGGGGATTTCCGGCACGCGATTGTCCCAGGGGCGAAACCTCAGGCGTACGCTGATCCAGGAATTGATGGCGGTTTGCGCCGCCGATCCACGGCCTCAAGGGTTGAGGGATGCGGCGATTATCGGGATTTTGTATGGCTCGGGCATGCGCAAATCGGAATCGGTGAACCTGGACCTGAATCAGGTCGATTTCGCCGAGCGCAGCCTTCGTGTGACCGCCAAGGGCAACAAGCAATTGATCAAGTACGCACCGGCCTGGGCGTTCGCCAAACTCAATGACTGGCTCGAGCTGCGGCGCTCGCTACTGAAGGAGGGCGAAACGGACGATACGTTCCTGTTCAATCGCATCCGTCGCGGCAGTCACATCACCCGCGAGCGCATCACCAAACATGCGATCTATTACATCGCCCGACAGCGGGGCGCGCAGGTCGGGGTGAAAATCATGCCGCATGATTTTCGACGTTCGTTCATTACCCGAGTGATTGAGGAGTACGACTTGTCGATCGCCCAGAAACTCGCCCATCACAGCAACATCCAGACCACCGCCAACTACGATGTGCGCGATGACAACGAGCGGCGTCGGGCCGTGGACCGGTTCGATCTTTGAAGGGTGGGGTTCACGATTCGCTCAGTACGTGGGCATGGCCGATTGTCGTGACGTGAACCTCGCTGCCGGCGGGTGGTGCATACAGGCCCGAACTGCGCACCATCAATGATCGACCAGGCTGTTGCCCGGACGCCAAAGCCTCCAGTTCCACCGTCAAGGTGCAGGAATTGCCACTGAAATCCCGCTCGGTCACGACGGCGCGACACCCCGCAGCCTTGGTCGGGCTGGGCTGAATGCTGACCAGTTGCAGTTGTTCGGGACGCAGCATGATCTGCGCCGATTTGTTGGCCCGGTGGTTGTTCACCGGTATCCGACCGAGATCGCAATGGGCCCAGCCGGCTTCGATTCTGGCGGGCATGACGATGGCATCCCCCAGAAACAGCGCGGTTTGTTCATCCTCGGGGTAACGGTAAAGGTCCAGCGGATGCCCCGACTGCACCAGCCTGCCGCCGCGCATCACCGCCAGCTGATCGGCAAACGACAAGGCTTCACTCTGGTCATGGGTGACCAGAATGGTGGTCACGCCGGCGTCGCTCAGCAGCCGTGCGACCATTTTGCGCATGGCGCCTCGAAGCCCGGTGTCGAGGGCCGAAAACGGCTCGTCCAGCAGCATCAATCGTGGCTGTTGCGCCAACGCCCGCGCCAGCGCCACACGTTGTTGCTGGCCGCCGGAGAGTTCATGAGGCCAACGGTTGGCCATGTTCGCATCCAGCGCCACGCTGTCCATCAACTCTGCGACTCGCTCCTGTTTTGCACTGCCCTTGATCGAAAGCCCGAAACCGATGTTCGCGGCCACGGTCATGTGCGGGAACAGGGCGCCGTCCTGGGGAACATAGCCAATCAGGCGCTGATGCGCCGGAACCTCGTGCGTCTCATCGACGAGCGTTTGGCCATTGAGTGAAAGACGGCCCGTGTCCGGGAATTCGAAGCCGGCGATCATCCGCAACAGCGTGGTTTTTCCTGAGCCGGACGGGCCGACGATGACCGTTCGGCTGCCTGTTGGCACCGACAGGTTGATGTTCTCCAGCGCTTGATGGGCGCCGTAGGCCTTGGAAATGGAATGGAGTTCAAGAGCGTTCATCGGCCAGCCGTTCGTTTGGATTGGTGATAAAGAAGTCCGGTTAACGGAAGCGACAGCAGGATCATCAGCAAGGCGTAGGGCGCAGCGGCGGCGTAGTCGATTTCGCTGGTCATGGCCCAGAACCCGGTGGCCAGGGTGCGTGTGCCGTTGGGGGCGAGCAGCAAGGTGGCGGTCAACTCATTGGTGATCGCCAGAAACACCAGCGCGGCGCCTGCGGCAGCGCCAGGCGCGGCCAGACGCAAGGTGATCAGCCACAATGCCCGGGCAGGGGAGCGGCCGAGGCTGCGGGCCATGTTTTCCAGCTCCACCGGCGCC
The DNA here is from genome assembly GCF_019219045.1 of Pseudomonas sp. PDM25. Taxonomy (NCBI): domain Bacteria; kingdom Pseudomonadati; phylum Pseudomonadota; class Gammaproteobacteria; order Pseudomonadales; family Pseudomonadaceae; genus Pseudomonas; species Pseudomonas sp. PDM25. The sequence goes on from NZ_JAHUWL010000001.1 coordinate 177,184, forward strand.
TGTGCGATGCCGGCGCGCAAACTCACCAGGGCGCGGGGCAAAAACATCAGCAGGTACGCCAGCAACACCGTCACAGTCGTCTGGTAAATCGGCCGGGCGAAATGGATGGTGACGGTGACTAATGCCAGCGCCACGACGATCCCGGGCAACGAACTGGTGATGTAGTTGCAACTTTCCAGGACACGTTGCAACCGGCCCGGAGAGCGAATCGACAGCCAGGCAATCGGAATGGCAGCGCAGGTGGTCAAGGCGGCACCCGCAACGCCGAGCAGCAGCGTCTGCTCCAGCGCCGGCAGAAGTTCGTCCATCTGCCAGACCTGCGCACCGCCGGCGATCAGCCAGTTACCTAAGGTCACGAGTGGCACGCCCAGTGCCAGCGCGCAGGTCGCAATCTGTACGGTCAGGGCGAGGAAGGTGGTTGCGGGTTTCAGGCGCACCACCCGCTGTTCGCGAGCGCTTCCCGAGCCGACCCGGGCGTAACGCGCCGTGCCGCGAGCGGCCGATTCTGCGGTCAGCATCACCAGGCAACACAGGGCGAGTACGCTGGCCAGCATATGGGCGGCGGGGCCGTTGAAGGTGGATTTGAACTGATCGAAGATGGCCGTGGTGAAGGTGTCGAAACGGATCATCGCGTACAGGCCATATTCGGCCAGCAGGTGCAGGCCCACCAGTAACGCGCCGCCGCAGATGGCCAGGCGCAATTGCGGCAGCACCACGCGGAAAAATATCGCCCAAGGCTTGAGCCCCAGCGATTCGGCAACGTCTTCGATGGCCGGATCGAGCCTGCGCAGGGTCGCAGCAATCGGCAAGTACAGGAACGGGAAGTAGGCGATGACCGAGACCAGCACCCCGGCAAACAGACCGTGAATCGGCGGGACCAGACTGACCCACGCATAGCTGTGGACGAACGCCGGCACCGCCAGCGGCGCGGTCGCCAACAACGACCACCAGCGCCGACCAGGCAGGTTGGTGCGCTCTGTCAGCCAGGCCAGACACAGGCCTAACGTGACGCACAATGGAATCGTGATCACCACCAGTAAAACGGTGTTGATCAATAATTCAGCGACCCGCGGCCGGAACACCAGCGGCACAAGGGTCGCCCAGCCTGTCTGAAACGATACGCCGATGACGAAGGCAATCGGCAGCAGCGACAGCAGCGAAACCAGCACCGACAAACTGATCACCCACGCGCCACCACGTCCCGCGAAGAGGCCGCGGGATCGTCGTCGCAAATTCGCGGGTATCGCCTCGGCGACACCCGCTGGCAAGGTTTCAGGCATCAATTAGAGCAGTCCCGCCTGAGTCATTAGCTCCACGGCTTTTTTACTGTCGAGTTTTGAAGCATCGACTGTCGGCGCGTCGAGTTGCTGCAAAGGCACCAGTTTTGGATTGGATTCAGCGTTCTTGCCCACGGCGTATTCGAACGATTTACCGGTTTTGAGGATGGCCTGGCCATCCTTGCCAGTGATCCACTTGAGGAACGCCTGGGCTTGTTCCTTGTGTTTGCTGGACGCCAGCACGCCGCCACCGGAGACACTGACAAACGCGCCCGGATCCTTGTGCTTGAAGTAGTGCAGGGCGGTGTTGTTGCTGTTTTCGCCGGTCTTGGCCTGGTCACCGAAGCTGTAATAGTGGTAAATAACGCCGCTGTCGATCTGCCCGGCGTTGACGGCTTTGAGCACGGCGCTGTTGCCACGATAGGCCGTGTAGTTGGTTTTCATCCCTTTCAGCCATTCCAGGGTGGCGGCTTCGCCTTTGAGTTCCAGCACGGCGGCGACGATGGCCTGGAAGTCGGCACCGGCCGGCGAAGCGCCCCAGCGACCTTTCCAGTTCGGGCCGGCGAGGTCCATCAGCGACTTGGGCAGCTCGGCTTCGGGCAGTTTGCTCGGGTTATAGACAAACACCGTGGAGCGCGCAGCAATCCCCACCCATTTGCCATGGGCCGGGCGGTAAGCATTGCCGACCTGTTCCAGGGTGGCCGGCGCAACCGGCGCAAACAGCCCCGCGTTGTCGACCAGCACCATGGCCGGGGAGTTTTCGGTCAGGAACACATCGGCCGGGGAGGCCGCGCCTTCCTGCACGATCTGATTGCCCATCTCGGTGTCGTCACCATTGCGAACGGTGACCTTGATCCCGGTTTCCTTGGTAAAGCCCTCGATCCAGGATTTGGTCAGGCTTTCGTGCTGCGCGTTGTAGACCACGATGCCATCGGCATCCGCGGCATACACATGGCCGGCGCTCAGCAGAGCGGTGGCCAGCAGTGCGGTTTTCAGGAAAGAAGGGAAATGGGCATTCATGCGTCGGCAGCTCCTGTTTTTTAATCGTGCGCACAGATTCGACAGCATCGACGAGGTACGTCGTCGATGAGTGTAGATCAATAGGAATCATTTGCATGTTTGAGACGCGGCGAATGTAGTGCCTGAAATGAGAAAAAAACGTCAATTTAATCGTTAATTCCTGTCATTTGGCGTCTGGGCTCGGGGACTGAGACAGTCACTCGCGAGCCGTTGCCTGGAGCGCTGTGCATGGTCACCGAGTGTTTCGACAATGTGTATCTACTGACAGATCATTGAACCCGATTGAATAGAGAGGCCCCTGTGGCCCCTCAGGCCTCTCTTTTTTCGAGCTCCGTCCTTGTCAGGGTTGGCGCTGAGGAAAAATCAGAATTTCCAGGTCACCGCGCTCATAACGCTTGCCGTCGATGGGCAACAGCTCGACTTCTTGCTCTTCCTGGACACTGTTGACTCGCATCACCACGCCGACCGCGCCTTTTTTGCGGGCCTCGGTCATCCACTGGGCGACATTGTCCATGGTCACTTTTCTCGATTCCATCGCAGGATCGTTGAGGCCGTACTTCAGCTCGCCGACGGTGTTGTAAAGTGCGATCTGCGGCCGCTTCAGGCGCCACGACAAGGCCGCTGCAGCACCCAAATCATTACTGAGCAGCGAGGTCGTCTGGCTCAAGGCATCCAGATGCTCGGCAATGAACTGATCGGGCATCTTGCTATCGACGATCTGGCCGGGCATCGCCGCCGGCAGCAAGGCGACCAGCAGCCAGATGCCCAGGGCCGGCATGGCCCAGAACATCAAAGGACGCAAGACTTGCAACGCGTTAGCGATGATCCAGCCAAGCAGCACGAAAAACACCAGCGACAGGCTGAACATTTCCGTGTTTTCGTAGAGCTCTTTGGTGGCCTGCAAATAAAGCAGAACGATCAGGGCTGTGGTCGCAATGACGACATTGATCACACCGTTGATACGAATCGCCCGGCCGCGTGCCTTATTCAGCAACTCGGTCAGAGCATGGCCCATCAGCAACGCCAGGGGTAAAAGGCACGGCATGATATAGGTCGGCAGCTTGCCGCTGCTCAGGCTGAAGAACCCCAGTGGCAATAGCAGCCAGAGCAATAGAAAGCAGATCGCCGGCTGGCGTTTGTGCTGCCAGGCCTGGACGAATGTCGCTGGCAGCAAGGCTGCCCAAGGCAGACTCGACACGACCATTAGCGGCACGTAGAACCACCAGGGACGAGCGTGCTGCGCATCATCGGCAGCAAAACGGCGAATGTGTTCGTTCCAGAAGAAAAACCGCCAGAAGTCTGGTTCCTGATGGTGGATCGCGAGTACCCACGGCAGGCAGACCACAGCGGCCACGACGACCGCCAACGGCCCGTAACGTAACAACTCACCCAAGCGTCGTTGCCAGAGCATCCAGGGCAGGGCGATCAACACGGGCAACAACCAGGCAAGAAAACCCTTGGTCATGAAACCCATACCGCAGGCAACGCCCAACACTGCCCAAGCGCCGAGTCGAGCGCGTGAAACCTGGCTATCGATGGCAAACCACAGCGCAACCAGACTCAGGTTGACCCATAACGTGAATTGCGGATCGAGGTTGGCGTATCCGGCCTGACCGGCGATCAACCCGAAGCTCATGTACAACAGTGCGCAGGCGAAGCTTTTGCGCGGGTCGTTCCAGAGGCGACGGGCAATCAGGTAGGTTAGCCAGATACTCAGCCCGGTGCTCAATGCCGAGGCGATACGCACCCCAAACAAGGTGTCGCCAAATACAGCCTGACCGATGGCGATCATCCAGTAACCGGCAATCGGCTTCTCGAAATACCGAATCCCCATGAAATGCGGAGCGACCCAGTTACCGCTCAACAGCATTTCCTGACTGATCTGAGCATAACGGGTTTCATCAGGCGTCCATAAGCCATGGGTCACCAGCGGCAGGAGATAAAAGACCAGGAAGGCCAGCAGCAATCCCGGAACCATCCAGCGCTCGGCGATCGACCGGGCTGAGGCGTCTGCTCGGGACAAATGGCCAGCAGAACGGGGAAGCAGGTTATCGGGTGTCATGACTAAACCTTGGTAAAGTTTGTAAATGAACAGGCGCGTGGCACGAAGCAACAAGAGCGCAACTTCTTCAATGTCATGACGCAACCGCGACCTGAACTTGGAAGTTGGCTCAATGGGTTTTGAATTTTTTAAGTTAAAGGGATTTGTTCTCAAACACTGTATTCGACTGCGCCCGCAGGATTATTGGCTCACCTGTTTTTCGCTCAACAGCGAATCCCAGTCATTGGCATTGACGATCCCGAGCACCTGAAGTTTTCCATCCGCACTAATGCTCACGAACAACGAACTGCCATATTCACTTTTCTTCACGTGTTTGAAACCGGTCTGCGCTTCAAATTCGTGAATACAACCGCTGTGAGTGACCAACACCAGATTGCGATGGGCCACCTTGCGCGCCACCACATCGTTACGCAGGGTCTTGCCGCAGGTTGCCAGCCAGTCCTGAGTCATCGCGTCTTTGCCGAGCATATAGTGTGAAGTTTGCACTGTACGGGTAACCGGACTACTCAGGACATCGGTCTGCGCCAGCCCCAGGCGCAGGAAACCCTGGCCCACCGCCGCGGCCGCAACGCTGCCGGCTTGGGTGATGCCGTCAGCCGGACCCAGGCATGGGTTGGTGGATCGGTCGCATCGCTCGGTATGACGCACCAGCGCGATGACCTCACCGGCTTGCCAGCGCTGGAGCAGGTCCGCTTTAGTTGCGGATCCGGCAGTGACCACGTTGGCCGGAGATCTTGGCCACAAGGCAAAACCGGTTACCCCGGCAAGGGTGACCAACACCACGATCAACCCCGTGAGCCCGAACAGCCGCGATAGCCACGTTGGTTTATGCGGAAACTTGCGCGATAGTAAATTAGGCACGTATGTTTTTACCCCTGAGTACGCGATAAACATCAACTTTCAATGCGCTTCTTCCAATCGGATGTTGAAGCTGATTGGCTATTTGGTTGTCAAGACGCTATCGACGACAAACTAAAAGGTGTCAGGTGCCTGAGAAGTGAAAGAAATGTGAAAGTTTTGCGAGAGGGTTGCGCGGTTAATTATTAGTGCATTGTTGCAAACGTTTCTCTTATGTACCTTGCCTGTGGACTGACGTTGGTTTTAGCCCCGGTTCTGCGGCAATAGACCCCGACAATGGAGCCCGACAACAGAATGGATTTAAAGCAAAGTCTGACGAAACGGATTGTCATCGTATTCACCCTGATGAGCGCGCTGGTCGCGGGGATTTTTGCGTTTGGCATTGTGGCGACTGTCCATGTGGTGGAACGAAAGCTCTCGGCCGCGACCCTGGGAGGAGGGCTGCACCGCCTGCTGTTGATGGACAACCCCGATAACTGGCTCCATCAACCCGAAAAAGATGAACTGTTTTTCGCCCAGGGAGCCAAGGCCCCCATGGCCCTGAACTCGGTGCTGGAGGCGCTGCCCCCGGGGTTTCAGGAGATTCTCTACGGTGGTTCGAAGTACTACGCCATGGTGAACCTGGTGGGTGATCGAAAATACGTTTTGTTGCGCGACGAACGAAGCCTCGAACGACGGGAACATGTGCTGTTCCTGGTAGTGGTTGTCGGGGTTTTCTTGAGTGTCTTGCTGGCGATTTTGATGGGCCGGTTGCTGGCCCGACGCGTCCTCGCACCTGTGATTCGTCTGGCGCGTCAGGTGCGGCATCGCGATCAACTGCTGGAGCTGGCACCACCGCTACATCCCGATTATGCAAAGGACGAAGTGGGTGAACTGGCGCTTTCCTTCGATCAGACGCTGGGCCGTTTGCGCGCTGCACTGGGACGGGAAAAACTCTTTACCAGCGATGTCAGTCACGAACTGCGCACGCCTTTGATGGTGCTGGCCAGCTCCTGTGAACTGCTACTCGGCAATCCCTCGCTGGACCACCGTTCCACGGCGCAGGTTCAGCGAATCGCCCGTGCCAGTCATGAAATGCGCCAATTGGTCGAGACGTTTTTGATGTTGGCGCGCGCGCGGGAGGATTCCGGTTCAGGTGTGAGTGCCACCCTGAAGGACATCGCCGACGCGCTGGTGGATGTCTGGAGACCGCTGATCAGGGAAAAGGACATCGAGTTTATTTACGTCGTCGAACACGTTTCAACGGAACGCCATAACCTGACGTTCCTGCAGTCGGTCATGGGCAACTTGTTGCGTAATGCCTGGCACTACACCGATCGGGGCTTCATTCGGCTGACGTTGCGCGAGCACGGTTTCAGTGTCGAAGACAGTGGCATAGGCATTGCGGAAGAAAAACGTCATGCAATGTTTCAACCGTTTGTGCGCGGTGATGAGCAACGTGGCGAAGGGCTGGGCCTGGGCCTTTCGTTGATCCAGCGTATTTGCACCCATCAGAATTGGCGAGTGGAACTCACCAGCCGCCAGCCAAACGGATGTTGCTTCACGGTTGACTTGACGGGTGGGAGGTCGGCGCTTACTGCGCCGCCGGACAACCTCTTGATGTACCGGTAGCGGCCTGATTGATCAACGCGGCCAGGCGTTTGACGTTGTTCTGTTGGGCGCTCACCAGTTCATCGATGGAAGGCCCTGATGGTGTCTGCAGCGTGCTGCGGCAAGTGATCAGCGTGTTATCGCTTTCGCCGAGATTGCGCAGGCGCCATTTGACGTCAATCAGCGCGTATTGGCCGGGGATCGAATCAAAGCGTTGCACGTCCAGCCGCACCGACACCCTGCGCTGGGGATTGCTGTTGACCAGTTGATCGACCAGGGCAGTGCGCAATTCATCCGACAGGCTCGCCCCCCACCATTGGGTTTCGAGGATCGCCAGGCCGCTGTTGCCTTGGCGAATAACGATCTGCGGACGGTCGACCTGCGGCGGGACGCTGAGGCCCTCGATCTGGATATCCGCAGTGCTGGTCCTTGAATTGCTGCTCGGTTGGGCCGGGGTCAGGGTGTGGAATTGAATCGGCTCACTGCGGCAAGCCGTGAGCAAAAACAATGCGCTGACCAAGGTGATCTTTAACGAAAAAGCCATGGGTGATGCTCCTGTGGTCATTTGCGTGGTGGCCCCTGCAGGTCCATCGGCGCGGCATTGTCGGGGCGGCCGCGAATCAGCGATTCCGGATGCCGTCCCAGGTAATCCGAGAGTTCACGCAAGGAGCGCGACATACGCCCGAGCTCGTCGAGGGTCTGACCTAATTGTTCGCGTTGCGGCGAGTCTTCGGCCAAGGTCGAACTGGCCGATTGCAGCGTCTTGCTGACATCCGCCAGGGTGGTCTGCACGCCGGGCAGGGTCTTGGCGTTGAATTGCGCCAGGCTTTTGCGCAGTTCGACGAGGTTGCTGTCCAGGTTGCCGGCAATGCGTTCGATCGGCAGTTGGTTGATCTTGTTGATCATGCCCTCCAGTTTTTCCTGCAATTGTTCGAGGCTGCCAGGAATGGTCGGGATAGAGACTGGACGAGCGGTTGGATCGAACACGACTTTCTCCGCTTTGGGGTAGAAGTCGAGTGCAATGTAAAGCTGGCCGGTCAATAGATTGCCGCTCCGAGCCTGGGCCCGCAGACCATTTTCGATAAAGCTGCCCATCAGCTGGACGCCAGCGGCTTCGTCGTTGGGGTCATGATTCAAGGCCTTGAGCATTTTGGTGTGAGCCTGGCCGAGACGTTGCGGGTAGATCATGATGCCGACGTTGACGGGGAAGCTGCGTTTTTTCGCGTCGAAATCCAGATTGACCGCCACGACTCTGCCGAACTCGATGCCAAGGAACTCAACCGGCGCACCGACCTTGAGCCCGCGCAAGGCTTGATCGAAACGCAAGGCCAGGAATTGCCCCTTGCCGCTGGGCGGGGCGAGGGCAGTTAACTGGTCTTCGAACAGGTCGAAGGCTTTGTCCTCTTTAGCCGGTTGATCATTGGGGCTGTAATCCGGAGCGCGGAAGGCGATGCCGCCCACCAGGATCGATGACAGCGACTCGGTTTTCAGCGAAAAGCCGTTGGCGTCGACGTTCACGTCGATTCCGCTGGCGTTCCAGAACCGGGTATTTTCAGTGACGTAGGCATCGTTGGGCGAGTGGATGAACACTTCGATGTTGACCCCTTTGCCGTCGGCGTCCAGGGCATAGGCCACCACTTGCCCCACCGGAATCTTGCGGTAGTAAACCGGAGAGCCGATATCCAGCGAACCGAGGTCCTGGGTGTTCAGGGTGAAGCGCTTGCCCGGCTCGCCATAGGTAATCGGTGGCGGGTTTTCCAGGCCGATAAAGTTTTTTGCACGAGCGTGGGCCTGGCCGATGTCGGCGCCAATGTAGTCCCCGGACAGCAGGGTATCGATACCCGATACCCCGCCGGCGCCAATACGCGGACGCACGACCCAGAATTGCGAATCTTCGCGGGTGAAACTTTCCGCCTGCTTGGACAGTTTGATGGTGGCGTCGACGCTCTTCTGATCGTTGCTCAGCTCCACGTCCGAAACATGGCCGATCACCACGTTGCGGTATTTGACTTCGGTTTTGTTGGCCGTCAGACCGCTACCGGTCTTGAACGTGACGGTAATGGTCGGACCTTCCTGCAGCATGGTGTGCACGACCAGGGAAATCCCCACCAGCACCGCGACAATCGGCACGATCCACACCAGTGAAACGCTGAAGCGGCGGGTCTTGACCGGGGCCTGACCGGGGGCTTGCGGCCCGTCAGTGATTTGCGACTTCATCCATGACCTCCTCGTTTGGGTTATCCCGCTCTTCTTTATCCCAGATCAGGCGTGGGTCGAAACTCATTGCCGACAGCATGGTGAAGACCACCACCAGGCCAAAAAACAGAATGCCCGGGCGCGGTTCGATATCGGCCAGGGCTTGAAACTTCACCAGTGAGGCCACCAGGGCGACCACGATTACATCGAGCATCGACCAGTAACCGATGAGCTCGACGAAACGGTACAGCGTTGACCGCTGCTTGCTCGCCCATTGGCTGTCGCGCTGAACGGTCACCAGTAACAGCGTCAGGGCGACGAACTTGATGCCCGGCACCGCGATGCTGGCGATGAAAATAATCAGGGCAATGTCCCAGGCGCCGTGCTGCCAGAACTCAATTACACCGCTCATGATCGTGCTATCGGCGCCGTTGCCGACCATCTTGGTGTTCATCACTGGCAGCAGATTGGCCGGGACGTAAAACGCCAGGGCAGTGAACATGTAGGCCCAGGTCCGGGCCAGTGAGTTGGTTTTGCGCCGATGCAGCGGCGCGCCGCACCGTGTGCATTCGTGAGGTTCATCGGTCATGTCACAGGCCAGGCCGCAGCTATGACACAGGCACAGGTTGAGTTCACTCGCCACCGGAGGCCTGTTCATAAGATGTCCCATAGATCACGGATGTCGCGCCCGGCGATGCGGATCATCATCAGACTGAGAATGGCCAGTGCAAACAGGCCGATGCCAGGCAGTACATCTAGCAATCCGGCGAGTTTGATGACCGCGACCATCGCCCCCAGCAGACAGACCTCCAGCATGCTCCAGGGCCTGAGGGTTTCCAGCCAGCGCATGCAGAACCTGAAACCGGGCGAGCGCTGGTGGGCGAGGGCGAAGCTCAGGACCCAGATAAGCAGCAACAGCTGGAAAATCGGCGCGATAATCATCGAGATCGCCGCCACCATGGCGATGAAAGTGATCGGCCCCAGACTCAGGGCCAGCACCGAATCCCAGAGCGTTGCGCTGTTTTTAAGGCCTTTGAGGCTGATGCTCATGACGGGATAGAAGTTGGCGAAAATCCACAGCATCAACGCGGTGAAGGTCAACGCCAGACGTTGTTCCACCGTCAGGCCGTTATAGCGCTGAAGCACACCGCCACAGCGTGTACAGAGGGTTTTTTGATGTTTGGCGAGCGTGACTTTTTGATACACGCAGTCGCAGTGCTCGCAGATGATCAGTGGGTCAGTCGTAGCCATAGGCTGCACTCGCCAGGACGCAGGGAAGTCAGAGCACTCCCTCAATATAGAAGCGCCTAGCGATTGAGCAAATCTAAAGGCTCAAACAACTGCTTGACCGCGTTATCGTTCTTCGCGAGCAAGTCGAATCGTCGCACCGCCGCTCCCACATTTGATCTTCAGTAGCCACATCATTTGTGAGCGACGCAGATCCAGTGTGGGAGCGGGCTTGCTCGCGAAGGCGGATTGTCAGGCTACTAACGTCTTACTGATCACCCCAGCAGTTCGCGCAATCGATACCAGAACATGCCGAGGGCCAGCAGTGGAGAGCGCAGCATCGGCCCACCGGGAAAGGTCATGTGCGGCACGGCGCTGAACACGTCAAAGCCCTGACTGTGCCCGACGTGGATCGCTTCACCCAACAGCTTGGCGCACCAGTGGGTCACGTTCAGGCCATGACCGGAGTAACCCTGGGCGTAGAACACGTTCGGATGCTGGTTCAAGCGCCCGACCTGAGGGAAGCGATTGGCGCTGATGCCAATCTTGCCGCCCCATTGATAGTCGATGCGCACGTTGGCCAGTTGCGGGAAGACCTTGAGCATGTGCGGGCGCATGTAAGCTTCGATGTCCGCCGGATCACGCCCGGAATAATGACAGGCGCCGCCGAACAGCAAGCGTCGGTCCGCCGAGAGCCGGTAGTAATCCAGGCCGACTTTCTGATCGCAGAGCGCCAGGTTCAGCGGGATCAATTGCGCTGCCTGTTCGGGCGTCAACGGCTCGGTGGCGATGATGTAGCTGCCCGCCGGAAGGACTTTTCCGCTCAGTTTCGGTTCGAGCTCTTCCAGGTGAGCGTTGCACGCCAGCACCAGACTGCCGGCGCGCACCGTGCCGCCGGCACAGCGAACCTGCACGGTGCTGCCATGGATCAACTCCAGCACGGGGCTCTGCTCGAAGATCTGCACCCCTAAGGATTGCGCCAATAGCGCTTCGCCAAGGACCAGATTGAGCGGCTGCAAGTGCCCCGAGCCCATGTCGATGAGACCACCGGCATACACGTCGGAGTTCACCACCTGCTGACGGATTTGCTCCGGCCCGACGAGTCGGGTTTCGTGGGCGTAACCCGATTCGGCAAGGCCTTGCTGCTCAGCCTTGAACGCCGCGAACTGCGCTTTAGTATTGGCCAGTTCACAGAACCCCCAGCGCAGGTCGCAATCAATCCCGTGTTCACGAATGCGGTTGCCCACAAGTGCTACCGACTCGACGCCCGCACGCTCAAGGTAGCGCACGCCTTCTTCACCGACATGACGGGCGAAACCGCTGACGTCATGGCCGATGCCGCGAATCAACTGCCCGCCGTTGCGCCCGCTGGCACCCCAGCCGATCCGTCGGCCCTCCAGCAGAATCACCGAGAGCCCGCGTTGCGCCAGTTCTATCGCGGTGTTAACGCCGGTAAAGCCGCCGCCGATCACACAGACATCGGCTTCAAGGTCCTCGGCCAGTGTAGGGTAGGGTGCCGTTCCATTGGCTGACGCCGCGTAATAGGAACGAGCATGTTCGTTGCTGTACTGGTTCATTGGTTGGACTTCACTTTGCTCCAGGAACGGGTCATCAAACGCATGATTGCCTGGGGCGGGGTGGTGGAAATGTAGAGCTTGTCGAGGACTGCCTGAGGCGGATAAACCTCAGGGTTGTTGACCAGTTCAGGGTCCATGTCTTGCTTGGACGCCGGGTTCGGGTTGGCGTAACCGACCGACGCACTGACCTTGGCAATCACGTGCGGATCGAGCAGGTAATTGATGAAAGCATGCGCCTCTTTCTGGTTGCTGGCGTCTGCGGGAACCGCCAACAGGTCGAACCACAAGTTGCTGCCTTCCTTGGGAATCGCGTAGGCGATATTCACGCCGTTCTTGGCTTCCTTGGCCCGGTTCGCGGCCTGGAACACGTCACCCGAGTAACCGAACGCCACGCAGATGTCGCCGTTGGCCAGGTCCGAAACGTACTTGGAGGAGTGGAAATAGGTGATGTAAGGGCGGATGGTCAGCAGCTTGGCTTCAGCTTTCTTGAAGTCTTCAGGGTTTTCGCTGCGCGGGTCCATGCCCATGTAATTGAGAACGGCCGGGAACACTTCATCGGCCGAATCCATCATCGACACGCCGCACTGGCTGAGTTTCTTCAGATTCTCCGGTTCGAAAAAAACCGCCCAGGAATCGATGCGGTCAATGCCCAGCACTTGCTTGACCTTGTCGACGTTGTAGCCGATGCCGTTGGTGCCCCACAGGTACGGAACCGAGTGTTCGTTGCCCGGATCGTTTTTCTCCAGCAGCGCCAGCAGTTTCGGGTCGAGGTTCTTGAAGTTGGGCAGCTGCGAACGGTCGAGCTTCAGGAACGCGCCGGCTTTCACCTGGCGAGCGAGGAAGTGGTTGGACGGCACCACCACGTCATACCCGGTGCGGCCGGCGAGCAGTTTGCCCTCCAGGGTTTCGTTGGAATCGAACACGTCGTAGATCACCTTGATCCCGCTTTTCGCCTGGAAATCGGCTAGGGTGGTCTCGCCGATGTAATCGGTCCAGTTGTAGACGCTGACCGTTGGCTGAGCCTGCGCAACGGCGCTGAACAACACGGCCAGCGCGACCGGAACCACGGATTTCAATAGACGCATACGACACCTCTTGTAGTTGTTGGATTTTTCAGGCGTTGGCATTTTCCTTGTGGGAGCGGGCTTGCTCGCGAAAGCGGTCTATCAGTCAACGGTGATGTTGCATGTGCCGGCCTATTCGCGAGCAAGCCCGCTCCCACAGGGGGAATGCGGTCTCAGGTGAGCGCTTGTTTGCTAGACGCTGAGCAGCAGGAACTCGCGCTCCCACGAGCTGATCACCCGTTTGAAGTTCTCGTGTTCCGCTCGCTTGACCGCGACATAACCACGGACGAATTTGCTGCCCAGATAACGCGAAACGGTGTCGCATTCCTCCATCTGCGTCAGAGCGTCTTCGATGGTGATCGGCAGGCGCAGATTGCGGCGCTCATAGGCACGTCCCTGGACCGCAGCGCTCGGTTCGATACGTTCGACCATCCCCAGATACCCACACAACAGACTCGCAGCGATGGCCAGATAAGGGTTGGCATCGGCGCCTGGCAAACGGTTTTCCACGCGCATCGCGTCCGGCGTGGAGGTCGGCACACGCAGGCCAACGGTACGGTTTTCTTCGCCCCATTCGACGTTCACCGGTGCCGACGTGTCCGGCAGGAAGCGGCGGAACGAATTGACGTTCGGTGCGAACATCGGCAGCACTTTGGGGATGTACTTTTGCAGGCCGCCGATGTGGTGCAGGAACAGCTCGCTCATTTTCCCGTCGGCATCGGCAAAGATCGGCTGGCCGGTGGCGATGTCCACCACGCTTTGGTGGATATGCATGGCGCTGCCGGGCTCATCGCCAATCGGTTTGGCCATGAAGGTCGCGGTGACGTTGTGCTTGAGCGCCGCTTCACGCAGGGTGCGCTTGAACACGGTGATCTGGTCGGCCAGATCCAGTGCGTCGCCATGCCGGAAGTTGATTTCCATCTGCGCCGGGCCGTCTTCGTGGATCAGGGTATCGAGGTCCAGACCCTGAAGTTCACACCAGTCGTACACGTCTTCAAACAGCGGATCGAATTCGTTGGCGGCGTCGATGGAAAACGACTGACGACCACTTTCCGCACGGCCCGAACGACCCAGCGGTGCCTTGAGCGGCAAGTCCGGGTCTTCGCAGCGCTGGGTCAGGTAGAACTCCATTTCCGGCGCGACAATCGGCCGCCAGCCTTTGTCGGTGTACAGCTGCAGGACTTTTTTCAGCACGTTGCGCGGTGACAGCTCGATCGGGTTGCCGAACTTGTCGAAGGTGTCGTGGATCACGATGGCGGTGGGCTCGATGGCCCATGGGATCACGTACACCGCGTCGGAGACGGGCTTGCACACCATGTCGATGTCGGCCGGGTCGAGCAGGTCGTAGTAGATGTCGTCGTCGACAAAGTCCCCGGTTACCGTTTGCAAAAGCACACTTTCCGGCAGGCGCATGCCTCGCTCATGCAGGAACTTGTTGGTGGGTGCAATTTTGCCGCGTGCAATGCCGGTCAAGTCGCTGACCACACACTCGACTTCGGTAATCTTGTGATCTTTCAGCCACGTGAGCAGCTGATCGAAAGGGACATTCATAAAGACCTCGTTATTGGTTTTATTAACGCCGGGGAGGCTGGTTTCATCCACCACACACTTCCCCTGTGGCGCGTTGACGACTATCTTGGGCGAGCCTTGACGTTCCATCTATCCACTTTCAGCAGCACCAAAACGCACCAAACGAGTGCGTAAGGTCACCCATGACAACGTGCAACCCCCTGCAAGTCCAAGCGTTCGACACCGCCGATGTCGCCGAGCAAATCCGCGTCACACCGGGTTGGGTCCAGCATTACCAACAAATGTCACCGGGGCATTTCGCCGGGCGCGTGCGCTACCTGGACCTGCAAGGTGTGGAGATTTACGAGGAACAGATGAACACCCGGGTCGAGCAGAATTTCAGCGCGCCCGAAGGTTCGCTGGCGTTCTGTTTCGATCGCAGCGACAACGCGCTGTACGTGTTGAATGGCGAAAGTCGCAACATCTGGATCACCCCGGAGAACTACCAGGAAATTGCCGTGGTGTTCGGTCCGGCGTTCGTGCAGCGTCACGGATTGAACGTGGACAGGCTCGAAGGCCTGTTCATGGCGCCGCTGAACTCGGGGCAGAATGCATTGTTCAGTCGCTGGCTCAGCGGGACGCTGACCCGACTGGCGCAGACCCTCGATCCGCCGAGCAAGGAGGCGTTGACTCAGCAGTTGCTCGAAGACTGCCTGTACATCCTCGACAACGCGTGTGTTTGCCTTGATCGCGGAGGGTTACAGCGCCGCGCCGAAGAGCGTGCGGTGATGAAACGCATCGGTGAGTGGGCGGCGGACGCCCCGGAAGACACCCTGAATCTGCTGGAGCTTTCGCAAATTGCCGGGGTTTCACTGCGTCAGTTGCAGCATGCGTTCAAGGCTTATACCGGGATGACCCCGACCCATTGGCTGCGCTTGCGCCGACTCAACAGCGCACGCCGCGAGTTGCTCAGCCGCACAGCGATGGACACCACCGTTGCTGAAGTGGCGATGCACTGGTCGTTCTGGCATTTAGGGCGATTTTCCAGCAGTTATCGCGCGTTGTTCAACGAACTTCCCAGTCAGACGCTCGCCCGCACCGCAACAGGTCGCGGGTAAGTCGGGGATACGTCAGCGCGGCTTTGTGGCTTTCGCCGATTTGCTGTTACCCGGCATGTGCAGGTAAGCCATCACGCTTTCGGTCAGTTCGGTCGCCAGTTTGACGGCTTCTTTATTGCGCGCCATCACGCCCGCCACCAAGCCTTCGATCAAGGCGAGCACCGCGATGTTGGAACTGGTCAATACCGGATGGTCGGCGGGAGCAAACAGCACGTGTTCGGCAATGCTGGTGAGCGGCGAGGCGGGTGAATCGGTGATTGCCAACACCGTGGCACCCCGTTCATTGGCGAAACGGGCGAGTTGCAGGGTGTCGAGGGAATAGCGCGGCAGGGAGATCGCCAGCAACACATCCTGATCGGTAATCGCGGCCAGACGGTAAGCGGCGTTTTCGTTGCCGCCCTCCATGCTGATGGCGGTGGCGTCGGCGCAGAAGGGCATCAGGGTCGAGGCGGCGAGGCCGGCGAAGTACACGCTGTTGCCAAAACCCAGGATGTAGATTTTGCGCGCCTGGGTCAGGCGGGTCACGAACGCTTCAAAGGTGTCTGCGTGGTTGTTGGTCGCCGCCGTCGCGAGGTTGCTGCTGGCGCTTTGGATTTGCTCATGCAGGCCAAACGCGCCGCCAGGACGATGTGCCAGTTCGTTGCGCAGTTTGTCGACCGGCGACACCATTTGCTGCAATGTCGCGACGAGTTCGGCTTTCATGCCGGTGTAGCCACCCAGGTTCAGGGCCTTGGCCAAGCGGTTGACCGCGGCTGGCGAGGTGGATGTTTCGTGGGCCATCTCCTCGATGGTCAGCGTCGCGGCCCGCAGCGGGTGACGCAGGATAAAGTCCGCCACCTTGCGCAGGGACGGCTGCAAATCGCCAACGATCTCCGCCAGTTTGCGCATAACCGGTGCGGCATAGACCGTGGTGTTGTTCGATGGGGTCGGCATATCCGGCTCAACATTTCCTGAGGGTTGATAAAGCTGGCGGGAGTGTATCCGAAGCCGACCCTCGGTGTGCAGCGCTGCCAAGAGTCGGTAATGTCAGTCAGTTAAGCTGGGCGGATTACTTCAAGCTCCCGGCAAGAAACTGTTGGAGGCGTTCGGATTGCGGGTTGACCAGCACTTCGCGCGGGTCGCCACGTTCTTCGACCTGCCCTTTGTGCAGGAACACCAGTTGATTGGAAACCTCGCGGGCAAAGCCCATTTCGTGGGTCACGACCACCATGGTGCGGCCTTCGAGGGCGAGGTCCTGCATGACTTTGAGCACTTCGCCGACCAGTTCGGGGTCGAGTGCCGAGGTCGGCTCATCGAACAACATCACTTCCGGCTCCATCGCCAGCGCCCGGGCAATCGCCACACGCTGCTGCTCGCCGCCGGACATATGGGCTGGCCAGGCGTCCATCCGGTGCGCCACGCCGACTTTGTTCAGGTAGTGCTCGGCCTTTTCCCGGGCCTCTTTCTTGCCCATGCCAAGCACATGCACCGGGGCTTCCATGACGTTTTCAAGGGCGCTCATGTGCGACCACAGGTTGAAGTGCTGAAACACCATCGACAGCCGTGAACGCATGCGTTGTAGCTGCTTGGGTTCGGCGGCCTTGAGCCCGCCGAGTTTGTTGGTCACCAGTTTCAATTGTTCGCCGTTGAGCACGATGTTGCCGGCGTTGGGCTGCTCCAGCAGGTTGATGCAGCGCAAGAAGGTGCTTTTGCCCGAGCCGCTGGAGCCGATGAGGCTGATCACATCACCGGCCTTCGCTTCCAGGGACACGCCCTTGAGCACGTGGTGGCTGCCATAGCTTTTGTGTAGATCCTGAACTTCTAGTTTGTACATGGTTTTTATTCTCTGGAATCAGTCGCTGAGCAAGCGACCCTGGCGAATAAGACGGGTGCCGGCGACTTTGGCCAGCCACAAACCGGGCTGGGCAAAGCGCAGGCGTTCTCGGGCATAGAGGGTGCCGTCGGTGCTGGCGCGCACGATACTGTGGCGATCGGTCAGCGGATCCAGCACTTCGAACAGCGGATCGCCCACCCTGACCCTGGCACCCAGCGGTTGCAGAAAACTCACTACCCCCGGGTGCGGCGCATAGGCGTACTGCGCGCCGGCGAATGGGGTCGCTTCACAACAGGTCGGTGGCACTGCTGGCCAGTCACCGCTGATCAGGCCTTGTTCGGCGAGATAGCCAAGAATAGCCTCGGCGCTATCGACACATTGTTCGCGTTCGGTGTCGGCCATGCCGCGCAACTCGATGGTGGTGGCCACGCAGGCCAGCGGAATATCGGCTTCGGGAAACAGCTCAGCCAAGCGCAACCAAGGGATCGCACAGGCCTCATCGAAGGCACTGCCGCCCGCACCCTCGGCCAGCAGCGCGGCGCCGGCACCGAGTCGAGCGGCCAACGAACGCAATCGCGGCCAATTTTGCGGCATGGCGTAAAGCAGCATGATCGACTCGAAATCGCAGTGCAGGTCCAGCACTACATCGGCGTCACAGGCATGTTGCAGCAACAGGCGGCGCAAGCCATCGAGTTCCGACATCGGTGGTGGCATGTCGGCGAGGACATCGGCCATGGCCCGACGGATCTGTGCAGTGTTGACGTCGGCATTGTCGCCCAGGTGGTCTTTCACCTGCGCCGCCACGGCTTCGGTCAGCTCCGGGAAATCCCGATTGAAATTCTTCCCGCTGGAAAACTCGAAGCGCCCCTGATGGGTCGCCTGGAACATCTGGGCGATGCCAATCGGATTGGCCATCGGCACTAACTCGATCACGCCGTTCAGGCGACCTTGTTCTTCCAGCACCCGCAGACGTCGTTTGAGTTCAACCGCCACGCGCATCCCCGGCAACTCGTCGGCATGCAGGGACGCCTGAATGTAGGCCTTGCGCGATCCGCTGCCAAAACGAAACAGCGACAGTTTCCGTTCAGTGCCCGAAGCACTCCACGGCAACAGGTATTCAATGTGCTCCATAACAGCTCCTTAGTGCTTGCGCGGTGCCAGGTACGCCAGCCAGCGACGCTCGGCCAGCTTGAACAGGCGAACCAGAATGAAGGTCAGGGCCAGGTAAATGAGGCCGGCCGTGATGAACGCCTCGAACGGCAGATAGAACCGCGCACTGACCGTACGCGCGGCCCCGGTGATGTCCACCAGGGTGACAATCGATGCCAGGCTGGTGGTTTGCAGCATCATCAGCACTTCGTTGCTGTACTGCGGCAAGGCCCGGCGCAAGGCCGAGGGCAGCAGAATGCGGCGGTACAGGGTCAAGCGCGACATGCCCATGGCCTTGGCGGCTTCGATCTCACCGTGGGCCGTGGCCTTCAAACTGCCGGCCAGCAGTTCCGCGCTATAGGCACTGGTGTTGATCGCAAAGGCCAGGCAGGCACAAAAGGTTGCGCTGGACAGGTACGGCCAGAGCGCGCTTTCACGTACCGCTGCGAACTGCGCCAGGCCGTAATAGATCAGGAACAATTGCACCAGCATCGGTGTGCCGCGAATCACGTAGGTGTAGAGCCACGCCGGGACGTTGATCAGGGGCGATCGGGACACTCGCATCAATGCCAACGGAATCGCCAGCACCAGGCCGAAGGCCAGGGAAATCAGCAGGACTTTGAGGGTCAACAAGGCGCCATTGAAATACAGCGGCAGGTTTTCCCAGATCAGGTTGTAGTCGAGAATCATGGGGTTGCTCCCAATCACAATTCGGCGGCTTTGATGCCGACCGAGTAGTGTTTTTCCAGGTAACGCAGCACCAGCAATGACACGCTGGTCAGCATCAAATAAAGCGCCGCCACCGTGAGGAAAAACGTAAACGGCTCATGGGTGGCGTCCGCCGCGTTCTTGGCTTTGAACATCATGTCCTGCAAGCCGATCACCGAAATCAGCGCGGTGGATTTGGTCAGCACCAACCAATTGTTGGTGAACCCCGGGATGGCGAACCGAATCATCTGCGGCACCAGAATCCGCCAGAACACCTGACCACCACTCATGCCATACGCCACAGCGGCCTCGGCCTGACCTTTAGGAATCGCCATGAACGCGCCGCGAAAGGTTTCCGAAAGATAGGCACCAAAAATGAAGCCCATGGTGCAGACGCCGGCGATAAAGGGGTTGATGTCGATGTAGTGGGTGTAACCGAGCGCCAGGGCGATGCGGTTCACCAGATCCTGGCCGCCGTAGAAGATCAGCAGGATCAACACCAGGTCAGGAATACCGCGAATCAGGGTGGTATACCCTTCGCCCAGCATCGCCAGCCATTTGAGCGGCGACAACCGAAAGGCCGCGCCGATCAGACCCAAAGCAATCGCCATGCTCATGGAGGTCAAGGCCAGGTTAATGGTCAGCCAGGCGCCATCGAGAATGCTCGATCCGTAGCCGTGAAGCATGATGAAAGTCCTCAAACGTGCGCCAAAAGGCGCGCGAGACAAGCCCAAAAGCGCCCGCAAGAGGCCGGCGCCACAGGGTTACAGGTAAGGCTTATTCGCCGTAGATATCGAACGCGAAGTACTTGGCCATCACTTGCTGGTACTTGCCGTTGGCGCGGATGGCGTCGATCGCTGTACTCAGACGTGCAACGTTCACGCTGTCGCCTTTACGCACCGCAATCCCGGCGCCTCGGCCGAAATATTTCGGGTCGCTGATGTCCGGTCCCACCAGCGCGAAGCCTTTGCCTGCCGGCGTTTTGATGAAGCTCTCATCGGTGTTGACGATGTCGGCGAGCGTCGCGTCCAGTCGACCCGACGCCAGATCGAGGAAGGCTTCATTTTGTGAGCCGTAGCGCACCACTTCGACCCCGGCTTTTTCAAGCTGCTCGGTAGCAAAACGGTCGTAGGTCGATGAGCGTTGCACCCCGACTTTTTTGCCCTTGAGATCAACCAGCGGGTCGTTGATCACGTTGCCGGCCTTCATCGCGAACTTGCCCGGCGTGTGGTAGTACTTTTTGCTGAAGTCGACCGACTTCATGCGGTCTTCAGTGATCGACATCGACGACAGCACGGCATCGATCTTGCGCACTTTCAGCGATGGGATCATGCCGTCGAATTCCTGGATGACCCACTCGCATTTGACCTTCATTTCTTCGCACAGGGCATTGCCGATGTCGTAATCGAAACCACTGACGTTGCCCTCTGGCGTCTTGAAAGAGAAGGGTGGGTAGGCGGCTTCGATACCGATGCGCAGGCTGTCTTCGTCGGCGTGTGCCAGCAAACTTGCGGCGCACAGTGCCAGAGCACCTAGAAGTTCTGTCTTGTTCATATTGTTGACTCCTTGGAGGGGCGTTGGGGTGGTACAGGCCATCCGATCTGGCACGGTGGATCAGTCCTGATGATTTTGTGTGGCTATAAATGACATGTTTTATTTCATAATGCAACGCGGTGAAAATAAACGTATCACTCGAAGGCGCACAAATTCACAACGCTCCCGCGTGATCACGAGCACGTTCAGGCGCCAGGCAGGCTATTGATGGGTATTACGCAGGAGGAACAGGCTTGGCTAATTCAATGCCGGCCGCACCCAATCGCTTCAGGATTTCAAAGAGCAGATCGCTCTTGGTCGTACTGACAATCCTTGGGCTGCTGACATAGCCGGTGATGGTCAATGTGATGCCTTCAGGGCTCAGATTGCTGAATCGAACAACGGGGGAGGGTTTGTCGAGGATGGTTTCATGTTCGCAATAGGTGGTGTACAGCAGGGTTTTGACTTGCTCGGGGTCAATATCCAGAGGGAACACCAGTTCGAGTGTGGCCACCCCTTGGGCGCTGCCGCCCATGGTTATATTGCGCAGGTTCTGGGAAATAAGCTGCGAGTTGGGCACGATCACGATCGAGCGATCACTGAGCTGAATCTCCGTGGCCCTGACATTGATTCGCCGGATATCGCCTTCGACCCCACTGATGCTGATCAGGTCGCCGACCTTGACCGGACGCTCGGTGAGCAGGATTAACCCGGATACGAAGTTCTTGACGATCTCCTGCAAACCGAAGCCGATCCCCACTGACAACGCACTGACGATCCAGGCCAGATTGGTCCATTTGACGCCCAATGAAGACAACGCCATCAGAATGACCAATACGTACCCGATATTACTGAACAGGGTGCTCAGCGACGCTCCCATGCCGGGGTCCATATCGGTTTTCGGCAGGAACTCGTTATCCAGCCATCTGCGCAGCGATCGAATCAGGTAAATACCGATCAACAGCGCGAGGACCGCATTCAACAGATTGCCCGGAATGATGTTCAGCTTGCGCAAGCCATCGCCGCCGAGGATTGCTGAAACCCTGTCAGTCAGTTGGCCAAAGGTCGCTCCAATCCCCCCCACAAACGTTGTAATCACAGCAATTAACAGTAAGGCCGCTCTGCCAATACCCGCCACAACAACCTCGATTTGTTCAAGCCGAACGTCGCCGATGCCCAGCAGCTGTTTGATCGCTTTGCCGCTGGGTTGTTTTGGCGAAAACAGGTAATCACACAAGTCTCTGAACAACTGCGTCAGCAAATAGAAGCTGGCAATAACGATATAGAGCCAGACAACTTCGTAAGTGATGAACCGGGCCAGGGAGATGTAACCGACCAGCAGGCCAAAAATCGAGATCAACACGGCGATACTGAGGCCGGTGTAAATCACCCCCGCCAGCGTAGTACCTGACTCAGGGTGTCCCCCGGCAATGACCATCGCTCGGCGGGTTCTACTGACGCGTAGCAATAGCGCACCAATAATCAGGATGACGACGAGTGACACCACGCCCCGGCTGAAAAGTACCATTTGCGTACTCATACCCGTCGCATTGGTGACTTGTATCAGCGAGATGAGTATCAGCATTGATCCGGCCAGCAGCGCCGGAAAAGGGTTTATTGCAAGTGCTACTTCATCGGCGATGCCAGGTAACCGCCATGAGGGATTGCGTTTAGACAACAGGGCCCGACTCAGACCGATAATCAGGGCGCAGGCGTAAGCGACTTTCTCGACATCGTCGAAGTAACCTTGCAGGGGCTGCGGCAATGGTTCAAGGCGGGTAGTCGCCGCGGAGATGAGCTGTATTACACAACCTGCGCTCAACATCGTGGCAACTACCGTCGCTATCGCCAATGAACTTCTGCGCAGGCGACCTTCCGGTACTCGATGGATACAGATCCATGTCAAACCACGTTCAGCCAGTCTTCGCCCCGGCGTCCAGAAGGCCAGGGCCAATAATAACAACGTGACGGTCGCGGTACGCCGGCCGGGTTGCCAGACGGACTGGATGACATTGTTGGACTGGTCAATCAAAAACCTCAGACGGTTTTTATCCTCCTCCAGTGGAGAAAACACCGGCAACCAGAACCGGGGGTTGAGGAAGCTGGCGGTGCGCTGGGCCAGTTCGGTTTCAAGTTGGGTACGCCGAATGCTGGCAATCTGAGTGATGAGGTTAGCAGCACCTTCTTTGATGGCCTGCAGTATGTTGAGATCGTTATCCACCTTGTCTTTTTGCGCGCTGAGATAGGACCTCTGTTTCACCAGATCGGACTTTTCCATGGTAACGCTGGTGGCGGATGACGTCCCGAGCACACTGAGTTGCGCTTGCAATTGCGTTTGCTCGGGAAGTAACACCGCCGCCAACTTGTCCACATCACTGAAGAGCAACTGTACGTTGTCCTGAAAGCCTATCAACTGGGTGTAGTTACTGGTCAGTGACACCTGCTGTTTAAGGTTGTCCAGCCTCAATTGCAGTGCTTCCAGATCGCTTTTTGACACGGTAGAGGTGGCGCTGGCCTCACCGTTTCTAGACGTGTTGGGTAGTTCATCCGCCGACAGCTCGCCGATGTTCGCCCCCATCAGCGCGAACACAACGAATAAGAGTAATTTCAATGCAGGACGCATAGGCATGCCTCCAGCGGCTGTAGCCATTCAGGTTAGGTCATGGCGTGTGCAGGCGCGAAAAATAGTTCTGCGAGGCGGGCCACGAATAGGGAAGGGGGGCGGTTGAGAAGGGGTGATCTACAATCTTTTATGCTGAACCACGCTCAGGATCACGAGGTGTGACGTATTGAGCGATCTGTCTACCGACCCAGTGTGCTTGCAAAGTGCCGGGCCCTGTCGGAGGTCATCATGAAAAGGCTGTCATTCATTAGCCTGTGCATCGCACTGTCGGTTTCCTGGACCCAGGGATGGGCCGAAACGGTCGTGCCGATGAAAGGGCAGAGTTCGCAACAAACCCAGGCGGACATCACCGATTGCCACAACATCGCGGCCAGTCAGAGCACTTCGACTGCACCGCCTCCTTCCGGTGGAAGATTGAAGGGGGCCGCCGCGGGCGCTGCCGCAGGGGCTGCGGGGGCGCAGGTGCGGGGACGTCAACATGACGAGTTTTATGATCAGGTCGATGAAGACCGCAAGCAGGACTATCGTCAGAATCGCGCCAAGGAAACCGCCGCGGCAGGCGCGGTCGTCGGAGGTTCGCGTCAGCGTCAGGAACGCCGGGCGCAAGAGAAAACCAGTGCGGCGACCAGTTCAACGGCCTATACCAGTTGCCTGCAAGGGAAGGGGTATCAGGTTAATCCTTGAGCGTTTTCCTGCCGTTGTTCGAGCAGATGAACCATCAGGCAGGCATACAACGTCACGAGGATGAACAAACCCATGCGGATGGCGAACGCTGTGTAAACGTCCTTGCCTGCTGCGCTGTCCTGTACCGACTGACCCAACAGGATGATCAGCGTGATCAGGGTATTGAGCCAAAACCCCGGGGTAAACCGCGTCGGGCTCAGGGCATACAGCTTGCGCGCCAGCACCAGGCCGAACAGCAACATCCACAGAAAGAACATCCACAGATGCACAAACAGGCTGAGGGCGCTCCAGAAGAGGATCGCCAACAGGCCTGCGAGCAAGGTCGAGCCGAGCAGTTCGCGACCGGCGATGCGGGCGTTTGTCGTGGAGCTTTGCTGGCCCAGGCTGACGGCCTTCAAGATGATCGGCAAATAACCGGCCGGGTCGATCAACGCCAGCAGGAATGCCGGTAATACGATCAGGGTTGCACGCAGCGCAACCCGACTGACCTCTTCTGCCGGCAGGGGTGGGGCAGGCGGCGGAGAAGGGGCGTTGGGTGGATCCGGGAATAACCCATGACTGAACGCCACGACAACAACGGCGAGCAGCAAACCCTTGACCAGTGCGTCGATGACCATCGCTGCCAGATCGAATTCGGCGATACCGGCCGAGGAAATCATGGTCAGGCCAATCACCAGGAAGGTCATGATCAAGGTGTTGCCGCCGCGTAGGCCAAAGCGGAAGGCCAGGAACAGACCGACGCTGATCAATAGCACGCCGCTGATGGGGTAATAACGCAGGACCGGGATCAATAGCAGGCCGATGCCGGTGGTCAACAGGGCGGCCAGTGCGAGAACCAGTCCGGCCTTGAACGGCAGCGGGCGATTGACCGAAGCCAGCAATAGCAGGCAAAGCACCGGCGCCAGAAAGGGAATCGGCAAGCCCAGGCCGAAACTGGCGGTGAGGCACAACGCTGTACCGGTGGCCAGGCGCAGTGCGCGTTGATCCCGCGGCGTGCGCCGAGTAGACATGCCCTTAATAGGCATAGCTCAGCCAGCTCATGAACCCCACAAACACGCGGCCGAGCGGGTTCAGCGGATTGCCCTCGGAGGGGAAGGCCATGACTTCGGCCTGCCCGCCGGCACGGATCGCCCGACTGTCACGCAACGTGTTCAATGAGTCTGGCGAAAACTCGATAATGACCGGGAAACGCTGGGCCGGACGCAACCAGTCGCGGCTGTTCTGCACGCTGGGCAAGGTGCCAGGCGCGGGTGTCTGCCCCACGCTGACACCGTAACCAACGCTGCGCACGCGCCCCTCGAAGACCTCGCCCGGCAGAGCATCCAGAACAATCGACACCGGTGTGTCGAGCTTCACCAGACCGAGGTTGTTCTCGGTCATGTCCGCACTGATCCACACATCATGAATGGCGATCAGGGTCATGACCGGGCTACCGGCAGCGGCGAATTGCCCGGCGTCAGTACGCAGATCCGTAATCAGTCCGGCCGAGCGAGCACGAATCTGCGTGTTGGACAGATCCAGTTCAGCTTTGGACAACGCCGTGGCGGCGCTGCGCAGCAAAGCGTTGTCTTCCTCGCTGCCACCTTCCTGCTCACGCGCGCGCTGCACTTCGGCGCGGGCAGCGGCCACTTGGCTGACCGCCTGTTCGCGGTTGGCGCGAGACACTTCGAGCAGTCGTACGGAAATAGTGCCGGGGTCTTCGCGATACAAACCTTCAAGACGCTGATTGTCCTGACGCGCCTTGAGTTCATTGGCCTGGGCTGCGCGCAGATTGGCTTGCGCCGAGGCAATGCCGGCGGTGCTTGCGCCGATCTGTCGGCGGGTCGATTCAAGGTCGGCGCGCGCACGGTCGACGGCAATCTGGTACGGCTGAGGGTCCACCTCGAAAAGGATTTCGCCGGCCTTGACGTCCTGGTTATTGCGCACGTTCACCCGGGTCACGCGGCCCGCCACTTCCGAGGCAACCGGAATCACAAAGGCACCCACCCGGGCCTGTTGTGTATAGGGTGTGAAACGATCCGCCAACAGGTACCAGGTCAGGCTCAGGAGGATCAGTAACAGGACCCATTTGATGCCTTTTTTCGCCGGGTCGGCAGTCGGCGCCGGTGCTTGGGCGACTGGGGGCTCGGACGAGGAAGGGGCGGTTTCACTCATTGGTCTTTTACCTTGTAAGACATTGGAATGGCAGGCTGTGCAGTGGCGGGTTCTTTCAGCAGATCGCCCCAGTCGGTGCGTTTTTCCATCTGTTGGCGGGTGGTCGGATCAACCCTCGGCTGGGCGCTGTACCAGCCACCGCCCATGGCCCTGTACAAGGCGATGACATTACTGACGGCATTGCTGCGGGCGACCAGGTAATTGTCCTGTTGTTCGAGCAAGGCACGTTGTGCATCCAGCACCCGCTGGAAGTCCGAATAACCTTCGCGATATTGCACGCTGGCCAGCACCAGCGAACGCTTGGCCGCCACTCCGGCCTCACGCAGGATGCGTTCGCGCTCCAGGGATTTGATCAGGCCATAGGCCGCATCGTCTGCCTCGCGTGCTGCCTGGCGAACCTTGTCGCGGTAAGCCTCGATCAGCTGCTGCAACCGCGCATCCTGCACGCGCACGTTGTTGCTGATCCGGCCGTGATCGAACAGATTCCAGCGCAGACTGGGGCCGCCAATTAAATCCAGATTCCGGGGTGTGCCACTGAGCGTGTCGGTTGACCAGACGATGCTGCCCAGCAAGGTCAGCGACGGATAGAAGTCGCTCTCGGCCACGCCAATCAGCGCTGACTGGGCGGCGACGTTAAGCTCGGCGGCGCGCACGTCGGGCCGACGCAGGAGCAGGTTGGCCGGTACATCTTGCAACACGGCACGATCGACCAGCGGGATCAATCCTTCGTACTCGACCAGTTGTGGCAGTGCGCCGGGCGGCTGACCAATCAGCACCGCCAACGCATTGCGGGTTCGTTGCAACTGGTCTTCGAAATTGGGGATGGTGCTCAACGTGCCCAAGTACTGGGTTCTGGCTTGTTGCAGGTCGAGTTCGGCAGTCTGGCCACTGTTGAAGAGCTTTTCGGTGATCTCGAAGTTGCGTTTTTGCTGTTTGGCGTTTTCCCGGGCGACACGCAAACGAGCTTCGGTGGTGCGCAGCGAAAAATAAGTATCGGCCACTTGCGCGCGCAGCAGTACGAGTACGTCTTCATAGTTGGCTTGGGCGGCGAAGTAGCTGGCATCGGACGACTCGATGGCGCGACTGAAGCGGCCCCAGAAGTCCAACTCCCAACCCACGTCGAACCCCGCGCTGTGTTGCCAGAAATGGCTGTCTTGCGGGTTGGTCCCGCCGGATTGCCTGCGGTTGAAGTAAAGGCTGTCGACGCTGGCTTGCTGCAGTTGCGGGTAAAGACCACTTTGAGCAATGCCGAGTTGGGCGCGGGCTTCCATGATGCGCAGGCCGGCGATTTTGAGACTGGGATTGCCTGCATCCGACTGGGCAATCAAATGATTGAGGATCGGATCGGCAAAAACTTGCCACCACTGACGAATGTCCGGGTTCAGGCTCCGCTGGCTGGATTGCTCAAGGGCAGGGGTGCTCCAGTGTTTGACCCAATCTTCGCCGGGTGGCTGGAAGTCCGGCCCAAGTCGTACGCAGCCACTGAGGCCGAGTACGCCGAGCAGCACGAGCCGGCCTGGCCACTTCAGCAGGGTTGTACCTGGATGCATTACGCATGTCCCGACCAACAAAGTTCACTGGAGCATAGCCGTCCAAATGGGCACATGACTGCTACGCTTTTTAAGCGCCATCGAATCTATTTTTCTGGGAGAAAGTGCGCGCCTTGTTTATTCGCACGGCTCGGGTAGCAAACACACGTGCAGTGTGAACAACAATAGCGGGCGAGGAGTGAGTACTTGTATGCTCACGCTCTATTAGCTAGCTCTACTAAAGAGCTATTTAGCATAGTTATTATTAATTGTTTTCATAATCATAATAGAGATATCGCATTAACGGCTCGCTATTTCAAAGGCTGGAGGGCTCAATCAACATGACGACCAACACCTTTGATAAACACATTCCCAACGCTGAGGCTGTAATCGCAGCACTGAACCTGGAACCCCACATGGAAGGCGGTTTCTACCGCAGAACCTTTCAAACCGATCACCACACGATGGTTGAGACCACTGGTGGCCGGCGCTACCTGATGACATCCATTTACTACTTGCTGACCAAGGATTCGCCAATAGGTCATTTTCATTTGAACCAATCGGACATCGTGCATTACTACCATGTGGGAGATGCAATTCAGTACAGCCTGATTTTTCCGGACGGCACATTAAAAACGGTTGTGATGGGCAGCGATATAATCGCCGGACAATGTCTGCAGCTGCATGTGCCGGGCGGCGTCTGGAAAGCTTCGCAGCTTACAAATGGATTGGCGGGATACGGTTTGATCAGTGAAGCGGTTTCACCAGGGTTTGATTTTGCAGATATGGAGTTGGGCAGTCGGCAAAAGCTTAGCGAGCAATTTCCCGAATGTGGCCCTCCTTTAAAAGTGGTTAAACGCTCAAGCCCTTAGGATCCGTGGCTTCTAGCGATTCTGACTTTTAAAAATGGCTGAAAGCTTAGATGCATTAGTGGATTTGATCGTTTTAAAAGGAGTGCAGTCTTAGCCCGTAAATGCAGGAGAGGCTGAAATAACCTCTGTATCCTGGTTGTGGTGATGGAGTCCAACCTGTTGATTTATAGCGGTTTTTTTTAAAGGTTTAAGCCCATGAGGCCTTGAGAAATATGCCAGTTCTAAAAGTCCAGAAAGATCGCTTCCTGTTCGCCTCGTAAAGCTGTTGCTCAAGGAGCGTTTGCTAACACGGGGTATCAGGGAGGACTCCAATCGGCGGTGACTACTCTCAGCTACAGCCTTGAGCACGGAAACAAAGTTGGATACATGCCACGAACGATGGCGCAGTGCGCGGTAAAGCCTTCTGCAAGCCCCATAGGGTGTTGGAGGGCACATCACGTGACGTTTAACCCCGCTGGCTACGAAGGGGGGAAGGGGCTAGATAACCCCTTGCTATGCCATTGAATGTGGAGTGCGGCTCTCAGACTGAGATAACAGGCGCCCGGATAGACTGACTTGGCTAGCTGCCAATATAAGTAAAAGCAGCTTTTTTGACTCAATAATTAGCCTTTTTTGCCGTCGGATGCGGCGTCTCAGACTCCAGTTTACAGAGCCGTGTCATTATCTTGGCGGTTATTTCGAGTCTCAAAATCCAAGAAGCTCTTTCAAAGCTCTTTCAAAGCTCTTTCAAAGCTCTTAATTGACTCGGGGCTGGCTCAGGAAATACCCTCTCCAACGTGAATGCGGTTCATACACCAAAAGCTCGGACTTAAATTTTATTCATTTTATTTGTATATATTGAATAATTGACACTGCAGGCGGCGAGCGGAAAATTATATCAAATAATAATCCATGAGTCGTGAATTCGGGGTTCACAGTTGCTTGGCTCGCTTATTGCTAAATGCGGGCGTGTCAATTGATTAAATTTGTTGAAGTTTGGCGTCAATTAACACAATATTAGTTAAAGTCCTTCGTCAATATATGCAATTTAACTCAGTGCTAACGCAAAATTAGTTGATGCCTAACGCCAATTTTATGACCGTTGACAAGCTCGGTAGTCATAGAGCTATGCTTGCGCACCTAGAATTTAAAATAGTCGGTGCCGAGTCCTTATGTTGCAACCCATCGTCGAAGGAAACTTAGTTAGCTTTGAGGAGAAAGTATATCGAGTAATAGCTTGTGGAGCTGACGGTGCCATTACCCTAAAAAGCCTGGAAAGTGAGCACTCCTTTGATGTGCTCTTTACTCAGGTAAATCTGGTTGAGGTCGATCAAGAAAAACATGAGCTATACAATGATCGCCGTTTGATTTGGTTGGAACAAACAGAAGTCAATCCCAAAGAGTTGGCTATTGCTTCGGATCGAGCAAAAAACATTAACGACTACTTTCAGGGGAAAGTTTCACGGGCAGAGCTTATCGAAAAACTCGGCTCATCAGAAACAACGATTCGACGTCTATTGAAAAGATATGACCCAGAACTTGGTGCTGTTTCGCTTGTTAGAAGTATCAGGGGGCGTAAAAAAAATTCGCGATTGCTTTCTGATATTCAAGAGCAAATCATGGAGAAAGCAATTTCGAAACGCCTTAATGATAAGACTAAAAAATTAGAAGCGTTTGCTTCTCTTTGGGAATATGTCGACTCTCTATGTCACAGCATGGATGTTAAAACCCCGAGTCTTAATGCTCTGAAGCGAAGGCTTGAATCGTTCGGGCAGAAAGCCGTTTACTCCCTTCTGCACGGCAGAGAGCCGATGCTTCAAAAGTTTGATCTGAAGCCGGGGATGATTCATGTAGATACCATACTTACTATGGTGCAAATCGACCACACACGGGTGGATGTAATTATCTGCGACGAGCATGGTCGACCACTCATGCGGCCTTGGCTGACGGTAGTTATCGAACTTAAGAGTCGCGTTATTCTTGGTTACTATCTTGCACTCCATCCGCCTAGCTCACTCAGCGTTGCCATGGCGATGCTTTCTGCCTGTTTTCCTAAGCGAGACTTTCCAATCGCTCTCGGTGGGGGTCAGAATACTCGCCACAGGTACTGGGGAGTGCCTGGTGCAATTGGTATGGATAACGCCGCGGAATTTACTAGCCCAGAACTTGAAGCCACCCTGCAATATTACAAAATCGTCCCCCTGCTGCGGCCTGTCGGGAAAAAGCATTACGGAGGGCACGTTGAGCGAATTATCGGTACGCTGATGGGGAAGGTGCATCTTCTGCCAGGTACTACCTACTCGAATGTGCTGAAGAAAGCAGACTACGACTCTGCCAAGCATTCAGCTATGACCTTTTCAGCATTTTGTGAGTGGTTCGCAAATGAAGTGGCGATCTATCATGGGCGTGCTCATGAAGGGTTGAACAGACTTGCGCCGTTCGAGGTTTGGGATGCAGAGATGGCCAAGAAGGGGCCGGATTATGTACCTCCTATGCCGGGGAACTTTCAAACATTTGCTCTTGACTTCTTTCCAAGTGTGATACGAACGGTGCAACCAAAGGGTGTCGAGTTTAGTAGGTCATTTTACTCTTCGGCGATACTCAGAAGGTTCGTTGGTTCACGATTTTCGTTTAAGTACAATCCATTGAACCTTTCAAAAATATGGTTACGCCAAGATGGCCGGTATCATGAAATTCCTTATTCTGATTTGACGAAAACTCCTGTCTCGTACAGCGAGTACTGGGCGTTCTCGCGACATCGCGACCGTCGCCCGGGAACACTGGTGGACGAGGAGTTGCACCAAGTTCGCTTGGAGAATCATGAGTTAGTGGAAAATTCAAAGGCTACGACTAAGCGGCTCCGGCAAAACATCGCCAAGAAAGTTACGGCCGCTGAAACTATGTCTTTTCTTTCCTACGGCGGGGAAGGGCATTTGCTTCAGGGGAATACCAAAGAACCGAGCTCTGATCAAACTCGAAAAAAACTTAAGTGGGAAGACTGAGAATGGATGGAGAACATTTGCATGAGAGTCGGCGTTACGCTTTGATTCTGTCAGACGAGGAACGCTGTAAGATTATTCGGCAAGATATAAAGGTCGACACCGAACACTTGCTTACCGTGTCTAACATTGTCCACAACATGCTTAGCATCGTACGCGGCAGTATGGAGGCACCGTGTCTAGTCGTATCTGCCGGATCTAACCATGGAAAGACCACAATTTGCAATGCGGTCAGGGGGATGGATGAGTCATGGCGTCATAAAATCAGGTATGTGACCTTTGTCAAAGATACTGGGAAGACAAAGCCTATGGTGAAGCTCCTAACGGCTTTGGGCATAGAACCTGGGAAAGCTGGGATACCCATTAGCATGGTAGCCGAATACTGTATCGCTAACGATATTCGCGGTGTGTTTATGGATGAGTTTCATGACTCCATCAAGGGGCTTTCTAAGGGCGAGCAGGATACATTTCTCTCCTTGCTGAGGGGTTTATGCGGCGCGCCTGCTTACCTAAGCTTTTTTGTTTTCGGTATCGATGAGGCCCTCAATGCTCTCGCAATTGACGCCCAGTACGTCCGCCGATTTGAGCTCTATGAGCTTACTCCTTGGTCAAAAACCGATGCAGAGTATCTTAACTTTTTGGATACTTGGGAGGAGATCGTTCCGCTTGCAAAGAGATCACATCTTTCTTCTAAGGCAATGTCTGACTATATCTATACTAATACTTTGGGGGTTATTGGAAATATTTGCACGTTACTCCGAGCGGCTGCTTGCCTGGCAGTGATATGGGGCGATGAGAAAATTACACTTGAAAGCTTGCAGGCTGCTACTCGTTCGAAGTGGAATACCCGCGTACGACCAAAGGGTGCTGTGGAGTGAAGTATTTATTGTGTCCAAAACAGTATCAAGCTGAGCAGAACGTCTTGGCAGGTTTTTCCGCTAACGTACTAACTATTCTAGGTGGGGAGACTTGGACAGGAAAAACCACTGTTGCCAAGCGGTTGCTTAAAAATGCCGATCGGGCAAAAGTTTATACAGCTTACGTGCCTGGGAGTTTCACTAAGGTATATCGCAACGTGGATTTGGCATTTGCGTCAGCGCTAGGCCTACCTCTGACTAGCCAGTTCATGTCATTTCGAAATATCGAACGCTCACTTGAAGATATGATTGGTGGTCGGGAGTTTCGTCTAGTGTTTGACGATGCCAGCGTCCACTTTGGCGGTGGTAAGGAGCAACGGAACGCTTCTCTTGGATTGATGCAGACACTCCAGAGACGTTTTCCGAACATAAAATTATTGTTAGTTTCTGGGCCCAATATTTTAGATGGCGCTCTGAAAGAGATCATGGCTAAAGAGATGCACTATGTCGACATCGGTGTGTGGGAGTACGACCAACAGTATCTAGCATTTATTAACCAAGTTGGGGGGGCATATGGCTTCAAGCGCTCGCAGTTGGCCAATGACGACTTCACAAAAATTCTTCTGGATAAAGCTCATGGCGCCAGCGGGGCCCTCATACAAATTCTACAGACACTAGCGCGAAACCCCATCTACAAAGCTTGTCCATCGTTGCCTGTTGAGAGCCTACGTAATATGTGGAAATTCTGAGTTGTTCGACGAGTTCTCATCAGGGAAACCGCCCCGTTTCATTCTGGGAGAGACACTTCTTTCCTGGGTGATGCGGTGCCTGGGCCAGAACAAGCTCCGAAACCCTCATTTATTTCGGGGTGCCATTAACCAGAGCCTCGTACCCCCAAAACGAGTGGTTCCCGGCGTCGTGGAGTCTTGGCCACCTCCAGCCTTTGAGGACATCGAGTTTGATCTTGATACCATGCTATTTAAAGTTGTGCATGACACTTATGGTACCGGAGCGACTGTCTTAAGGAAGCAGTTTGCTGCGCGCCAGTCAGGGTTGCTTGACATCCATTTCCGGCACACATATTGCTCTGCTTGTCTTCTCGAAAGTATGGTGACGACTGGATTTCCAATCTGGCGTCAATCTTGGTGCTACACGACCAGCGTATATTGCGTTGAACACCGACGCCCATTGATGAGACCGCGGGATACTTTTACACCTGAAAGACGTATCTGGGATGCGTACCTCTATTCAGCGGGTGAGCGAACAGGGCAGAGCTCTCTCTTTGACCGGCGAATTGCGGGAATCGCAATACGCATGCAGCATTGGATTGAATCTTTGATACCAGGGCAGGAGCTCACCGAAGGAGTGGAAGCCCTGTATGGACTGTTGCTTGCGAAGCGAACGGCATTTGCACCTGGTGGGATAGCGTCAGTGGGATTTTCTCGCGCCCAACAGGTTTTGTGCAGACTAAATCTGGATCTGCATGAGCGCATCGAGTACGGATTGAATGACAGTGATCCGTACCAGCGGATGGGGGCTTTGCTATTGATCGGATGGTTGAGCGGTATGGTTTCACCGGCAGAAATCGTCTACTTGGGGCACCATGACCATCGCGTCCTCAGAACGCTGCCACCCTCACCGCAGCAATTGGGGCGCATGGTAACTCTGACCCTAAGTGCAGAGGAAGTGATGGTCGTTCGAGAGAAACTGGTCAAGCTGGGGGAGATATCGTCCACCATGATGTCGAGTTTTTTGGAAGGTTTTGACGAAGCCACATCCCGCTCCCTTCGTTCAAGCCGGCCATAGCGTTGAATCGTCCACGCGGTACTGGGCCAACTCATTCCGCAGGCGGTGAGGTCTTCAAGACCGCCAATACCGGAGCGCCGCCAAACTCAGTCAGCCAGGCAGCGCCGGAGTGAAGACTTCAGCCATCGTCTTCATTCATTGTCGCTCTTGACAAATTACTTCGCCTGCCAGCGAAGATACCTCGGCTATCGCTTTCTCCAATACTCCCTCACCGACGTCAACGCCAGTCCCAACTGCGCCGCCGCCTGCTGCTGCGTCGCACCTTCCGCTTTGAGTGCCAGTACCGCTCTCTCATTATCTGCGTTTAGCGGTTTGCCGCGTCCTCGTTTTATGAGGTTACCGTCAGCGTCGAACTGGTCGCTGAGCACCTTCATTCCACCTTCAGCTTCAAAGGCAGCCACGTCGGTCAACGAACGGCCTATCACGGTGAGTGGTTGCTCACCCTGGCGGTGAGCAATGCAGAGAGTAAGCATCGCGATCGGGTCGAGGCCAAGTGATTGCGCCAGCTCGTCAAATTGCTCGACGGTGATGCTGGTCTGCGCGTTCTCGAGAGCGCTGACTTTACGTCGGTGGGTCGCATCCGAGACGTCAGCGTACTTGGCGCGCCGGACGAGGCGTAGCGCCCGAAGTACGCCTGCAAATGCGGTTCTCAGTTCCATGACTTTCTCAAAAGTCAGGATATAGCCATAACTGAGCTTTACGAATAAACGTCAATATAGTGTATTATTCGTTCTGTCGGTTGCTCCTGTGGCCAGATGCCTCGGTTCGAAAGTAGCAGGGCGCCACCAAAGTTTCCTCAAGGATCACTAAAACCGATGTACCTATGGTGGGTGTCCAGTTCGAGAGTTCCTCCGGATGGTGATCGCTCGATGAACACACCAGTTGTATTGACGGAGATTACGAGATTGAGCACAGATACAAACGAAGGTGCTGAAGGGTTACTCGGCGGGCCTGGCAATCCCCGCCTAGGATCGACTGACGACGACGAGATTCTCATCGAACTGGTTAAGACTCTCTTCCCACGCAAGCCTTACTGCCTTGTAGAAGATTGGACAGTCTTCAACGTTGAGGTCACCGAAGGCGAGCTACAAAAAGTCCACGCAGCCGGAAAGCTACCGCTGGTGTTGTTTGCTCACAATGTCCGCTTTGACAGCGAGCGGCGATTTGACGTCGGCGACTGGGTACGCTCCACCATGGCGATTTCATTTCAGGACGGCTTCCTTTTTGAAACCTGGAACACGACTTATGTGTTGAAGGGGCCCGGTCACGAAAAATCAGCAAGCCTCGAGGCAATCTTTTCTTTCTTTTAGATGACGCGGTGCCTAGGCAACGATTTCAGATTGAGACAAAAATGTTCCGAACCAACATCGAAGACATTGAAGGCATACCGGGAATGTTCGGGGAGGGTCTCGCGCACTGGCATGGCATTTCGCGAGCTCTAAATATTCACTGGTACCACGTATGTGTGAAAGAGAGGCTCGACGGTCGCTTCATAAACATAATTGAGATGTTGAATGACGAGACACGGCTGCTTGAGGTTCTTGAGTCGCAGAATGAAGACTATGTCATTACTGAAATTCAAGGCTTCCTTCCTCCCTGGATGACCGGTTGTAAGAGTTGGCGACTGGAAACACTGAATGCGGTCTCCATTGGCTATGACGGAAATGGCGCCGTGGTCTGCTTACTCGAGGCCGAAGACGGCGAGATTTACGCTGACACTCACGTTCGCTCTTTCGACCCTAAGTCGTTAACCAACGTCCGGAAAATCTACTGAAAAACAGCGGCAAATTCAGTAACTGAGCTCGCTCCTCGTGAGCTCTATCAATGGCATGGGAGACGGTCAGTGAGTGACAGTACAGAGGTCGAGTTACATTCCAAGCGTCTATCGGATTTTCATCTGCGCAGAATCCTACGCGCAAGCAAGCATCTGTATGGTGAACCCATCACTGCCATCCTGAGCGACGTTTTCGTATACGCAAATTCAGCGGTGGGTATCGTTTTTGGTCATGTGGATCAAGGGCCTCACGGACGCTATGCAGATGGTCACTTTTTGCGCACCAGCGATATCCGCCAAGTGCAAAAAGAAGGACGATTTTGGGTGCTGACCACTCAGAATTCCCGATACGTTGTTGCCTCTTTCAAGCGTGATAACGGCAGGGCTAGTTTTAGAACCTTTCTACTGCGAACTAAATGTAGTTTTCATTAGACGAGCTCTCACTACGAACGACGCTCAAAAAGGCTGCTGGCCGCTAGGGGTGTCTATCGGATGATCCGCGAAATTTGCGAGGATAGAAGGTGGAATTACTCATTCGAAAAGGGGAGCCTCTCAGCTTATCGTACGGCATCTTTGCGTCATACCATCGCTGCGGCCCGTTCAAAGCCCTCCGAGATTTCGACCTTCTAGAGGCGATTGAGGTATACAAAAGTCAGACCTCTGAGGCGACGGACGAATATTCCCTGCTGTCTGATTTTCCTGATTACCTAATCGCACACCGGTACATAGAATTAACGCCGTGCCGAAATATTCACCTCGGTGAGTTCAATGGGTTCGATGTGAGACAGAAGGTCGATTCTGATGAATGAGCGTCAAGGTTGAAGCTCTTTCTGGACTGCGAGTTTTCTCAGCTCAACAAAGACGCCAGGCTCGTCTCTTTTGCGCTGGTGGCTGAGTCAGGTCAAGAGTTCTACGTCGAACTCCTGGATACCTACGACGTGGCTGACTGCAGCGAGTTTGTGATCGAGCACGTACTCCCACAGCTCAACCCATCGCTGCATGGTCAAACCTTGGCGGAAGCTCAAGCAGCTTTAAGCGGTTTCCTTGCGCGTTTCGATGAGACGCTCGAAATATGCACGGACGCCCCGGACTGGGACTGGGATTTTTTCTGTGACCTCGCATACGTACACAACAGTTGGCCAGCACATGTCATTAACCGGCCGACCAATCTCATCACGCTGTTCAGCAAGGTGAGCACCAACGCTCTGCAAGATGTGGAGCTTCCTGACCTGCCACATCACGCCCTATTGGACGCACGGATCCTTGCATTGCTCTACAAGGATCTGGCTTCAGCTTTGTACCCCAACATAGATTAGAAAATATGCGGAGGATTGGCGATGTCCTTTGATGACGACACGGTGTACTGCGATGTTCAAATGCCGGTCGCGCAGGGGCGGGAGCTACTGCAGTTGGTGAATGCCTTGCGCGATTCGGGAGTTCATCCGAACCTCGATACAGTTTTTGCGCACATGCAAATTGAATTGAGGATGTCGATCGATATCGTCGAAAACCCACCAGATTGGGGAGCTGCCGAGCCTACTAAGCATTGAAGGCATAAGGCTAGGCGCTGGCGCGAAGAGGCGATTGCAGGTTGCAGGTTGCAGGTTGCAGGTTGGGAATCGAAAGTCTTCCTAGGTCAGGTACGTCAACGAGGTTCGCGAGCTTGCCTGTAGTTCCGGTCGTTCCGTGAGGCGGTTGCCGCTGCAGAAGTACAGTCTTTTTTTGATCTGCAAAGTTTGTGGGCAAATCGGGATTCTAGAAGAGGGTCGTTGGCTGAGCTTACGATGCTTCGAGCACATCCATTGGTCAACCTTTCACGACAGCAAATGATGTGATCGGATGCAAGACATAGATCCGATGAAACAGCTGACCGCTCATACACCTTTTTAAGAATGTGCTGAGCACTGCTCAGGGCGGGTAATCCAATGAAGCTTCAAATCTATTCAGATCTGCACAATGAATTCGCTCGATTCGATCCTGCCCCAAGCGATGCTGATGTCATCATCCTCGCCGGCGACATCGACCTGAAAGCGCGTGGCGTGAAATGGGCGAACGAAGTTTTCCAATGCCCTGTGATCTATGTGTGCGGGAATCACGAGTACTACGGTGGTCACATCGATCACACGTTACGCAAAATGAAAGAGGCGGCATTGCCTCATGTGCATGTGTTGGAAAATCAGGCTCTGATTTTAGATCAGGTTCGTTTCCTGGTTACCACAGGTTGGACGGACTACACATCGACTGGAGATCTCCAAGCCGCAACACGTACTGCCGCAGAATGGATGAACGATTTTCGTGTGATAAGAGCGGATGCTAATTATCGACGTCTGCGCCCAACTGATTTAATAGCCAAATCTAAGGTGGCCTACTCCTGGTTAGCTCGGGAGTTAGAGGCGTCCTTTGACGGCAAAACGGTTGTGATAACGCATCACGCACCAGTGCCAGATTACCTCTCTGATGATCATGCCGGTCATTTGGCAGCTGCCTATGCGAACGATTGGTCGGATCTCCTGGGAAAGGCTGACCTTTGGGTATATGGGCACACCCACGTTGCGGCAAGCTTCATCAAATATGGGTGCCGTGTGGTGTCAAATCCACGTGGTTATCCAGGGGAAAGCACAGGATTTGACCCTGAATTACTGATCGATATTTGATGCTACTTACTGGTCATGAGCAAGAGCGCATCGATGGCGCCACTCGTTGGCGGCGCGCTTATGGTGGGGCACAAATAGTAGTGAGCTTTTTTTAAAACGCCCGCTGTGTGGGTTTGCCAGCTAAGGTAAGGCGTCAGGCTCAGGCTCGTTACCACCAAGTTCTGCTGTTGCAGGACAGGCCTTTTTTTCTGGCCACTTTCGACGGAAATCTGCAGTAGTACGGCCAAGTCGAATAGCTAGCCCTAGAGCGAAGAACAAAGGGTAAATGTGGATTTCCACAGCGGATAGGAGTCCGTCCTCAGCTTCTTTGGCTAGGTCGTTCTTTTTATCTCTAGATGCGCGCACGAGTGCGAATGAATCGCACAGATCTGTTGCAACGAGCTTCGTTGCATCGTGAATCAGACCTGCAGAAAATTTCGTACAATCAAAAAAATCCTCCATTCGATCCGGCCAATCTGGTTCTTGTAGATTACCGGTAAATCCCTGAATGCGATGGGTCAGGTTCATTATCTCAGGGCGATACTCATTGCTCCCGGTCAGGCCGTCGGCGGGGCCATACTGATGCATTATGTCGAGCGTGTTGATCTTCTGTTGTACCGTCGATTCAGCCATTTGGCGCATCTGGCTGAGGTGTGAAACGTAGTTTGGCAACTGTTGCCTAGCGTAGTCTTGCTCAGCTTTTTGGGCGTAAAAAAAGATAGTGGTGGCGGCTAAGC
Source organism: Pseudomonas sp. PDM25 (assembly GCF_019219045.1). Lineage (NCBI taxonomy): Bacteria > Pseudomonadati > Pseudomonadota > Gammaproteobacteria > Pseudomonadales > Pseudomonadaceae > Pseudomonas > Pseudomonas sp. PDM25. Next base: position 216,532 of record NZ_JAHUWL010000001.1, read on the forward strand.
CAAGCCAAACGTAGTCAGTGGAAAGCCATGAGACTTCGTACTTGTAGGTTAAAAATCCAAACACCTGGAAAACTACAAAACTAACTGCGAAAAATACGAGAAATTCCATGTCTATCAGCCGGCTGCAATTCGGGCGCGCAGGGTATCAGATCTCGCGAAAGTCAATGGCTACACCCTCAGCCTTAGGGTCGTGAATGCATGAGCCATCGTCGTAGGGGGGCAGTAACTATCCATGCTGCCCACCATTCGAAATAATCCCTTCAGTCAAAAAAAACAGCCTGTATTCTTTTGATCGATTCGCTTATCGCGTAGGTCATCTCATGTTGTGCCTCGCCTCAGCCACCGCAGTTAGGGCCACGCTTCCAAAAACACAGATCGTGGGCTCGTCGGGTATCGGCGATGTATCCGGGCCTCGACGTTAACAACGTGCTGATCAGTCACCATTAGGTTGGTTGTTGGCATACGTGGGCGTGAAACATTGGAAAAAACTCGCGCCCAACGCATAAATTCAAAATTCTGCGTCGGGATTGCTTTGCAGCCATATGAGGGCATCGAGCTCGCCAATGTTTTTCGCCGGATAATCTTTCGCGCGGTTTAGCGCTATGCGAAATAGGCGTGCGGAACGAATGTAGTTCTCGCCCTCGGTCGCGCCTCCTACTCTGTCTAGGTCTGAATGTCGTAGCCAGTCTTTGACTGGTTTATCGAGCACGTGGTACTGCGTCGGGAAGAATTGACAGAGCATTTCTGAGAGGAGGGCGCCTCTGGTGTTCACGCCATTGTGGCGTAGGCGATCAATTTCTACCTTCACGACACGATCTCGGGATACTACCTGCGCGTCCAATATTCGCACCAGGCTTCTCGCCAGTTCTTGAAAATTACTACCTCGCCCTTGTCTTTCCCAACCAAGACCTTGGAACCGGCTTCCGGTATGGAGTGACCATAGCTCGTTTAGGTTGGCGTAAAAGTCTAGGCTGCGAGACGGATTCCATGCGCGGGCTCTCGCAGTCGTCCGGAATAAAGTTTCGAGGTCGGGCCTGACGCTTTTGAACAGGCGCATCTGTTGTCGTCGTCTGGCGAGAACGGCAGCGTATCGCTTGAGCGTATGAGGGTCGGGTAGTACCAGCTCAAAGACAGCTCCATCATCTTCGCCTTCCGCTTCTGATGTATCTGGCGATTTCGGCTTCTTAGGTTGGATGGCCTCTCGGTAGCGACGAATCCAATTCTCGTCGAGGGTTACACACTTGTCTGTGAGGGTTTCGATCCACTGTTCGGCCGCATTGAAAGTCTTGTCAGAAATCAGTGAATAGCCATTAGCTTCGTAATTGGTAGAGAACGCAGCTTTAGAAAGATTTGAAGAGCCGACAAGCGCGTAGCATTTGCCATTCAGTTCCTTCCAAAAAACGGCTTTCGGGTGAAACCCGTCTATCGCTTCTGCGGCGAGAAAATCATCGTGCCTGTCAGGGGGAAGCCACTCGAGTACGTCCTCGCAAGCTGCTTTTCGGGTGATCCCGAAATCTTTGCCGACTATGAACTTGAATGACTCGCACTGGCTGCCCAGCTCTTCCTCGATGTCCCAATGAGTCAGATAAGCGCTGACGATGTACAGATGAGTCGATTCGCGAAGAGCTCGACGATAGACGTCTTGAAGCTCGATGCCAGAACGTTTGGGCAGTAAAAGCAATTCCATGCATTGAACTCCATATTGTTATTGAGACGGGGGCGTTGGTTAGTTGAGGTCACTTTGCCTGCGAAGGTGGCGCAGCTAAGCAATGCGCGTGCCCCCACATTTGCTAGAAGGGAGAAGCCTCCTGCTCCAGCTGTTGAACCGCGTTGTAGATTCTGCGCTTAAGATCTGCTGCGAATTCGCGAATGGTCATGATGGCCTGCAGTACTTCGGCGCAGTCAAAATGTATGGGCTCATCGTCGACGGTTCTACCATTGCGGTGCACGATGTCGTGGCGCTTGATGCAGATTGAGCTGATTTCATCCAGCTTCAGGCCTAGCATGTGTTTGCCAAACATCGCGTCCAGCACCGTCTTGATGGTAGATGGGTTGTGAAACGACAGTTCTGTGAGCGTTTTCAAGACGATGCTTTCAACTCCCTTGGGTTGCATTGCGACCTCCTTGAGCGTGAACTTCTTCTTGCTCAGCTCCTCGTACCCGGTCGCTACGTTCATCATGACGCTTTCATAATTCACGACGAGCGTGCGGACAACCGAGCTGATCAGCGCCTCTAGCAATGTCACTGCGTGCGCATAAACGAGCTTGTAAACGGTCTGGGATTTCTGATCGTCTTGGCCAAGCTCTAAGAGGTCAGAGGCGGTGGCGAGTTCTCTAGAAAAGTCGTTGAAAAACTCATTGTGCGAATGTCGCTCCAACCAACGGTACTCAGCTTCCTCCATCTCTGCATCGTGCATCGCGGAGTATTCCGCGCTCAATAATTCCCAGGTTTCGGGATCCTCATCAGGGTCGACTTCGACACCGTATTGCCGTTTGATCCACGCCAGGCATCTTTCCTGTTCAACCTCGAACGCATATTCCTTGATGGAGCTCATGAGTGTGTCCCGCTAGGTTTGCAGTTCTGCAGTAACGGCATCAGACCGGCTGCGAAGAATAAATCGAGTTTGGTGTATTGAGGCTCATCGGAGATCATGTCCGCCTGCAAATATTTCTACTTTGCCACTACCCCGCGAAAGGACGATAGAGCCTCCATGGCTGATTCCGATGTTTGTTACAAATGTGTTCTGGATCGGTTCCTAGGTGGGCAGATCCAGCGCAACGGCGTTTCCACATGCTGCAGCTTGTGTGGTTCGAAGCGTAAGTGCCTACCGCTCTCCAAGATAGTTACCCGTGTCGAGGCGATCCTTGGGCAGTACATTTGCGAAGGCGAAGTCGATTTTCGCTTTAGTGGCCACGGCTCTGAGCAGTTTCAGAAAGGTGAGGCCATCGACATATGGGTCAGCGAAATCTTTGATTGCGACAATGTTGTACCAATCGTAAAAGCAGTTTGCAGAAAGCTAACCTCATACAGCGATGACGTTAACTATTCCAGATTACCGTTCAGTCCCGATGATATCGGTCATCAGTGGGGGGAATTTCAGGAAGGAATGAAGCACGGGAGTCGCTTCTTCAACGAAAGCGCGAAGGGTTTCTTAGACTGGCTTTTCAAAGGTTTGGACAACTACCCCGTCTCGTCGAGCGAAGAGGCTGTGGTGCGAACACTGACCCCTAAAAATGCTCCCCAGATTTACCGTGCACGCACGTGCATGACCTCCGAAAGTTTCGATCAGATTCTGACCAATCCTGCACGTAATCTTGCAGCGCCTCCAAAGGACAGAGCAGGTGAGGGGAGGATGAATCCCGCTGGCGTCCCTGCATTTTATGGAGCTTTGGAACGACTGACCTGTATAGCGGAGCTGCGTCCCCCTGTGGGAGGCACAGTCGTGAGTGGCGAGTTCAAGTTAATCAGGGAGGTTAGGGTGCTAGACTTTGCTCGGCTCGAGAGCGCCGATTTGGGCCCTGAACCGAGTTTTTTCGATCCTAAATACTTCGCGAAAGCGGGTCGAAGAGAATTCCTCAGATACCTACACGGGGAAATCACGCTCCCCGTTCTCCCCGGCCTGGAGAGCAATTATCTTACGACGCAAGTCATTGCCGAGTATCTGGCGACTCACTGTAATCCAAGGATCGATGGTGTGATCTTCAAATCGGTGCAGCAAAAATCGGGAACAAATATTGTGTTGTTCTCGCACGTGGCGTGCGCTGCAGAATCGGTAAGCTGGGGGTTCAAAGGAGGGCGGAGTATTAGGGGTGCTAAGCAATCTGACGCACCTTGTATCGAGTATGTGCCTGGCAGTCTTGTATATCACGCAATCCGCGGCGTTGTGTACGAACCAGAGGATGAACCATTAACAGAATATGAACCCAAGACCGCTACGGCTCTGAGTGAATGGTAAGTCGAACGGCGAAGACTGTTCGTTAGGATGAATTATTCAGATTTGCACCAGGGTGACTGCGAACGGTTCAAGCGGGTTACTCCACCCGCTTGAGCCGTTCGCACGCTCCGTCAGAACTTTGGACGGAGGTTTAGTAATCGCTCCCAAAATCAAAGCTCGCCGTGGCCATGAATTTTTCTGCCCGAAGCGTTTTCCAGGTCGAGAATTTTACTGCCGGGGAGCAATCAAGCCCTTGGGCGCCAGTTTCTTTTCTTTGGTCTGGCGCATTTCGCAGATAGTAGGCGCATCCGCGCATCTGAATGCTGCCAGACTCTTTCTCGATGACGTAATCACCTACGACCCAGAGACGTTCCACCGCAGATTTGGAGGGAATCAAAAAATCCATACGGAATGTGTTCCCGTCCTTGCTGCCTGAGATCTTTCCGCTTTTCCATTTGTATTGAGGGAAATCAAATGAACCGGTGAGCTTGGATTCCGACTGGACGAGCTTTAGTACGCCTGAATTTGCACCGAGTACCATCTCCCACTCACCCGCGAGAATGACTCGCTTCGTATCCGTCCGTTCAAAGTGTGGTTTCAGCGTGGGCAGTTTGGGCGTGATGCTGAAGGTGATTGGAGTCGAGTTTCGTTCCAGATCGCCGGTACGGTAACTCGCAGAGACCTGTATCGGAGCGTCGGTGAAGCTGACAGCGCGTACTTTGAATTCTTTTAGGAGACCCGAACCGCTGATTTCACCCACCACTGCATTTGCGGTCGGGATCACCTTCAAGCTGCTCGAGGACGATGTGACGGTGACCGTCCCAGGGGGTAGCTTGTGTTGTGCAGTGGGATAGATTTTGATTACTAAATCCTGCGTGTCTCCGACATTCAAGGATTTCGAGTCGGCGTCAATTCTCACCTCAGCATCTGGGCTTTGAAACATGCTAACCGCATTCTTAATCGACTCAGCATGGGCTATGCACCAAGCTAAGGCTGACCCACAAGATGCTAGCGCGCTTACGTAGATTGTTAATTTTTTGGTTAACTGCTTACTCATACCGAACATGGCTATTTCTCAGCCAAGCGGTCGATTCTGATGGCGTTCGGAAAGTACGACCTTCCAGAGTCACCGAACAGCAAGCCCTTCGATGGGATGTGTATCTGAGCACCGGCACCGCCATCTAGGGCGATGGCTCTGTGAATTTTCAGCCTACGACTGTCGGCGATTTCTTTGAATGTTTGCGCAAAATCATAGAGCGTGGATGCTTGGCTGAATGAGTGGAAAACGCCTACAACCAGCATTTCTCCCTCGAGCGTGTAACCAACGGCAACTCTGTTGAATTCAGCATCCCGCGGATTTTTGCGGATGTCGACTGCGCCTTTGTAAACGATGATCGGTTTGGATTGAACAGCTTCCGACCATGCGCCTGCCTGATTACGATTCTGGGCTGGAATGATCTTCACATTGCCTTTGCGGTCAGAGACCAGAATCCCCCCGTGATCCCACTCCATGAGCTTAACCAGGCGTTTCCCATTCGACCTGATCAAGCCAATTGGCTTCTCGGCACCATCTGATCTGAAACCAAAAAAGCCGCCGCTTGCTATCAAAATGGTGTTTTTGTTCGCGATCGCAGAATAGGCTTCCTTGGCGGTGCCTTTCTTCCGGATATCTTGGACTGACAGGGCGGAGACGTTCGCAGGGATATAGGCAGTGACGGTTTGATGCTCGCCGCAAATCCGTGTCACCACTTCTGCTCCCGCTGCCAAGAGGTAGTTTTTTTCGACGCACTCTTGAGTCGCTGGCTGCTCCTGCGCTTGGGCAGTAAACACTACGGTCAATAAACAAATCAGAAGTGCAGCGGGTGAAGTCCGTTTCATTATTTTTCTTGTCTATATATTGGTTTTTCGCCACCCAGACATTGTCTAGCTGGCACTAAAAAAGCGCGCGGAATAGTAATGTATAAGGGTACTGGCGTCTCGCCATTTTTTCCTAGGCCGGGTGCACCAATGGCGTTAAACCCAGCGCGTTATGGATACTTCGGAAGGGGATAGGTTGAGGGATTTCCGAGGTTGGGGAGAGTCGAGGTGCGCTCTAAGCCGAACTCTCTGCTCTCGCTTTTGTACTAGCGCCACAATCGCTTGTGTAGCTGGCAACATCCCGAGCAGCCAGCCCCACTCCCAATAAAATCGCGACTTTCTGACCTGTCACTCAGGTCAAACTTGCTCCGTATTTGCTGGGTTCATCTCCTTTCTAAATCGGGCCTAGGTGCTAAGATGCCATCATCCTCAAAGGCTGCCTGTCGTTCGACTTTGCTCGGCCAACACTTCAAAGGAATGAAAAATGGGTTGGAAAGGAACGTTGCGTTCGATGCAGGCGGCTTCGCGTAGAGCTGATCGTAATGCCCAGCGTAGGCAGCGTGAGCTTCAGTCCCGCCAGAAAGAATACGCCAAGATGGAAGCGCTGGAGCAGGCTGCTTACGAAGTCGAGGTCTACGAAAATCAGATCGATGTCCTGCTTTCTGTGCATAAAGAATGTGGGGAGGAGATTGACTGGCAGTCATTCGTTGATAGGGCTGAGCCCGTAAAACCTGCTTTCGCGGGTACGCGTGAAGCGCATGCGAAATCTCTCGAGCAAACCTATGCACCTGGTTTTTTCGCACGATTGTTCAAGCTCGAAGCCCGTCAGCGTAAAAACTTGGCTGCTGCCATCGAGACGGGCCGGCTTCACGATGGCAAAGAGCATGAAGCCGCTGTCGCGAATTGGCGAGTCGAGCACGACTCTTGGCACCAGGAATACACTATCGCTCAGGGTGTTTTGAGCGGTATAGGTAAGGCGAAGCTTGAAGCGATCAAGCTTGTCGATCCTTTTACAGACATTTCTCATCTCGGCACATCGATCAAATTCTCGATAGGGGACACAGGGCTCGTGGAAGCGAACCTTAGCGTTCACGGCGTTCGGGTTATTCCTGCTGAAATCAAGTCCTTGCTGCAGAGTGGAAAGCTTTCAACGAAGAAGATGCCGGCAGGGAGGTATAACGAGCTTTTGCAGGACTATGTGTGCAGCTGCGTTTTGAGAGTAGGGCGCGAACTTTTGTCGATGCTGCCTGATGATCTCGTGATTGTGACGGCGGTCGACGACGTCCTTAATTCGACGACGGGACATATAGAAGAGCTACCCATTTTGAGTGTCGCGATCTCCCGGCGCACATTGGAAACATTGAATATGGACTCGATCGACCCCTCCGATTCTATGAAAAATTTCGTGCACAACTCGTCCTTCAAAAAGACAACCGGTTTTCAACCTATTAAAGCGCTGGATGCTCGACAGTTCGTCACAAACGTCTAACAGATAGACGGTATTGGTGAACCGCTTTTGCACAGGCAAATACAGCGGACTCGCCTTTGGATCCCGTTATAAGATAGTGGCCATTTCTGGCGTCTACTTGTCGCGTTGAGCCCACTATCCACGCTCCGCGTTCATGTGCGCCTCCATTAGCAGGATAGGGGAAGCACATGGACGAGGCACCAGTGATCACGGTTGACGCTGAAGTAGAGCCAATCAAAGTTGTAAGCATTCACAGTACAGTCGTTGCAAAGCTAAATCTCGCGGATTATCAAAACGCTGTTCCTGTCATTCGGGAGCTGCGAGTAATCAATGAGACAGCGATCAAGTACAACGACCTAGTGCTGACGCTGACGGCCTATCCCGAAGTTTTTAAGCCTAAAACTTGGCGCATTGACGCGCTGACTCCAAACGCGTTCATGCCTATCCCAGGTCATGACCTTGCTTTGGATGGTGCCTTGCTAGGTCGACTAACCGAAGCAGAAAACGCCACACTCACTTTCACGTTGACCGCGGCAGATCCGTCTGCTGAATCTGGTCGAGCGGAAATAGCTCGGCTGGATTTGGCATTGGAGCTGTTGCCACGCAATCACTGGGGCGGACTCTCTCATCTCCCTGATATGACTGCAGCGTTTGTTCAACCGAATGATCTTGCGGTGGAGCGGTTGCTCAAGCAGGCGGCTGAGGTATTACGTCAAAGCGAAAAGAGCTCTGCCCTAGATGGATACACCGGTGGAGCGAAAAGAGCCTGGGAGCTGACTTCAGCCATCTGGGCTGCAGTGGCACGTATGAAACTGGATTATGCACTACCACCGGCGAGCTTTGAGCAAACCGGCCAGAAGGTGCGTAGCCCAAGCCATGTTACGGAACATGGCCTGGCGACGTGTTTCGATCTTGCATTGTTCTTTTGCGCCGCAATTGAGCAGGCAGGTCTAAACCCCGTCCTGGTGTTCACCAAGGGACACGCTTTTGCGGGCTTTTGGCTTAAACCTGAAGAGTTTTCCACGACCGTCATCGACGACATCACAGCCGTGCGCAAACGCATAAAGCTCAAGGAGCTGATGCTGTTCGAGACGACGTTTGCGACCCAGCATCCAGTACCGCCATTCACGTATGCTACAGATCGTGGCGAACAACTGATCGCAGAAGGGCAGGACGAAAACTTCCACCTGCTTTTGGATGTCCGTAGAGCACGTTTGCAACGTATCAAGCCCTTGGCTAGTGCCGACACGCAGGTTTCAAAGTTACCGACGGATAATGATCTTGCTGATGGGTCGGAGCTATTAGTCGGTATTGCGCCGGCGCTTCCTGGTGAGGCGGTTACGGTCGAGGTGGATGAGCGTCTGCTCGACCCAAAAGATCGTCTGGGACGGTGGCAACGCAAGCTACTGGACTTATCGCTTCGCAATAACTTGCTCAATTTCAAAGCCGGGAAAAAGTCGCTGAAGCTTGAGTCACCTGATCCAGCGGCGCTGGAAGATATCCTGGCCAGCGGTAAGAAGCTGAAATTGCTGACACGTCCCGACCTAATGGATGGGGCAGATCCACGTGACCAGGCGCTATACGAATTACGTGAGCGGGAAGATGTTCGTCGTCTTCACGCCCTGGATGCATTGAAACGCAATGAGGTGTTTGTCGGCCTTTCCAGCACTGAAATGGAAGCAAGGCTGATTGAACTCTATCGTGGGGCACGAACTGCATTGCAAGAAGGGGGCTCCAACACCCTTTACCTTGCCTTGGGTTTTCTCAGTTGGGAGCGAGCGGACAAAGGCGGGCAGAAGTACCGGGCACCGCTTGTCTTGATCCCTGTGACGCTCGAACGCAAGAGTGCGCGCTCCGGCTTTTCGATGGTGCTGCATGACGACGAGCCTAGGTTCAACCCAACGCTCATCGAGATGCTTCGCCAGGATTTTGAACTGAATCTTGGGCAACTTGAGACGGAGCTTCCTCGAGATGACGCGGGCCTGGATATCGGTGCCATCTGGAAGGCGGTGGGTCGCGCCGTCAAAGACATCGCGGGTTGGGAAGTCGTGGAAGATGTTGTTCTGTCCATGTTCTCTTTCGCGAAATATTTGATGTGGAAAGACCTATCTGAGAATGCCGAAGCGCTTCGCGAGAGCCCGGTCGTTCGGCATCTTTTGGATACTCCGCGAGACGCTTTCCCGTCAGACATTACGTTCCCAGAAGATCGACGCCTGGATATCGACTTCAACCCACGAGAAGTGTTCTGCCCGTTGCCATCTGACTCCTCGCAGTTATCCGCTGTGATGGCTGCGTCGAAAGGAAAGGATTTTGTACTGATTGGCCCTCCCGGTACCGGGAAGAGCCAAACCATCGCCAACCTCATTGCGCAATCGGTGGCGCAGGGCCGACGGGTGCTTTTCGTTTCTGAAAAAATTGCGGCGCTGGATGTCGTTTACCGGCGCTTGCGTGAAGTCGGCTTGGGTGAGTTTTGCCTGGAAGTCCATTCCAGCAAGGCACGCAAAACTGACGTCCTGGCTCAGCTACAGTCAGCTTGGGATGCGAAGGGGGTAGTGGATTCCGCAACATGGCATGCCGAAGCTGATCGTCTTCAGGCGTTACGCGACGGATTGAACACCTACGTAGAGCGACTGCACCAGCGTTATACGAACGGGTACAGCATCTACCACGCGATTGGAGTTGTCTGTGGCGGCGCATCTATTACGCCGATGGATATGTTGTGGTCATCGCCACATGTTCATACGCGGGAGGACATGGCAGCACTGCGGGAGTTGTCAGATCGTCTGGAAGTGAACGCCCAGGCAATCGGATATGGAGTGTTGTCAAATCACCCACTTGCTCTGGTTGGTCAGGGAGAGTGGTCGCCTTCCTGGCAGCAACAACTTATTCAAGCTGCGCGAGAGGTGCTTCCTGCCGCGCAAGCCGCTATCCGGGCCGCGGAAAAATTCAGCGCCGCCACGAGCTTGCCGATCGCCGCTCTTGTGCCTTCTGTTTGCAGCGGTCTTTCACTCCTGTCGTCAACGCTGCCGCTTGCGGTGGGCCATGATTGGCGATTCGTGTTGCGGCCAGACGGTCGCATGATCTCGCAACGACTGTCTGAAGGCAGGGAGCTAGTAGAGAAGCATCGTTTGCTCTCCGAGCAACTTTCACCGGTATGGCCTATCACGACGGTTAATGCTGCAGAGAAAGGTCTCAGCCTTTTGGAGAGACGCAGGGCTTTGCTTTCGCAGCTCAGCCCAGCCTGGCCAGTGCAGACGTTTGAGACACTGAGCCAAGCAATAGAAATGCTCGACGGTATCGCGGAACTCAAACAAGAGCTCTCCGCGACTTACACCGACATCATTGAAACACTTGATGTACGCGAATTACTCGGAGATTGGCAAAGCGCAGAGCAGTCGTTTTGGCCCAAGTCACTGATGGGGACGCGCAAAGTCACAAAGACTCTCTCAACAGCTGTCTCCGGTGGTGCAGAACCCGATGTGGCGAAAGACCTACGTGTCTGGATTCAGATCCGTGACTTGCGCGAGAAGCTCGACACAATGGAGTTGGGGGAACACTGCACGCAAATCTGGGACGGCTCACTATCGGTTACGCGGAATCTTAAGGCTGTCATTCAGTTGCGCCAAGCAACGCTCTGCGTGACAGCGGAGGAGCCTTGGACTGATGTCGGGTTCGATGTTATCGCTGAAGGTCATTGCGGTGAGCAGTTGAAATCAGACCTAGCCCATATGCGTTCTATTGTCCTGCTTGACCTGGAGCTAGCTCCCTATCTGCACTTGGGCGACCTTACAGAAGGATTATGGTCTGGGCTTAACACCGACGCGGAACCGCTGTTCGCTGCAATTGCTTTTCAAACCTCGCGTCGTCCAGTGGTCGAGCAGGGTGGGCTCGAGGGGGATCACGACCCAGTAGCAGTCGGCCGATGCGGCAAGACCATGCAGGCAGACTTGGCGGTGCTCCAGCAACGACATCTCGTTGAAAAAGCGCTGTCAGAATTTGATGATCTGAGTGCCATTACCTCGGGGCTGTGGGCGGGTCTTAAAACCAAGGTAGACAAGGTCTCGGACGCGGTCGCGTTCCAGGGAAATTTGGCGTCCGCACTTGCTCAGCTCGGTACGACACCTGAGCTTGTATCTGCGTATCGCAGTGCAATACAGGTACTGCTCGGTGACGCGAATGCACTGCTTGAACCCGAGGGCATAGTTTGCCAATCAGGTGCTGAATTGCGTCAGTGCTTTGAGTTACTCCATCAGCGGGTGGATGTTCTAGCGACGGCGGGGCGTTTTACAGAATCAGGGCAAGCGGACATCCAGCTGTTTACGCTGGATGCGCTACTGCAGCATTGCGAGTCCATGGTTCGATCTGAGCCCGGTGTTCGTGCCTGGTGCGCATGGCGCAAGGTGCGTGAAGAGGCGGTTGGCGCGGGGCTCTCGAGTCTGGTTCAGGCTATGGAGGGCAACCTCGTCAAAGCCGGCGAAGTCCGCCATTCATTTGAAACCAACTACGCTCGGTGGTGGCTGAACGCTGTCGTAGACAACGAACCTGTCATTCGTGGTTTTGTGAGTGTTGAACATGAGCAGCGAATTCGGGATTTCAGAGCCCTGGATGATCGCTTCACTGCATTGACCCGTGATTGGCTACGGGCACGTCTTTGTGCGGATCTTCCTAATCCGGAGAGCGTAACCCGTTCCTCGGAGTGGGGTGTACTCAGGTACGAGATGGGTAAGAAAACTCGTCATTTGCCGCTTCGCGAGTTGATGTCCAAGATTCCAGATGCGTTGACGAAACTGACGCCGTGCATGCTGATGAGCCCGCTTTCCATCGCCCAATACCTCACACCTGGCGCGAGTGCATTTGATCTCGTCATTTTCGACGAAGCCTCGCAAATTCCCGTGTGGGATGCAGTTGGGGCTATGGCGCGTGGTAAACAAGTTGTGATGGTCGGTGACCCCAAACAGCTACCTCCAACGTCATTCTTCGATCGCGCAGAATCAACGGCGGATGATGAAGATGTCGAAGCCGATCTTGAGAGTATTCTGGATGAGTGCATCAGCGCGAACCTTCCAGTTCGTCATCTGAATTGGCACTACCGCAGTCGCCATGAAAGCTTGATTGCGTTCTCAAACCAACGCTATTACGAGTCCAAGCTCGTTACGTTCCCATCACCTGTGACGAACGACCGTGCCGTCAAACTGCACGAGATTGCGGGTGTCTATTCCAAAGGTGGATCAAGAACAAATCTGATCGAAGCGCGCGCAGTCGTCGCTGATGTAGTTGCTCGTCTGCGTTCCCCGGGATTCCGAGAAAGCAAACTGACCATTGGCGTGGTGACGTTTAACGGTGAGCAGCAGAAGCTTATTGAGGATCTGTTAGACGAAGCACGTCGTAACGAACCATCACTTGAGGCTTACTTTGCCGACACCGAGCTTGAGCCTCTGTTCGTGAAGAATCTTGAGAGTGTTCAGGGGGATGAGCGAGATATCATCTACTTCTCGATTACTTACGGCCGCGATGCAGCGGGTACTCTGGCCATGAATTTTGGCCCTATCAATCGCCCTGGCGGCGAGCGTCGATTGAACGTAGCAATTACTAGGGCTCGGCACGAGCTGTGCGTCTTCGCTAGTTTGCAACCTGAACAAATAGATCTAACGCGAACCCAATCGATTGGTGTGCGTGACCTGAAGCACTTCCTCGAATTTGCACAGCGAGGGCCTCGAGCGCTGGCTGAAGCAGTCACCGGCAGTGTCGGCGGCTTTGATAGTCCATTCGAAGAAGCGGTCGCCGCGGCGCTCACAAGCCGAGGATGGCAGGTGCATACTCAAGTCGGTGTTTCGGCATTCAGAATCGACTTGGGAGTGGTCGATCCTGATGCGCCAGGCCGTTACCTGGCCGGTGTGGAATGTGATGGGGCAACCTACCATCGCAGCGCTACGGCGCGGGATAGAGACAAGCTGCGTGAGCATGTATTGCGTGGGCTTGGCTGGGAGATTCTGCGTATATGGTCAACTGACTGGTGGATTAACGCCGTTGGCACCGCTGATCTTATCCATGAACGACTGACCGCTTTGCTCGTGTTGAGTCGAGCTCAACGCGCCGAGCATGACGCCCGGGAGGAGGCCACCCGCTTACTGGCCGAAACTGCAATGGTTGAGGTTATTGAGGTCATCGATGAGGTCATAGGTTCCGTTACTGAGCCGCTGACAATCGAGAGTGCAAATGACGAAGCAGGTACTCTTGAGAACCAGCAGTACGCAACAGTCGCTTTGGCTCCTCAGCCTGCGAGCAGCTCCCAATCGCATTACTCTCCGGTGGAGGTTGTTTACTACAGAGAGTCCGATCCTGCTTCCAGTGTCCAAGGGGTGGATCCGGATGCGTTTTTTGAGGCGAGTTACTCAGGTGTTTTAAGCGCACTCATCGAGCATGTGATTAGCGAAGAAGGGCCTATTCTCGATGTAATTCTTGCTCGGCGAATTGCCAGGGCTCATGGTTGGGTGCGTACGGGTTCGAAGATTCGAGAAAGAGTGTCGGCGATGGCGCAGAGCACACATCGTATGACGATTGATGATGTCGGGGAGTTCTACTGGCCGAGCCATATAACTGATGCATCTGCAGTTGTCTGTCGGCGTCCAGAAGATGAGGCGAGTATCCGACCGGTTGATGAGATCTGTTGCGATGAGTTGGCATCACTCGCTCGGGAGCTTTGTGCCAAAGGCAAAGCAGGGGAGGCATTACTGCACACCATGGCCAGAGAGCTGGGACTTCAGAAGCTGACAGCATCCAGTCGGTTGAGGCTCGAGAAAACAGCCCTTTTGGTTCGAGATAACTAATAAATCGCAGCGACCCCGGTATCGATAAGTAGCTGATACTGGGGTTTTATAAGATACTGTTTGAACATTTGAGCGATGAAGATGCAGTTGGTTTAGCTCTTTCCCATGCTTATCTAGATCACTCGTAGAGGTGCTATATGTCGAAGCTTGCAGAATTCCGTCAACTCGAACAACAATTGGCCGCACAACTCGCAGAGCTTGAGTCGATGAAAAGCGATTCTGGCCTAAAAAAAGAGATGGAATTTGAGAGCAAGCTGCGTACTCTGCTAGGTGAGTACAGCTACAGCCTAAAAGATGTAATCAAGCTGCTTGATCCACAGGCCGGTCGTCGTGCTCCAGCAGTCGAATCCAAAGCTGGCACTCGCAAGCCACGCCAAGTGAAGATCTACAAGAACCCTCACACCGGCGAAGTCGTAGAGACCAAAGGCGGCAACCACAAGACTCTGAAAGAGTGGAAAGCAGAACACGGCTCCGCGACCGTCGAGTCCTGGCTGACCAAATGATCTTGGTTTGAGTACAAAAGGCCCGAGAGGGCCTTTTTTGTTAAACACGACGAGTGAATAGACTTAGGTATTGGTATCGTCCCGGATAGCCTTCTACGAGGCTGCTTTGATTTCACTAATCAAGTCATCAACGGCGGCAAGCATGAACTCAATCGTTTTTTCATCAATGAATCTGCCGTCCTGGATCTTTTCATTGACGCCCGGAATGACTATCTGAGGGCCGCGAATGACTCTGGAAAGGGTCGCTGATAGCGTCTCTCTCAATTGTGCCTGGGCGCGCACCCCGCCAAGCACGCCTGGTGAAGACGTCATGATGAGCACGGGTTTATTTTTCAACGGTGAGTTGAAGCCCGGGCGAGATGCCCAATCCAGTGCATTTTTCAGCACGCCTGAAGTGCCGTAGTTGTATTCAGGCGAGCAGATGATCAAGCCATCGGCTTGTTCGATAGCATCTTTCAGTACCGCCACCGATGCAGGCAGCATCTGCGCTTCGAGATCGGAGTTGTAAAGGGGGATCTCATTCAGTGCGAAGAGACTCATTTCTACCTGATGGCCCAACCGATTGGAGAGGGTCTTGAGTACCGCTGTATTGGTTGATTGTGAACGCAGGCTGCCTGAAATACCGAGTAGACGATAAGCGACAGTGGCCATAAAAATCCTTCAGAGAGATGGATAATCAAAAAACTACACGACCTGTTTCTCTGGAGATGACACGCCGATCATCACAAACAGTGCTCGGGCAATCCCCTCACTTTTGTTGCGCCACGCGTGTCGTGTGCCATTTTGAATAACGATGTCTCCCGCCTTTACGAGACGGCTTTGACCGTTATCCAGTTCCAGCCACATCTCGCCCTCCAGAATGATTCCGTAATCGATGGTGGCGGTGGTGTGCATACCCGGGTTTTCCGGTTCAAAACTTTCGATCAAGCCAGGCAAAGCCGCCCCCAACTCTTCATAGGCCCGCACACCATCCACGGGGTTCTGCATCACCGAGTCCGGTGGGAAATCGAACATGGCGATGCTGGTGCCGCCCTGAGGAGGAATCAGTGAAGAGTTGCCTAGCGTGGGATCACGTTCCTGTTCGAGGCGTACCGGATTTGCTGGGGTCGCCCACAACTGCGCCATGGCATGTCCAGGGATTGAGGCAAAAGATTGAGCTCTTGGGGCGTAGTCATCTGAAACGAACACGGAGTTCCCTTGTTCGTCGTGACCGGTCACGATTCTTCTTATTTTCATTTGGATTACTCAACGAGCAGTCAAAGAGGCAGCGAGGGAAGGGCGAACCGCTCCCCTCGCTGCGTGCATCAAGGACAAATGACGTAGTTGCTGAAGCCGCCATGGCGGTTTTCGATACCGGTAATCGCGTTGTTGACGTCTTCTAGCTTGAAGGCCGTATTTTCAAAAAATGAAAGATCCAGCACACCAGACTCAACCATGTCAGCCATAGCTTGTCCTTGACCAGTGGTGAACCAGGCAGATCCACTGATCTGGATGTCGTTGTCCATGATCCAATGCAGGTCGATAGGGACTTCACCAGCGATAGCGCCAATGTTCACTAAGTGTCCGCCACGATGCAGAGATTTGAGAGCTTGGGTCAGGCTTTCGTGCGGTGCGCCTGGGCCCAAGGCATCAATAACCACATCCACTCCCTCGCCATGCGTAACCTCGTGGGCCCATTCGTTGGTAGGAATAGTACCGAGCGTGTGAATTTCAATTCGCCCAGGAGCTGCGAGGTCTTTCACCTTCTGAAACAAATCTTGATTGCGGGCAGTGCCGAGAATTTTACGAGCACCTAAAGCAAGCGCCAGGACGACGGCACCGAGACCAAGCGTCCCGCTAATCCCGTTGATGAGTACGGTACTGCCAGGGCCAACATTCGCCTTGAGAAGCGCCTTGTAAGCGGTGCCCATGTAACCCAAGCGTGCAGCCGTTTCAAAACTGATATTGTCAGGCAGCTTGACCAAGCTGTATTGGGGCGCAGGGATGTACTCGCAGAGGCCGCCGTAAGGGTAATCTTCGAACATGCGGGGACTTTTTGGTGTGAAACCGAAGTAGCCGTTGAAGGTATAGGCAGTGCACGCAATGGTGTTGCCCGCACGGCATGCCCGGCAGGAACCGCAGTATCTGCCAGGGTTAACGTACACCCGGTCACCCACCTTGAAGTCGTAGACCTGAGCACCTACTGCTTCGACGACACCTGATGGGTCGAGCCCGAAAATGGCAGGAAGTTTTGGCAGCGGATTTTGAGGGAACCACTTAACCCAATTTGTCAGAATGTTGTGCAGGTTTGGGACGATCCCACATGCCTTCACCTTGACCAGCACCTCAGTAGGGCGGATTTCGGGTACAGAAACTTGCTCGATGACCATGGGTTTGCCGCCTTCGTACAGGCGTGCAGCGCGCATTTTTTTTGCAGTCATGATGTTCTCCAACACATATTGTTTTTGTAGTGGTATCTAACCTTTGGAGCACGCTTCAAATCTAAGGCACTAACGCAGTCCGTCTTCGCCCTTTACGTCGGAGGCAGCGAGACCGCCCAATCGTGCATGTATCCGTCCGCCTGTAGCCATGGCTAGGCCAAAGGCAATTTCGCCACGGCGAGGGCCATCCCATACAGTCATTTCAGCAACGCCGAAATGGCTACGAACGTATGCAGCTTGGATATGCCCTAGTGGGATCATCACTCGGCAGCCTGGGCCGCCAATAGTTTTGGCCGCAGGGACGATCGCCTTCGGGTTGCCTAGCGCTTCGCGCATTGCCCAGCCACCTGCTTCGTGCCATACGGCGCCGTGCTCTAACTCACCGTCTTCACCAACGATTGCGCCCTTGCCATATGCCTGTACGTGTTTAGCTCCGCCCAGGGTATGGATCAGTTGCTCCGAAAGCTCTGCGCCTAAAGCTCGCAGTTCCTGCATAAACGGCAGCAAGTCTTCTACATACTTACCTGCGTAAGGATTGGCGACCACCGCCGTGGCTACTGCAATCCGCAGCGGGGCTGACAAACGAGGCCCGCCCTCGTGGAATACCTCTTCAACGTCCAGCTTGACCTTTCGAACCATCACAAGCGACATGCGTAACCTCCAGAACCGAGAGCCTCATGGGCTCGCTATTTTTTTAAGCCGGCCTTTTGCATTATGCATTTAATGATGTATGGTGCAAGAAGTTAGTTTTTATGCACAAAAATAGGAGAGGCAAGATGAAGCTGATTTCGTACCGTAAAGAAGGAGAAGCCCATTTCGGTGCCGTGGCCGGTGACGGAGTGGTTGAACTGACCAACCGTTTCTCGGAAGTGCCAGATCTCGCGACTTTTCTGAGCAACCCGTCCTTGCTTCAGGAGGCGCGCAAGATTATTGATGCTGCGCAGCCTGACTACCCATTCTCGAGTATCCAGTTGGAATCAGTGATACCCAATCCTGGAAAGGTGATTTGCGTAGGCATTAACTATGTTGCTCACGCTGAAGAGGCGGGCCGAAAGGTCGGCGAGTTTCCAGTGATTTTTCAGCGTTTCGCCGAAACTCTTTTGCCCCACGGCGAACCACTGGTTAGACCTCAAGTCTCAGAGCAATTTGATTTCGAGGCCGAATTGGCGGTTGTGATCGGGAAGGGTGGTGCACATATCGATCCGGCGGACGCGATGGATCACGTTGCGGGTTACACCTGCTTCAACGATGCCAGCGTCCGCGATTGGCAGTTCCATACGCACCAGTACGGTATGGGTAAGACCTTCAGAAAAACGGGTGCTCTGGGGCCTTGGCTCGTTCCGGCATCGGAAATTTCAGACTACCGAAAGCTGGTTGTGCGGGGGGTACTTAACGGCGAGCAACTGCAGGAAGGCAGCCTTTCGGAGCTGGCATTCGACATTCCTCATTTGATTTCGTATGTATCGAAAGCGCTTCCATGGAACCCTGGAGATATTCTGGCAACTGGTACTCCGAGCGGCATTGGCTTCAAACGCAATCCACCGATTTTTCTGAAGCCTGGTGATGTTTTTGAAGTGGTGATTACTGAGATTGGCACGCTGTCGAATGGTGTTATTGACGAAGTCTAAGCGTTGCCCTCTACACAATCATAAAAATTGGAGGCTCCAAATGTCCGCATTACCTAAAATCAATTTCACCCACTCCGGCGTGTTTTGCGAAGACCTCGACCGGATGGTTGATTTTTACTGCCGCACCTTGGGTTTCATCGTAAGTGACAAGGGGGTCGCTTCTACAGGTCACCGTTTGTTCTTCATGACTCAGAACCCTGAGTTACATCATCAGGTCGTTCTCTTTGACGGAAAACCAGTCGACCTACCGTTCAACCCGATCAATCAGCTTTCGTTTCTCCTGGACTCCCTCGACGACCTGAAAACGTACTATCAATTCGCCAAGAAAAGCGGAATTGAAGGGATTGCACAGGTGGATCACGGCAACGCTTGGTCGATGTACTTCAAAGATCCTGAAGGCAATCCCATCGAAATGTATGTCGATGCGCCGTTCTACACCGCACAACCTTGCAAGGAACCGCTGGATCTCGAGATGCCGACTGAGGCTATCCTCGCCCAGACCGAGGCTATGTGTAAGCGCCGTCCCGGTTTCCAGACTCGCGAGCAATGGAAGGAATCCATACGGGCGAAGATCGAAGAGCAGCGCGTTCGTATCGGCTAATGACATTTGGAAGGGCTATATAGCCTGCTCCAATCAGTGGTCGTTGAAGCCTGGTTGATGGGGGCGCAAAAGTCTGCTCATCAACCAGAAGTCGCAGTAGAGAAAAACAAAAAGCGGAGTTGACGATGGACTACGATGTCATCATTGTTGGAATGGGGCCAGTGGGTGCTCTGTGCGCAAATCTCGCCGGCATGTGGGGGCTAAGCGCTCTCGTCGTGGATAAGTCCGAGACGGTGTACACCAACCCTAGGGCTATGGGTTTTGATCACGAAGTGATGCGTGTGTTCGGCAATATTGGGTTGGCCGATGACATTGCTGAGCATGTCATGCCGTATCGTCCTTCGGAGTACCGTACCACTGGTTCTCAGTTGATCAAACGCATTGATGCCGCCAAACCTCCCTATCCGCTGGGTTGGGCGCCTAACTATGTCTTCTCACAGCCCCCCGTCGAGCGCGCCCTACGCAGTAAAATTGCGGATATGAAGTCGGTCACCGTGGAACTCGGTTCAGAGGTTCTGTCGGTAGATTCCAAAGGTTCACAGGCGGTTGTTCGCATCCAGGCCAAGGATGGAACCGAGCGCACAGTCACTGCGGACTATGTGTTGGCGTGTGACGGAGGCACCAGTCCAATCCGTACCCGTCTAGGGTTGAAAATGGAGGATCTAGCCTTCGACGAGCCATGGCTCGTGGTTGACGTAATCCTCAACGAAGGGGCGGGCGAGCATCTACCAAAGACCAACGTGCAATTTTGCGAGTTGGCCAGGCCATGTACCTTCGTCGTCGGGCCGGGTCAGCATCGACGTTGGGAATTCATGATTAACCCTGACGAACAGCCGACGGAAATCTCACAACCCGAAGCGATCAAAAAGCTGATCGCCCGCTGGTTACCTGAGGGCGACTATCAGCTGTGGCGTGCGTCTGCCTACCGATTCCATGCACTGATTCTGGAGCAGTGGAAGTCCGACCGGGTGTTTTTCCTCGGGGACGCAGCGCACATGACGCCCCCCTTTCTGGCACAAGGCATGTGCCAAGGGATTCGCGATGCATTGAATTTGGTTTGGAAACTGGCGCTGGTTAAAGAAGGCTTGGCTGCTCCGGCGTTCCTCAATACCTACCAGACCGAACGCATTCCTCATGTCCGCCAAACCACGATGGCGGCAAAAGAATTCGGCGGGGTGATTTGCGAGCGTGACAGCGAGAAAGCAGCGATCCGCGATGCGCGCTTGATCCAGCAAATGACGGAAAATCCGGGAGGCACCATCAGGCAATCGCTGATTCCTGGTTTGAACCAAGGCTTTATCGCCAATGTTCCGCCTGCCGGTGAGCTGTTTCCGCAACCGATGGTCATCAACCATGCCGGCAAGAAGGCACTGCTGGATGAGTTTACCGGACAGTCCTTTCGAGTGGTCATTGCGCCAGGGTTCGACGCCAGCGCGCTATTAAGATGTCTGCGAAGTAGCCAATCGCTGAAAGGTCTGCCTATCCAGGTCGTTCGGTTAGTCAGTTCCCAACAGTCTGGCACACGCGCTGTTGATGATTACGAAGAGGTTGACGGCGTGCTGGCCGAATGGCTGGAGCGTCGTGGCTGCAATGTGGTCATCGTGCGGCCGGATCACTACGTTTACGGCGGGGCAGTCACTGTCGCCTGGGCGATGGAGATGCTTGAGGGCATGGAGCTTGCGTTGTGGTGCAAAGAACCTGAACAGGCTCTGCAGAATAGTGGCGGCGCTTGCGATAAGACGATCAGGTTTGCGCAAGCGATAACCTTGTAAGGAGCAGTACGCCCTTTGCTTCGTACTGCCCACGAAAGCAGTTGCGAGGTGAAGGGTTTTTTTGTGGGATACGTTAAATGCAGCTGTCGATGACGCGTGACAACGTCATCGAGCCGGAAACCCGAAACCCGTGGCAGGTCGATGATTTACTGAAGCGTAGCTTGTTGACGCTCGATGGCTTCTACGGTTCGACCCAAGGTGTTTTGGATGTGATCGCGTAAGAGCGTCACAGCTTTTGAGTCTCGTGCCAGAGCAGCATCCATCAACTCTTGATGCTCATTTCCTTTATGTCTTGGAGTGATCCGCTGCTTGGCGGAAAAGCGCCTGTAGCGCTCTGCTCTGTCGAATAGAGAGTCGATCATCTTTAGCATCAGCGGTGATGGACATGCCGCAAACAACGCGAAGTGGAAGGCCTTATGCCGGGTAGACCACTCATCGTCGAGTGCGAGTACGCCACTTCCCAGTTTTTTCTCAATCAGATTCAAACGGTGAAACGCACCCAGTACATCGGCTTCCCAGGCATCGTCGCCAAACTGGATGGCATCACTTAGCGCTTCGCACTCAAGCAGGCAGCGCATCCGCGTAATGTCGCGGAAGTCGGTAGTGGAGATCGGTGCGACCCTGAACCCCTTGTTGTCGCTGGCTTCTACGACACCGTCCTGGGTCAGTCGATTAAGCGCTTCACGAATGGGGGAGCTGCTAAGCCCATAGGTTTTGGACAGTTCGGCAACCTTGAGTTTTTCGCCCGGGGCCAGTTCGCAGCAAACAATCGCTTTTTTCATCTTCGTCAGCGCGACATCGATTAGCGGACTGCCGGGGGAGGTGATCATGGTCGGAGCTTCCTGGAATTTGCATTAAACGGATTTTATGCGCAAAACACCATTTGGTGCAAATGGCTAGTGCCCGAATTGCGCATAAATTTCCCCGCGCTGCAAGCGTAAAATAGTAAGCGACTCTGCCGAACGCTCTAATTTGCTTTCTACCTCTGCAGCGTCCACCTGTATCCCTTCCCGATTCTTTCCTTACCTCCTGAACGTGCCGTCGTTTGAGCCCCCAACCGGGTGGCACCGTATGCCTTCTTCAAATCTCGCCCGTATCTGCGCAACGGAATACTTGCCCTCGAGAATCTTCTTGACTTTAAATTTGCTCAGGATTACGTTTTGTGCACAAAGATATGTCGAGTGCATCAAATGTACTTTTACGCATTGTTGTATTGGCTTACATCGATCCCGAACTCAAGGTTCAGAGGCGTGTGATGAAAACGAAGCAGGTTCTCGAGTTGGCAGACGCTGAATTGATGCTCATGGCGGCCATGGAAAAAGCCACCAAGGAGAGCTGGAAGGTATCCATGGCCGTGGTCGATGAGGCGGGTTGCTTAATGACGTTCAGAAGGCTTGATGGCGCATCCGTCTCGTCTGTCCAAACGGCCATTGATAAAGCCCGCAGCGCCGCGCTCACTCGCCGGCCCACCAAGTTTTTCGAGGAGATGGTCGCGGCTGGCCGGGTAGGCGCTTGGATGATTCACGGCGTCTTTCCGATCGAAGGCGGGCTTCCGATTCTTGTCGAGGGTGAGGTCGTAGGTGGGGTCGCCGTAAGCGGGTTGAAGTCGCAACTGGACATCGTCCTTGTGGAGGCCGGCTTACAAGCGTTGGCCGTCCATCAAGAACGATAAGGCGGGTAAGAAAGGAGCTCAGAGCGTTACGCAGCACCCTGATGTATTCGCAGCCAATGCTGTGAGTGGATGACCTTTTTACAAAAACAAAAAAACAGGAACATCTTCATGAAAATAGCCAACCAACGGCTCTGCCCGTTGCCGGTTTCCAGCATTGCCTGCGCGGTCAGCGCAACGGTATTGCTGAGCCTCTCAACGTCATCGCAAGCCTTTCAGATCGACACAGGTAACCCCGATCTTTCGGCGACTTGGGACAACACGATCAAGTACAGCAACGCCTGGCGTGTAAACAAACTTGATCACAAGGTCGCGGTTGGCCCAGGCACTTCCAACAGTAATCCCAACCTGGACGACGGCGACCGAAATTTTGATCGCGGGCTCATCTCCAATCGCCTGGATGTCTTGTCCGAATTTGACATCAAGTACAAGGACGTCGGCGCGCGTCTCAGTGCTGCTTCTTGGTACGACACTGTTTACAGCCACGACAATGATAACGACTCGCCTAGTACCGCCAACTCCGTGAGCGTCGATCACGATGAGTTCACCAGCGACACCCGCCGCATCCATGAACAGAATACCGAAATCCTCGATGCGTTTGTCTACGGCTCTAAGGAGATCGGCAGCACTTCGTTGTCTGGGCGGTTGGGGCAGTTCACGCAAATCTATGGCGAAAGTCTATTTTTCGGGGCCAACGGTATCGCTAACGCGCAGTCCACTGTCGATCTGGTGAAGCTTCAGTCCGTCCCCGGTTCCCAGTTCAAGGAGATCCTGATGCCCACCAAACAGGTGTCAGGTAACTGGCAGCTGAACGATACAGTCAGTGTCGGCGCTTACTACCAATTTGAGTGGAACAAAACTCGTCTTCCTGCGGCGGGCAGCTACTTCAGCGGCGCGGATTTTGTCGGCGAAGGAGGCGAGCGTGTATTTTTCCCCACGGGTGCGCTACTTCACGGCAAGGACATTGAAGCCAAGGATTCAGGCCAGTTTGGCGCTCAACTGAAATTTGCTATCGAAGACTGGGAGTTTGGTCTCTACGCGGCTAAGTACCACGAAAAAACTCCGGTGTTTTACTTCCGACCAGCAGCTTTGGTGCCTGGAGCAGATGACACTTTCGTCAACGTTTATCCCGAGGATATTAAGGTCTTTGGCGCAAGTTTCAGTACCTTGGTCGGTGAAGCGAACATTGCGGGTGAGACGTCAATCCGGGTCGATACACCGCTGGCAGGTGTTGGTGGAACGATTATTACCGGCTTGGAATCTGACAACGATTCCAAGCCGGCTTACCCCATTGGTCGCTCGTGGCATGCCCAAGTGTCGATGGTCAATGTGTATGGCGGATCGGCACTTTGGGATGGTGCCTCACTCATCGGCGAGCTTGCATTCAACCGTCGGTTGAGTGTGACAAAGAATGCCGATCAGCTGGATCCCAACACAACGCGTGATGCCTTCGCACTGCGGTTCACCTTTGAGCCTCAGTACTTCCAAGTCTTTCCTGGGATCGACGTTCAAGCCCCAATCACCATTGGCTACAACCCGTCCGGGCGCTCTTCAGTCACACCTCAAGCATTTGGCCCTGAGCATGGTGGGGATCTGACACTAGGTCTCAAGGCTGATTACAAGAAGCAATGGTATGCGTCCCTGAGCTACACCAATTTCTTTGGCGAAGCGGGGCCTGTCATCAACTCCTCCAACTCATTCACCTACCAGCAAAACATGAAAGACAGAGACTTCGTGGCGTTCTCGATCCAGCGAACCTTTTAAGCAAAGTAAAGGCGGGCCCTGATAATGACAAAAATTAAATTGCTGCTGCTTTCCACCCTGTCTATCTCAATGTGTGCCAGCACCGCATTCGCGGCAGTGAGCCCTGAAGAGGCGGCGAAGCTCAAGACCACATTGACCCCCATGGGCGCCGAAAAAGCAGGAAATGCTGACGGCTCCATCCCCGCCTGGACAGGCGGGTTGACCAAGGAAGTGGCAGGGGCAAAGTTGGGCGATATGCCGGCGGATCCGTTCCCAGGCGAGAAGCCGGTGCTGCAGATAACTGCCAAAAACGCTGGGCAATACGCGGACAAGTTGAGCGAAGGCACGAAAGCCTTACTGGCCAAATATCCCGATACTTTCCATTTGGATGTATACCCGACCCACCGTACTGCCGCAGCACCTGATAGCGTTTATCAGAACACGTTCGCCAACGCGACTCGTTGCAAAACGACCAGCAACGGTTTGTCAGTAGAGGGCTGTTACGGCGGAATTCCGTTTCCTATTCCGAAAACAGGTAATGAGGTCATCTGGAATTTTCTGCTGCGTGTAGAGGCAGAATCCATTCAGATGGGGTATGCCAACGTCATTGGTAATGCTGACGGAACCCGCACGCTCGCAAGCCGTGGCGTCGAAAATTGGCAATATCCGTATTACTACAAAGACGGCAGTGCAGATAAATGGTCGGGACAATATGCGCTGTTGCGCTTTTTGACCAACGAGCCACCCTTTAAGGCTGGTGAGTCGCTGGTGACTCACGACAGTATCAATGTGCAAGAACCACGTGAGGCCTGGCAGTATTTGGTAGGCCAGCGCCGAGTGCGCCGTGCTCCCACTGTCGGCTATGACACACCCGATTTTGTAGCGTCGGGAGCTAACTACTTTGATGAAGTGCATGGCTTCATCGGCCATCCGGATCGCTATGACTGGAAGCTCGTTGGCAAAAAAGAAATGTACATCCCGTACAACGACAACAAGTTCAATGCCGAAAAACGTGACGACGCTTTCGTGGCTAACCACCTCAATCCAGACAAGGTGCGCTGGGAACTCCATCGTGTCTGGGAGCTTGAGGCCACTGTTGCACCAGGCAAGCGCCATGCAGTACCTAAACGCAAATTCTTCATCGATGAAGATAGTTGGACGGTCTCTCTGGCGGATGGTTACGACGCCGAGGGCAAACTGTGGCGCGTCTCCCAGGTGCTTCCCTTTGTTGTCCCTTCGATCCCAGCAGTAGTAGTAAAACCGGTGGTGATCTACAACCTGCAAGCCAAGACGTACAGCGTCGTGCAAAGCCTCAACGGCGAAACCTATAGCGTAATTCCGCGCAAGCCCGAGAACTTCTTTACCGGTAACTCGGTAGCGTCAGGGTCAGTGCGCTGAGCCTCGAAACAGCTAATTCACACATGGGTTACTTGGACGCTGGGTCACTGACGCGGTGTCCAAGGAAACGCATCATCGAGGCTCACAAATGAGTAATCAAACACTAAGGTTAAACTCAGGTCTTCCGCTCAAGGCACTGTTGTTGGGCGCGTCGGTCGTGGCGGCGTTCCTGAGCACTTCAGCATCCGCACAAACCGATGGCTTGCCAATGCAGCCATCGATAATCAGTTCAATGGCGGCTCAATCGGTCATGCTCAGCGTTGCGCGGGCGGGGCATCGCTTGGTAGCTGTGGGCGAGCGCGGGTTCATTATTGTTTCCGATGACAATGGCGTTAGCTGGTCACAAGTTGGTTCCCCTGTCAGCGTGACGCTGGTCAAGGTTCGGTTCATCGACGATGTCGAAGGATGGGCCGTCGGGCATGCTGGCGTCGTTCTACACACTCGAGATGGCGGACTGAGCTGGAACAAGCAACTGGATGGCGTCCAAGCGGCCGAAATCGAACTCCAGGAAGCCAAGCAGGCAACTGAAGGTTCCGACGACGCTGAAAAGATGCAAGAGCGTTTAGCTCAAGCACAGCAACTCGTGGACGATGGCCCCGACAAACCGCTGCTCGATACGCTCTTTCTGGACGCCAAAAACGGACTGGTGGTGGGCGCTTACGGTCTGGCGTTTGTCACCCATGATGGCGGGCTCAGCTGGCAGTCGATCCGTTCTCGTATCGATAACCCAAACGGATTGCATCTCTACAGCATCGAACGGGTGGGAGGGGATCTCTTCATTGCCGGCGAACAGGGCACTCTGTTTCGGTCAAGTGACGAGGGAAAAACCTTCGAGCCGCTGACATCACCTTACGAGGGAACGACCTTCGGGCTCCAAGCGACAAACAGCAATTCCATTGTGGCATTTGGGCTTCGCGGCAAAGCATTTGAGTCTAAGGATCGCGGCGATACTTGGCAGCCCCTCGACACCTTACAGCCCGTCACTTTGACCAGTGGGTTGCGTCTTGCCGATGGATCGGTGCTGCTCACCGATGAGTCGGGAAGAGTGTTGCGATTCGCAGATGGCAATGCCAAAGCAGCTGTCCTCCAAATTGCTCAACCCAGTTATTTCACAGGCATGGCACAAGCCGCGAACGGCAACCTGATCATCAGTAGTGCGCGCGGCATGCTTTCGTCCGCAGTTGCAGTGGACTTGCCGGAGCACGATCAATGAATAGCTATACACGTTCTGCGGAGCATCACACCATCCCTCAGCCAGATGCTTTCGATCCTTCGTCTGGCACCTTGGTTGAAAGGCTTCTATTCAATAATCGCAGCATCATTTTGGGCATTTGCGTGTTGCTCAGTTTGATACTGGGTTATCAGGCATTGAGCCTGAAGCTTAATGCCGCCTTCGAAAAAATGATCCCAACAGATCACCCATATGTGCAGAACTACCTGAAAAACCGGGGACAGTTGGGGGAGGGTGGCAACACTTTGAGGATTGCGGTTGAGGCCAAACAAGGCAGTATTTTTGATGCTGCCTACCTCGAGACGGTCAAGAAAATCAACGATGAGGTGTTTCTACTCCCCGGCGTCGACCGCTCATACATGAAGTCTTTGTGGACTCCGGCAACTCGTTGGATCGGCGTGACTGAAGAGGGTTTCGATGGCGGGCCAGTCATACCTGACGATTACGATGGCTCTGCCAAGAGTCTTGATCAGGTTCGGCAAAACGTTGATCGGTCGGGCGAAGTAGGTAGGCTTGTAGCCTCCAATTTCAAATCCAGCATCGTACTGTTACCTCTGCAGGACATTACGTCGGACGACGGCAAACCTCTGGACTACAACGCTCTTTCTGGCCAGCTCGAACAGATCCGAGCCAAGTACGAAACCGATAACATCAAAATCCACATCACTGGCTTTGCCAAAGTGGTGGGCGATCTGATTGACGGCATGCGGCAGATGCAGCTGTTCTTCGCCGCGACATTGATAATTTGCGGCATCGTGCTGTTCTGGTACACCCGTTGCGTACGCAGCACATTGTTGGTGTTGCTGTGCTCGATTGTCGCGGTTGTTTGGTTACTGGGATTACTGCCCACCTTGGGGTTTGATCTCGATCCATACTCGATCCTCGTCCCGTTCCTGGTGTTTGCGATCGGATTGAGTCATGGCGCCCAGAAAATGAATGGCATCATGCAGGACATTGGGCGCGGAGCCGACAAGCTCGTGGCCGCACGTTTCACCTTTCGCCGTTTGTTTTTGACTGGGCTGATGGCACTGGTGGCGGACGCCGTAGGTTTTGCCGTGTTGATGATCATCAAAATTCCAGTCATTCAGGATCTAGCTGTTGCCGCGACGATTGGCGTTCTGACGCTGATCTTCACAAACTTGATTCTGCTACCGATTCTGTTGTCATACACAGGTGTCAGCAAAGCCGCTGCACAGCGTGAAGCGGCGAACGACAAGTTCTCGCAGCTAGATACTCATCACACCCGCCATCCATTTTGGGCTTTTCTGGATCGATTCACCGAACGCAAGTGGGCTAGCGGAGCAATCATTGTCGCCGTGATTCTAGGAGTGGCAGGCTTTGCGGTGAGCCTTCATGTGAAGATCGGCGATTTGAATCCCGGGGCACCGGAACTGCGTCCTGAATCGCGTTACAACAGCGATAACCGCTTCATGGTCAGTAACTTTTCCGCCAGTAGCGACAAGTATGTTGTGATGGTAAAAACGCCCCAATACTATTGCGCCAATTACCAAACCTTGGTGTCAGTCGATGCGCTGGAAGCGCAGCTTCAGCAGTTGCCGGGTGTGGTATCCACGACGTCTTTAGCAGCGCTGAGTAAGCAGGCAGCTGCCGGCATGAATGAAGGCAGCATGACCTGGTACGAGATACCCCGTAACCAGGGATTGTTGAATGCAATCATCACCCGAGCGCCGCGAGAGCTGTTCAACCAGAATTGCGATCTGCTGACGGTGTATGTCTATCTGAAGGATCACAAGGCAGACACGCTCACCAGCGTGGTTCAAACCGTCGAACAGTTCGCGGCGACCCATAACTCGGATCAGATCCAGTTCCTCAATGCGGCAGGCAATGCCGGCATCGAAGCGGCTACCAATATCGTGGTGAAGCGTTCGAACGTGCAGATGCTGTTCATGGTGTACGCCGCTGTCATCGCGCTTTGCTTCATTACGTTCAGATCCTGGCGTGCGGTCGTGTGTACGGTTCTGCCGCTGATGCTGACCTCCATATTGTGCGAAGCATTAATGGTGGGGCTGAACATCGGAGTGAAGGTCGCGACGTTGCCCGTGATCGCCTTGGGGGTGGGTATTGGTGTGGACTACGCGTTGTACATCCTCAGCGTAACACTCACCAATCTGCGAAATGGCTCAAGCCTGTCGGATGCTTACTACCTGGCCCTGCTTTCCACGGGGAAAGTGGTGGTGATGACTGGGATCACGCTGGGCATTGCCGTCCTCACCTGGGTGCTGTCACCTATCAAGTTCCAAGCTGATATGGGCATCTTGCTCGGGTTCATGTTCATCTGGAACATGGTGGGCGCGCTGGTATTGGTTCCGGCATTGGCGCACTTTCTGCTCAAGCCAAAATCCCTTCCTGAAACAGCGTAATTTCCAAATACGAGTGCGGATTCAGTAGCGCTGAATCCGCACTCGTTGTGCATCTAAAACACGATGGCTTGATTAACTCAATGATCAAATATGCAGCGAACCTCACCTTGCTCTTCACCGAATGGTCTTTCGAGGATCGATTTAGCGCCGCACGGGACGCTGGCTTTGAGGCTGTTGAGTTCAGTTTTCCTCGCGACATGGCGGCAGCAGAAATAGCTGGAACTTTACGTCGCACAGGCCTTCAACAAGTATTGGCAACAGTTCCTCTACGACCTGGTAGTAAAGGGCTAGCTGCTCAGTCCGGAATGGCTAGGGACTTTCGTGAGGATTTTGACCGGGGACTTGAATATGCCGTCGAAGGAGGAAGTCCACTGCTTCACGTGCTATCTGGAGTGGTTGAGCAGAAAAATTACGCTGTATCAGGGGGGCAGTTTGACGACAACATGCGCTGGGCCATCGAGGAGGCTGGACGTCATGGCGTAAAGGTTGTGATTGAAGCCATCAATCAAAATTCAGTGCCAGGCTATTTCATTCGGACACTGGCGGGAGCCGTCAGCTGGACGCAGAGACTTGAAGGGCTAGGCCTGATCTTGGATCTTTATCATGCAGCGATGGAACGGTTGGATCCTCTTGCTTGCCTCGATCTCCTTCTTCCTCAATCCGACCATTTACAGATTGCCGGATACCCAGGACGGCATGAGCCAAATATCGGTAATTTGAACCTAGCTAGAGTTCTTGATTTGATAAATTCACATTCTTATACAGGGTGGGTTGGGTGTGAGTATCAACCTGCTATCGGCACACTCGAAGGTATAAGCTGGCGTGATCGTGTCGTCGTTTGATAATGAGACCCGGCCATGGTTTCGCAAGGCCGGGTACTGATGGGCGTGCCCATAGTTAAGCTGCGGTATGAAGTGGCGTCAACGAGGAGCTCGATCCTTCGGGCCGATGGGCCCTGCTGATCTATACGCTGGTGAGCTTCTCTCTCAGGCGTCATCAGCACCGCAAGCGTCATATTGATGAACTCTTCGTTCTTGCTGATTGTGTCCAAAGCACCACGAACGTTGTCGGCGACCTCCGCTGATCCGTGCTGTTCAACCCAAAGCGTTAGCTCCATGATTGCTGCTTCGAGAGCCAGCTGATTTTGATTGATCTTGAAGAGTAGGGAAGGGAGCAGGTCTGCGTTGGACATCGCGATTCCTCCGTGGAAGCGTACAGCGTAGCAGCACGAGATCGGATAGAACGGACGGACACCGTCGAGTCTTGGCTGACGAAGTGATTTTGATTTGAGTACAAAAGGGCCCGTGAGGGCCCTTTTTTATGGGTGCGCCAGGCATGGCGCGTTGCGCGCAAGCGCAACCAGCTTGGCTGTGGTGGCCTCGCTGGTGACTTGGAGGTGAAAGTCCTCTACACACCCGGCAAGGGGAAGTTGTTGGCGCCGACGCCAAATTGATCCAGTTACCGAGATGCCACTGACCCAGTCTGATTCCTCGCAAACCGTTTCCTGTGCTGGAATTTTGCTGATTGGAGTTGGGTCAGGCTAGCGTCGGCACGTAGGTCAACTCAGCGTTGGTGCCAACACACTCGTAGAATTGTGCTCAGCAAAGCCTCACGAGTTCCTGATAGAACTAATGAGTTGATCGAGTGTTGGAGCGACAAGCGTTCAAAGAGCGGGACTCAGATGTTCAGCTACAGGCAGTCTCAACGTTTCAATTATCCGTTTGCTCGATGAGCCAATCGATCAGCACCTGAAGCCTTTTGGGCATCGTTTCGTGAGTAGGATGAACTAGGTAGTAGCCATAGTTAACTGCTTCTCTAAATCCACCGAACGGAAGTACGAGTTCGCCATCCTGAATTCGTTTGCGAACCAGTTGCTCCCGGCCAATCGCCACACCTGCATGATTGATTGCGGCCAGGGTGCTCAAATCCGAGCGGTCAAACGTCATGAAGCGACTGGGGAGTTCGGTGGGCTCGCCAACCGCGTCAAGCCATAGACGCCATTCCGCATCGAACGAAATGTTGTCCCACGCCGCGACATCATGCAGTGCAGTGCATTGCGACAGGCGCTCGGGATGTCCTACCAGACCATGTGCCTCGGCGTATTCTGGGCTGCACACTGGCGCAATTCGCTCTGGCATCAGTCGAACGCTTTCAAGGCCAGGGTGCTCACCGTTCGAATAGCAAAGCACCAAGTCAATACGTCGGGTTCGATAGTCGATCGGTTCATTGCCAACCCGAACATCCAGTTGAATCCCTGGATAGCGTGCAGTGAAATCGGATAGCCTCGGAACCAGCCAGCACTGTGCTACCGAAGGTCTGGCATAGAAGCACAGTTGCCCTTCAATCTGAGCGTGCGAACGCTCCTGCACAGCCTCGGATAACTTATCCATGGTTTGCTGCATGACCTTGAAAATCCGCTCACCATCATCGGTCAGCTCGACCTTTCTAGGCAAACGGTGGAAAAGTTTGAGCGATAGCTCCTCCTCCAGACGAGCTATCCGGTGACTTACTGCGCTAGCGGTCAGGCACAGTTCCTGCGCTGCGCGGGCGAAACTGAGATGGCGGGCGGCGACGAGAAAAGTATGCAGGTTGGACAGATGGGCTCCGTTAAGCTTCGAAGCTTTCGTAAGACCAAGTTCTGGCATTGCTGTACCCCTTCAAGTCAACCGCCGTCGACGAACGATGCGTTGTCGTTACTGCGGAGGATGTTGCAGAGCGCGGCCCTTATCAAGGTAGGTAGTGAACTCTGCGGCGGGTACCATGCTTCCGCCTGTTCCCCAAATCAAATGCGTTGCGTTGGCTAACTTAGCGGTAGAGACACCGATGCGCTCCAGATACTTCTTATTTTTGAGTACCCGCACAACGCCTGGCGCACCTGCCAAAGCCGATGGTTCCAGTTTTACATTTTCAAGCTCGTGGGCCAGGAACATCAGGCGATAAAGCTCTTCATCCGTGACGGTATAGTAACCATCGATAAGTCGCTGCATCGCCTTTCCTACGAAGCCGGAGGGGCGGCCAACAGCCAACCCGTCAGCTGCGGTGACGTTGTCGATGCCAAAGTCCTGAACACTCACCTCGTCATGCAGTCCGGTATAAACCCCGAGCATCATGCATGGGGAGTGGGTCGGTTCTGCGAAAACACAGTGCACTGCATCGCCAAAGGCAAGTTTCAATCCAAACGCAACGCCTCCAGGGCCTCCGCCAACACCGCAGGGCAGATAAACGAAGAGAGGATGATCGGCGTCCACTCGTACATCCGCCAATTCGAACTGTCGAGCCAGGCGCTCGGCTGCAACCGCATAGCCCAGGAACAGATGTGGCGAGTTTTCATCGTCTATGAAGTAGCAGGCAGGGTCATTTTCGGCTTGCAGGCGCCCGTTTTCGACCGCAACGCTGTAGTCGGACTCGTACTCGACCACAGTCACACCACTGGCCCGTAGCTTATCCTTCTTCCATTGGCGGGCATCCGACGACATGTGGACAGTTGCCTGAAAGCCTAACTTGGCGCTCATGATGCCTATGGATAGTCCAAGATTGCCCGTGGAGCCGACCGCAATCTTGTAGCGGCTGAAGAACTCAAGCGCAGAGTCGCTGGCCAATGCCTCGTAATTATCGTCCAGCTTGATCAACCCTGCTTGCAGGGCGAGGTCTTCAGCATGTTTGAGCACTTCATGGATACCCCCTCGCGCCTTTATCGAGCCAGAGATAGGCAAATCGCTGTCTTTCTTGAGCCACAGAGAACCGACGTCCGGAAGGCCGGCTTCACTCAGAAGCCTTTGCTGAAATTTTCTCAGTGGCTGGATACTGGACTCGATGATCCCGTGCGCCGCTGCCGTTTCTGGAAACACCTTGGCGATGTAGGGTGCGAAGCGGCGGAGGCGTTCACTGGCATCTTTGACGTCGTTATGGTTCAGGCCTACATCCCCAAGTGCGGTGGACACCGATGCAATAGCTGGATTGAACCATGTGATTTCCTGAAGTGAGACCAGCTCCTTGATAATGGGATGGCTTTCATACCAGGCGTCTAGTGTTTTACCTTGAATCATAGGAACTTCCTTTCGATAAGTTGTAGGTGAAGAGGGAAGGTTCATCACACAAATCTGGAAAGTATTAGCGTAAATACCAGCGCGGTAGAGGAGGCGAGCACGGTGGCGCCAGTGAATTTTTTGATGGCCTCAGACAAGGGAATACCCAGGTATTCTTTTACGACCCAGAACGCAGAGTCAGTGACATGCGTCCAGCCGATTGCGCCTGCACCGATGGCGATAACAAGTATCTCAGGGCTGTATTCAGGGTGCTGACCCAAGATGGGCAGAACCATGCCAGCGGTGCTAATCATGGCGACCGTGGCGGAACCAACAGCGAAGTGCATTAACCCAGCGATCAGCCATGCCAAAATGATCGGATTGATTTGGGACTGCCCTAGCACGTCCGCCAGAACCTTCCCAATACCGCTGCCTACCAACATGTCGTTGAACGCGCCGCCGGCTCCGATAATCAAGAGAATGCCAGCTAGCGGCGGGAAGCAGCGGTTGGTTAGATTGAGCAAGGCGCCCATGCCAAGTCCACGTCGCAGGCCAAGCGACCAGTACGCGAAGCAAATCGACAGCGCGAGAGCAATCAGCGGGTTGCCAATGAACGAAACCCACTCAAGCGTCATTGAACCTTTCATTAGCAAAGGTGCAGCAAGTGTCTTGCCTACCATCAGTGCCAACGGCAGAAGCACCGTCACCATCGCCATACCGAAGCTTGGTGCCTTACTGTCGTCGATGACCGCTTCGCTACGGGCAGCCAGAAACTGAGCTTGCCCCTCAGGGGACTCCCGAGTGCAGGTCAGCTTCACCCAGATGGGCCCGGCAATAACCGCCGTTGGCAAACCGACGATAAGTCCGTACAGAATCACCTTACCGATGTCGGCATTTAGCATGCCTGTAATCGCAGTGGCGGCTGGATGCGGAGGGAGAATGCAGTGGACAACCATCAGTG
The DNA here is from genome assembly GCF_019219045.1 of Pseudomonas sp. PDM25. Taxonomy (NCBI): domain Bacteria; kingdom Pseudomonadati; phylum Pseudomonadota; class Gammaproteobacteria; order Pseudomonadales; family Pseudomonadaceae; genus Pseudomonas; species Pseudomonas sp. PDM25. Next base: position 250,951 of record NZ_JAHUWL010000001.1, read on the forward strand.
AGATGGCCAACGGTACTCCCAAATACAGCACGTTGATCCTGGTCTGACGGGCGACGACATAGATCAGTGGAATGAGGAGGACAAATCCGACCTCGAAGAAAACTGGAATACCTGCAATGAAGCCGACCAGCATCATCGCCCAAGAGGCATTCTTCTCACCCAGCACTCTCAAGAGCGTGGTAGCAATGCGTTTGGCGCCGCCAGACTCCTCAAGCAGCTTGCCGAGAATGCTGCCTAAACCGATGATGCCGGCAAGGAAACCTAGCGTGCTGCCCATGCCTTTCTCAAAAGCCGAGACGATTGCTGTTGGGGCCATTCCTGTCCCAATCCCCACTAGCAGGCTTGCTGCGATGAGGGATAGGAACGGATGGACACGGAATTTACCGATCAGGACTACGATCAGTAGGATTGACGCTCCTAGGGTCAATAGGGAATACGTAGGGGTCATGTTTGGATCTGCTCCATCGCAGTTCACATCCTTGCGAGTTATTGTTAGTTGTTTGCGATGGATTAAATTTCAGAGCTATAGCTGGTACAAACGATGATTCCTCAGGCTGTAGATGACGCTCCGTCACCTATCGTTTTTACATCTCACCTCCTAGGAAGAGGCATATCGACACTGCAGCGGAATGGACGAGCACCACCGTTCATGGGCTGGTTCGAAACGCCCTTTGGAAATGTTGAGGACAAGGATGGAAACGAAGGCCGTCTTTGATCTTCTTAGCAGAATGGAGTGGGGCGTTCTGGCTACTTGTTAGGCTGTGGAGCTAAAGCTACTACGGCTATCGCTCCTTCGGGCTTAAGCCCGGCTCGACCCCAAGCCTTCACATGCCTTGCCCGGGCAGCGGCAATACGGCCATTGTCCGTCACGAGCGGTGTGTGCCAACCAAAGGGCTGACACGTTTTTTCGAGCTCAGGGCGTGCGAATTCACAAGCTCGTATATTGCATCTGGGTGAGACCCAGAATGCCGAAGGCGTTTCGCATATTTTCTTCTGTGGGCTCTTTGTCTCTTAGGTATCGAATCGAGATTCCTAAGAAGCATGCCCATTGAGCGCCTTGCTTGAATGGCAGCCACCGTTTGTTTTTGGCCATCACTTCTAGGTACTGATTCACCAGAAGGTATTGCATCTCACCGGCACTGTATTTGGCGTGCTCGAAAGCACGAACATAATGTGTGGAGGCCGCTTCGTAATCACCAGTCCGATAGCACGCGACCCCGCGCAGCCAATGGGCAATCCAAGGCAAGCGCGCGGCCACTTCAGCATAATCCGCTCTGTCGCAGAATCGATTTACATCGTTCAAGGTAGCTTGTGGATTTTTTTTGATCGCGAGAGCGCTTTCTACATAGGTGTCCAAATTTGCAGGTTTGCGCAGCTGCCAGCGTGAAATTATGTCTAGATGAAGTCTTGCGGCGTAGGCTCCATATCTAGCCTCCGTCCACACGATGACTGGTGCTGGCACACCTCCTTTTTCATCCATGTGCGGCCGCTGTAATTCTTTGGCCATGGTTCGTTTAGACTCGAAAAACGCCCAAAAACCAGGAGCCATCTTGATACCTAGATCCACCCTGGTCTGGGGCTTGCTATGCGGATCTTGCTTCAAGACTTCCTCTGCCAGATTGACCATGTACTCGTGGATCTCAGTGCTAATCCAGCCTGCGTAAAGCTGAATCTGGCCGATAACCTCTCGCAGGTACTCGTGCCCAAAAGCGTCTCGAATGTCTAACGCAATACATGTGGTCATTCGGGCGATGGTTGCGCACGTCACGATCGCCTTCTGAAGCTCGGGGTCTACAGGTTTACCCTCGGCAGCCTGAGCTTCGAAGGACTCATCAAGGTTTCTAACCAGTACGGGTAAAGACGGCGGTCGCTTCGCGCTCGTCCAGCTACGGGCGGCTTTTTCATTGCGCTTGAGCTTATGGGCCGGGTCATCGACCCCAACAGGGTAATGAAATGTCGCCAGACTCTTTCCGCACGATGCATGGGCCCATGCAAGCACCTTATCGAGTGGCGTCACCAGACTCTCACCAGTCTCTGTCGGCAAGAACCAAAACGGCTCTGGTGGCTGTGCTGATGCGTAGATATACCCTTGAAACCTTATCCACTCCCTAGCAAGGGATCGCACTGCCACGTCGATCCCGTGGGTAGTCAAAAAATAACGCACGGTATTGGCTTTTGTCATGAACGTGCCTTGCGTCTTGATCATCGTGGTGTACGACTCATAAAGATCACTAAGCAGCTCGCTCATCTGTGTAGCACGGAAAGGGCAGCGGATATAACGGCAGAGGGCATCGGCATGGAGCTGCAGGATTTCATCCATTGTTCGCTGCAGGTCGCAGTCTTCTTTGGCCAGTCGCTGCATACGCTTCTGGTAAGTTTTGGCCATGACTTCGTCAAACTCAGTCTTGTCCAATCGATCGCGAGCTTTTCTAGGCATGATTCCAGAAGCGTCAACCAGATATTTCACCACATCGCCTAGCGTTGGTGAGGTGTAAAGTCTGTCCATCTTTTCGTCCTTGTGTGGGCGTCCTTGCCCGTTGAGAATTTACTTCTGGTTCGGGTTTAATTGCTTGCCGCGATTCCCATTTACGTGGTCATTTGTCTTGTTTGATCCCGTGGTACCTCGATTGGTATTCAGCGCGTCAGAGCGTTGATTTTGTTGCGTGTGGTGCTGAGGGTTCTTCTGGTTCATGTAACGATCTCCTGTGTTGGAGAGCGCAGGTTAACGAGCACCCCCTGGCCTCGCTATGTCGAAAATGGCGACGTGTTTTTTCCATGAGGGAAAGCAGTGGCTCGGCTGGAGACCATTTGCGAGGAGGAGGCTATTGCACACACACACACACTCCCGCATACGGCTTCTTACCCCCGTACCCCACCGACACCTACTGCCTGTGACCGATGCTCATTGATAGGATGGGCCAAACAGCAAAGGTAAGCGCAGCGTGCAAGCGTAATAATAGAGCCGCGTCGCGAAGGCGGCGCTGGAGAGGCGACAACGTTTACGACCGCCGTTTCCAAAGGGCACGCAACCAGCCTCATTTCTTCTCAAGGTTTTGGTGTCACTGACGTTAAGGATGTGTACGCAAAGCGTTCCTGAGGGAGCCAAGCTGCGCAAACTCGGGACTTATAAGCCCCATCACGGCCAGAGGGCCGTTGTATACCAAACAGGAGTTTCAGGTGAGATTTATCGCAGGTCGCGCTTTCGCGATTGGTGCCATTGGATTGGCCACCCTCAGCCTCACTGGCTGCAACGAAGAAATTGACGCCCGTCAAACTAAAGAAATACAAGGCCTCTTGTATAAAATCCACGCCGAAGATCCGTTCACCGGTCGTGTCACGAATTACCCCATTTCAGTTCTAGGGCTCTTCAATATCGGCACATGCATTGTCGACTTCAAAAAAGGGCTTCCCGATGGGGACATGAAGTGTGCGGACAACGCAGGCACAGTGGTTGCTACCGGTGAATTCAAGGCAGGTAAGAAGGACGGCAAGGCCGAGCGCTTCGATCCCAAGACCAACAAAAAGGTGGTCGTTGAACACTGGAAAAACGGTCGGCAAGATGGCGTTCAGGAGCAGTACGACGCCCAGACCGGCGAGAAAATTCTAGAGGTAAGCTACACCGAAGGCCGTAAGGATGGTCGTGAACGTGCTTGGGATAGTGCTGGCAAGGAAAAAATTGCAGACCTCGAATGGAAGAACGGTCTGCAAAGCGGGTTCGACAACCGGGGTACCCAGCACCGCAATTACGTTAACGGCAAGAAGCAAGGCCTGCAGCAGGACTACAGCATCGATGGCAATCGCTGGTACCTAGCCAGCGAGAACATCTACGATAACGATGTAATGGATGGTGTCCAGAAGCAAATGGACGCTCGGGGCAATGTCACAGAGCTTAGTGTCTTCGACCACGACAAGATTCGCTCTCGCACCGTAGATAAGTACAGCTACACCGGAGCGCACGTACATCACTACACTGGTCTCGCAATCATTCCAGATGCAAATCGCTACATGGCAAGCGACCTCAGCAAAGATGGCGTTGAGCAGTATTGGGACGATCAAGGCCACCTGATTCGCGAGCTGCAATGGAGCAAGGGCATCCTGCAGAGTGCAGTGGCTACGGTATGGGCCGGTAATAAGCAGGACAGCCAGTTCCAAGGCATCGGGGTTCGTACAACACTACCAACCCAGAGCGTTGTCAAAGAGGGGCAGGAGAGGGTGTTCAGCGATAAGGGTGAGCTGCAGGCCGTTATCTTCTGGAACAACGGTAAACCTACTCAGATCCTTGCCGCACTGGCTCCGAGCTTGAGCGCGGAGCATCCAGGGAAAATGGCTCTGATAGATGAAGACCGCTATGGAAACGGCGTTACCAGCACCCCTGATTTTGAAGAAGCAAGTCGCTTTTCAGGGCAGGGAATACGGGGAGAAAACTTGCAGTTGGTGGACATGCCGGCGCCGGGCCAAACATCTGCTGCAGGGGCGACACTAGCATCCTCGGAACCTGTGGTCGCAATACCAGGTATCAGCGGAGATTCGGACACTTGCGTCCAGCGGAAGGTTGATGCAGTTCACGCGGAAGATTCCGAGGCATTGATCCCTGCGGATATGCTCGAGGAGTTTGAGCAAGACTGTAAATAATCTGGAGCTTCGACTTTGCGGCACTTGGTTAAGGTGCTGCAATCTCAGGCAGAGGTAAGGATGCCCCCCCAAGGTAGTTTGAGCAGCAGCGTGCTCTCTCATCCTGACTATGGAGGCCCATTTACGTCGTTAGCGGCTCACCTTGGAAGCAGTGGGAGCCTAGCTCAACATAGCTCGGCTCCCCACCTCCCCTTGCCCCTAACAACCAGCCCGCTACGAGCGCAAATGTTGTGCGCCCGGCCTGATCAACTCTGTAGTGATATTCGATAGGCGACTTGTAGGACTTCGGAGCTAAAGCTAATTTGGCTATCGCTTCTTCGGGCTTAAGCCCGGCTCGACCCCAAGTCTTCACATGCCTTCACTCCACAGTAGGCCCACCACGATTGATTCAAGAAGCGCATTGCGGCTGTTTCATTTCTCCTGGGCGTTTTCAAGCTGTCCGCTATCTCATGCTTCCGTGAACTCGTCTATTCGATCCGCGATTTGAGGCTTTTTTGATAGGACAAGGCAGCGCGTGTTGCCAACAAATTCTTCTATCAGGTACACAGCGTCGCCGACATCCAGTTCGAGCGTAAGCGTCCGGCCAAGTCACCTTCCGAATTTCAGCATTAAGGGCGATGGTGTCCGCGTATTTTTAAGTGGACGCGATAGCCCTTAACGTCAGGATTTCCATGCGCCAACGAAGCTCTTATCCAAAACCCTTCAAGGCCCAGGTTGTTCAGGAGTGCCTGCAACCGGGGGCGACACTATCCAGCGTCGCCATCAGTCACGGCATCAACGCCAACGTAATCCGCAAGTGGCTGCCGCTTTATCGAGACCAGCCGCCAGTGGTGTTGCCGGCTTTTGTCCCGTTAAGAGCCAGCCCCAAACGGCCGGAAGAAGCGTCGGCGACTATCGAGCTGCCGCTTGGCGAGCAAACGCTCACAGTCAAATGGCCAACTTCCGATCCCGAAGGATGTGCTCGGTTTGTCCGCGGACTCACCCAATGATCCGCATTGACGCCATCTGGCTCGCCACCGAGCCCATGGACATGCGCGCCGGTACTGAAACTGCGCTGGCCAGGGTGATTGCGGTGTTCGGTGCGGCGAAGCCGCACTGCGCTTATCTGTTTGCCAATCGCCGGGCTAATCGCATGAAAGTGCTGGTACACGATGGGATCGGCGTTTGGCTGGCGGCACGCCGGTTGAACCAGGGCAAGTTTCACTGGCCAGGCATACGACAAGGTTGCGAGGTGGAGCTGGATATCGAGCAGCTTCAGGCTTTGGTACTCGGCCTGCCTTGGCAACGCGTTGGAGCCGGCGGCGCGATCACTATCCTTTAAAAGGCTGTAACGCCTGGGCCTGCTGCCGCAGGCGATCTGCTTTGGTAAAATCCAAGGCATGACTTCGACGCCCAACCTCGATCAAATGACTCCGGATCAACTGCGTGCATTCGCTGCGCAGTTGCTATCGCAGGTCGACACGATGGGCAAGAAGATCCATCGGATCGAAACAGTCAACGAACAGCTCACCTATGAAATCGCAGTGCTCAAACGGCACAAATTCGCCAAGCGCAGCGAGCAACTGAGCCCTGACCAAGGCAGCTTGCTCGACGATCTGCTCGACATTGATATCGCAGCCATCGAAGCTGAGTTGAAGGCGGTCAATCCGTCGGCTGCACCGGCCGAACCACGTCAACAACCCAAACGTGCGCCGTTGCCGACGCAGTTTCCACGCACGGTGATCCGTCACGACCCCGAGAGCACGCAGTGCGCATGTGGCTGCCAGCTTCAGCGCGTCGGCGAATACATCAGCGAGAAGCTCGATTACACGCCGGGCGTGTTCACGGTCGAGCAGCACATACGTGGGAAGTGGGCCTGCCGGCAGTGCGAAGCACTGATCCAGACACCGGTGCCGGCTCAGGTTATCGACAAGGGCATCCCGACCGCAGGCCTGTTGGCGCATGTGATGGTGGCGAAGTTTGCCGACCACTTGCCGCTGTACCGGCAGGAGAAGATTTTTGGTCGGGCCGGTCTGCCGATTGCACGCTCGACACTGGCACAGTGGGTTGGACAAACTGGTGTGCAACTCCAGCCGATAGTTGATGCGCTGCGCGATGCCGTGCTGACCGAGAGCGTCATCCACGCCGATGAGACCCCGGTTCAGATGCTCGCGCCCGGCGAGAAGAAAACTCACCGAGCCTACGTCTGGGCCTACAGCACGACACCATTTTCGGCGCTGAAGGCCGTGGTGTACGACTTCAGTCCAAGCCGTGCGGGCGAGCATGCGCGCAACTTTCTCGGTTCATGGAGCGGCAAGCTGGTGTGCGACGACTTCGCTGGGTACAAAGCCGGTTTCGAGAAAGGCATGACCGAAATCGGCTGCATGGCCCACGCCCGCCGCAAGTTTTTCGATCTGCACGTGGCCAACAAAAGTCAGCTGGCCGAGCAAGCCCTGCACTCGATTGGCGGTTTGTACGAAGTTGAACGGCAGGCACGAGACATGAGTGATGAAGATCGTTGGCGTATACGTCAGGAAAAGGCTGCGCCCATAATTACCACGCTGCATGACTGGATGTTGGCCCAGCGCGATCTGGTGCCCAACGGATCGGCCCCAGCCAAAGCCCTCGATTACAGCCTGAAACGCTGGGTAGCGCTGACGCGCTACCTGGACGATGGGGCTGTGCCCATTGATAACAATCAGGTCGAAAATCAGATCCGCCCATGGGCACTTGGGCGCTCTAACTGGTTGTTTGCCGGCTCGCTACGCAGTGGAAAGCGGGCGGCGGCGATCATGAGTTTGATCCAGTCTGCGCGCATGAACGGGCATGATCCGTATGCTTATCTCAAGGACGTTTTGAATCGCCTGCCGACGCAGCGGGCGAGTGACATCGGCCAGTTACTGCCGCATCAATGGATACCTGCTCGAACTATGCAAGTGTCTTCTCCTCCTGCTTAGCCATTCGCTAAGCAAGCACGAACTGCTTCATCGCTGCCATCATTGCAATGACCAAAACGGCTAGCCCAATCGCAGACGTCCATTGCGCTGAAGGGCTTTCTGAAAACCAGGAGCCTTTAGCAGGGTATTTCCCTAGGGTAAGGGCCTTCATCAAAGGCCAGCCGATAGGGAAGCAAATCGCTTGGAAAACAAAGTCAGCCAGTACACCCAATAGTTCACTCACAGGCCAGATCCCGCTGAATTACCAGTCCTTAAAGCTTAATCATGCTGCTCCAACCTGGCGATGACAAGGGGGAGCCGATGGGCAAACGATACCGAGCAAACTGCTTGCATATCAGTTGATATCTGGCGGAATGACGCAAGGTGACTTGGCTGAACGCTTACGTTCGAGCTCCTGCAACGCTTCGTCCGGAATTCGAATCGCACCGTCACCATCCCATTCTTCGATCATGATTTTCTTAGGTGGCTTTCTCACGTGTGGTCTCCATGGCTTCTGGGTCGGCAATGGTAACGTGCTTTTGCGTAAAGACTCAGAGTGCAGCGAGCAACGTTCGAGTTGTACACGCTCCAAGGTACTTAACAGGTCGATAGGATCAGTTACGTAGCCACGGAAACCGGCACTCATGTAGCGATCTTGCTACAAGCTGAAAAGTCCTGATCACTGGATGGGTGGGTAATTGCACGGACTTGCCCACCTATTTGCATTCGACCTGACCAGTCATTTGCATCGGATTTGACCAGCACGATTCGTGGACATGACCGGCAGAGAACGACCCATAGCTGCCAGTCGCGGTAGACAGGCAGTGATCGATTTCCACGAAGGCTTTACCCCCACTGTACCTGGGATTTGATTAGCTACGCTTGGTGTATGACAAACAGCACGGACGGTGGCGAACATGCAAAAAAAGCTGTTTCTTTTCGATGATTTCTCAAAGAGTTGGCGGTTGATCAAAAGCTTGGTGTGTTCCTTATTTTTGTTGTGCGTCATCTGGGAGACGGCTTACGCAGCAAAGCGTTCCTCCGAATCGAGACCGGAGTTGTCGGCTGCCTTGGTGGGACGATATGTGGATAGTGGAATCTGTAGTAATGAGGAAGAGTGCCGTGCGTTACAGGTAATGTTGGATCGCGGTGGGAATGATGGGTTTAATATAAATTTTTACCGAGTATCTAATCCAGGGCTGGCTCAGTTATTGATTTCAGATATCTTGAATTATTGCGCAGCGCATCCTGGGGCCACAGCGAACGTTGCTTTTTATCCTGATGAAAAAAGGGTTGATTCCTTTTTTTTCACTACAGCCAAGCCTAAATGGACATTGGAGGTTAGATAAATAAAACCCTACCGTGAATGTGCGAGCATTGGATGATTTTGCCCGACATTTTCTGGCAATGATTGGCCGGAAATAGCCATTGGCGACAGACAGCAAACGACCCATTGCGGTCGGTCGCCGCTTTTAGAAAACTAGGGGCGATATACAACCTGCCACCCTCCAAGGGAGGCTTGTCGACGAGCTGACTCTTTTACAAAGGCCTCCGCCGCTGGTCTACGCTGAGAACTCAGCGCGCTTGAGCTAGGCGCAGGCTTCAAATGGCGTTGGAACTGTAAGGGAATGATCCAGATTCAATCAACGAAGGAGAGATTGTATGCCGCAAGCTTATCGAGGAAGAAACAACGTAAACCCCCAATTTTCAAGGGTTCAAGATATCCTCGCGAGAATAAACGCGCAAATCACTGGGGTGGGACAAGAGGTGACAATTGGAATTGCAAAGAACGACCTGCTTATTGAGTGCGGCCGCCTATGGATGGCCCAGCTTTTAGTACCCGGCGGAAGAACCTACGGCTATTATGCATCAAACTATAAAGACCCGGAGCGTGGTTGTCAGGCCAATTACCTTATTTATTTGAACGGATCAACCATATTGAACGCTCATGTAAGTCAAATGCCTTAGCCGGAATTGGGGGCGTCTTTGCTCCGGTGGCCACGGCCATGATGTGTAAGCGTCCAGCAAACGCGCCACATCAGGCTTGCCGTGTGAGGCAATGAACAAGAAATACTTATGTACATAGAGTTGGGGGGGCGAGATTCGCGCTTTTGAAATGGGTATGCGTCTTTAAACAATGAACTGCCCCCGAGTCCGTCATTACCACGGCCGTCCGCTGTAGGTCGAATGGCGATGGCTCGTCTGAGCCTTCGCAAATCAATCAGACTTCGGTGTGTTCCGAAATTGGCAGCGCATCGTCGACTTCAATGCCGAGGCAATCATCGAAGCCTACCAAGCAGTTCGTCTTCTGAAGTTGATTTTAGCGCTGCACCCTAAAGTTAAAGCAAACCCTCCAGAAATTATTGATTGGCTTCGAGGCGGTAAGATCCGTGATTTTAGGTCAGTTAAAACGATTGTCCGCGTCACTCGTAAATGCCTTCTCCTCTAGCTCATCGATGACCGCTGTGCGTCGATTTCGGCCTGTCACGACTCGTTGCATTCGACCCAATGCTGCCGGTCAGATCCCGTGGATGTCGGACAAATAGCCCAAACGCCTATGGCATTCCCAGGCTGGTGTTTGAGAGGGTAACCTGAGTACCTTTCCATCTGTGTGGTACTGATATGGACATCAATCTACTGACCGAATCGATGCTTGGCCGCTGGCGTGTTCCCTCGGGTGTCTGGCAATGCGAATTCCAGTTCGGCAGCCGATTGATTTACGTCCAACACCACAATGACGAGCCACCTTGCGCCAGGCTCTCCGCCGCGCAACGCGCGGTCAACGCTGCGTGGGATGATTTGCCCCAGGCACTGAAGTTTGCCGAACGGCACTGTATAGCAAAGATGCCCGAACTGATGCGGTTATACGAAACCCACATGCCCTGGGAATCTCCGTTGTTCGTGTACTCGATCCACTTCGATCTCGACAAACCTTACCCTAGTTACGCCATTTCCAAGAACCCTGACTTCGATTGGGATCGCATCCTGATCGACAAAGATGAACTGTGCCAGGATCACAGTGTTTGCATGGAGCAGTATGAGGCAAGGGATGACTTTTGGATTTACGTCAGGCGCGTGGGGTTTCAGCAATTCGAACTTGGGGATTAGCTTGGTAATCAACTATGGCCGATAACTGCCGGTGATGTTTGCTAAAGGTAGGGGGCAAACCCGATACAAATGTCCGGTTAGGTCGATTACAAATGGTCAAGTCAGTGCAATCACCCAGGTGACAGCGGATCTGAAGAAGTGGCTCCAGTCAGCCGCGAGATGATCTAGGCTTCCCGCATTATCAATCAAGGACGATAGACATGTCAGTTAACTCAGAAGCCAAGATCGCCACGGCGGATGCGCTTACATTGCTCCTGCATAACCAGCACGCCCTAGCCGCTGCTATAGAAGAGGTCACCAAGTGGCTCTCTGAAAATGGTGTGGGAAATGTTGCCGCTAACGCGATGACAGCCATGGAAACGCTGGATACGAATGCTCAAGGGATCACTGACGCAATCATGCGACTACGCCTTTGATCGCTGACAGCCAGAGAGTAGCAACCTACAAGCTGTCCCGCTCGCCAGGTTTTGGCAGTGCCCGTCTTCGCTGGATGTCGACTTAGGTGCTAGGCGGGCAACTATCTTACTTTCTCAGGCTGGTTCACAGATCGCCCCCCGCCCTTAGTGACCGCTAAAGCGGCAGAGCTAGGGACTGGTAAAATCGAACGGGGTGAGCCGGGGAGCTACTTGAGTACCCCAGACTTTCCTACAGCGACAAGCAACGCCAAAGCAGCGAATAACCCTATAACAGTCCATTGCAAGGCTACGAGCTTGCGTCTGAGTGGCACGGGAAAATTGTTTACATCTTCGGCATTGATGCTGCCGCGCTTCAGATAAAAGCCGGGAAACGTAATGAACCCAGAAACCCCACCAACCAGTAACAACTTACCCCAAGGGCCGCCATGCCTTAGCGAAGCCATACTCATGACTGAAGAGCTGTTCTTGAGACATCCAAGCATCACGTCCATTTTGGTGTAAGCCATGTACAACGCAACCCCGATCCAAATGAACATGCAAACAATCACTAAGCCGCAGAGGCCGCCAACAACAAGTTCAGCGGTGTTCATTTCGCAATCTCGTAAATCACTTCGCCAGTCATTTCACCGCCCAGTCCTCCAAGAGTGCCAGCAGCATAAGAGCCCACAGCAACCGCTATAATACCGCACGCCAGTGTTGCTAAGCCGCCAGTTGGGACGCCTAGTCCAACACAGAGTCCACCGACTACCGGAGCTGTTAAGGCTGCACCCGCTGCTGCCCCACCTACAACTCCACCGGCAAAGCTGCCAGTCTCAGTGTATTTGATTCGGGCACATGCCTCGGTGTTTCCGGCTGTACACACGTCTTGGACTTTCAGGTAAGACGCGCCACCACCAACGGCAGTGCCAATCCAGCCACCGTATTTGATGACTTTTGCCGCTTTGGCCACACCTTGAAAGTGCGTGGCGTATCCCGGTATTTGTCCCGGTGCACCCGCCTTAGTCCATTGGTGAACCAAGCTTCGACTGGAGATTCCCAATGCACTTTTCAAGTCGGGATGATCCGGGAAGCCAATGCCCTTACGGGTCATGGAAGTCAGCTGCGTATTGAGTTGTGCAAGCAAGCGTTTGCGTTCAGCAAAAAATTCCGGCGAGCGCAAATTGCCGTCGGTCTGAAAAGCCCGTTGGTGAAGTAATTCAATATCACGCAGAACGTTTTTCACGTCTTCCAGATTCTTGGCGAACATGGATTGGCCAATGCCAATGGAGGTCGAGCCTTGAGCCAAAAATGTTTCGATTTCGTCACGGTGTCGGTGCAGGAAGCTGGCCTCTTCGGCACTAAGGGGCCCGAGTCCATCATTGACCTTGCTCGCCGCTTCCATCAAGACGGCTTCTTCTCGGGTGCATTGCAGGTTTTTCGGGTCACTCAGTACGACAAGATGACCGGGTTTGGCACCGTTCGATAGTTGTGGATTGAGCGTACGAAACTTATCCAAGACTGCTTGAGTTGGTTTCTCGAACAGCGACGCTTCCAGTGCATCACGAGACATGGACTGTTGGACGATATGGAAGCCGGGTTCAGCCTCTTGTGAAGTGCTGGAAGCTGGCTCTTCTGTCGTAGCTGTTTTCTCCGTTGTAGGGCCTACCAGAGCATTTGCAGCAACGGCCTTCTCTGTCAACTTAGGATCAGCCAGCAGGGTAGCCATACGTTCATCATCTACAGAGCCATCAGGACGTATTGCCCCAAGAACAGCAAAGTTGATGATTGATGCACCGGGAGCAGCCCCCATAACAAAACCACCGCCGACATCACCTGATCCGGTGATGATAGTTCCACCATGGCTGGTAGGGCTGCCCAAGTGAGCCATAGGACGGCCATTTACCTGGATGGAGGGGAATCCGGTGGTAATAACTGCACCACAACCACAGGTATCGCCAACACGGGCAGAGCCCATGAAGTTGATATTGGTATCAGCAGAAGCAGATGCTATTGGAGTTGTGCCGTGTCCCGGTAATGGGCAGACATGCTTGTCACCCAATCGAGCAGAGGAAATCATTCATCGTCCTTGTGTCGAGCATAAAAAATGCCTCCGTCAGTGGAGGCGAAAAGCGTTTGTAGGCGCCGCAAGACTACCGCATGTGATGGTGAGTGGTCTGTAGGAAAAATCTGAGCTTTTGTCACTCGCTCGCCTGAGACCTAATCCAAGCTGTCGCACGTCATTGAAAAGCGTAAGCATCTAGCCGTTGATTTCAACTGGCATGAGGCCGCTAGAGATTTCATTACAGGACTGATCGCAGGATCTCGTCATTTGAGTATCAAGCGCGACGCCATTCATCATTTGGTAGAAGACATTTTTATCCTTGGGGTCAGCTACGCTAAAGACCTGAGACCTCATTCACCTTCAATAATTACAACTTGGACGTAGGAGAATGGACATGGAAAACTTGGTGATTCGCATCGTATTACCGTTAGTGACCTTTATTGTGGCCTTCATTTTGGCCTGGGTGATCGCCAGTTGGCGTGCCCAGCGCTACAACCAACAGCTACAGACTGATCTGGAAGTGACACGGGCCGATCTGACGCGAGTTCAGGCAGAGTTGTCGGAACATCAGGCCACAACTGGCAGCCTGTCTGGAGAGAAAGCAGCACTGGATATTGCTTACGGACGGTTGGAAACGGAACGGGATAGCAGCAAGACACGGATCGACCGTCTTGAGGGTGATATGGTCGCCCAGCAAGCTGAGATAGATCGCTTACGACAATCCGAACAAGCGGCCAGAGAGACGAGCTCGAAAGCACAAGAAGCGGCCGACAAGCTGAAAGACCAGATAGCCAGTAACAGTACCGCCTTCAAAGAACGTCTCGAAGAGAAAGATCAGCGCATCTCAGGGTTGGATCAAAAGCAGATCACCGCAGAACTGCAACAAGCCAACACGGCGAAGCTGCTGTCCGAAAGTCGTGAGGCACTGAAACAAGCCCAGACCCAGCTGGAGGAGAAACTGGTCGCTCAAGAGCGTTTTGAACGTGATTGGACTGCCCAGAAAGCCGAACTCGAAAGCCTGCGTAAGACAGAAAAACAGGCCCGTGAGGTTGGGGCCACGGCACAGGAAGCGGTGAATAAGTTGAAAGAGCAACTTGTCATCAACGGTACGACCTCCAAGGAGCGTATCGAAGAGAAAGATCAGCGCATCGTGCAGTTGGATGAAAAGCTGGCGACCGCCGACGCAGCGCAAAAGCATACTGCTGCTCAACTGGCTGAGATTCGCGAGACGCTAAAGAAAGCGCAGACGCAATTGGAAGAAAAACAGGAAGCACTCACCAACTACAAAGGGTGGTGGGAGCAGTGCAAGATCGAATTGAAGACCACACAAGACAGATATGCGGAACTGGACAACACCCATGGCCGGCTTAAAACTTCCTTGGCTGAAAAGCAGCAGCACTTTGACGCGCAGTTGAAGCTGCTGCAGGAGAATCGGGAGGAACTGACCAAAGAGTTCGAACGCCTCGCCAACGAGGTTCTAGAGCGCAAAGGCAAAGCATTTAAAGAGCTGAACCAGGAAAGCATCACTAACCTGCTTAACCCTCTTCATATCGAAATGAAAGGTTTTAAGGCGAAGGTGGAGGATATTCACGCTAAAGATGCGGAGCAGCGCGTCGAGCTCAGAACTGAGCTGAAGAACCTACAAACACTCAACAAGGAGATTACCGATCAGGCCGACAAGCTGACTACCGCCCTGCAAGGCCAGAAGAAGGTGCAGGGCAACTGGGGTGAGCTGATGCTGGAGAACGTACTAGACAATTCAGGCCTTCGACTCGGTATCGACTACAAACGGGAAGTCAGCTTCACCACTGAAGAGGGCCGGCAACGTCCCGATGCAATCATCTACCTGCCACATAAACAACACCTGATCATCGATGCCAAGACATCGTTAATGTCCTACACCCAGTATGTAAATGCCGATAACGACTTGGAACGCGGTCAAGCGTTGGCGGCCCATACCAAGGCGGTAAGTGACCGGGTCAATGAGTTAGCCGATCGAGATTATTTCAAGCTGCCTGGCCTGAACTCACCTGAGGTAGTGATTATGTTTATCCCTATCGAATCCGCCTACGTCGAAGCCCTTAAGTACGACGAAACCCTGTTTCAGCGGGCTATCGAGCGTAACGTGCTGGTTGCCACGCCCACCACCCTGTTGACCAGTCTTAACATCGTCCGTCAGCTGTGGCGGTTCGAAGATCAGAACAAGCACACCGCTGAGCTGGCCAATCGCGCTGAGAAGTTTTACAACAAGCTCAATGGCTTCCTGACCAGCATGCAGGGAGTAGGCAACCAGTTGAACAGAGCTCGTGAAAGTTACGACAAGGCCTTCGGTCAGCTGTACATCGGAAAAGGGAATCTGATTAAACAAGCCGCCGAGTTTAAAGATCTGGGTGTGTCTGTCCAGAAAGAGCTGCCAGCTGATCTGGTCGAACGTGCAAACTTGGAGCTCAGCAGTGCTGTCGAAGAACTCGCAGAGATTGAAGCTACAGTATTGATAGCCTCATCTGACTCCATCCAACCTAATAGTTCACACCAATAGGAGGTGATAGACACACGAATGATTCAGCTTGAAGACTGGATGGTGGCCGTCTCCAAGGCGAGCTGGTTTCCATTGGTCTTGCATTGCAGGCAAGGGAGATTTCAGGACGTCAGGAACGTTATACGACATTACTGTCACATTTAAATGCGACAGCAAGGTCGCCTAATTGTAGTTAGAGGTATAGGAAATATGAAATTTCGCCCCACTTCCTTAGAAGATGAGAACAACAAATTAACCGAAGAGCTCTATGTTGCACGAGAAACTATTTTCTATTTAGTTTCCACGCAAGCTCAAAAAGCTTTAGAAGGGTGCTTTGTATGCAAGTCATACGCGGACACTGTAAGGTGGAGAAGAGAGTCTATTGAAAGACTACTTTTAGTAGCTGAACCTAAGTCGGCAGGCGAAATGGACGAATACGCCAGCATCACGGATCGTGCTTTTTGCCCCCTTTGCGGGGGGAGCGCAGACATTCCTTATGGTGGGAAAGGCTATGCTTTTCCTGATGGTTTACGCCGACACCTTGCAGGTTCGCACAACTCGCGTCAATGCGCTGTTTTTGAAGCCATTCATAGCCTGTGCCGGTCACATATACGCAAATAATCAAGGGACATAGCGCCTACAAAAGCTCTAACAATGCGCTCAACGCCGCTCACTTAGTTCGCTGACCGCCCAAAAGCTGTGCTTTGGGCCGCCCGTTCGCTTAACACTTAACGAATATCAGAGTCAGTTTTCTATTGCTTCATCAAACAATGATAATTTTCTTGTTCATTGTCATCTTGCGCTTTGATTGTTAGTGCTAAGCCACAAAACTCTATTGTTCGAAAACTTAACTAACACTGACGCCTCATATGACCAATATCTCCTTTCCTTGCAAAAAAGAAATGTCTATCTACACTGTGGATACATGACAGGAAACGTTTTGCTATAAATAAAAATAGCGCAAGGGGTAGATATGAAAATTGGAGCAAAAAACTTTCAGGGGATAACACGCTATCAAGAAATTGAAATCGAAAAACTTTGCTTGTTGTACGGAAAAAATTCTTCTGGAAAAAGTTCAATACTTGACGCGATTCGAGTAGGAAAAGACCTATACAAAAAAGGCAGTTCCGCACTACCAGGAAAATGGGTGTCCTCGATGCTAGGCACCCCAAGAGAAGATGAAGATGAAGATGAAGATGAAGATGAAGATGAAACAATTCTGCTTTTCGAAGAAAAAAACTCTATCAGTTTTAATGACTGGTACAGAGATACTCTCAGAACATGCTTTTATCCACAAGAAGACTTCCTCCCTCTGAAACTATTAGAAGGCCCTTTGTATCAAGTAAAAAAAATCGCCATTCAGATAACATGGACGTCCCCAAACAGTTGTCCAAGTATCACCGGTTACAAGGTGCTTTTTGATGGAAGCCCAGTTCTAACCTGGAACAGAGGCAACAACAGAATCGGGAAGGGAACCATCCACAAGAATCACGACTTCATAACAAATGTAACCATCTTCTCCGAAGATGATCCTTGGGCAGCTTCATCCATATCCAGCAGTTGCACCCAGAACACTAGCGAAGACTTTAGCTGTAATTTCAATATTTATTCATTCGACGAATCGGTCAACCTTGCATTAGATAACGAAGAAGATTACCTGTTTTCCAAACAAGATGATCTGGCGCTTTTCTTGTTCATGTTCCTTGTCTCTGGAACATCCTACTGGCTAAGCCAAGCATTAAATTTTAACGAAGTTCCAGAGGTTCGCACAATTAACAATATATCATTTAGTCAGAAAGATTTGTTATCCAGTAATACTGACAAGTCGAGACATCACGAGGCGATCCTGAACATATTTGCACTCGAGTCCGAACTCGGCGAAGACAAGGAGTCTTACAGGCAGTACATTGCTCAAGTAAATGAGTTTCTTTCCAGCGAGAAATACTTGAACTCTGGGTTTAAAATAGAAACAGAACTCAGATACCATATGACTCGGAAATTAATAGATGAGTACCGCGAAGCATCACCAGATAAGATAGCCGATTTTTTGAGTGGCCTCGATCCCGAACACATAACCACAAAACTAACTCTAAGAGACATAGCGCGCAATTCATTAGTGGATCTTGATGACGTAGGAGTAGGAGTATCCCAAGTAATACCGGTAATTACTGCTGCCGTAATAGGGCTAAATACCTATATCCAACAGCCCGAGCTGCACTTGCACCCAAAAATGCAAGCAAGCATCGCTGACGTATTTATTGCCGCATTAAATATACAGCAAAATCCCTACCAGGAATCACCAACATTTATACTTGAAACACATAGCGAACTTCTCGCTCTACGCTTGCTAAGAAGGATTTGTGAAACCAATAGAGCACAAATTAAAGACCACAAGCTAGAGCTCCACCCAGATGACGTATCCATAATATATGTAGACAAAAACGACAAAGGAGAAACCACTCTAACTAAATTGCGGATATCTGAAGCTGGAGATTTCCTAGATCGCTGGCCGGATGGTTTTTTCGCTGAAAGAGATGCGGAGCTATTCTATGATTAACCAAAAATTTGCTCTCAATCCTGAAGTGCAGCTTGAGCCATTAGAGCTAATACTAATTTTGAGCAAGTTCGGACTAAGCGAAGGAAGATTCATATCTCGCCTGCCAGATGGCTGGCGACAGCAGGTCATACAGGAGTTCGAAAAGAGAAATCTCGGAACAATCGAAATGGTGAGAATTAGAAGGCACTTGCAGAGCCTCAAGGAAAGATGCGGAATTTTAAATGTCTCTATAGAGTACAAGGAAGAGCTATCCTGGCTTAAAAATGCCCTCCAAGCAAAAACCAAAGGTCTGATAGATGATATTATCAGCGATGATATCAACCATGGTCTTTCTGCAAAAGACATCATTGATAGTGATTCGCTACGCGAGTGCAGGGACACAAAAATCACTTGGACAGCCGATGAGATGATAAAAGTTTCAATGCCTCTGCTTAGTATGAGCGAGGAAATTTACATAGTCGACCGATACATAAAGCTCCGAAGCAAAGAGCCAGACGGATACTTAGCATTTTTCAAAAAGATTATTGAGGCGACGCAAAGCAAGAAAACAAAATTAATAGTCTATTGTGCCCAGGGAAGTTTTAATCAAACAAATTCCGAGAGAAATCTTCGTGAAAAAATCAGTCCACTACTCAGTTGCAGGCAATCGATTGAGTTTTTTCTCCTTCCTGACGATGTTATTCCGCATGAACGATTCATTATTTCCATAAAAGGCGGAATTTATTTTGACAAAGGATTTCATTCCAGCATAGACCCTAGTGAGCGACACTTGGTTGGCTATTACTCAAAAAGCGCACATGAAGAGCAATGGAAAGAATTTGTCGAAAACCGAAGCAACCTTAAAATAGAAAAGCACATCATAATCTCTGGTTAACCAAATGTTGAAAGGCGATATTAATGTGGCCCAGCCCATGTTGGCGATGTTTTTAGTTCGTTCTCCGGTTTTTTGGTATGGTCTTAAATCCGAAAAGTATTAAGAAAGAGCTGAAAAGCCTGGAGTCGAATCATCAAAATCTCGTTGATGGGTTGTTGGCCGAAGGTTTACCTGTGCTGCCGGTGTACCTAAGCAGCTCCATTAAGATGCGCGAATCTCACGAAGTTTCAGTACCTATCATCCATTTGGCCCCTCGGCATAAGCTTTCTCGGGAGTTTTTTGGTTTGCTGGACGCTCTGGAACGAGCCGCTTAGCTTTATCAATGACGGGTTGCTACAAGCGTAATCGACCCCTCAGGTTGTCCTTTCAGCTAGCGTCAAATGAGCTGGAGCCGGTGATTCAAGCCAGTTCGTGCAGCTGAAATACTGACGAAACATTCTGGCCATATGATTCGCGTCACTGAAATCCAGGGAGTTGGAGATGAATCGACCATCAAGAAGCATGCGCAAACTGCTCGACGCCGTTGCCACCAACAATGAGGCAGCGGCACTTGATGTGATGCGTGCTGCTGAGCAGCTCCAGGACGAGGTGTTGCGTCAACGATTGCTCAACCTGATTCACCGACTCAACCAGGACGCTATTGACTTACGAGCGGCGCGTGACGATATCCAGGGCGGAGCCGTAAAGCTCGCGTGATGGGTCTCGGTGACGTCTCTTTGTCTGTATGCCGCACTGGTCTCTTGGGCCAAGGGCGTGCTGACCCGTCCCGAGCTATCCCGGTTGGTCAGCGGGGGGAACTCCGGGTGAGTAGTAGGTAGATCACATTGCGATAGGGGTCGAAATACAAGCAGGAATGTGGTGATGAGTCCGCAGGTATGAACGCCCTCATCTGTTCGCGCGTCCTGAGCACGAGCTTCCAGTCCATGAAAGCTTCCATGTAGCCCCGCCCCCAGTTGTCCGGTGTAAAGTTTGCAATCAGGAGTTTACCTCCTGGATTCAGTTTCCCCATCAGCCAAGCTGTAAGCGCCATTGCCTGGGCGCGATTGAGGTAGTCATAGATGCCAATACTGTAGATGAAGTCGAATCCATCGTAATCATCACTTTCAGGCAGCTTCTTGACATTGCACTGCCACTTGATGATTTCCGACCAAGTTAGAGTGGCAAGCTTCAGCGTCTCTAAGTCATTATCAAATGCGACAAAGCGATGGATCCGCTGTCGGGTCTCGGGTTTGAGAAGCTCCAGTTCTCGGCAGTGGCCACAAGCGACGCTCATGATAGAAAGCGTTTCCCGATGGGATGCTAGCCGTTCAATCAAGCCTGCAATGTGCTCACGGCGCCAGCGTACGCTCAGTGCATTTGGGCTTGAGGTGACAACCTCGAATATTAATTTTCCGATCGCGCTGGAATCGGGAGGCGGATTCTGAAAGTAGGCGTAATCCAGCATTACAGCATCCCCTGGGTAGCCTCTGGGCTTTTCGAAAGCTCGTGAGGTGTAGGGGTCTTCCTGGAGTAGTTGAAAAATCGGATGTTCACGACATTGATGGACTATGTCGTCCCGCCAGAGCGTGTCGGGCAAACTTTGGCGGTACTCCGTTAGCAGCTCGGTCATGCAAGTGATGGCGTGCATATGGTCGCCACCGAGAATTTCTTGCTGGAAAATATCAAGTTCGCTAATCAGGCCTCTCATCATCAACCTCCGCTGTGCCGCAAAGTAGGTGAGCCACTGTATAGATTAGTAGAACCGGTGCGGTGCAGTACCTCATACAGCTTTGCCCACAGGGTAGGAGAGATCGCTTCTTTGCGACGTAGTATGTCGTGGCTATTTTTTGAGTTCAAAGCCACCAGAATGCTGTCAAAAAAACTGGGCGGCTTCTGTTTTTCTTGGCTGACGTTCAGACGCAGCCTGCTGCGATACACTGACCAACAATTTTTTGGTCACGGAAAGACGTATGACGCAGGAATGGGCTCCATCGGACTGGGGGCGACGCATAACGATGTCGTCGCAATGGCGATTACGTCTAGGCGACGAACAGTTGGAGCTGAGGGTACTGGAGCAGGTGCAGGAAATCCCAATTGAGGATCTTCCGCTGCTACGAATACACCAAGGTCTGTTCTGGACGGATCTGACATTTCGCGCAGGTCAGCCAAATAGTACCCGCGTGGATGGTCTGCCCAACGCACAAACACCGGCACTGCAGGAAGCTCTACGACAGCTACTTGTTGATTCCCGTCAACGGCGGTTCGGTTCCTACTACGCCCAAATTTGCAGTTGGTTAGCTGACGCTATTCAACTGATCGATACGGTGCGTGTCAAACACCACTGGATTACTCATCTGGCACAGCAGTCTGTACTGAGTAACCGTCCTAATATGCGAATTAGCGACGATGCTTTGTGGGAATTATTCAGAACACCGGAGGTACAGGTAGCCATCTCTGATCGAGCCGGTGTGGTCGAGCGAGATCTAAAGCGCTGGCAATATGATTGGCCTGCAGTTTGGACGCGCGAAAATGAGCAGCATGTTCTGAACGAGCTCGTCGAGTGCAAAGACCTATTCGACCGAGTGGAAAGCAAGCCGCTAACGGAAGAGCAGGCGCGGGCTGTGATCTGCTTCGATAACCGTGTTCAAGCGATCGCTTCTGCTGGGTCTGGGAAGACGTCGACGATGGTCGCCAAGGCTGCCTACGGCATTCACCGTGGTTATGTCGAGCCAGCGTCGATTGTAATGCTCGCGTTCAACGACGCAGCGTCGAAGGAACTGGAAGAAAGGGCTGTGTTGTCGTTCAAACGCCTGGGTATGGATGATATCACCGTCCAAGGGCTGACTTTTCATAAGCTAGGTCTTTTGATCATCGGCAAGGCGAAAGGGAGGCGGCCGAATGTGCCAACGTGGGCAGTAAAAGATGTGGCATGCATGGAGAAGCTAACCGAACTTGTCGACCAGCTGAAGGATCGATCAGAGATATTCAGAGTTAACTGGGATCTCTTTCGGCTGGTGTTCAATCGCGACTTGCCTGCCGTGGGGCAGAGCTCTGTCGCTGACGTTTGGGACAAGGAAGGTGTAGGCCAGTTAACTACCCTCCAAGGTGAACACGTCAGCAGCCAAGAAGAGTGCATTATCGCGAATTGGCTGTTCTACAACGGTGTGGAGTACAAATACGAAAGAGCATACGAATACGACACTGCTACTGCAGATCATCGTCAGTATTACCCCGATTTTTTCTACCCTGAAATCTCCCTCTACCACGAACACCTGGCGTTGAATGCTGATGGTCA
The DNA here is from genome assembly GCF_019219045.1 of Pseudomonas sp. PDM25. Classification (NCBI taxonomy): domain Bacteria; kingdom Pseudomonadati; phylum Pseudomonadota; class Gammaproteobacteria; order Pseudomonadales; family Pseudomonadaceae; genus Pseudomonas; species Pseudomonas sp. PDM25. The sequence goes on from NZ_JAHUWL010000001.1 coordinate 273,286, forward strand.
GCCTCCTGCCCATTTCGAGAAATATTTAGAAGGAGTCGATTGGAAGCGCAATCAGCACCTGCGACGGGGAACAGTGCTCATTGAAACAACCTCACACCAGATGAGAACTGGGGAGCTGTTCGAGCACCTTGGGAAGGCTCTAACGGATAGAGGAATTCAGCTAGATCCCAATCCAGATCGACCTATTCCAAAGGAAGGTCGAAAGCCTATGGAAAATGGCGAACTAATCGGTTTGGTTCGCACTTTCATTCGTCACGCCAAGAGCAATAGTTTAAGCCCTGGCATGATGGCCGAGCGGTTGGATGCACTTTCAAATCAAGGATTCAAGTATCGGTACAAGATGTTCTTGGACATTGCCTTGCCCGTGATCAGCGCGTGGGATGCAGCCCTAAAGCTGGAGCATGGGATCGATTTTGAAAGCATGATCAACGAAGCTGCAGAATGTCTCGAGCAGGGTTATGCAGCCCCGTATGATCTTGTTATGGCTGATGAGTATCAGGACGCCTCTCGTGCACGCGCTCGCTTTTGCCGCGCCTTGGTAGCCAAGCCTGGCAAGTATTTTTTTGCAGTAGGCGATGATTGGCAATCGATCAATCGGTTTGCAGGGGCCGATGTTTCTGCAATGACGAAGTTTCGAGAATGGTATGGACATGGTCAGGTGCTGCGATTGGAGCAGACCTTCCGTTGCCCTCAAGAAATCTGTGACGTCTCTAGTAAGTTCGTATCCAAGAATCCCGCTCAAATAAAGAAAATCGTCCGATCTGAAACCCCTCCAAACGGGCCAGCCATACAGGCATTCCAGGTTGATGGAAGGGGGCAATTGAGCGGTGCCGTCGGCCGTTACCTAGCAGACCTGTACGTTCGCCTTGTAGATGGCAGTATTCCTCTTGGTCGAAACGGAAAGGTCTCGATTTTCATTCTCGGGCGCTACAACAACGATGAGGTCTACGTTCCTGAGGGATGGAAGCAGCGTTATGGCGATCGCATCGATCTGGCATTCAGGTCGATTCATAAATCTAAAGGTGCCGAAGCCGACTATGTGATCCTGCCTGCAATGCTGCAGCGTGGGTTTCCGAATCTTAGAGAGGATGACCCTGTGCTTACGCTGGCCATGCCCGAGGGGGACACATACCAGCACAGCGAAGAAAGGCGTTTGTTTTATGTAGCGCTGACGCGGGCCCGGAGGTCGGTGGCCATGTTTACGGTCAAGGGCCATTCCTCACCATTTCTTGATGAGTTGGTGGAAGAACACGCTATCCAAGTCTTCGACACTGAAGGGGAGATTGTTCAAGAGGATCGGTGTCCAGCATGCAAGTCAGGCGTGATCATCATGCGTAATGGTCGCTACGGAGAGTTCCGCTCCTGTTCCGGCTTCCCAAAATGTAGCTATAAACCAAAAGCTCACCAGCCGCATCGAGCTACCAAAGCTTTCCGATGAACTACTATCCTGCCTCTCGTAGGCGGATGTGGTACGGCTGCACGGTTACCGAGAGGCGCAAGTCAAAAGCTTCAAAGCCGCTTCTAATTGTTCAATTTTTGATGTGCGTAAAAAGTCCACTAGGCGATCACTCTGGGCCTGATGCACGCCGAGCGACCGGCACAAGTCAGCCTTGCGCATATCTCGCTCCATCATGGCGTTCCATAGCCTCACCCGATCCACGCTGCTCGACCCATAGCGTGAGCTCCATGATGGCGGCCTCAAGGGCGAGTTGGTTTTGATTGATCTTGAATAGCAGGGAAGGGAGTAGGTCTGAATTTGGCATCTTGATTCCTCCGTGGAAGCGGTCAGCGTAGCAGCACCAGAATTTTTTAGGACTGGAGGATCTTTCCAGTAGAGCAGAGCACGTCACATCAGCTTTTGCGATGTTGCGAACCATTCCTGGGCCGCTTGTGCTTGTCATCGGAAACTGACTGCGGTCGCTTGCGATGGTGGCTCATAGCCGCTAATAGTGAGGAGGTGCTTGGAGAGGGCGTGAAGATGATTTCGAGATTTGTTGTTGTCCCTGCAATCCCAACGGAAACGGGATCAATGCGTAACGGATCGCGCTTCTACTGTCAGACTGCACCTATAGGCTTCAACCTCTATGACAACGAGGAGAAGCTTCGGCTGAAGACAACCTATCAGACCCGAGAAGAAGCCGAGGGAGAGTGTCAGCGGCTTAACCTTGAGATGCTTCAAAGAGTCCTTTCGGAACGGGAATCCGTGACTGCGCTATAGGCATTCACTCCCGCATAGTCATTAGGCGCCCGGTTTCCGAAACGAGTGGCTCAGGAGCTCGCGTAAGCACGACCTACACCACTTTGACGTGGATGCTCGGCATTTAGGAGCGAGCAAACAGTCTCTGCCTCCGTCCTGATTTTGAAAACGCCATGCTTGCTGGCTGAACCTCCTTCGACAAGATCAACGACCCTGTATCGCTTACTGCCATCTTCCATTCCTGTGGTCTCGATGACTCTGAATCTTGCGTGCATGGTTGCTTTCCGTGCATGACATTGGTGACCTACAAGTACCGCCAATACGAGACGATTTCAAGAACGGCGCAGGTTTCAGCTGAGACAATTTATGACGGTGCACCATGCTTTCTCATCGCATGAAGCACGGTTTAGCAGGAGGTACCGAGTTGGGCTATGTTTCCTATAGTCGATACTTCGGGCCAGCAGGGCCGGCTATGGGCGCATCGTTCGAGGGTTCTGACGACGATCAGACGCTTGATGCCAAAAAGAGGCGGAGAGTTGATTCTGGCAAGCGAAGAGCAGGCATTTTTTTGCGATTTACTCTGATACGCTGCTGAAACACTCGCTTACAGGAGTTGTTCGCATGATTGGCAAGTTAATTTCGACTGGTTTCAGTTTGGCCACCTTGCCCGCCCGCCTGACTTTTCGCAGCGTCCGCGCCTTGGCCATGACGCCTGCCGAAGCCAGCCGACTACTGGCGGACATGCGTCAGGCATCGGATCAGGCGGTGCAGGAACTCCAGGGGCTGTTGGCCAACGTCGATGCGGACATGACCCACAAAACGGCGCACCTCAGCGCTGCCGACAAGCGCCTGGCAGCCGAACTGGCCCTGCACGCCGCCGAACAACACCTGAACATGGCCGCGATCAACATTCTGCGGGCCGTCTGGCTGACGCTTCACTCGACGCCGAACTTGCCGCCAAGCGAGCTCGATAAGCGGCTTGAACAGACGCGTAACGACTAACAGACCGTCCGGCGGATCGGTCGATCCGAGCGAGAAATGGGAGCTCAGCATCCTTGAATCGGCACTTCATGTGCATGTGGGGTTTATGGAGCGCTTACATTCCTGCGCGTTCTTTCATTCAGACCACCAGTCTTTTTCTGCGCGCATCACATAGCCGTTGAACCAGCTCTCGATAGTGACGGCTAGCGATGTGACGGAGGAAGTATCTGGGTGAAGTGGGTCGAGTAGGTTCGCTTGCGATGTAGCCCATACCGCCCACAGCGCAGTTTGTTGCTGGGTTTGCTCTGAGGTATTGGCATTGGCATCGCAGGTGGCCTGGATGAAAGATCTCAAGCGCTGAGACTGCTCCCAACGCTTTGTATTTTTCACGAGTCTGTGACGCAGGCGTCTATGAATTTCTTCACGCTTGACGAGCTCAAGTCGTACCGCTTCTTGAGCCATTCGCTCACGACGATCCTCTTCATTCTTCAAGCGCAGCGCTTTCACGGATTCAGCTATCGAACCGAAACCATCAAGGATGCTTGTAAGCTTTTCCTCGATTTTCCCGGTCTTAGTATCCGTCCAGTTTTTCCGCTTTCCGTATTCCGCGCGTGCATCAATCTGCAGGCTTAACTCTCCGGTGGAAGACCATTCAAACTGGGGCGAACGCAGCATCGAGAAATTAGGTTCCCATCGAGCATTGCGTTTAGGGGCGGGTGGAGGCGGGGGCGGGATAACGTGTTTTTTCAAGCGCTCCACAAATTTGATGCCTAGGTGCTCGCCGTTGACCGCTACCAACGTTTTGTCGTCCGAGATCTTCCACTGGAAGCCGAGCACTTCACTCTCTTTTATTAGGGTGTCGAAGATCAGTGCACAGCGCTCAATGAGTCCGATAGAGATTTTGGCATCAAGCACATTTTTGCCCGTGGTCTCGAGATGGCCTTCATGGGGCTTGGCTGTGTAAACGCATTTCAACCACTTGCTCACTAGGGAGTGAGGCGCAAGGAGGGTATGAGGTACTTCGATTGCTGAACGGACTGCTTTCGGCTGAACGGGATCTGCGCTGCGAACTGGAAGCGTAGTTCGATCCAATACCGTGAAGCTGATGGGGTGTTCATTGGTGGGAGGATTAGGCTTGCTAGGGCGTTTAAAAATTGGCTTTGCCCAATGTCCTCGAGGGGGGAGGGTCAGGCCAGCTTTACGACATGCTTTGGAAAGCGCGACGTCTGATATACCGATTTCTTGTGCCAGTTTCAGCACAGGTGTTTCCCACACTTGGTCGAACAGTTCCCTGGGAGTGAAGGTCACGATCTTGTACATAGACTCATCCGGAGTTTGGCATTCCGGTATCAGCGTAGATTCCCTCAAGCCAATCTCAAGTTGAAGCCTGCAGGTGCTCCTTTCGAAAATCTGAGGGGAGACGTCACTCGGGAGCCATCAGCACCGCCAGAGTCATACTGATGAACTCTTCGTTCTTGCTGATGGTGTCCAACGCATCTCGAACGTTGCCAGCGACGTCTGCGGAACCGCGCTGTTCCCCCCAGAGTGTTAGCTCCATAATCGCGGCTTCGAGCGCCAACTGGTTTTGATTGATCTTGTATAGCAGGGAAGGGAGCAGGTCTGAATCTGGCATCGCGATTCCTCCGTGGAAGAGGTCAGCGTAGCAGGAGGAAAAATGAGGGGGGGAAGGGCTCTTAGGTAATTCACATCACTCAATGCTCATGGGCATGTGAATGGATGGTCAGGGCACCAGGTACCTTGGTGCGTTCGAGCCCCCCACGTTCCAGCCACCGGAGGGTCTGCTCATAGGCGCGCTGCAGCAAAGACTCGGTCTGGTCAAAGTTGAACACTGAGACATCCACAGGGCACAAGGGCGGGACGATGTGCAGGCTGGTGAGAGTGCGGAAGTGTTCGATGTCGCTCACCAGTTGGCGCATGCTCATCAGATTGACGGTGTGCAGGGCTAAGGCGACCAAGCCTCGGGGCGGTTGTGTTAGGGCGCAACTCACGCCGGTGGGGATTACCACGACGTTGGTGGCTCCCAAGGCTACGGCAGTCGAGATAGGTGTATTGCTTGACACGCCGCCGTCAACCAGGAACTGATCGGCGATTTGTACGCAGGGGAACACCAGCGGGATAGCAGCGCTGGCCAGTAACGCCTGTTTGAGTTCGCCACTGGACAGAACAGTCTCGGCACCACTGAGCAGGTCGGTGGTGACGATGTAGAGGGGCAGCGTCGCCTCTTCAATGCGATGAATGGGCAGTGCCTGATCCAGCAATCGGTTCAAGGCCGCCGGCTGCAACAGAAAGCCACGCCGTTTGATCAGTCCCCTACAAGTATCGAGCCAGGAGAGGGGGAAGATGTCAGATTTACCTAGCCCGAGCCAGAAACCGGCGAGGGCCTCGACGCCATCTGAATCGGGCCTTGCGGCAAAGTAGGCACCATTGATAGCGCCTACCGAAGCGCCAACCACAATATCGCATCGAACATTGGCCTCAACCAGGGCCCGCAACATGCCCACCTGCACCGCACCCAAACTGCCGCCGCCAGCGAATACGATTGCGGTTTTGGTCGCCATGGTCGAAGTCTCTGTGCGGCAATGCGTCGAATCAGTGTAGCTGACGGGTCAGCATTCCTTTCGGGTGTTCGCTACATGATCGAGACGTCTCAAGCTTGGAGTTCCGGATGATGCCGAATCCCAATGGAAACGGGATCAATGCATAACGGAATCCACTACTACTGTGAGACTGCGCCCTTAGGATTGAGGGTTTATGACAGCGAAGAGAAACTACGTTTGAAGACTACATATGAGGCCCGAGAAGGTGCCGAGGTTGAGTGTCGACGACTTAACCTGGAGCGCTTTCAAAACGTGCTTTCGGAACGGGAATCCACGACTGCGCTATAGGCATCAATCAGTCCAACAAAGTCATTGGCGGTTGGAGTTCAGAAACGAGTTGATCATATGCTCAGGGACGTACGACCAACACCACTCTGACGCGGACGCTCGGCATTCTGCAGCGAACAAACAGCGTCTGCCTCCGCCCTGGCCTTGAACACACCATGCTTGCTAGCTGAACCTCCTTCGACTAGATCAACGACTCTGTATCGCTTACTGCCGTCTTCCTGGCCTGTGGTCTCGATGACCCTGCTTGGGTGCATGGTGCGTTCCCTGCTAAAGATTGTGTTCTGGGAGTACCGATATGACTCCATGAATTCAACAATTATGCGGGACTGAGCTGAGACAATTTATGACAGCGCAACGCGCTTCTCTTTTCCCCGACCGCTAACGTCTATCTAACAATACTTAAGTCGGCGCACGTCTATGCCATCCATGGCTTCACATGCCTAATCGGTCATTTGCTTGGTTGCTTGTGACGAGCGTACATCACTGCCGTGCCCCCTGAAGTGGCTCTGGCCTGCAACTCAAACGCCTGCGTGTAGCCTTTGATGAGGTCGCTCAGTTTTTTGTAGCCATGAGTGCGTGGGTCAAACTCTGGACGTAGTTTCGTAATGTTCGCGCCCAGCGCGCCTAAATGTGCCCAGCCATCCTCGTCAGCAATGTCGTCCATGATCTTGGCGATGAAGCCCACCGGTGCTTTAGGCTTTTTAGAAGGCTCAGCAACCGCTGGTTTGGCCACATCGGGGGCAGCAGCGAAAGCGGTACTAGACTCACCGTTGGTAGTCGCAACGACATCCTCACGGAGTAACTCGATGTAAATGAATTTGTCGCATGCTGCCACGAACGGCTTGGGTGTTTTCTCTTCGCCGAACCCGTAAACGGTCAACCCTTCTTCACGTAATCGAGAAGCCAATCGAGTGAAATCGCTGTCGCTCGATACTAGGCAAAATCCGTCGAAACGGCGGGTGTATAGCAAGTCCATGGCATCGATGATAAGCGAGCTGTCGGTGGCATTTTTGCCTTTGGTATAGGCAAATTGCTGGATGGGCTGAATCGAGTGATCGAGCAGGACTTTCTTCCAACCACCGAGATGGGGGCCAGTCCAGTCGCCGTAGATGCGCTTGACGCTGGCGACGCCGTACTTAGCAATTTCTTCAAACAGGCCTTCGACGATTGCTGCTGGGGCATTGTCGGCGTCGATCAACACTGCGAGGCGTTTCTGAGCGTTATTGGATGTATGCGTGGCCATGGTTCATCCTTGAGTGAAAGCGTAACCATACCTGTAAACGAGGGGCTAATCTTGGCTTCGATCGCTCGTATTCCCACCCACTAAGGGCCCGGATCAGCGGCGTTGTGCTGCCAGATTTAAAGTGTTCCAACTCGTCACTCGGGTGACCTGTAATTACTCGCAGTAATCCAAGCTGTCGCAAGTCATTGAAAAGCGTAAGCGCCTACAGCTCTTAAACTTACTTCCAGTCCAAGCCATCCACCGCAAACTCAATCGTCTGAGCGCCTTCCTGGTAGAACTGAGCCTCGATGTAGACCTTGTCGACCTTACGCAGCTCGCTGACAAAGCTGTTATAGCCCCTGATGAAGATGTAGGTGCTGTCGTTGTCGCTCGGCTCGCCCGCAGAAAACCGCTTAGGCTTTCCGTTCCCGAAACGCACCGACACATCGCAACCGTCGTATGAATTGCAGAGGAACTGGCCTTTTTGGATTTGCAGAATCACGTCCTGACCCCAACGCGGGTGCTTGCGCAGTTGGAGCATGGCCTGTTGCGCTCCGCGGTAAGGGAAGTCGAACGACAATCTGTTGGTCGACTTAATGAAGGCCGTCGTGACCGGCTTCTGGCTCATTGAATCCTGCATAGTCTCATACTCCCAAGCTTCTCCGGCTATCCTGCGCTGCTGAAACTCACTGGCCTTCTTGATCTCATGAGAAGCCGCCGCGAGTTTGTCCGTGTACTCCTTGTTGCCTGGGTAGAGCGCCAGTAGGGCCTTGTAGGTCGTCTCCTGGCCGGCGTAGTCGTCCTTGCCCAGTTGCGCGAGCTTGGCCTTTAGAGAGGCGGTCTGCTCGTCTCTGGCGATGTCCTTAGCCTTTGCATCGACTTTGGCGAACATGGCGTCTACGTCGGAATCACCCAGACCGTTGTACTTTTGCAACAGATTCTTGGCCTCAGAGATCTTCTTCGCATCCAGCAACTGCTGAAACTGGGCAATGATGGCTGGCTTGTTTGCAACTAAATAGTCCGTATTCGCCTTCTTCTGCTCGACCTTCTTTTGAGCCGCTGCCGACTCCGCCGCCGTATTTTGCACAGTGATTTCATCACTCATGTGATTGGAGAACAGGAGCATCCCTGCGACCCCGAGCACAACGGCACTGATCGCACGAACCGGGGGCTGGAGATCAAACTGAAATTTCGCCATGAGCATGTCGCATAACGGTGGTAGCAACAGAACAGTCGCGACCATGAGCGGTATCGCCGCCAGCGGATCTTCGAAGATGACCCCCAGCGTCCAAAGAGCGAAAAGCAGACCGAAGATCCAGTAGAGAAACGTTCCAATGAACGACTTGGCCTTATCCGCCAATGGAACAGATTTAGGGCCAGCCGGTTGCACCGGAAGGTCGACCCTCGCCGGGTCTTCAGCCCAGGACTGCTTAACATCCGGGGCATCCGTCTCGTCGATATCGAAAACCATTGGGGCTGGCACGATCAACAACGACTGGCAATGTGGACATTTGCCTTGCTTGCCGGCCATCTCTATAGAGACCTGAATCGGCTTGCTGCACTCATCGCATTTGAAATTGATCATGTTCGTCCTTGAAAGGAACTAAACCCAGCACTTCAGACTAGGTGATGGCTATATGCTGGTCAATTGCGCGGGGGGCGCCCCTTCAGCTAGCGTCAAACCCGCTGGAGCGGTGATTCAAAACCAGTTCATGCGACTGAAACACTGACGAAACATTCCGGCCATATGATTCGCGTCACTGAAATCCAGGGAGTTGGAGATGAATCGACCATCAAGAAGCATGCGCAAACTGCTCGACTCCGTCGCCACTAACAATGAGGTAGCGGCGCTCGATATGATGCGCGCAGCAGAGCAACTCCAAGACGAGGTGCTTCGTCAACGATTGCTTAACTTGATTCACCGACTCAACCAGGACGCCAATGATTTGCGAATGGCGCGCGACGATATCCAAGGCGGCGCCATAAAGCTCGCGTGACCGGTCTCGGAGGCGTTTCTTAGTCGCTCCTTCGGGCCAATGAGGCCCGGCCAGGCATTTGATTATTGCTATCGCTTCTTCGGGCAAGGCCCAGCTGGCTCCACGTAATGCTTTAAAAGGTCAGAACACAATATTGAGTGCGGCAGATAGCCACGCTGTTGCTTACCTTCCAGTTGAGCAGCTTGAGTCTGAGTGACCCCAGCCGATAATGAGACTGCGACAGCAACTGTGCGCTTACCTGTTCCAGCATGCTAAAAACGCGATGCTTCGACCTTCTAATGCCTGAGGAGGGCGTCATCAATGACTTTCCATTGGCCAGTCTTTTCATCACGCACAAAATTTTGCTGGGCGGGGTAATCGCGTCCAACGGTTCGAAATAGATGGACAATGTGTTCAAGTGGAATGAAGTAAAGCCGGCGATGTCTCATGGTATCCGATGCCAGGAAGGCGCCCTCGGCTCCTGATTCAGCTAGCGTCAACACAAAGACGAAGCTGTGGATCACCTGATTGCAGATGAAGCCAACGTCTTTTCTATCCGCCACTCCTTTATCAAACTCGTAGTGTTCGTGAATATCGCTACGATTGAAGTAGTCCACGCTAGCGTCTTGTCGCACCGGATAAAAAGTCAAATCGTATGTAAGATGTTTAGTGGCCTCGGAGAGCTTGAACGTCTCAAGAAGCTTGCGCACTGCATAAAATCCAATAAACATTTCTCGTTCAGCACTGGCTAGATCCCTCTCGCTTAACTCGCCATCTTTGATCAGTACCTTTTCTAGCCAGCCAGCAGAGCGGACGAGAGGCTGTTTCCAGTAACGAGATTCGTAAATCATAGCGACTCCTAGGCCTAGGAAGCTTGAGATAAACCCGACGAAGTGGGCAATGGGGATTTTCGGCTTTTACAGCCAAGCATGATCTAGGCTCTTGAGCTATACATTTAACAAAGACTACAACAACTCTGCTGTTATAGCCCGCAGGCCCTCCATTTGAACGAAGATGCAAGGACAGCCATGAATCACTGGATCGAAAGGGTTGAGGATAATGAGGTTTTTAAAGCGGTAAGCGATTTCGAGGACACATTAGTAGTCGCCAAGGAAGCGTGCCAAGAGGAAACGGCACACATTGACTCATGGGGGCGAGCGTACGCGGTTGTGCAGCACCTTCGAGAAGTCATATCACAAGTGAACCCTCTATTGGTAAATCCAGCTAACTTAAGTGGCATTTCAAGTGGGTTGATGCAAGCCCAGACTGAAATTCAAAATTTTACGTCCAACAAAAATGCTGGACATTGGATTAACGCCCATTCTCATTTAGACACCGCACTTGCTCATGCGGCAGCCATACCTCGTCTATCGATTACTGGTCTAGATGATATGCGCAAAGAAGCCTCTAGCTACCGAACTTCTATTTCGAAGTTTCTCGAGACGATTAGAGATAACGCTGAAGGTATTACGAAAGCACAGGCGGATTTACAGGAAAAAATTACTGAAGCTATCACTGAAATCACCAATCAAAAATCAAGGCTCGACAATGCGATATCTGCCTTCCAACAGCAGTTTTCAGACTCGCAACAAACTAGGCAAACCGAGTTTTCGAGTGCTGAACAAACTCGATCCGCTACAGCCATAAAAAATGAGGAAGATCGGAAACTTCTATTTGATGAGGTACAGAAATTACGTAGTGATGAAGCGAAAAACTCAACTGCCGCAGCCACAGCGATACATGAAGATCTCGTAACCGAGCTAAAAAACAGTTCTGCCAATGTCGTTAGTGCGCTTGAAGCACAGAAGGCTCATGTGCAGAAGCTAGTGGGAATCATAAGTGATACAGGTATGGCGCATGGTTTTCAAAAGACAGCTAATGCGGAAAACAAAGAAGCAAAAACTTGGAAAGCCATTGCGGCTTGGTCGCTTGTTGCCTGGATTGTTATCGGATGCATATTTTTTGCCCTAACCTACGATAAAGATTTGACCTTAGCAGCCGTAGCCCGACAGTTCCTGATCTCTACTCCTTTTGTCCTTCTCTCTGGTTTTGCGGCGATGCAGGTAGCTAGACACCAGAAGAATGAAAGACAAATGCGCCAAACGGAACTGGAAATTGCTTCGATAGATCCATTTCTGGCGACACTAGATGATGCGGATCGTAACGAGGTAAAACGGGAGTTTGCAACTCGTTATTTTGGGCAGAGGGAGGTTAATGAGAAGGCTGAGCCGACTCCCTCGAGCTTAATTGAGCTGACGGGGGCCTTAGTCAAAATAGTGCAAGAGTTGACCAAGAAATAATAAAACGTCTGGGGGGGGAGCGAAGACTTGAGCTAGGTAATAGCGAATCTAAAAGCGATTGCGGGAAGTGAACTGTATTGAGACATTAGACTCGATGGAATAGTCGCTTTTTCGGGCGCCCAAGCCCGGCTCACGCTGTCAGGCAAGCATCTCTTTCACGATGGAAGCGACATTTCTAGCATCGTCTATAGATGCCATCGGCTTTAACCTTTGCAATGTCCTGTGCCTGACGCTCGCGGCGTCGTTCGTAATCCTTGCGTGCGATTGACGGAGAGATGGCCCTGATTTGCGACGTCCCGGTCAGAGCCGATAGGGATAGAGCTTATTGGCTATGCAGCTGGTCAATCACTGCCAAGTAGCGCTGGAATGGCTCCGCAAGACGTTTGGGCAAGGTACGGTGCCAGGTTCCACGTCGATACTCATTCCAGACGTCTTCTTCAGGACGATGGTTAATGATACCGAGCCGGTTCTTGTAACCCACCAAGGCATTGCCCTTGCCAGCTAGTAATGCGGCGATGGCAATGTGCATGAGGTGGCTTGGCACGTCCTGCGGTGTCCTGGGGCGATCCAAGGTGATCGTCAGGCAGCGGTGCTCGTGGAACTCACGCCAATCCGGCCCCGCGATGTCGCCGAGGTTGGCAACTTGCTTGGCTGCTGACTCGCTTTTGCCGTTGACGACTCCCAGTAGAACTGTAGGGCTCTGAAGCCCGAGTGCCGAACTGACCTTGGCTAGGGTCGCTTTTACCCGCTCCAGATGCTCATCAGCGGCAAATACAATGAACTGGTGCCGGAAGTCATCCCCCTCGATTAGCGTAGAGGGCAACTGAACATAAAGTGGATAGAGCAGGTCATTCAGGTAGATGAACGTCTTGCGCCGGCCCTCATCATCGCTGGACTTCGTTGCTGTCAGCGCCTGCCGGGCCCACTGCGGTGTCAGCTGATCCAGACTCATGTCGGTGATGTCGATGGATATGAGTGGAAAGCCCATTGAGCGACTTGCCAGAGCCTTTCGCCCATCAAATGCGTGGCCAAGCTCAATTTCGATACCCGCCAGCACCATCGGATGCCGAAGAATGGGCTTGCCAAGCACCGCCACATCAAGGCGATATGAGTTGCCAAACGGAGTCTTGATGTTCTGTTCTTGGGTAACGCCATTAGCCCCGAGCAGGAGATTGCCGGACAGGTGATACTGGCTAATCGTTTCATCCCTGTAGTACCAGGGCATAGCCAGCCCTGCGTCGAGTCGGCGCTGAAGCTCATCGGCTATCAGCTGCTTGGCTCGCCTGTGCTCCTCGCTTTCGCCAATATGACGTTGTCGAGCTTGTTCCTGGCTGTCGAAATAGTCCGCGGCTCGAACGCCGCGTTTGCCAGTGTACGTTCTGAAATAGCTGCGTGTTTTCAGCTTTCCATCATCATTGAAACAAGGGCTCACCCAGCTTACGAGGCGGTGGGGTTTGTCAGCAGTGACCAAGGGCCACATCTTTCGATAATGCTCCCGGCTTTTAATCTCGTAAGCCGTAATCGGAGTTTGGAAGAGGCCTTTCCGTGAAAAGACCACCAGCGCGTCATCCATAGCAATGCAATCCGAAGAGGTGTAGCTAGGGAGAATAGCGCTTCGCTATCAGGCCTTAAACGCTTGAGTTTGGAGAATGTGAAAGTGGTGGGCTAGCACCGTAACGATACGTCGACGAAGCTACGGCAGCTTCATCAGCGTTGGCTTCTTGTTTTACATCCTTCAGGATTGCTGGCTCAGCGTGGTAGACGGTGCTTCCCATCATGATGCGTTGGCCGAGCGCGACGTCCGTCAGTACCTGGCAGACTTCGCGGGTGGCGAGAGGAGAGGTTGTATTCAAAATGCTCTGCGTTCGAGTCGTCGCTTGAGCTACGTTTCGAGCGTCATCAATGCCTCAATGATATGTCCCTTGCTTTCAAAACACCTTATCCGAACACGCCCTTGCATCTCTAATAGCAGCAACGACACTCTTTCTGACTGAATCATCCTCTGAGCCCCAATTAATGCTTTCCTTGTCTGATGCCATTCGCCTGACTGCAACAGGTGAGCCGGAGGAGAGGGTTCTGACTGAAGGATCTTGAGCTGGGTCTTTTGGCCATGATGTCATCTTGAAAACGGCTACATCTGAGCAAACTACACGAAGGGGTGCTGGCTCCGGCACCATTTGATTTGAAGAACGGTATGTTGGAGCGGGGCCTTCGACTGGTACTTGGTCTTCGTACACAATCGCGACATACCACGAGCTCCTCCTTAAATCCGAGTTTGATGCCCAGCTAATGTCGAATGGAACACTGTATTCGGTATCCTTTGGCAGGGTAGCGACTGAAACCTTAGAGCCGGCACTAGACAAAGCGATCCAAGCTCTTTGTGTGTCACGTAGCCCAGAGTTCTTCACAATGAGAGAAGCAGTGTATTTTTTTGTTGTTCGATCTGAGTACGAATACTCTAACTCCTCAGAGATCGATGTTTCTCCGGAAAGAATTGATATGGATGGGCGCCCAACGCGATCTGATCGCTATAGATTTTCTGAGCAAACGCCTGAGAAGCTTCGGCCACGCTGGTGGCGCTCTGGGTAGCCTGAAAGGAAAGAAAGGCAGCGTACGCCGACATTGTTGTCGCTATAACTGAAAGCACACCCAGCACGCTCGTGCTGGAAAAACATCTCCAGGCTATCCCAACCCATCTGGCGACGACTAGCAACGATTTTCGAAAAGTTTCCACACGTAACCCTTATTCACAGAATTGCGTGCTGTATCGGCAAGTTGAATGCTGACTTGATGACTGGAAAGCGGTAGGTGGATTGGAGATGGAGCTGATTGTGTCCATTAAGCAGTTGTTGGGCCGCGCCTTTGGCTGTCGCTCCTTCGGGCTACGGCCCGGCTCGCCGTCATGTAATGCGTCTATGTATCCGTCCTGCTGGCGAATGATTCCGCATCTCGGCCAATGAAGCGCTTTATAGCTTTCTCATTTTAGCTGTGCGCTATCCCAGGCTTCAGTGAGCTCGTCTATTCGATCCGCGATTTGAGGCCTTTTTGATAGGACTAGGCAGTGCGTGTTGCCGACAAATTCCTCTATCAAATACAACGAGTCGCCAACATCGAGCCCCAGTTCCTGCAGCGCCTCATCGGGAATTCTAATTGCACCGTCACCATCCCATTCTTCGATGATGATTTTCATAGGTGGCTTTATCACGTGTGGTCTCCGTTGCTATGAACCGGCAAGCCGTTCCCGCCTGTAGATTCTCAGTGGCACGTTTACAGATCAGGATAATCATCAAGCTTAGGGCTAGGAGCGCCTCCGCCCTCCGGTTCGCGCTTAGGCGTATGTATCACTCCAGCTTCGGCGTCTGCACGCATCTGCTCGAGCTCTTTGTGAAATGCCTTATCCTGAACCGTGGGTTTGCTGGTGTACGGCTTTCGGTCAGGTACAGGCTGGGCTGCGTAAGTCGTTACCGCGTCTGGATCGTGCTGCAGCTTTTCTTGAACTTGCGATTCCAGCATTGCACGGAGCGCGTCTTTGTCGGGACGGTTCAGCAATTTGTTACTCCTATTCGTAAACCAGGCACTAACGATTCGATTGGTGCATTGACCAGATGGTGAAGGTACCAAGCCTACTCGGCCGCAACATTTCATGCGATAGGGTTAGCCGAGGGTACGTCAAAG
The DNA here is from genome assembly GCF_019219045.1 of Pseudomonas sp. PDM25. NCBI lineage: Bacteria > Pseudomonadati > Pseudomonadota > Gammaproteobacteria > Pseudomonadales > Pseudomonadaceae > Pseudomonas > Pseudomonas sp. PDM25. Next base: position 288,543 of record NZ_JAHUWL010000001.1, read on the forward strand.
TCGTGCCCGGTCAGCTCCGAATGAAGCCGGTGATTCAACAGAACTTGAATGATTGCGCGCACCGACTCGACGGAAGGAACAATCTTGCCATTGTCGTCGAATATTATATTCCACTGCCGCTCGCGGTTGACTAGACGCAGTTTTTCCATGAAGGCTACGTCGTTGTAGTACGCACGTTCCTGTACCACCGCCATCCTGCGCAAGTGCATGGTATTGCTGCCGACATGGTCAACCAAGACGGCCATGTCAGAGAAGATGGCCTGAAAGCCTGCGTCAGCCCGTAGCTCGGTGAACGAAGTGACGTAGGTTTGTTTGTACTCCAGGATCGATTCGAAGTTGCCTTTGTTCGTGACCAAAATATCGGTATTGAGAGCGAAGAAATCAAACCGTTTGGGAATGATGAACGCTTCATCACCTGCCAGGTCGAGCTGGTTTCGGTTGAGCACAAGGTTAAGAACATGTGCCCGTTTTTTCACCTTCCAGTCGTTCCCAAGTCGGCATACGCAATGGAGCGTATCCGTGCCTATGGTCAGGCGAACGAGATAGCCTAGGCTTCCTTCCAGATCCGAGATGGCCTCAATGAGATGCTCCTCGGGTGGGTTGCTGACGAGATCCTCCAACTGCGGGAAAATCGTCTCATCGGATTCAAGATAGAGGCAGGAGCTCTCGTTAATCGTCGCGATGAGGCTGTAATCATCGACCTCAGTACACCGATCGATCCATTGTCGGGCAATTCGCTTGAGCTCAATCTCCAGTTCGGGTGTTGCAACCACCGAGGATGCTCGGAATTTGGCGGTTTTGCTGTTGCTCTTTTTGAACGCCCAAACGCTCACTGTAGCGTTTACCAGATCTAGACCCCGTAGCTTATTCAACGCTTCAACTGCAGCCATCGCTTACTCCTTTTTTGTGAGAACGTATATTCCATGGATGACACAGGAGCTTAATTTGTCTCCCGGGTAAATCTTTGTCTTCGCTAGCGCAATCACGCTGCGCTCCTTGCCGGACGTAATCACCTCCAGCTCATGTAGTTGCCAGCCAATCGCCAAGAGCAGCGGATTCATGAGGATTTGTCCTGATCGATAAGTGATGAGAAACATCCAGATCAAGAACACAAGGAAGCCGTAGAACTTGCCATCGCTGCCTAGATCAAGGCCCATGAACGAGACAACGTAGGGAAAGACGTAATTGATGAGGTCATTGGGAACAGTCTTCGCTTCCTTGACCGTTAGCTCATGGTCGGCCGGCAAGCTTTTAAGCACCCAAGTGAAGAAAGCGAGACTGATCAGGCATATGGTGAATAGGGTCAGCGAGCGACCTGGGTTCATCAGGGCGGGCAGGGTGCAATCGTGAAGCGACCAGCAGATTGATTTCTTCCAAGTAGCGTCAGAGACGTCTTGGAGCAGCAGGATCACGCTCAGCGGGAAGTAGGAGCCTAGGAACAGGAAAATAGCCGGAAGGATCTTTACCTTCATTTCGCCCGCTCCTTGGTGTGCTGATCAGTGACGCTCGATTACCTACTATGGCTCTGTGCCACTGAAAAGGAAAACGAAGAATCACTATTCCCATGTCGGGCCAGATGTCATCGATCAAGCAGTACTACTTAACCCACCAAATCCTGGAATCATTTGGATCACCTTGCAGGCTAAAAATTCCTAGTATCCAGTATTGGATGCAGATTTCGGGATGACTGAAGTGGCCAAACCCTCACCTGCCGTTTTGAATGGAGACTCAGAGGGCACCGAGCAATCGTTCGCGCTGTTCTCGTTCCCTGGCGCTCAATAGCTCGACAGGATCTGCTCCGTCGCGCTGCCAGAGTTCAAGTGACCCGACTCGGCCATCTGGCGACCTGCAGTACTCACAGTAGTACAGGGTGTCACAGTCATTGAAGAGGGGAGTACCCAACCATCAGTACTCACGGGCATGAGGCCATGATAGATCTCGCTCCAGGACTGGATGGAACTTCGCATCATTATGCGTTTGCCGGCAGCGACGTCCGTCAGTACCTGGCAGACCTCTCGGGCGGTGAGGGGAGAGGTTGTGTTCAAATCATTCTGCGTTCGAGCCATCGCTTGCCCAGAGCTAAGCTGCACAAGGGAGGTGGCGAGGGCGCACTGGCGACTTATACAGCGACCAAGACGACATGATCTTTGTGGAGGGTCGTCCAGTGTCACTTGATAGCGCAGAGATCGTTACGGAGCAACTCAAGGAGCTTGAGCAAGTCCTGAGCAACCTTAAGACCATGATCAATCGCAATAAGCTTATCGAGTCGCAGAGCTTGAGCCTGTAGGGTGAGACTCTGGTCAAGCGGGTGAACTCCGTTTGGCTAAATTTGAGAGAACAACTCGCGGAATCATGTGCTTGCTGGTCGGTGACCCAAAAGCGGCTGACCGTGATGGCTGTCAGTAGTCCCGTTGGCTCAATATCAGTTCTAGCGACTTACCCAGGCGACCATGCCCGTTACATCCGTAGTGTATTGCCATCCTTGTGTTTGAAACCGGCGATCTGCTCACAGTCTTCCAATTTTTTAATTGCCCTGCCGCACGAATCCGCGCGCCAGTGAAATGATGAGTCAAAGTCAATAGACATGACGTAGGTGTGTGATTCAATTGGATGGTTTGTGATAAACCGCTATAGCAATAATTCCGAATAGTTGTAATTGCAATGTTGCGCCTTGAATGTCGATCTGGGGCATGTAACTTAGAGGGCGTTGTAAATCTAGCGTAACAATCTGGCCAGCTAATTTAATATTTCATGGGGGCGATTTGCTGTACTAGACTTTTTGAAAGTCATCAGAGGAGGACTTGTTATGATCTTAGCCTTCGAGGCGCCCCGTTATGGGCGCGGGTGGATGTGCATCTTGTTGTTAATCATATCGGGATGTCAGGCAGAGCAACATGAAGCCTTATACTCTGAGTCCCAGCCCGTTGGAGCTGCAGCGATGACTGACGAAGCGGCTCAACCAGACATGATGGCCAACGTCCAAGCGCAGGGGCGGGTAACGACCGTTAATGGTGTTGGGAATTTTGATAGCAAAATTACACCTTATGCTTTCGTACTATCTACTGCAGTGTGGCAAAAAGGATCAGACGGTTTCACTAATATTGATGTGTGTTGGGAAAATCCGGATGCCCAATATGATGCTGAGCAAGCCCTTGTCCGAAAAGCTGTAGAGGCAACATGGCAGGCTTACTCCAGAATTAAATTCGCAGGGTGGAAAAAATGTGTCAATGGGAACTACGGTATACATATTTTAGTGGAAGATTCTGGGCCACATACCAAAGGCCTTGGCAGTAAGCTTAACCAAGTTTCTAATGGCATGGTGTTGAACTTCACATTTAAGAATTGGAGTCAGACATGCAGTCAAAGCAAGAAGATGAGAGACAAATGCATCTACTCAATAGCAGTGCATGAGTTTGGGCATGCCATAGCTTATGCCCATGAGCAAAATAGATATGACACACCTGGCGAATGTGCGATCCGCCGGCAAGGAAGTGATGGCGATTTGCTATTGACTTCTTATGATCCAAGCTCGGTTATGAATTACTGTAACCCTGTCTATAATAATAATGGGGTTTTAAGTGAGAGGGATAAAATTGGCCTTGCAATGGCATATGGTGCGCCAAAATGAAATTTATTTATACCACCGCTTGGATGGCACTTCTATTGGGCATAGTTGTAGGTTTTGGAAGTGCTCAGGGCATGACCCCAGAGGACGTAAGAACTGCTAACAAAAATGCAGTGGTGATGATTAAAGTTAGTGGTTCTGGAGAAAACGGTGTTCCTTACGAAAATACCGGTACTGGCTTTATCGTGACGCCCGTAGGGGAGGTCTTTACGACATATCATCTAATTCTGGATGAAGCAAAAAAGCCTTTGTCGAATTTAAATATTTTGGGCGCGCCGGGCTCCCGATATGGGGTATACACCGAAATGGAGGTTATCAGTAAAGATGAGGGCTTAGATTTCGCTTTGATGAAGTTTAAAGGTAATAAAGATGACTATGTAGCTACAAAAATATGCAATGGATACAATATTGGAAGTAACGCAGATTTGATTGCTATGGGCTACCCTCTTACTATGGAGCTATCGTTGGTTAACGGTAAGTTGAGTAATAAGAACGGCCCGGGTGGTTGGTATCAAACACAGACCCCTTTTGCTCCTGGGTATAGCGGCGGGCCGGTTTTTGAAAGTGAAAAAGGGTCAGTTGTAGGCATGATAATGGGTGGTAATACACAAGTGCAGAGCCTCAATTTTTTTATGCCTATGCATAGAGTTGCAAATTTTATTGCGGTGCTTTCCACCCCTCCGGCTTGCAATCCTGACCTTAAGACTATCTCTATTTCTGAGGGGAACTTAAATTTTAATCAAAGCGGGTATAATTTTTCTTCACATGAAATTGTTCCTTGGAATTCCATAAGAGGTGACATTTTAGTAAGTAGAAATACCGCGGATAGCGTAGGTAAGCCGATGTTTTTTCTGCCATTTGATGCACCGCCTTATAACTCCGATCAGGATGGCCAAGCTCATAGCGGTATTCTTGAGATCCCCGGAGACTCATATGGGAGAAATGCCGACTGTCCTACATCTGGATACACTTATCATTGGTATCCTGCTACAGTTGGGCAGTGGTATTGCGTTCGTAATCGGAGTGGTAATCAATACTATAAAATCAAGGTTGAAGTCGTTAACGAGAATTTCATTGCTATCATGACAGAGTAGCTTTTTTTCATATATCTCTTTATGGATATGAAAAAATCGAGCAGACCTCCCTCGTCGTGGTCAGGTTTGGCAGGAACATGGTGATCCAAAGGAAAAAATACGCTGGCTCCGTAGGCAGCGCCGCTGTGCAGCTGGCCATCTTGGCCTGAGCCTTCTAATGCTGCGACAAGGCGACCGTTACACAAAATCCGCGAAGTAGAGTGCGGGTCGAAGCGGTGCCTCATTCATTCCGACCACCAGTCCTTTTCTGTGCGCATCGTAGTCGTTGAAGCAGCTCTCGATATTAACGGCGAGCGATGTGACTGATGAGGTAACTGGGTGAAGAGGGTCAAGCTGGTTCTGCTTGGGCTGATGCCTAAGCCGCCCATCGTGCAGTTTGTTGCTGTCTATGCTCTCTCTGAGGTAGCCGCACTGGCATTGCAGGTTGCCTGGATAAATGCTTTCAATCGCGGAGCCTGCTCCCAACGCTTTGTATTCCCAACGAGTTAGGCGCCTATAGGGCTCTTCACGCTTTGCTCGCTCAAGTCGTAATGCTTCTCAGCTATTTGCTCACGACGAGCCGCTTCAATCTTCAAACATATAGCTTTCACCGATTCGGCTATCGCCTCGAAGCCGTCGAGAATGCTCGTCAGCTTCTCTTAGAGTTGATCTCATTCAAAAAGCATCAGCTCGGTAATTTTTGATTTTTTCCAGCAAATCGTCCGTCGGTTTCCAGAAAGTATAATCTTTGTCGCTTTTGAGCCCATTTTTGAATGCGAGCCAACTTTCAACTTGACGCTCCAGCACTGGTTTTAAGGGCTGTCTGACCCACACTGCGTGTATATGATTTGCGCCATTCCACCCATCAGTACCATTTTTACGGTACCAAGCGACAAATCCATTTGCCGAAAGCGCGGTGAGAATCCTCTTAATTTGATCATCCTCCTCGCCCTTTAAGCATCGAATGCTAATATCAACCGCGCCAGTGTATAAGATACCATTTATCGTTTTGTCAGCTCCGTGGACGTTTTCCGCCTTTTTGGCTGTATTAAGTGCCTGTGTTATTCGGGCAGAGAGCCCAAGATTAGCCAGCTCGGCAGCGGCATCAGGGTAGAGTCCTCCAGGATGTGGTCGGCTTAGATCACAACCCTCTCGCGGTGCCCAATTTTCTTCATGGGCGTTCGTACAATACGGTACCAACAAGATCAGGCTTGCTAAGCATGCTCTGTAGTAAGACATGAGTTTTCCTTGAGTGCCTTAAATTGGTGTCAGTATTGCGGGAAGTCCACGCTGCTGAACCAAGTGCCCTTGTTGTTGAGCGACTGCTTCCACTCGCTTACGCATTGGGTGACTTTTGGTATGGACGTGTAATCTATGTCGGGGTTTGAGCTAATCGACATGCTTGTGATTTTTGGTTTAAGGCCGTTGTTAGCTTCGGATTTTGTATAGAGCTTGTCGACAGTTGCAGTTATATAATAAGGTTGGCTACCGATGGTTTGGACGAAACCTACTCGATTTGAGGATACAGCTGTGTGGCAATTAGGGGGGGGTGACATTTTGTAGTGATACATAATCTGCTATGGTTTTGATCCGCAGATTGGTGTCGATGTCATTGACCTTTATGTTGCGTGTTGCAAGAGTGCCATACTCTGCGCGGTTAAGATATTTCACAAAGTAGGTGTCTACAGTTTCAGTTGGAGGAGCGAGTTCGTCGACGATGGTTTTGAAAGTCAACTCTCGCTGCGGATCCCTTAGTGGATGGCCTAAGCAAAGCTCTAGAGTTCGAGGAGACAAGAAACGGCGGTGCTGTTCTAAAAGATATGCCTCCAATAGGCGCTGCACGTCATAAGAATTTAGCTTTTCCGAGTAATTTAATTTGAGGTTGTCGCATTCGTTTTGAATTGTGGAAAAATTACCAGCGGCGTAATTAATACCCTCCTTTGTGCGACGCTCTTTCAGTTGAGAAATTACTGTAGTGTTACTGTCTAGCTGTAAGCTCATAATGCGGTCAGCATTTTTGTCATCTAATAGGGAGTTCTTTTTGGTGAGATATATGTCGGCCAGATAGTATTTCTCTGATCCGATTTGCGCAGATAAAGAGATCTTACTTTTTCCGTCATTGTCTGGAAGTAGAAATGTTATTGTTTGACTGTCTGTAGTGCTAGCCGAACTGGCGATTGCGTTGTCTACTATTGAAGTCAGCTCTTTGGTTGCTGGTTTGGCTATGATCGCGGCAGCTACATTGGTGGCTGCGCTCAGATATTTGAATGCGTCGACTGCGTTTTGCAAAGATGTGACTTTTTCATTTGTCGCGTAGGATAATATTAGTTTGTGCTCTTTGTTAAGTTTTTCGAGTAACAGGTATCCGGTTAGGTTGCTGCTTAGGATATATTCCTTTTTGCAATTTCGACCGTCTTGTTCATATTTTGCAGTTAACAGTGGGGCTCCGTCGTAAGTCAGGAGGAGCATGGTCTGATTGCTTGCGCCAATGACTTTTCGTCCGATCGCACTCAAGAAGCTGTCGTTGCAAAATCCTAGAAGATCTGGACTTGTGCCAGTAGCCCTTACATACATAGAGTCATTCAGTTGTTGTGGAATACTTAAGCTTGGGATCAACTGAACTGTCTCAGATAGGGAGAACCACCCTGCGAATGAAATTGTGGGGCATGCCGTCAGAACCACGATCATGGCAGTCGTTGAAAGTTTCATTCTTGGCCTTCCCCATAAAAGATTGAACGACATTCACTTAATGATCTATACCTATAGACGATGGTTAACTGGCCTGCAAGGTTCCGCGAAACTAAATTTCCTGAGCTTACTTTCGGCGATGCACAAAAAATAGCGTTCTGCTGTCGCTGTAGCATAGTATATTAACGTGCAGGCAACATAAGTATTGCAGCAAGATTTTTACCTTTCGCAGAAATTTTTTGTCGTTTGTAATAGATGGCAGAAAGTAGCAATTGCTGTCGCTTCGCGGGAATGGTGAACCATCGATAACTGGGCGCGGTCGTCAGGCCTCTGCCACTACAGCCTAGCGTATCACGCCTCTTTTTTCCCTACGCCAGTTGAAGTTCTGGCTTCACGTACAGCAGTGGAGTCGATCCGCTCCTTGCCTCCGACGATTGACACTGACGGTTGGGTACCTATTGGTAAGCGTCCGGCAGACAAGTCTTCCAATCCCGATGCTAAGCATCTGAATACCAACCTGTCCGGGGGGAAGGGCAAAAAGGTCATTCATCAGACTGTATGAAGACACTCGAGCGATGGCTCCAACAAGCGTCCTGATATATTCGGAGTATTTGTTTTTGTGCTGGAAAAGGCCTTAAGCGCTTGGTTGAACTTCGTCGCGCACTCCGCTTTCTAGTCGTTCTTTCGGCCGTTGAGGCCCGGCTCGTTGTAGGACTATCGAGCCGGACACTCCATAACGTTCCGTCAACACAGAAGTACAGCTACTTGCAGTTGCCTGCCTTTCGATATCCCGCCGCCTGAGCCTCAGATTCAGAATCAAAAGTTATTTGGTTTTTAGCAGACACCTGACCATACCCAGGGCATCCCATGGAGAGGTGATAGATCTGGCTCTTTCGGTTACCAATGATCGAACCCACTACGGCTGCGCTCGCAAGGGATGGCTGAACTGATGACCGTGGAGGATTGACTGAAACGTCGCTAACCACTCCATCACCAACCGCCTTGTATCCTTGCAACCATCGACGCTCGCCAGTTACGAATGGATTGGAGTGCCCCATGATTGCTGCAATGCGTCGATCCCGCTCTTTTTCCCAAGACGAAACGGGGTACTGCTTGTCCCAGGCCATCAGTAGCTGTTGCTGCTGACGAGACATGTTCAGGTTGTATCGGTCGAACATGTAAAAGGTTGTCCTGGCTACCAGCCCCTTAACCTCGTCGCGCGGTTCCGCAGCACGTTGATCGAAATCAACCCGCGTCTTGCACTGCCCATACTGCGGCGACACCCCCGGATGCCATGCCGTAGTTGAAATTGCTACGGTCGCCATTCACCTCCCCAACAGATGGGTAAAGGTTGAACAGGTCTGCTTCCATTGCTCGGAACACAGGATCATCGTCCACACAGTGCTCTCTACCACCGTTCTTCCAGCATTGACGTTGGTTGCCGAATGTCCAGGCTGGAACTATGTGTTCCCACTCAGTCCGCTCTGCCCGATTCTCTTGCTTTCTGGCCTTAAGGCCACATGACTCAGCATCGATACGACCACCTGATTTGCCAACCCACGTCCATTTGCACCCGCAATAAAGTTCGCCCATGGAGCTGTTCGCTTGGTCGAGGTAGATCTTCTGCTTTGCGACGACCTTGGCTTCGGAAAAGGTCGAGGGAGGGCTTGAGAAGGCGGGGGTAATTACCGAGAGGGCTAGCGCTACTACGGAAAGCAGTTTTTTCATTGGAAAGCTTAAGCAATTGAGAAGAAGCGAAGTATACGCACGACTCAATGTCCACCGAAGGGCAACTGCCCAATGCGAAGATGCATGTGCGTCGTGGAGCGTAGGTTGGGCCGTGTCGGCACTGGTCATGCCGAGCTCCATGCGTATGTGGTGGGGGGGGGGAAGATGGCCGGCTGCCGCTTCGGCACAAGGGCGCGGAGTCAGCACTTTGAGCTAGGAAATCGTGGCAGCACAGTCTGATTCAGTTAGCGATAACAGCAGCGCCAAGAAGCCACCCAATAAAAATTATTTTGGCAGTGCCCCTTGAATCAAAAAAACGAAATCGGAGTTCTTATTTGATAGCAAAATAGAAGCAGAGATCTTGGAGCCTCCACCCAATTTGGGCATTCATAGTTTCAGGTCAGTCGACTCGATTGACTTCCGCTGCTTTTGCCTAGAACACGTTTTTTTGTACTGAAAAATGACGGCCGGAGTGAGTGGATACTTGGCTCGGCGATGGAGAAGGGCAGCTCGCATGTTCGCGACGTGAGTCGCGGCTAGCTTTTCAAGCCACTCGAAAAATCAAAACCAGGTCGGGTGCCCGAGAACCTCCGGGGTTTGTTTTTTGTGTATCAGTGACGCCGCATGGCCGAGAGGGCCGACGACGTACAGGAAGAAGCGAATGACCAATAATGACAGTCAGAGTTAGGTTTCATTGGCGCTTGGATCTGGCGCAAGAAAGTAGGCTATGGGAATTAGCCAGGTCACATCTTGGCGCTGCAGCACTTCAACAAGCTGTGGTAGACCTTCTTCTCAGCCATGGGCCGCTAAAAGTGCGAAGTAAAGTGGAGTATCTCAGCCGAGAATGGTTGAGTGACGAAAATCTTCAGCTGTTGAAGAACGCCTTGGTCGAAGCCGACTTGGCGCTTCCCCATCTCGACCAACCTCCAGAAAAGGTCGCGCTCTTGTCGTGCTACAGCCAACACATCGCACAGGGTCTTCTGTGTCTAATGCCTTTGCGTAAGCTTTCTCGAGATCTACGAGGTTTGCGGCTTGAGTACGAATTGGGCATCTGAAAATGTGAGTGTTCGCATGGTGCAAACATCTGCGCGTACGATCGATATGTCTTTTTGGACACATCCAGACCGACGGTGCTTCCAGGGGGGGTAGGACGCGCCCATACGCCTAGATAAGGCATCTCGCAGCTCAGTTTCCCAGCTTTTTCTTGGTCATCGGACGGTCGAGTGCATCTGGGCAAGCTTTGGCTGAACTGAAAATTTGCTAGTTCAGCCGAACCGTCTACGCTTGACCGGGCAAATAGCGTAGCGGTGACCTATTTCGCAAGCAGCACAACATCTTCGCCGCGTTCACCTATGGGGTACCAATCCCATGGAAGAAAATCTTCTGCAGAGAGCGGAGCGTTTCACAGCGCTTCGCACCCATCATCCCGCGTGGTTATTGTTGGCGTCGCGGTATGCGCCCTTGGTTCTTAGCAGCCTACGAACGCTATTTGAGCCCGGCCAAGAAGGCATCGACTTAGACGATGCCCTGCACTCGCTAGCAGAGGCCCTGACCAATAGTGCAGATCAAGAACTCTACCAAACCGAACCTGGTTCTGAGCTTCAACAAGCAAACCGAGAGCTTGGAGAGTGGATTAAACGAAAGCTGGTCGTCGAGCGCAACGGACGGCTATATGCGACCGATGCTTTGGAGTCAGCGTTTCGCTTCGCAGAGATGCTCGATAATCGAGTAATGACTTCAACTGCATCCAGGCTTTCAGTGGTTCAGCGTGAGATTGAGAATCTCGAGACGAACCTCAATTCTGATCCCAAGAGCCGTGCGTTAAGCCTGAAACGACGTATTCGAGAACTGCAGAGTGAACTCGATCAGGCTAAGGCCGGCCACATCCCAGTATTTGATGAAACGAAGGCGATTGAAGGGATCCGGGAGATCTACGCGCTCGCGACTAGCTTGTGGGCAGACTTTCGGCGAGTAGAAGACTCCTGGCGCGACGCAGACCGAATGCTTCGGCAATCGATCATCAGTGAGCAATGCCACAGAGGAGAGATCGTCGACAACCTTCTGGACGGTCAGGATGCTCTACTCAACACGCCAGAGGGCAAGGTTTTTGAAAGCTTCCAGCAACAGCTATGGGCGCCTGTAGAGCTTGATCAAATGAGGACGCGTCTGCGCAACATTATGCGCCATCCCGCCGTTGCTCTAGCGCTGCACAGATATCAGCAAAACGAGCTACTACGTTTGGTTCCCCGTTTACTCCAAGAGTCAGAGGCCGTACTGCGAGCGCGAGCGCGAAGCGAGCGTGATGTCAAAAGCTTCGTCAAAACTGGACTTGTCGCTGAACATCACCGTGTCGGTCACCTGCTGAACGAATTTTTGAGCTTGGCATTAATGCTTAATTGGCAACGCCAGGCAGTCAGGCATTTGCCGGTACCAATTCGACCAGTTGGTATGGCGCTGGCTAGGGTGCCCGCAATAGAGCGCCTCCGGTTCAAAGGTATCGCTGAAGACAGTGCGCCAGATTTGGATCTGAACACACATCCGGCAGCCCTAGATGAGATTGAAGAAGAGTTCTGGCAGTCATTCGATGGATTGGATCGAGACGCTTTCGTACGTGAAACGCTGATGATTTTGGCAGAGCAGGGAAAACCTCTATCCCTTGCTGAATTGGCGTTGTTGCTTCCTCCAACACATGACCTGGAGTGCTTCACACTGTGGATTACGATGGCCAGGGAGGCGGGCATCGTCATCGATGCCGAGGAAGTACAGGTGCTTGACTTAGCGGACACTGAAGAACGCTGGTGGCGGTTTTACCTCCCCTTCACCCAACTTGAGTCCGAGAAGCTTCGGGACATCAAATGGGAGCTCTGATCATGCCGAGTATTTTTGATGAATTGACAAGTAAATCTGAAAATCAGGAAGGCTTCGACGAAGGCATGGAGCAGGAGCAGGATACCGAGGAGCCAGATGACCAGCTTGTTGGAAATATTGATGATGAGCTGCGAACCACCCGGGTCATCCGAGAGGTTGTCCAGAAGCTCTATAAAAATGGAGACATCGAAGAGGTCGAGGATCCAGGTCTCTACAGGGCCGCGGTTGCGAATGCGGATTTGGTTGAGCGGATTTTGGAGCCGTTTGATCTCAACATCCAACTAGACGAGCTAAGAGGCTTAGCTTTTATTACCGTGCGGCAGGAGCCAAATGACACTGCAGATGGGTGGACACACCCGCTAGTTCGCCGACATACCTTCACGCTCGAACAGACCCTGCTGATTGCATTGCTGCGACAGCACCTGATAGCGTTTGAGATGGAAAGCGGAGTAGGCGCCGGCGTTGCGCAAATGACCGTAGACGACGTGGTTACTCAACTCCACGCATACCTGGGTGAGCCAGGCAGCGACCTCAAGGATCGAGGCCGTGCTACAAGTCTCTTGGAGCAACTGAAAAACCATCACCTCGTGACCACGATCGACAGCAACGACCGTTTTACAATTCGCCCGCTTATTGCTCACGTTGCGAACCCGGAAAATCTCACTACGTTGATCCGATGGTTGGAGACTTATGGTACGAGTCTCGATCGATCTACCCCTGTAGATGAGGAAGGGGAGGAACGGCCATGATTAATTCGAACGGCAGTTACGTCTTGACCGCTATGGAGTTGTTCAACTGGGGGAGCTACAACGGCCTTCACCAAGCGCCCATTGATCCCGCGGGAACGTCGCTGATTGGCACCACTGGTAGCGGAAAGACAACGTTCATTGATGCCTTCATGACACTGATTTGTGCGAACCCGCGCTATAACCTCGCCTCAACAGGGGGCGTGGAGAGCGACAGGGATTTGGTGTCGTACGTGCGAGGGGTGTCAGGGCCTGGAGAAAGCCAGAATGCCAAGCATCAGAGCGCTCGTCCAGGACGAACCATATCTGGAATTTGTGCAACATTCCGACGCGCAGACGATCTTGTTCGCTTGGCTGCGCTGTTCTCGTTCGAAGGCACTAGCTCAGCCGCGACCGAGCTCGAAAAATGTTGGATTCTCACGCAAAACCCAGAGCAAACCCTAGAGTCCTGGCTACTTGCTTATCACGGTGAAGGCAAACGTGGGTTGGGTGGAATTGAAAAAAACGTTCAAAGTTTCTGGGTGCATTGGACTCGAAAGGAATATTTGGCACGGGTGCGTGCTCTGTTTCAGGTGGGAGACAACGCGTTTTCCTTGTTGAATCGTGCCGCCGGCATCAAGCAACTGACAGACATTGACTCGATCTTTCGAGATTTGGTGCTGGACGACCGTTCTGCCTTCAATCGAGCTGCAGAGGTGGTGAAGAGTTTCGATGATCTCAGTGAGATACACCAGGAGCTGGAGACTGCCCGTGCGCAACAGAAATCGCTTAAGCCAATCGCTGACTGCTGGGAGACTTACAAGTATCAGGCCGATAGCCTGCGAGAGTTGAAGACTGTAGAAGTGGTGGCTCCAGTGTGGTTTGCGGAGCAATCCCATCAGCTTTGGTTGGCAGAAATGACCAGGCTGGATATTTCAACGAAGGAATCAGCATTAAGACTACAGCGGCTGGTTAATCAGCGATCCGAGCTGAAACAGCAGTGCGATTTGCATATGCAGGCCTACCTTCAAAAAGGTGGCGCCAGCATTGATCAGCTGCGTAAGCGAGTGGAAGAGTGGGAGGCTGTTCGTGAAATCAGAGTTAACCACTCCGCGCAATACCAGTACCTTGTGCGAAAGCTGGGGCTACCGGACGAGCTTTCTTCCAACTCACTTGCCGCGAACAAAACGCAAGCCATCAAGCAGTCTGCTGCGCTAGTAGAAGATATCAAGGCGCAGCGTAGTCAGACATTCCAGCGAGGGATTGTCGAGTCGGACATGCGTGCTCGACTTCTGACAGTGCGCGAAGAAATAAATGAAATCAAACAACGACCAGGGTCAAACCTACCCGGCCAGTTTCATCAATTCCGCAGCCAATTGGCAGCGCACCTCCACGTCGATGAAGGAGAGCTGCCGTTTGTAGCAGAGCTTGTTCAAGTCAAACCTGAAGAGAACGCGTGGCGAGGGGCTATCGAGCGAGCAATTGGAGGGCATCGACTCCGTGTTTTAGTCCCCTCGACCATGGCGAAAACAGCTTTGCAGTGGATTAATTCGCGACACAATCATTTGCATGTGAGGATTCTCGAGGTCGCTCCTGAGATTGATGCCCGTGCTTTTTTCCAAGATGGGTATGCCCGGAAACTTGTCTTTAAGGCACATCCGTTTCGCAAAGCGGTAGAGGCACTGATTGCCGCGAATGATCGCCATTGCATCACCGATGCAGATGATTTGCTCGCTACACCTCATGCCATGACCAAAGAGGGTCTGATGTCCGGCAGAGAGCACTACTTCGAGAAAAAAGATCAACGCCTACTCAGTTCTGACTGGTTCACCGGCTTTGACAACCGAGATCGACTGGCTTATCTGGGGCAAGAAGCTGCAACTGCTGACCTGCAGCTTGCCGCTGCCGTTGATGCTGTGCTTGCGGCTCAGGATCTACTAGGCAGACTTGAGGAAACCAATTCCACCTACGTGATGATCAAAAACGTTGAGTTCGACCTGATTGACCTCCCAGGTGCAGAGAATCAACTTATCGATCTCCAGGGGCAATTGGATTATCTGACCCGCCCGGACACCGATGTCGCGCTGGCAAAAGCGCTTCTCGATGACGACACGGCTCGATGGAATGCGGTTGATGAAGCTCATGAAGCCGCGAACGTCGAATATGCTTTGTCGCTGAAAGACCATGAGAAGGCGAAGGCAATGGTCGTCAAGACATCCAGCCAAGCGGAGGCCGGAATGACGCAGGAGGCGCGAACCGCAGCCGGCAAACACCTTCCAACTATCACTACCGATGAACTACAGGATCTCTTCGATATAGAGCGCAAGGGCTACGAAAAACTAAGCGAACGTATCAGTGACGCGACCGAACAGTTGGGCGAGCTGCAGAAAGAGCTGGTCAAAAAAATGTCCGATGCCAAGGGTCGAGATACAGGAGCACTAGCAGACGTAGGTCGTGACCTGATTGACGTGCATGCTTACATCGAACGCTTGCGAGTGCTAACTGAAGAAGCATTGCCCGAGAAGGTGGAGCGCTTTCTTAGCTACCTCAATCGCTCCTCAGACGACGGTGTCACTCAGCTATTGAGCTACATCGATCAGGAAGTGATACAAATTCAAGAGCGGATAGACGAGCTGAACGGCACATTACGTCGAGTTGAATTCCAGTCAGGTAAATATCTGCGCCTTGTGACCAGTAGAGTCGTGCATGACAGCCTTCGCGCTCTGCAGGCCTCGCAGCGCAAACTCACCTCCGCGCGGTTTGTTGACGATGTTGGAGAGACTCACTATCGGGCCTTGAAAAATCTAGTAGAGGATCTGAAAGACGCTTGTACGAAAAGTCGGAATATTTCATCGAAGGCAATGTTAGATCCAAGGTTCCGGTTGACATTTTCAGTATCTGTAGTGGATGCAGCTACTGGGGTTGCAACAGAAGGGCGCAAAGGCTCACAAGGCGACAGCGGCGGTGAGAAAGAAATTGTCGCGTCTTACGTCCTTACAGCATCGCTGGGCTACGCCCTATGCCCTACCGGAGAGACCAGGCCGTTGTTCGGCACCATTGTATTGGACGAAGCATTCTCCAAGAGCTCGCCAAGTGTCGCCGCGCGGATCATTGCTGCTCTGAAAGAGTTTGGTCTGCATGCGATCTTCATCACCCCAAATAAAGAGCTACGTCTCTTGAGAATGCATACGCGTTCCGCAATTGTCGTTCACAAAAAAGACGGTCGATCGACGCTGGTCACGATGAGCTGGGAGGCGCTTGAGAAATACCATCGTGCTAAGAAGCAAGAGGGTGATGCGCCTGGCGATACCAATCCCGAGGAGCCTCGATGAGCAGCCATGAAATCACCAGACGAGCTTCGTCACCAACTGATCAAGTATTGGGATCTGCCGAACGTACGACTTAGGCATCTCCTGAGTTCGTCTGCATGGCCAATGGTGCTAAATATCGGCAAGCCTGCAGCACGAATTTTCAACGCTGAAGTAACTACGGCGCAGAGGCATGTCGAAGCATGGCGACAGGTGACGGTCGGAAAGATCGAATGGACACGTGTCGCATATCGAAGCGGCGCTGAATCGATCTGCCTCCCCACCAAATGGTACCTGCGCAACCCTTCCGAATGGATTTCAGGAACATCTGATCCAAGGGTCAGCGCAGAGTTTGCTGCACTAGGACACCTGGTGCAGCTTGCCCCAGAAGGCTTCCATCAGCTGCTCATCACTCGAAGGGGCTTGTGGAAAAACAAGTCGAGCGAGGAGGTAATCCAGGCCGCCAAGCTGGCCCTTCAACTATTTCCAGGGTGCGCGCAAGGGCGTCCACTCCGGCTGCTCTCTGGGTATGGCGTGGATACTAAATTCTTCGAGCGCAACGAATCGCTTTTGAGAAAGATGCTTGACGTCTTGTACGAAGGTGAGGCGTCAGCACAGGGGCTCTGTGGCTTTCTTGATGCATACGACGACACCAGTCACTGGGTGCTCGTCACACCATTGGATCAAGGTCTTTTGCCATTCAAGCGCCAAATGGTAACGACCTCTGAGCTAGCCGAGGCCAGGTTACCTGGCTCGCGACTCCTGATTGTGGAGAATCAAAAATGCCTTCATCTGTTGTGTCCGCTACCAGAGACTATTGCGGTTTTGGGATGTGGGTCGGATCTCGCGTGGTTGGGGACTGCCCAGCTCGAAGACAGATCCGTAGGCTATTGGGGAGACCTCGATACTTGGGGCTTGCGTATGCTTGCTCGAGCTCGTTTGAGGCATAAGGGTGTAATACCCCTGTTGATGACTGAGGCGGTGTATGACGCACATCAGTCCAAGTCAGCTGTACGTGAGCCCGTCAGAGCGCAAGACACACCGCCAGTTGGCCTCACTTCAGCAGAGGCCGCGCTGTTTTCACGACTTGTGAATAGCGACAAAGGCCGCCTCGAGCAAGAGTTCATTCCGCCGTACGAGGTTCACACCGGACTCAAAGAATGGGTGTTTCGGGGAAAGTAGGGTGGTTTAGAGGCCAAGCTGGTAGCTTCTTAACCGAATGCGGTTGAAGGGTTTCAGGCGGCTGCCGAGTATAAGCTCCGAGCTATCGGTGGGCTCCCTGGGGCGAGCCATTGATCGGTAAAAAATCTCGCTTATTACCCAGGAACTAACCTTATTTAGTTGGTCTGTCTCAATTAGAGGTAGCGCCGCTATGTCCGATCCATTCACCGCAAAGTATCACAACCCACGTACCGGCAACGAAAGCTCCGGAGCGGCTGCTAGGGAAGGGCGTATCAAGACATTAGGGGGCGTTGGTCAGATCATCAGCGATACCGTAATCAAGACGCTGATTGCCAATGCTGACCAATCTCCGGCTGCAAAGAAAGCTTCGAAGTGAGAGCCGGTTATGTCGGGTAAAGTCCTCGAATTCAAGGCGCCGGCAATAGCGGGACAGAAGAAAGCTGCCGTTTCTCCCGCTGGAGCTAGGTTGGCGGATTCCATCCTTCTGCAACTTTTGGAGGAGGCTGACGCGCCCGCGGGGAATGAAAGCACGCCTGCACAAATCTTTGATATCAGCCAGCGGATGAAGGGTGGCCCACTTCAAATCGGCAGTCAGATGCTGTTACGCCTAACCGCACCCTACACGATGACATTCTGGCTGAGCTAGGGTGCGCGCGCATGCCCAATCTCCCTGCTTGGCGGAGCTTTAACCCGTTGCGATTACTTATCATCATTCGTCCGCACTGAAATCGTAGCTCCCCGTGGCTATAAAGGTATCGGCGTGCACGTTTTCCAGTTTGAGAACTTGACGGCAGTAGAGCAGGGGACACCTTGAGCTCCTTCGTCGAAACGTCGCTTGAGTCACCTTATGGCAATCAAGACATAGATAGAGCTCTGTTGCTGGCGCCGACTGCCTTGTCAGGATGGAGAAACAGCTTGAGTAGACGTCCAGTAGCGAAAGGGAGGTAGGCGATGCCCTCGGTTATCTCACGAAATGCTTAAGCGTCAAGTCAATGGTCTGTAACGTGCTTTTCGCTAGTAACGCTTGCTGCGTTGGGAGTGGATGGGGGCAGCGGTGCACCATGCATGTCACCGCCCGATTACCTGCTACCAAGAAGTCAGACTGGTAACGCTTCGCGCTCAGGATTCCACAGTCGCTCAATCGCCCAGAGCGACTGATTTCCTTGGAAAGTACGTATGGCCGAAATGTAAGCGTCGTAGGTGGTGCGATCAAACGTTGTCCAGGTTTTGCTCATGTCCTTTGCAGTTTTGAGCTTTCGACGAAAAACTGGAAGGTCGCTTTCCTGGTCAATGGAGTCCGAGGAGTCCAATGCCTTCAAAAGCACTGCGTCCAGTGGCGGATGCATTGCCTTCACGTGTGGATGGTCATGGTAACCAGCGCAGACGATTTTCAACTTCAAGTACATGTTTACAAGCTTCTGTGCACGGCCGTAGGTGCACACTAAGGCCTTGCAAGCGTCAGGTTCACCTTTCGCGCGCTTCGTGTAGTTGACGCCTTGAGAAGCATCAATCACCGCTTGAATTCGCTGGTGAATGAAGTCATCCATTTCCTCTGGAGGAGGCAGTTGATTGGCTGTGTTGATTGCACCCAAACCAGATTTTTCAATCAGGTGTTTTGCCACCGCAATGGTATGGCCAGGCCCTTGCCGAGAGTAGGCTCGACCGGCGCCCCAAACAGCTACACGGTGACGGTGCTCATGAATGTCATACATGCTGAATTTCCCCAATTCTCATTGAAATGCTGCACCGCCTACGCCTAGGGTAGGTGTCGTGCTTCGGACGCTCGCGCTTGCTTATTTAATTCGCAGTTCGAAGTTAACTAAGCCGTCTCTGGATTCGAGCCTGGTGATTTCACAGGATTCCAGAGCTACTCCGGAAAGGCGTTGCAGGCTGGATCGGAACTCCTTCTCGATATCACCTAAAGTGAGCGTGCGAACAGCTTCAGCGAATGTGCGTGCGATCATAGGCGGCTGTTCTATTGCAACATCGCCACCTTCAGACTGCTCAGCTAACGAGCGTGCGTACTGGATCAAAGGGGCCAGGCGTGTTTTTTGGCCACTGTCCAAACTTACCCAGCGCTGAATTCCAGCAACACTACACTGGCTGATTTCGGCAATTCGTGACTGAGGAAACCCCGTTTTTTCTTGGATCGCCGAAATCAATGCCCGAGTACCCTTGATTGTTTTGCCGTCTTGCGAGGGTTTAAGCGCATCGATAGCTGTACTGATATTCGAATTCATGTGAATCACTCTATGCTGACTAGGGCTTTTCATAAGCCTACACTAGGTCTAGCTAGGCAGTCAATTGCTGTAGGCGTAGGTGTGTTGTACGTATGTTTTTTTGGGGGGGAGGGTTACGAAGGGTCGCTGGAGGCCACGCTGTCCATCAGATCAGACGCGCACAGATGGCAATTAGAGCAAGGGGAGAGAAAGCGCCAAGGGCAGCATCTATTCAGCGAAGCGGAATTCAACTTGCTGGGACGTCGTCGCCGAGCGATTCCTTGAGGGCTTAGTAGAGGGGCGCGGCACTAGCAACTCGTCAGACGGAATCTTCAAGTCCTTGAGAACTCCCGCCTGGGCTAGATCCGCCAGCTCTTCTTGAGTGCTACGCAGCAAAGCTTTAACGGACTGCCCCGATTCGGTGCTGAGGGTAATGGCAACCAGGGTCAGAGGATTCACATTGAGCGGGCCACTCAGAGCAGTAATCATCTCCAGCGTGGGACTTGATTGGGCTCGTTCTAATTTCGAGACGTATGTTCGACTGCTGACTTCGGCAAGGTTTCTCTGAGTCAATCCCTTGCCGGCGCGCATTGCTTTAAGCACAGCAGCAAAAGCAATTTTGAGCGACATAAGCACGTTCCTGATATGAGCCAGTCCCTTTGAGCGTCGATACGCTGGAGAGAGCCATTCTAGAAGATGGAGAAGCCTATCACGGTATCGTTGTGCTCCATGCTCGTGACCACCGAGATGAACCTTGCCCCCGCATTGTTGAAGGAATACACATTTGTCTATTCACTTGGCCATGAACACCTCAGTCACGAGTACGAATGATCACGCATGTGATGGAGATGTCTCCCCTTAATGCCCTTCAGGGGATTGGTTATCGCCAACTCATCGCGATCCTGCGAAGCATGACCAGTGCCAGAGGCAACTGATCTCCTCATTTGGTGGGGGCTGCTGAGTTTTTGCATTCATCGACATCGATGGTGGCTTTTTGCCTTGTCATCACTACACCTCAAAACAACCTGCAAAACACAGAATACCGAATCAAGGATTGATCAATGTTCACCCCCCCCTCACTCGAGTCGCAGCTTGCGCAGTCCTGTCCATGATGTGCTCCGCCAGAATCTGGCGGACAGCCGAACCTGTTCCGACCCACAGGTCAAGGAGGCGCTGGCTCTCAAGGCTCAAAACGCCCGCAACAGCTACGTCGACATGCTCAACCGACAAGGCCGCAACGTCTGGGCCAAAGTTTCAGGCATCCACGAGGTCGAGAGCATTTCGACCCACAAGGAGTCGGGGCGCAAAAGATGCTTCGCCAAGGCGTCCGTGGAGTCCAACATGGGCATGCTGGCGCAGCCGCTGTGGATGACACCTAGACCCTGGGCCAATACGATGAAGGCAAGCAGTACACTGACATTCACGTGATGTCGGCAGACGAGCGCCAAAGTTTCTCTCGCAATCGCTGATTTTTTGGGCACTACCCATGATTGCAAAGGGGGGATCGACTGAGCTCAACAAAAAAAGGTGACTGTTGCCGTACCTGGCCGGAGTGAGTGCATTGTTTGTCAGTCGACTGAGCTCGGATATTGAGCCTCACTCCCCAGCTCATGCTCCCATAACCGCTGCATATTCGGTCTTGAATACCCAAGGCCGGCAACCACTTCGCTCCTGCTTAACCCCTTGCTTTTCAGGGCTTGAATCGCGCGTCACTTATCTCTCGCTGCCACCAGTCTGGGAGATTCGAGCTGCCTGGGCGCGTCGGCGAAAACCTCATCGGTTAGATGACTTGGCCGGACGGATACCCAGCAAAGCGGTTTGGGCTCAAATACGTAAATTCTTCAACGGGCCATATTTCGAATAGAACGTGAGAGACGCGTTCAGTGGATGGAAGAGCGGTTGCGATGGCGCGCTCGAAGGGGGAGAAGATGATCAGCTAAGGTTTAAATAATGCATGGTTCTCGATGCGTCATTTGGACTTTATTGCTCCGGGAGCTTTCTTGAGATGGCATTATGCCTCTTGCTTGCTCTAACATCCCAGCCACAGCGAACATCTCGATCACCTAAAAGGATTCATGGTATGGACGCCTCAGAGCAACTGGAAGTCTTGCGTACCAGTTCTGATTTTGCCGCTTTAAGCCTCTATACGAAGGCTTTCGACCTTTTCAAAGTGATGGGTGTGAGTTCCAAAGAGCTGGTTCATTCCAACATTTTGGCTGCGCTTATGAATGAGCGCGAAGCACATGGTTTGGGCGCGTGGTTCAGGGATGCTTTTGTTGCCTCTCTTTCCCAAATGCCATGCATGGGGCAGCCATTGTCACTGCAGGTGCTGGAAGGCACGAAAGGGGCCAAAGCCAAGATTGCTAGGGAGTTGGCACATATCGATGTCTTGCTCGATTTTCCGACCCGGCGTCTCGTCATTGCGATAGAAAACAAGATTTGGGCTGCTGATCAGCACAACCAAGTTGCGCGCTATCAAAAAGCGCTGTGCGAGCTCTACCCGAACTACGAGTCTCGGGCTCTAGTTTATCTCACCCCGACTGGTAGGGAATCTCCCACTCTCGACTTAAGTTCCAGTGTGCCGGTTTACTACCAATCCTATGGCGAACTAGCAGCGCTTCTGCGTCAATCCCCGTCCAGCATTCCAGCTGCCGCCCACTTTATCGACCAGTTCATCACTAACGTGGAAAAAACAATGTCAGGTAACTCCGAGCTGAACCGCCTGTGCTGGGAAGTATTCCAACAGAACGAAGAAGCGTACACACACCTCGTGAAGCATTATGAATATTGCAAGGCGCGCAAGATGACTGAGCTATTTCGCTGTCTACAGGAGCGTTTGGGCAGTGACGGTTTGTTTGTGGAATGTGCAAGTGAGATGGAGACCAGATTTTCAGCCAAATCAGACAAGCAACAGTATGACCTGGATGTACGATTGCGCGGTTGGCCTGATGGTGTGTGGGTCAAGATCTATAAGCACACCTGGCTTGGAGTGTTTCCTTTCTTCAGTGGCCGTGATTGTGAGGGGCTGACTCATCGACTTCCCTCATTCACCCAGCCTGCGCATGCCGTTCCGGACTGGGCAGATCTGTATTTTGCCTCGACCCGCTATGTGGTCAAGGAGGATCGCTGTGTGCTGGATCAAGGTGACAAGGCAACGGAAAGTCATCTCGATGAAGTGTTGACTCGTGTGCATGACTGCATTGTTGAAATCAGTAGGGCGCTAGAAACCACTAATTAAAAACGGTCGGGGAGGTTAACCGTTGTCGGCACCTTTCTCTTCTGGTCGCTTTGGACACCTATCAATGTTTTTCAAGAACTGATGCCTGTGTCTGTGAGTACGTTACACACGACGTGGCGTCTTCCAATGTGCTCACAAGCGGGGAAATGCCCGATTTCGTAGGAGCGAGGAAACGAATGGCACTTTTCATTCTGAAGCCTGTTTTTTGGAATACTAATCAGTACCTGGCACCATCAGGAGTCATTGGCTCCGGTGGTTATCCCAAGGAGAATGGTTATGGCCATGAAGAGTGGAACAACTCCCCAAGGATGCACCTATCGCGCGGAAAACAGCATTTTCGCGTTTTTCATACGGAAGGGTTAGGCGCAGCTCCGCTCGACGAAAATTCTGGTCAAACTTTCGTATTCCTGACCGCATCTCATGATGGAATCCAGCAGTTAGTGGGTATTGCGGGGAATGCTTTCGCACTCTCTCATGATCAGCATCGGCAGCAACGTGAGGAAATTGTCCAAAAGTTATCGCTGCACGACCTTTGGGAAGATGCCTGGGAAATCAAGAATGTCCAAAAACAGCATCGGAATAACCAGCGTCAATTTCTTAAAACCTGGGAAAAGGATCTGCATTGGATTCCGAACTGGATCTGTCCAGAAGAGTTTTACTGGTGGTTTGACGAACCGGTGACACTCGATCCTCGGAGGATTACCGGGAAGGAACGGTTGCTTGGAATGTATAGCAGCTACACCGAGCTTGACCTCCCAACAGTCGGTCGAATCATGGATGCGATTCCAGCTAAGCAGCGCAAAGAGATGTGGGTGAGGCTCAGTGATGCCATTCAGTGTGCTCCGACTGAGCCCTTAGCCGCTGAGGACATGTTTGACGGCAACGACCCGGTCACGGAGGTTCTCACCAGGATTAACGCACGGCGCGGTCAGGGTAAGTTTCGAGAGGATCTGATGCGAGTATGGGGCAACGCCTGTTCTGTAACGGGATTGGACTGCAGAGAAGTTCTTCGTGCTTCTCATGTTATCCCATGGGTTGATTCAACGCCTAAGCAGCGCCTCGATAGCAACAATGGTCTTCTCCTTTCGGCGAATCTCGACGCGCTGTTCGACAAAGGGCTTATTACGTTCGACAAGATCGGCCAAATGCAGATCTCTAAGCGTGTCGATGCCAAACATCGGAGGGCATTGGGCCTACCCAAGCCACTGCGGTTCGTTCCTAAAGAACTCGTTGCTTACCTCAAATATCATCAGGATGAGGTGTTTCAGGATAGGTGTTGACCCACGTCCATTTGCAGCCGCAAACGGGCGGCAGCGATCATGAGTTTGATCAAGTCTGCACGGCTGAATGGCCATGATCCGTATGCCTATCTGAAGGATGTTCTCACGCGCATGCCGACACAGCGGGCTAGTGAAATCGATCAGTTGCTGCCGCACAACTGGCAACCGGTTTGGTTGCGCGGGGCGTGATCCCGGAGCCACAGCTTCACAAAACAATTTAAAGGATTATTGATGAGCCTCGTGGATTCACGGTACGACAGATTATGGCCTCGCGGCTCTGCACTCCAGGATGAGGTTGTTCTAGCGCAGGCTTGGAAGAAAACTCACACTTTCATACGACGCCATAATTGGTACGCGGATGTGCTGGAGCTGGATGCGTCAGCGGTATGCTTGTCCCGAAACCTGTCAAAATGGTCTCGTTCTATCGCTTCTGGAAGCTATCGCACAGCGCCAGCGTGGCTCGTACCTGCCCCCAAAAACGGTCTTTGGTGCTTCCGTTCTGAAGATCAGGGAGGCTGGGGGCCGCGAGAAATGTCTGAAGGTAAAGCTCCTGTCTTGCGACCGTTGGCTCATATTGGTATCAGAGAACAGACGGTCGCTACTGCAGTGATGTTGTGTTTAGCAAACTGCATCGAGTCTGCGCAGGGGGACACGTCGCAAGAGCCAGCGGAGGCATTAGCATCTAAGGTTTACAGCTATGGCAATCGTCTCTTCTGTAGCTGGTCGAGTGATCACCTCAGCGCCAAGTTCGCCTGGGGGAATTCCGACACGTACAGCCGATACTTCCAAGACTATCAGCGTTTTGCAGAGCGACCCATTGCCATAGCAACGGCTGTTGAGGCTGATGAGCAAAACGTATTTATCGTCAGCCTCGATCTGCGCTCATTTTTTGACAACATAGATATTGACCTACTCGTTTTGAAGATGCGGGAAGAGTATGCGGCGTTTGTGAAAAACATGGGAGATGAGCGGTATGAGTCCGATGAGCCTTTTTGGGAAACGGCGCGCGAAGCGCTGAAGTTTCAATGGCGCCCGGAAGACGAACAACTGTCGGGGCTTTTCAGGGATAACACATTGCCCGAGGGTTTGCCTCAAGGTCTTGTGGGGAGCGGTTTTTTTGCGAACGCCTATCTTCTAACTTTTGACCGTGCGATGGGTAGTTTTACCGACCGACGAGCCGGACGAAAAAGTTTCCGAGTCCATGACTATTGCCGATACGTTGACGATCTGAGGCTCGTCATCTCGGTCGACACAAAGGTGGATGAGGTAGTAGACCCGGTTGCACTAAGCAGCGAAATCAGTGATTGGGTGCAAACGCTTCTTAAAAAGCACACAACACCTGCAGGGAGACCCAAAGCTTTCTTGCAGCTTAATGCATCGAAAACTCAGCTTGAGCCGTTAGCTGAGGTAGGCAGTGAGTCTGGGACTGCTGCCCGAATGAAGGCGCTTCAGCAGCAAATGAGCGGGCCCTTTGACTTGGACTCTTTAAAGCAAACAGAGGCAGGTCTCAATGGACTGCTGTCCCTGGCCGAGCTTGGTCTGATTGAGGACGCCGGTACGCCTCAGGTGAACGATGCACTGCGACTTGCTTCGGTAGCTAAGCTGAAGTTAGAAGTGCGTGACGACACGTTGACTAGATTTTCGGCTTATCGGCTTGTTCGGTCACTACGGATGCGGCGAAGCATGACCGACCTGTCGGAGTTCGACGACGCGAAGAATTCCAAGGATGTGAAGGAAGGACTCACTCATGACTATCAAGCCGTTGCACGGCGGTTGATTTCAGCATGGGCTGTCAACCCTTCATTGGTTCAAGTTCTGAGGTACGCACTAGATCTTTATCCCAGCACAGACCTACTTGAGTCCGTTGAGCAGGCATTGATGAGCAAGATCGAGACCTCCTCATCGGATGAGTTCGGTCGACGCGTTGCCTTCTATGTACTTGCGGATCTGTTTAAGGCAGGAGCTACCGAGACGGGTAGGCAAGCTGAACTTGACTCGACCTTCAAAGTGGCCGACGTAGATGCTTATCGGCACGCCCTGGCGGATCTGGCGAATCGTATATTGAGCATGAAGAACGTCCCTTGGTATGTGCAGCAACAAGCAAGCCTACTTTTGGCCTCGCTGCGCAAGACCGCAAAGTTGACGGGGGATGCGCCGGAACTACGGTTCTATCGAGTGCTTAATGCATTCGTAAGGAACCGGGCAATCGGTAACGAAGTGACTGCGCTAGAGGAAATTGTCGTATCGCTCGTCGGACACCAACTCCTCGGCGATATCTCTCACTACGAAAGGTGGTTCATTAGGTTTAGCGAAGAGAGGCCCAAAGCCGCCGTTACGAACGCTTGGAAGGTTATTGCCCAAACATCCCCTGATCTATCTACGGCGCTGTTGAGCTCTAGTCGCACTGGAATGCAGGGGCTAATCTCGCGGGCACCGCGCTATCTGCGTCTATATGCGTTGGCAAAATGGTCGGATAGTTTTGACCTACCACCAGTTCGGACATGGCTACCACTTCTCACAGTCATTACGCACCCTAATGGACTTTTCAGCCAAGAAAACGCGCTACTCGTGCTTGCACGAGCAATTGGTCGGGACGAGTCAATCAAGGGATTTGACCCTGAGCAACTGACACCGTTGAACGTCGAGGTGCAGAGCAAAGATTGGTCTCAGCTCAATAACCCAAGAGACGCTCATCTTGAAGCTCGTGCAGTCATCAATGTGAAGACTACGGACGGCACTTATGACACGCCATCTTGGTGCCGACCGAAAGATGCTTGGATGTACGCATTTGGTCGGTTGCTTCGTGCAGCAGCTACGGGCGAACCAGATTTTACCGCTCGTCATTGGCTAGCCCGTGAGGACTCTGGTTGGTATTCCGGGCTTCGCAGTACTTGGCAGAAAAGGCGCATGGGTATGCTTCATACCGCCGAAGGTTTAGGCGGCACCACTGCGGCAATAACCCCATGGTTTTCGAACCTGCTGCTTCATCTTCTCAGATGGCCAGGCATTGCTGGGGATGAAGACCCTGAGTTTGCAACTATGCTCAAACGTCGCGATTTCCGATCCGCCGTGTCCAAACGTATTAAGGCCCAATCGGTTATTTTTGGAGCAAGTAGCAGGCTACCCATCTACCGTTATCCGGTCGAGTGGCCTCTGAACCGCAGCCGTGGTCTACGTGTCGTGATGGTTCAGGGATTGATGCCTATGCATGCACATTTTGAGAGCGGACTTGATGGTCTTGAGGTGCCCGGCTACAGAGAGAAACATCGAAACCATACTGCTGCGTTACTACATCTGACTACTAAGCATCTAGCCGCACGGGACTACGTGCTGGGGCGCTCCCAGAAGCCGCATTTTGATTTGGTAGTGTTCCCCGAGCTAAGCATTCACGATGACGATCAAGACCTTATGCGCGCATTTTCAGACGCAACCGGTGCGATGCTGTTCTACGGGTTACTTGGCGCGAAGGAGCCAGGAACAGGCGAAACAATCAACACCGGTCGATGGTTAGTCCCTCAGCGGCGCGCAAACCGTCGTTCTTGGGTGCAGGTCGATCAAGGTAAATTCCACCTCACGCCTGAGGAAGTTGAACTCGGAATCAAATCCTGGCGGCCTTATCAAGTGGTGATAGAACTGTCTGACCCATCGAGTTCAGGCGATATGCCCTACCGCTTGACCGGATCCATCTGTTTCGACGCAACAGATTTAGCATTGGCGGCAGACCTGCGAGATGAAAGCCACATGTATGTCGTGTCGGCCATGAACAAGGATGTGAAGACGTTCGATGGGATGGTTGCGGCGTTGAGGTACCACATGTACCAGCATATTCTGATCGCAAACATCGGCGAGTTCGGTGGCTCGACGGCCCAAGCTCCTTACGATAAAGAGCACCGTCGATTGATTTCCCATTCTCACGGCAGCGAGCAGATAGCCATTTCAATTTTCGACGTGCGCATGGAGGATTTCGGCCCAGAGCTAGAGGCCGCGAATCCCGGTATAACCCGGATGCAACCGGTAACCACCCGAATTGGAAAGGCCCCACCTGCGGGATTGAAACGATGAAAGCTGCACCGCGTCGGCAGGCGCTTAAGAATAACGTTCAGGTGCACACAGGGATCATGACCAGTCAGCCGTACCGACTGGCTCAAAATCATCATCGCCGTCGCTCGTTTTTTCCGCTGCGTAACTTGGCAGGGTGCTTACCCTGAGGGTGTAGTGTTGGTTCTCGAGTATGGACGCACGCTCCAGAACTTTAGGTTCAGAAGGGCATCCATCAATCACGCTTGAGTAATGAGTGTTGGTGACTTCAAGCAGCTCACTCAAGCATGCAGCGGTTTCTGGTGCGACCATGCCAGCGAGGAACACTGTCCTCCTTACAAGCTCATCTGCTCGAGCCAGAGTCGATATAGGAATCGAATCGGGAAGGGAGGGGAGGCGAGTCCGCCAGCACCTCGAAACGGATACACTCATCTCTAGGGATTCGACTATCAAATCTTAAAGTTCTAACAATGGACACCTCATGGATTACAGACGCATCAGGGGCATGGATTCAGGACAGCGCCTCGCCTTTGAGGAGCTCATTTGCCAGCTAGCAAGACGCGAACCGCCAGCCGCTGACGCAGAATTTAGGCGAATAGAAGGTGCCGGGGGGGACGGAGGGATTGAGGCGTACTGGTTGCTCAGTGATGGGAGTGAGGTCGGTTACCAAGCGAAATACTATTTAAAGTCCAGTGAAATCGACTGGGCCAATATCGACGACTCGGTTGAGCGTGCTCTCGAATCGCACCCATTACTGACCACATATGTGGTCGCCCTACCTTGTGACCTGACGCATAAAACGGGCCGCCAAGGAGGCGGCAAAACAGGGTGGGAGCATTGGGATACCCATAAGGCAAAGTGGGAAAAACTCGTCCCTCAAGATAAACACGTAAACTTCATCGCTTGGACAGCCTCAGACATCACTGACCGTTTGATCCACCCAAGCGCTGAAGGCCTCCGAAGTTTTTGGTTTGGAGAGATCGAGCTTTCGCCACGATGGTTTCAAGACAAAATTGATCTTGCCATCAGGTCACTGGAAGAACGCTACCATCCTGAGGATCATGTTGAAGTAAGCATCGAGCGACTGTTCAAAGTAGCGCTCCATGACGAAACTATCGTCGCTGAGATCCATGAACACATTGCCAAAACAATTGACACCATCGACCTGGAAAATATCGAGAGGTTACTAGGTGCTGAGAGCACGCCTATAACAGACGAAATCAGAGGTGAAGCACAAAGACTTGAGGAGCTGGCCTTAAGGATCAACGCTGACCCATGGAGCGCCTGGCCAATTGCGGATTGCCTGCAGCGGGTAAGCAACATATCGAAATACGTATATGAGCTCCTCGCCGTTAAACGCACGGTGCAAGAAGGCAAGCCTAAGTCAAAAACTGAGCACGACCACGATTCTAGCAACCTAGAATACAGGCTGGGGCGGATCGGCAATGAGGCCTATGCGCTCAGCTCGCTTCTAGAAAACCAATACTTTTCCGGCGAGAAGGCTCGCACTATTCTCCTGTATGGAAAAGCTGGCACCGGAAAATCTCATCTTCTCGGCAGCATCGCCCAGGAGGCAATTTCAGAAGATAGAAAAGCCATACTGATTTTGGGTCAGCACCTGACAAGCGATAACGTCTGGCGTCAAATTACGACGCGGCTAGAGTTGGGCGATACCACGGCTGATGTCTTCCTGCAAACTCTAAGCGCTGCCGCTGAAGCTACAGGAAAACGAGGCCTACTTCTGATCGATGCCATCAACGAAGGAGCCGGTCGAAGACTCTGGCGTGGTGAATTAGCAGAGTTCATCACCAGGGTGCAAAAGTACCGCAATTTAGTATTGGTGATCAGCTGTAGGACTGAATACAAGAAGGCTGTGATCCCTGAGCCTCTACTCACGAACCTGCCGTCATTCGAGGTTCGCGGTTTCGAGACAGCAAAAGAGCAGTCCAGAGCCGCCAAAATCTACTTAGGCAAACGCGGGATTTCCCAGCCAACCAGCCCATGGCTATCTGCAGAGTTTGTAAATCCGCTTTTTCTGCGAAGTGCGTGCATCGCCCTTGAAAGAGACAACAAGAAGTTTTTCCCGCAAGGTTTGACGGGCACCAAACAGGTATTTGGTTTCTACCTAAAGAGCATTGCACGCAACCTAGGCGTTGGTCAGGATGGCACCGACGATCTTGTAAGGCCCACGACCCAAGCTCTCTCAGCCATAGCGCTGGAGATGGCTTCCAAGCGCCGAGACTACGTCCCGCGTAACGAGGCTATTCAAATTGTTGCTGGTAAATTCTGCGACCATCCAGCCCCAACAGACACAAACTGGTTGGGCGTTCTTCAGCGAAATGGCCTTTTTAGAATCGACCCAGGCCCTCAAACCAGTGAGGATCTATTCGACAACTCGGAAGACATAGTTAGATTCAGTTTTCAACGGCTGCAAGATCACTTGATGGCCGATGTATTACTGAAAAATATCGATAATCCTTCAGAGGCGTTGGAGAGCGGCTCACTTAGCTTTATTCATGACAGTGAACGCCTAGACTGGGAGTGGGCCGGATTAGCGGGGGCTCTCGCCATACAGCTGCCTGAGCGATTTGGCGAAGAGCTTCTAGATCTCTTGCCAGGTGACGTAAATATTTGGGCGAATGATTACGATCTTCGCGAGTCATTTATCGAAAGCCTGAAATGGCGAAGCAATCAAGCGTTTAGCGTGCGCACCCTAGAAATATATGATGCATTCCGATCACACTTCGATGGTTATTTCGACGTTGTTATTCAGTTAAGCGCTAGCGCAGACCATCCCTGGAATGCAATGTTCATGCATCGGAAGCTATTAAGTTTGAAGATGGCAGAACGCGACGAGTTTTGGACACGCCAGATTAACGATCTTTCCCTGGAGGAGGGAAGCACAGTCCGACGTCTAATCGATTGGAGCGCACATGAACAGAGCGATCAAACAGATCCGAAGATTCAGCACCTCTGCGCAATAACCTTGACCTGGTTCACCTCGAGCTCATTCAGGGAACTACGAGACAAAGCGACAAAGGCCATCGCCTCCCTGCTGCGTTGCAACCCAGGCCTGTACAAACAGCTGTGTAAGGATTTCCACACCGTTGATGACCTGTACATTCATGAGCGGCTTCATGCCGCCGCTTACGGTGCCTGCTGCGTAGATCCAGGCAAAGAACGGTTGTCTGCCTTCGCTGAGGTCGCCTACAAATCCGTTTTCGACCGAGAAATCGTTCCGCCGTCGATACTCTTGAGGGATTCAGCGCTAGGTATCATCGAGTTGGCCCACCTTCACGGCTGCGTACCTGTAGGTATTGATGTTCAGAAAGCCCGTCCTCCTTATGGAACGAAGGCTATTCGACTTTCCGTCACTGAAGAGGCGCTTAAAAAGGTCGCCGAAAAGGCCGGAGACTCGCAGATAAGTCGTTCCTGCACTGGCTGGATCGGCGACTTTGCAAATTATGAAATAGAACCTAGAGTCGGTTCTTTCCTAAACGTTTCCCTGAAGCAGCCTGAGCCGTTCACGTCATCTGAGACCTATGAGCGTTTTGAACAGGAGGTGATCAAGCATTGCGCGGAAAGGACTGAGATCCTTCGGTTGATGCATGTGTTCAGCCACAACCCCTTTCGAAATCTTCTCAACCGTAACCGCGACGATGAACCCGACGAGAGCCTGGAGCACTTCAAGCAATGTGAAGCTCTGCTGCTCTCTGTGCTGAGTCGCTCTGAAAAGCTGAGGTACAAAAAGGAATACAAACCGCGCTTTGGCGTCTCAACGACCCGGCCCGAGAAGTTGCCACACATAAATACCACAGCGGTACAGCGCTGGGTTGCCAAGCGAGCCTACAGCTACGGCTGGACAAGCAAGCTGTTCCCTCATGATCAAAGCTTCCGCCATACGCATGGCCGCGAACGCCCTGCCGGCGAGCGAATAGGTAAGAAGTATCAGTGGATGGCTCTCGATGAGCTTATCTGTAGCTTGGCTGATAACAACTGGATGTACGAGAGGGCTTCCCACGGATCGCGTCAGTACGCTGGCCCGATTGATATTGGGTTCCAACGGGACATAGATCCGACGGTTTTGCTAACCGACGACACGAAGTCCACGCAGGGCAGATCGATCCCGAAGTACGAGATCTCAATGCGCCAGACCACAGAAGACGAGTTGGGCAAGTGGCCGTTCGAGGCAGATCCCTCTCTGGACAAGAAAGGCCTCATTGCCAGGGAGGATTCTGAGGGCCGTAGGTGGGCGGTTCTGCATGAACACCGCTCTGTGTCCGAATACTACAAGGACAAATCCAAACGCGAACATGGGCTAAGAAAGCAGGAATGGCGATTCCTGCTGCCAGTGATCGTGAGGCAAGAGGATGAGAAGACACTCATCAAATATCTACTTGCCAAAAAGGACATAGATGTTGACCGCTGGTCGACTCGTGACGCTACCGACGCCGGTTATCTACTGGAAGCTCCCTGGCGGTCTGTGTGGGATCAAGAGCAATGGTCGATCATGGATTTCCACGATATTGGGGAGGTGGAAGTTGCCTATCCTTGCTACCGATATTACTGGGAGTCGCACTTGGACGCCTCTCTCCCCGAAGGGGCTCAAGCGCTGATACCTGCACCTTGGCTAGCTCACCGGCTTGGCCTAGTACCCCACCATGATGATCCGAATGTTTACGTAGACAGCTCCGGCAACCCCTATTTTGTAAGTGGTCGAAGCCCTAATGATGGCTCCCATGCGTTCCTCGATCAGAATCTATTCAATGCTTTCCTCAAGGAAGATGGACTGTCATGCGTGTGGATTTTCGTCGCAGAACGAGGAGCCTGGCCAGGTGGTGGAAATTGGCATGCATCCTGGCGTCGATCCGAAGGATTCATGTGGCTCAAAAACGGCAAGCCTGAAATGCATCACTGGAAAGAGGATTTCGACAAGGGGGAAGCAGAGGCGCCGCTTGACCCCGAGTCCCGAGCTTGGGCACTCCAAAGGGCTGGTCAGCTAGGTTTGCAGACGCATATCGGCAAGAGTTAGAGATCACATGAACGAGGAAGATCTCATGTCTAAGAAGAAAAAACCGCATCGCAGTAACAGGAACACAACGCCGCTTGCTGGCCACAAAAGGGTTGGCAAGGCGCTGGTGCCTCCTTTCATGCAAATTCCCGGCATAAGCTTCGCCTCGTGGTCTAATGTCCGCCTTCCAGAGATGCTCTGGGCCTGCTTGGTCATCACCGTTATTCCTAGGGCAGAAGCGCTGGAGCTTTTCCGGAACATCGCATCAATCGGTCTGCGCTACCGGAAAGGCCCAGAGGAAAATGCAACTGGGTGGACACTTAGGCATTCCGATCTTCCAAATCAGCCCCGTCAGCTTATTGATGGAATTGTGGGCTTAGTGCGCCAGAGCCATACAGGGATCCAAGCTCTCCGTCCGCTGCTCCTCCTTGAAGACCTACCGGGGTTTGCCTGGTGGAAAGCTGCGCTTGCAGTTGAGCCCAATGAAGATGATTGGCAGACCCTCGGGCAAGCTGTGCAGACCACCTTTGACCATCAGTCCCAAGAAGCCACCGACGTCCGCTGGGTCAGCATCCTCTTCAGAATGGCATTGGGTGAAATCCATATGCCGGAAGAGGAGTGGTACGAAATCGCGGAGTATCCCAACAGAGGTGATATGCGGTCAGTACGACCTTCCATTCGTGCGATGGAAATGACCTTCGCCGACGACGCTCGTAGTCCATGGCCAGACTCATTTTGGAACTACGTGATGCGGCACACGGCCTGTATACCCGCACCACTCGAATCGAGAGAGAGAACGACTCAGGATCTTGGCGATATCCGACAGGTGCTCCCTAGAGTGCGAGAAGCTTTACTTGAGCACTGGCACACGTCCTTGAACACCACAGGTTTAGATCCGAAACACGACGGCGTCTTTGGGTTCGGTTTCTTCGCTCTGGCCTGCCTGGCCGAGATGAGTAGGCCCGCTGAGCGCAGCGATTACCGGAAGGCTGCTGCTTCGCTCTCTCACAGAATGCCGGATTTCCCTGGCCTACCTGGTGCGATGTGGTAGCGACGAGATGTGGAAGAAATTCCGCTCCTATGGTGCCGGCCAGGCCAAGCTAGCCCTCCTGAAGCACGAGGAGATGTCTGGGCAGAAGCCTCGATTCGTGACCCACGAAACGCTGGAAGCCTTGGCAAACGAAGACTACTTCCAGGAATACGTGGAGATCGATCTGGGCCACTGGTGCGGGAAAGACCTTCGCCGGCTGGCAGAGGAGTCAGGCACGAAGGACGATTACGACCGTTACTACGGTTGGGCCTCGGGCTTCGTCCATGGCCAGTAGGGTGCGATGCGGGACAGTAACTTCACCCATTGCCTGAACCCGCTGCATCGGTTCCATCGCATTCCGCTGCCGTTCCACCGCATGATGGAGCCCACCACAGATGACGCAGTCCACCTGGTCAACCGCATTCTCGATGATGTGAACGCAGCATACCCAGGCTTCGATACCCGCTTCGAAATTGAGAAGGTGCCAGGCGAAGAGGAAGAAGATGCAGAGGCTCCTGCTGAGCCCGCATAGGGCTGGTAGAACTGTCCACGGCTGATCGGCGCCGAACAGTTCAGGGGCGCCGAGACATCCGCAGTACCGCTCAAATGTTCGCGTCGTAAGCCTTGATCGCTGCCGCCACTGACGGGTGGCTGCCCACGCAGGCTGCTTTTTCCGCAAAGAGCTCTGCCAACCGTCTCAACCAACCTACCTTCAATCTCACTACCTCATGCTCCACCTATCCGAGGGCGATTACCTTTTCCCATCCCCCAAGAGATCCGCAGCGCCCAATGTCGAGGCCCGCGTTGGCCGTGCTGTTATCCTCCTGGTCTCACGAAGCGAGCATCGAAGCGGGGCTTGTCACTCCGCATGGAGTTCGCACCACGAATAGATATGGATTTGAGAAGTGAATTTCGAATACCAACCTGGCCCATCAGTCTCTGGGAGTATTTGGGAAGCCCTTGGATTGCCTTCACGCGGAACAAGACTCCATGACCTCATTCACGAGGGTCTATCTTTTGAGCTACTTGATCAGGTATCGAGCCTACTGCAGATGCGGCGAGCGGATACCTCCAAGGCGATCTGCATGTCTCTCACAATGTTGGCGCGTAGGGCGAAAACAGGTCACTTGAACACAGCTAAAAGCGATCGTCTGGTCGCATTGATAGCTGTGTTTGAGCAAGCCCGTTTCCTATTTGAGAACGTGCCGCCGCTGCGAAAAAATGGATGAATTCTTCAGTTCGTGGTCTTGGCTTGAGGCGTCCGCTCGACATGCTGGGGACTAGGGTGGAAACGAACGCGGTGTTCGATCTCATGTGACGATTAGAGATGAGAGTGCTTGTGTGAGAGTGTCCGTGCTCGTTTTTTGCGGCTAATCCGGAAATATGCGCTTAACGTAAATCAGGTATGGATATACAGTTTTCTCAATGGCATAGACGGTGCCAATCCTGGTCGTAGCCTCTGGGGGACGCCAGCACGGATCGTGATGCAAATCGAAAAATGGGGCTTTTTTTTGCCTGAAAATCGAGTATGAATTTGGTGGCCCCTGCGCAATGCACCATAAGGTCGCTGAGCACGATGTAAGCTGTCCTGCCATCGCTCCTTCGAGCCAACGGCTCGGCCCAGCACACCAAATGAATCAAACGGTCATCGCACGAATCGTTTGAGTGACTGCCGATTCGCTATTACTTTTTCTCGAATCTCGTCGGGATCAATCGACATGCCACCCTCAGGTGTCACGCGCAAAGATTTCAGATTGTTGAGAGCAGCTATGAACGCGCGATCTCTCACTTGCTCTGAGCTTGGTCTTTTGTCTTTCAAGAAAAGAGCCATGCATCGCTCGAACATTTTCATACCGCGCTCCGTTGTCCATGAACCATGGAACGCATCTTCAGCGAAGGGGCGGAAAATGTCCTGGCTTTTTCGTCCAGCCTCTCGTGTGGCCTCGGCAGTTGAGCCCGTGTGCTCCTCGTGTGTGAGTGACGGAGGTGCCAGCGCTGACAAGCTAAATGTCACTCACGCAGCGTGGTCTATGTCGGCTGCATCACTACACGAGAGCCCCTCAAATGAAGCCTTCTGATGCCATCAAAGGTAAGGCAGATGAGATCAGAAAGATCATAGAGTCCTACGGATTTGTGGCGCCCGGGATTTTTGGATCGACAGCGCGCGGAGAGGATAGGGAGGGAAGTGATCTCGACCTGCTGGCGACCATCCCAGAGGGCATGGCCGGTCTGATTTCGCTGTTTGACATCGCCGATATGCAAGATGAGCTCGAGCAGATGCTCGGAGTGGTTGTAGATTTCAATGTCGAAAACAACATGCCAGAAACCTACAGGGCGTCGATTGAGCCTGAGATGATCAAGCTGTAGTGGGGCGTCATTGGCGTTCGATAAGAGCGAACCCTAGTCAACTCGAGACAGTCGTAGAGTTGAAAGCGTTGCGGTTGGTCGTTCTGCATTGAGCACCCGGCTGGCTCAACCGGACGCATTAAATGAGTGAGCGAGTAGCAGCCAAGTATTGGACAACTTGCTCGAGTCCTGTTCGGCATGTGATGAGATCACGCGGTCGACTACTCAGACCACGATTCCTGCTACTTAGCCAGATCTTTGCATTTTGCTCGGTTCCTACGAGCGCGAGCAATGACTGATACAACTCAACCAAAAGCAAGGCCCGGCTCCACGCTTCAGTGTTGGGTTGCAGTTCCTGTCCATGGCGTAGAAGCATTACCGGGGAAACATGCTCGCCCAGGACGGCTGATAGCTCATCGTCATCAAGCCCCAGCCCTTCGCCAACGCGGATAAATGCTTTGCCAAGCACACCGTTTTTAGCGCTCGATGTGACTGATTTCATGCTCCACCATATGACCTGTGATCTGGTTTGTGATGACCGAATTTATTAACCTAACTCCATCGACCAGTATGGCCGCTTCTGACCCAAAATCGCACCATCGACAATAAGCATCTTGGCCCCAGCAGCTAGGCGATCAATGGCCTGTAACGTAGTTTTGTGCGCTGTAACACTGCTTACGTTACAGCGCAAAAAGTTACGTTACAGAGCGCGTCAGAAAGCAAGCGGAGCGCGCAGGCCGACGGCCGTAGGCGTGCGGATGGACGCCCGGAGGGCCAAGACCAGCGCCTTGCGCAAGGGCTTGGTTCACGACAGCCCACCCCTGAAAGGGGCACGCACAAACCACAATCGATTAAAGCCCTTTTGATAACAGCCACCAAAAATATTTCACACTTTCGCTAAAGTTTTTCTTCAAAACATCCGTTGTTATTTTTAACAATGACGAAATGGTGATTTGTGAGCAAAACTGAAATGCAACCGGCAGTGTTTTTTGCGGAGCGCGAATTTACGTGCTGGCGAGAGCGTGAGTGTAAAGACGTGTACCCGTGTCAGGTGTCTAGGCAGGGTAGTGATAGTGTGAGGTTGAAGCTAGATGATGTATCCATTAGGTTTTCAAAGGGCGTAGCGCAGGAAATTGCGCATTGCCTTAAAGATGCTTTTTTGGTGAATCTTGGTAACCAGGTGAACGTGTTATTTACTTCAAAGAAGCGCAAAAGTAAGTTGGAGAGAAAATTCCATAAAGACGTGTCGGGTCGCTGGAATTATATGGCTGACGGACGATTCAAGTGCCAGCAGACGGAGAATGAAATTTACTTCAGCAAGCTAGTCAAGATTCCGGGCGATACGATGGAGGAACTAGGAATTTACACAGTTGAAGATGGGGGAGTAGAACTCGTTTTTGACTTCATGTGCTATTCGTTCAGTATGCAGGATGCTTTTTGGCTTGCTGAGAGTTTAATGGACGCCAACAGGTATGAGTGACCGGGTACCTTGGAAGCCATTTTCATCAGGGCAGATCGATAGCGGTATTGATCCTAACGGATCACTCCTGTGCCAGTGGAGGCTCGATACGCAGGTCTCGCAGCGTGTTCGATCAATGTCTGATGGTGGATCAGATACGACGAAGCAGTTCTTCTAACTGTCGATGCTCGTCAGGTAAAAGAAGCTCGACAGGATCTATGGCATCCCGTGAGCTAAAGTCGTACTTTCGGCCGTCGGGGCTGTAACAGCTATCGCAATAGTCAAGCTCACCGCAATCTTCGAAAAACGTGATCACCCACCTATCTACTTCGACGGTCATCAATCCACAGTAAATCTCGTTCCATGTGATCTCTGTGATTCGGCGCATTGAGCGTGAACCGACAGTAACATCACGGAGTACCTGGTGAACCTCTTGAGCGGTGAGCAATCTTGTATCCATGGTGGGATAGCCTGAAAACTGTGACGATTGAAAACTCCAGTGTCTAGCCTAGACGGACTGTGCCAACCGATCTTGAAAGGCGGCTTTAAAGGATTTCCACTTTGGGCGCTGATGGCTTCAACGCAAGGCCGCCAAAAGAGGAGCCCGCATCAACGTACCTCAGCGCTGACTTGATGTCCTTCCAGCCGACGTAGCCCATCAGCGACTTGATATCCCAACCATTAGCGGAAGCCCAAGTGGCAAACCCGCGCCGCATTGAGTGGCTACTGTAGATGTCCGATGGCACACCCGCCTGCGCAAAGATACGACGCAGCATTGGGATCAGGCTGTTGGAGTTGATGCCCCCATCAGCAAGGTTGCCCCAGCGATCGATCTTTCTGAACACAGGCCCATGGGCAATGCCAGCCACGGTGATCCAGTTGATGTAAGCCTGGACTGGACACAGTTTCTTAAGGGCAGGAGTGTGGAAGGTCGTCCCCTGATGCTGTCGATCGCCTTTGGTGTAAGGCAAATAGAAGGTGATGCCGGCGCCGGCTTCTGCTTGAGTATGCTCGACTTGTAGTCGTGCCAGTTCGTCCCCGCGAAACCCTCGCCGAAAACCAATCAACACCAAGGCTATGTCGCGTCGACATTTCATCACGCTTCGGTAACAGGTGATCTCAACGCTTTGGCCATTGCGTCTGCTAGAGAGGAGGACGCTAAAGAGCAGCTTATCGCCCAACTTGCCCACTCCCACGAGGAATCAGCCTCACTGCGCGAATCCGGCTATCAGGCCGATACAAAAGCCAAGAATGCACAGACGCTGCTGGAGACGACTCAGCATGAGGTCGATCTACTGCGGCAAAAGCTGAAGCAACTTCAACGTGAAAAGAAACCATCGCGGAGCGAGCAAGCGGATGATCAGGGCCAAGAGTGATTTGCATCGATATGAACCACACGCTTCTGGATTTCGGGACGCACTTCAAAGGCTCAGGGAGCATGCTATGGCAGGACACCTGCAAGTGCGGGGGAAGCGATGCCCAGGCGACATTCTGAAGGGTGGGGCATTAACAAGCTTGCGCGCGAAATAAACCAGCAATCATCGTGATTAGTGAGAAAGGTGTGCGCGAGTTCGTCTAGATCAAAGGTACGCGCCAAACCACTTTCAAGTCCTGCCATCTCTTGAGATCAAGCTTTTTCCGAATCAGCCTTCAACTGGGCCGACCTAGATAGGATAGAGAGCTTCTGTTTGATGTTGCCATGACGACGGCTAGCCTTCAGCTTTTATCGCAGCCACAGCGATGCAGTACCTAGATTGAACGCAAAAAGTGTAAGTTCCAGAATTTGGGGGTGATGGCATCTTAGATATGGTAGGTGTATTTACGAGTCTAGGAATAGGGACGCGAGCCAGGGGGCAATGATGACAGGAGTAGAATCGCAAGAAGAGGCAGTGGTTTATGACGGAGAGGAGGTGATGTCTCCCGATTACAAGGTATCCGTCGGGATGACAGAGGGCGGTCAGTATGTGGATCTACACATGCAGCTTTTTGACCGGACATCACCAGACGGTTGGACGTCCTTGGACGAAGGCCATTGGCATCATGTCGCACGTATTGAGCCGGGCTGGATCTCCAGCTACCCCATCTACACTAACCCACACACCCTTCGTTATCGAGATTCCAAACACGGCGGTGTTACGTGCATTTGTCACGAAACCCGCACAAACGACGCGCCGCCTACGGACATCGATGGCGTATTGCTTCACATCGCTCGTGAGCTGGATGGAAAACTTTATGAGTCGTGCGAAAGCGGCCTCGGTTTAGTGAGACAACTAAGCCCGTTCTGGTCGTGTCTGCGCATGCTTCCCGATATCCATACCCTGCTCATTGTCAGACAGGGAAGCCCAAGTTGGGTCGAAGGTACAGTCACGATCGCAGAGTCCGATCTTGACGAGTTTCGACGTACCTTCTTGCGGATCACCCGAGTTCGGCGAAAGAACGAGTTATTGGTAAAGAAAAATTGGGTGGTTAACAAGCTGCTTTCCAAGCTGATGCCCGATCGAATTATAGATTCCCTGCCTAACGCTCTCACACCAACCGACCAGATGGCTCCTCTCAGGAGAGCAACCGCGCAGACGGCCTCATACGAGCGCCGCAGTCGGCTAACGGAGGTGAAACACGAAGTTTCGCTTCTGGCACAGGAGGTTCCTAAGGCACTCATCGAACTGCACGCTGAAATTGAACGGGTGACTTTGTCCCAGATGATCCAAAAACTGCAGCAGATGCTCGATCAAGGTCACCCCGAAGCTCACTGGCAGCGCTTCTTTGAGGACAACACTTTTATCCTCTCCATGGTTTTCGCACGACCGGTAACACTTCTACGTAAGCAATTCCATGCACGAGGCTCCCAGTTGGATGGTGCTGGCGCCCACATAGGTGATCTGCTGTTCACACACGGTAGAGAGCTGGCGCTGGTCGAGATCAAGACACCTTCAACACCCCTAATGCGTGCTAAACCGTATCGAAATCAGGATGTCTATGCTCCACACCTTCAGCTGAGCGGAGCCATCACTCAGGTGCTCCACCAACAAAGCCTCATGCGTACAAATTGGCTCGTCCATCGACAGGCTCGCGATCTACAGGAGAAACATTCAGACACTGCACAGTGTGTAGTGATAATAGGCACGACACCAACTGAGGAGGCTCGTAGACTCAGCTTTGAACTCTTCCGTAGCGCCTGCAAGGACGTTGAGGTAGTGACGTTCAACGAGCTGCTCGGGAAACTTCAATTGCTGGCAGAGCATTTAGCACCAAAGGTTCATGAACAAAAGCCCTCCATTTTTTAGCCCCATTAGGCGTTCAGTGATTATTCGGTGGTGATCCAACCACAAAGTTTAACTCTTAGTGATCAGGCAACCGCATTCCAATGACGAGACCCTTTATGAAGGAACATGATTCCGCCACAGAATTCACGCTGGCATACCTTAAACTCCTGGAACAGCATCTCAACGTCACCTGGAATGAAGAGGGTGTCCCTATTTGCGTCATTGACTGGATCTCAGACGAATCGATTGAAGCTCTTCGAGCCGATTTAACTCATCTGATCACGAGCGACCTGGAAAGTGAAGCCCGGAATGCTGCCGCCACTTACGGGCTCAACCATATTCAAACAGTGGGCTTTGGTCTTGCCCCGGATTTCGATCAGTTCGTCAAACTCGGCCTGATTTATGGTGAACGGGTTGTCCTGTGGGACGTCATTCACAGTCGTATCCTGTCGCAAAACAACCCGGTAGATCGTAAAGGACTGATTGGTCAGATCGCCTGCGAACTGCTTATGTTGCGGGCAGTGGTTCTGCAGGGTGGGGTGGTGGTATTAGCTCATCCTATTGTTTGGAGCCCAGATGCGGCAGAGATCGATGCTGAGCTGCGTGCGAACGGCCCTGCTCCAGCTTCGAGCCTTGGCTTGGCGATGGCCTTTGCAGCAATTCATGAAGGTCTTCAGCTGCACCCGTATACGTTGTTGTCAGACACCACACGGCAGGAACTGACGCCGACCATCCACGCAACTGATCACGAACTATTTTCTCGCGAAAACTTCAGATTCCAGCAGTGCCTTTCTACGGTGCTACAGGATCATCGCGTAGCCTTTGTAGAAGACGTACCTACTGATACGTTCTACAGCATCCTGTGCAAACACGAGATGCTTCGTCAAAAGCTCAGGCAGCACTTTCAGCCAGCGCTAACCGGTCTTTCGCCTCAGCAAATGGGCCAGGTAAATAGTGCTCTCGTCGAAGATTTGTTTGATCTATTTGATAAACGCAACGCGGACATGAAGCAGTACGTCGCAGATGGAATTGATGCATCCGTAGCATTCCTCACGGCTTCAGCATCCGCCACCCTGACAGGCCAACCATTTTTCGTCGCATTGGGCGCCCTTGGCTTGCCCGCGTTAGCGTTAATTACCGCGGCTCGTAAATGGGCACACAAGCCTGAAAAGAACGTCATGATCCAAGCCTTCCGGACTTTGGAAGAATCGGCAGCACAAAATCGCACGATAGATCCAGTCGATATTCAAAATCGCTTGAACACAATGAAAAAAGGCTTGGCCAGTCTGAATGATCACTATCGGGAGTTCATGAGCTATGGCTGGACAGAAGGCCGACATGATTATTTGATGAGCGTGTCACCTGAAGTGGCTAAGGCAATTCTGGCTCTGCTAACGCCTGATGACATCAATAGGATCGTCAATGCACGACAGTTTCAAGCTGATTACATCGGAGATTATCTGGAATATATCTCAGAATTGGATGAAGCTATTCATTGGGCTCATCTGGAAAAAACCTTTGAGTCCGAGGATGGCTTTTTGCTCTATGACGGCGATGCTCATGTCACTGCCATGGAAGAGAAGCAAATTCCAATGTCGCTGTGGCATCTACTACTGGATAACCTGTCATCCCTCTCCACCGACCATGATCTCACGCATGTTATCCATTTTCAGACCGAGCACGCCGACGACCAGGATGAAAAGCGCACTGCATTGATCGCCTTAGCAAAAACTTTGGAAGAAGAGGAGAGAACCGAGCTTATTGACTTAGTGCGACAGGGAAATGATGGGGAAGCACCTGCATGGATACGTACCGCGCTCCGCTCTAAAGATCCCGCATTCGCTGAGTAAAGACCTGTACGCTGCAGCTCGCCATTGCGTGAGCGTGCAAGTCCTATGTCAGTATCTCTTTCAAAACATTTGAGCCACGGTTACTGCTTAACTCACGTAATGCTCACTAAAACGAGCATTACGACTGTTTCGGCGGATTATTTCTCTCAGATAGACCAGAAGCAGAGGTGAACCGGCCGCGCGGAGGGAAAGGCTGCGCTCCAAGCTGTCGCTAACTACCAACTGGAAGTATCGATACCTGGCCACTAGGCGAAGGTGCTCCACGTTATTCAGAATAGTTGTCGTTCTGCCGGGCGCTTTACCATCCAACCATCACTGGACACCAGCGCACACACATCGCACGTATTCGCATCCCATGCCCCAAAAATGATTTTTCGATCTTGATGGTTCACAAGCGACTAGCTCCACGTCCAGTTGCTGCACGCCTCCCTAAAGAATGCATCAATGACTTTCGGTTAAGGAACGATTTGATTGGCATACACAAAACCCGATGCAGGATAGAGTATTGGCAAATCGGAAACGAAGTTAAAGGCTGTGGCTGAGTCAACAAATTTACCGCTTCGCATACAGCATCAGCTCACCGCGCCGTCAAAGCGCCATCCAACAACAATTCGTCAAAGGAATGTCGACCGTGATCACCAAAATCCGAATCCGTGGTTACCGTATTTACAAGGATTTCCTACTCAAGCCAAACCCTGGCGTGAACATCCTGGTCGGAGACAACGACGCCGGGAAATCCACTCTAATGGAGGCCATCTCGCTAGCGCTCAACGGGCGGATCGGTGGGCGGGGGATTCTGGATGAGCTCAACCCTCATTGGTTCAACACCGAGATGGTGGCTGAATTTCTTGCCCTCAGGAATGTAGGGAAGAAACCTAAACTCCCGGAAATCCTGATTGAGCTCTACCTGCAAGACACACTGGAACTCCAAGCGTTGCTCGGTGCCGTTAACGCGGACGTCCCCACGAACGCCTGCCCTGGAATCGTACTGTCGATTGCCCCCAATGAGGAGTATCAGGACGAGCTGGATGAATGGCTGAAAGCCCCGTCTGCACTGCTCCCCGTCGAGTATTACACCTACGAATGGCGCTCCTTCGCTGATAGTGAACTCACACGACGGCCACGGGCACTTTCGGTGGCCACCATCGATTCTCGCACGGTCAAATCCGCCGCCGGCGTTGACTACCATCTCCGCCAGATCCTGAGCGACCACTTGGAAACATCCGAGAAAGCACAGATTTCGCTGGACTACCGCGGTATCAAAGCATCCATGACGGATGGTGCGCTGGCGCCGGTGAACAAGCGACTTTCCGGTCTGGGCGCTGCGCTGCAGTCAGAGCCTATGGCGCTAGCAATGGATCAGACGTCTCGTACGTCTTGGGAAAGCGTTGTTACTCCACATGTCGACGGACTCCCATTCGCAATGGCAGGCCAGGGGCAACAGGCTGCTATCAAGATCTCGCTCGCGATGAAGCGTCATTCCTCGAAGGCGAACAT
Source organism: Pseudomonas sp. PDM25 (assembly GCF_019219045.1). Lineage (NCBI taxonomy): Bacteria > Pseudomonadati > Pseudomonadota > Gammaproteobacteria > Pseudomonadales > Pseudomonadaceae > Pseudomonas > Pseudomonas sp. PDM25. Next base: position 332,971 of record NZ_JAHUWL010000001.1, read on the forward strand.
CGTGATGATCGAGGAGCCCGAAAACCATCTATCTCACACGAGCCTAACGACCCTACTCAATCGCATCGAAGATCTGGCCACGGAAGAACAGCAGTTATTCATTTCGACTCACAGCACATACGTGTTGAACCGGCTCGGCCTCGACGCATTGCTGCTTCTTCACCGCAACAGCGCGTCCAAAATCACAGAACTTCATCCAGATACAGTGAGCTATTTCCAAAGGCTGCCTGGCTACGACACCCTCCGCTTGGTACTCGCCAAGAAAGTCGTCTTGGTGGAAGGCCCGTCCGACGAAATCATCTTCGAGCGCGTCTACAAGGATTGCTTCGGTCACGGCCCAATGGCCCACGGCATAGATGTCATCAGTATGCGTGGGCTGGCATTGGCCCGATGCCTTGAGCTTTGTGCTGCAATCAACAAGCCTGTAGCGGTGATGCGCGACAACGACGGCATTGACCCAACCGAACTACGTAAACCAGTTGAAAAGTGGCTGCAGGATAAGCGCAGAGATCTATTCATCGGTGCCGTGGCCGACGGTATTACACTCGAGCCTCAGCTAATTACGGCGAATGGCGAGCCCCAGTTACGCAAGATGCTTGGAGTTAATGCGGGAGCGACCCTATTGATTTGGATGGCGCGTGAGAAAACAGAAGGTGCAATTCGACTGGCTGAATCGGCTGAGGTGCTCAGCCCACCGGCCTACATGAAGGCCGCGGCGGAGTTCATCCACAATGCCTAACCTTCTTACCTTGGCTGTCGCTGGTGGTAGAAAAACTCAAGGGCTGGTCGATCACTGCAAAGCCATACCTACCGAACGGCGCGTGCTTGTTGTCACGTTCACCCAGACCAATCAGCAGGAACTGATCCATCGCCTCGGCTCCCAAGCTGGCGATCGCCACAGCATCGAAGTGCTTGGCTGGTACACATTCTTGCTTCGCCACTTTGCAAAGCCGTTCCTACCATTCAAATTCCCGGGTGAGCGGGTAGGGGGCTTCAACTTCGAGGGCCGTCCCAGCATGTTTGCGAAGGACAGGCAAAGGTTTATGGATGGTAGCAACCAAATCTACGCATGCGAGCTCGGCCGCCTCGCGCGGGAGCTTATGGCGGCCACCCCGGCGTTGATACGCAGACTTGAGTGTCTCTACGACGAAATTCTGATCGACGAGATACAAGATCTCAGTGGCTACGATTGGGAAATCGTCCATGAATTGCTTGAGTCGCGGATCGACGTCCGCATGGTTGGTGACGTGCGCCAAGCGGTGCTCTCAACAAACCCACGGGGACAGAAAAATAAACAGTATGGGTATGCAGGTGCACTTGAATGGTTCCTTGTACGCGAAAAGGGAGGGCTGCTTAGCATTGACTATGCGACCACGACTTACCGCTGCCGAACCGAGATTGCGACGTTCTCTGACACCATTTTTGATGAGTCATGGGGTTTCCCAGGAACGACATCTGAGAACCACGTGGTGTCTGAACATGATGGCGTTTACCTGGTGCACTCAAAACATGTCGACCAATACGTCGAGCGATACCGACCTCAGTGCCTGCGCAGCACCATAGCTTCTGGTAAGGAGTTCGCTTTGGACTTCATGAATTTTAAGGTATCAAAAGGCACCACGTTCGAGCGTGTGCTGATCATGCCAACGGCGCCGATCAAGGCCTTCATCCAGAAGCAGACTTATCTGGAGTCAACGTCCGCGGCTGCCTTTTATGTTGCTGCTACGCGGGCCAAGCAAAGCCTGGCGATCATCATCGACAAACCTGGAAACTCCAAACTACCGGTGTGGGTGCCGTAATAGAAAGGAGCAGGGCGCTCATGAGGGTAATGATCTCATGGCAGAGCGAAAGCTCATTTTCCAGTGGCCCCTTGGGTATCGATGAATACGCGGTGGCTACTGTGAAGCGGGTTCAACGCTGTGCGTAGCGTTAATTTCGCAAGAGATTTCAGAGTCTGAAGCCTCGAGCAGGGGGCTCGTATCGAGCGCCGACTTCGTTGAGAACTCCAAGCTATGACCACCACGCTGGAACAGGCAAGCGGAGCGCGCAGGCGTGAGGATGGAAGTCCGCAGTGTCAAGACGAACGCCTTGCGGGCGGCTTGATTCACGACAGCCGAGTTCGGAGAGCCACGCCCACAGGATGAGTTTTCAGGATTTTGGTATGAAGGGGGGCAGGAGCTTCTGGAAGTTTGCAATATTGCACAACAATTCATCTGACGATTTGCTGCACGTAAGCCTAATAAGAGGAGTGTTGCCTAAACCACCTACCCACCTATCCCAGCAGTCACTGAGGAGGAGCAATGTCAAGGCAAGATAGCGTTCAAAATGAAGTCGTGTGGCTGATGCAGAGATTCAGCGCACGGGCAAAATAGTATAGATAGCTCAACTAAATAGTCATTTAGTTGAGCTATAAAGGCTTATTAGAAATAACCCCGTAAAGAGCAGGGCAGGCCTGCTAGATCCTAACCACGCCACGCAAAGAAACGTTGGTAGGCACTTTTAGGTTTTTTTGCCTCCAAAATGCTCCAGAGCAAGTATCGTTCGATACAGCTTCAGTAGTTTGAATAGCGCGTAGGTTCGGTATGCTTAATCAAAAACTGCTTCACCAGCAGGTAGCTTTTTGTCGGCAGACTGCTAGCTGGGCATTGGTTGAGAAAACCCTGAATTACAGAGAGCTCGCCATCGAGGTTGTCGGGGTCTAGCAGTGAAAAATCTTGTAGCGTTTCGAAGCAAGGACGGGGGATTGAATCCATGATTTTTCTACCAGTTGTCTCTGAAAATTAGTCGCGATTTTTCAAACCCAGTTTTTTAAGCGAGTACGAGCGCTTATCTTCATAACTGCTGTAGTAGATGTCCTGAGTTGTGGACAAATTGTTGTGACGTAGATCCATCTGCAAGTCCTTGGGGTCTCGCCAAGGGGCATCGAGTGTCGCAGCCGTATGCCTTAGCCAGTGTGTGGAGGCCACCCGCAGAGCCTCGATCTCGCCAGGTTGGCGATCTTCGTTCACCATTTCATCAACAGCGCGGTCAAATAACTTCTGGATGATCGAATGAACCATTCGAGTGGATAACCCTGGACGACCATTCAAGGTCGCAATCAGAGGGGTCTGTTCATTAGGTAATGGCAGTTCAGATAGCCCCATGAACCGCCGGTAGCGCTTCAGGTAACGATCAATGTATTCCGGCCTTACAGCTACCTTAGCGGCTTTGTCACCCTTACCAATGAGGTGGAACCACCAGTTGCCTTCATGATCTGTCTTGAAGGAACCCATTGTGGGCTGCCAATTCACCCGACCACAGATATCTGAAACGCGTAGGTACATCGAAAATAACGTCGCGGCGATGAACAGAGTGCGTTCATGCTGTTCAGGAGCCGTTGCTGCCATTTTTTCAGCGGTGGTCAGTACGAAGTCCCATTGAAGTGGCGTGAGGGCGCGTCCGGTTTGCTCCATTGAGCGCGACGCTTTGAAGCGCGATTTCTGTTTGATCGCCCTGAAGGGATTCGTCGACGTCAGTCCCTCATCCAGACCGTATTCGTACAAGCTGCTACAAACCGAGAAAACTTGGGAAATGCTCCCTCTGGATGGTTGGTACGGTACGCCAGTAACTGGGACTTCAAGATCAGTTGCATTACTTATGCGATTCGCGGTCTTCAGCGAGAATGGGTGCCAGCGTGGATTTGGGCATAGCTCTATATCTTTGTCGGATGCCACGATCAGAAACCTGCTGCGTGTCACGGGGCCAAGCCAACCTATGGGTGGAGCCATGCAGAACTCCAAGAAGGCTTCGGCGTCTGCGCGACGCAACTCCATCAGGGGCTTCTTTCTGATCAACAATGTCCAAAGCAGCAGGCGCTCGGCATGGGTGCGATATGAAACGAATGTCGCCTCGACGTTGGAATATGAACGCAGAAAACCACGGACGGCTTCGAAACCGTCCACGGGTTTCAGATGCGCATCAAAGTTCGCCAGATAGTTCATCACCAGCGGTAGGCACGGGGCGGGTTCATCGCTAGTGTGATTGACGAATTCCTTATAGGTGTTGAACAGCGGATACGGCCCCGGCATCTTGTTATCCTTCACGGGATACTGCATTGCAGATTTCCGATTCTGGGAGTTATCGGAAGTAGGGGGCGTATCCTTCCGTTTGTTCGAGGCGAGTGTGTCCGTCTGCCTGGATGAATCGCTCATCGCATAGCCCTAACCATTTGATCGATGGCATGTAGGTTATACATGGCAAACATGTCTTTGCAAGTTTTCTCTTTCAAAGCTTGACTGAAGGCCAGACAACTAAAGACTAATTAGTTATATATTGACAGTTTTGACTGAGCCCTGGCTGAGAAACGCCGACTGCACGGCCACAAGCCGCAAACTGTGCGGGTTCCGTGCTCAAACTACCCAGCTATTGAGAGGCGCCAATAGCGCTTTAGATAGGGGGTTTGGTCTTCACTACAACCATAACTTAAGGGGCCATTTTTTAAAGATTCAGCCATTTTTAAAAGTGTTATAGCTGCACCATCCTAATAACACGCACTGCACGGTAGCAACCGCCATAATTAGTGGGTCTGACCAGTTTTAAAGGTTTCGATCATTTTTAAAAGCTTTTTTAAATGAGGGGGGGGGTATCTTGAGCAACCAATTGTCAGCCCATAAGAAATACTCTTGAAATCAAGAACTGTTAGTGATTTTATAATGAAGCTTCTTCGAAGCTTCAGTCTGGAATACACCTTTAGATACGCTCCTTTCGTCTATATAGCGCTATTCTCCGTGCTTGAATCTCTCTGAGCTGACATATCGGTCGCTCGCTCCAATGTTTATCCACGCAACGCACGCCGGTGTTGCACGCCCTCAACCAAGCTTAGCCTTCATGGCGCAGGCGAAGTTTAGACTACCTAGGCGTAGCTTCCGGGTTGCCGCCCTGATATTCGATCTTTCTGGATCTTCGCGTACCGGTCGATGAGACTGGAGCGTTCTGATGCGAACGATCGAACCTACGCGGCCAAGCACATATTGCGAACGCTTTTTAGGTTTCAGAAAATCGCAAACCATCGTTTTCATTGGGCTACAGACGGGGTCATTTTTAAAGGTTTCAGCCAGTTTTAAAAGAGGTCGTGCATTCGGGCTCTTTATTGCACTGGGGCAACATGCTCGAAATGGGCGCTTACCAGGACGCGTGGAAGCATTTCTACGCGGCATACGGCGTCCCGAACTAACAAAAAAGTAGTCATACCATGGGTTAGGGCCTATTCCGCCAGATTAAAAAGCACTGAAATGGCGTTCTACGAGAGTGAAGAATGTTCGCAGAGGCACGGCCTACAAGGCTTTCGAAACAAAAATGGGTGGCGCCACTTAAGGCGCCATCTTTAAGGGGGGGCCACAATATCTCTATGATTTAAAAGCATTGTCATTTGCTAGGGGTTTTTGTCATCTATAAAGGAAGCGCACATTAACCGGGCTAATCTTGAAATATCTTGTTACGTGTAATGTATATTATGTTAAACGACAGGTCATGTCATAGATGTTCATGAGCTGCCTAAGCCACTGATTCGACAAACCTGCTTCTGGCGTCCACGCTTTCAACGGGCCATGTACTTCGTGTTCATGGTGAGACATTGAATGAGGTGGCTGCCGATGAAGCTGATTCAGTGCCGTTACTCTTCTGGTCAGCGTGTACCGCTGCTTGTGCAGGATGGTCAGGCGGCGCCATTGCCCAAGCTAGTCCCATTCATCTACGTCCAGCTCAAGCTCAGGCATCGTGCATACAACACCGCCGCAGCGCACCTGCGTGCGATCCAGGCTTTCTACACCTATGCCAAAAGCCGGGAGCTGGATATCGATGAGGCCATCTTGGCTGGCCGTTTTGAGGCGATTCTCGCCTTGTTGGATGGTTACGCCATTTGGCTCCAAAGCGGCCGTCAGGCCGATAATCTGGTCGCCCGAATCGGCACAGCTGCAACGGCACCTTTTCCGCAGGTCGATCCGCGTACTCGTGACCAGTACCTGCGATTGCTGAAGCAATACCTGTCCTGGTGTGTCACCCGTTACATCCCGCGCGCCCGTCAAAACTCAACCACCCTGGCTAACATCGAGGTGGTATTTGCAGATGTCGCCGACGTCATTGAACGACGCTTTGAGAGCCATATCATCAATGTTCGTCCCGACCACACTCGTTACCGCAGCCTGACAGATACGCAACTCCAGATCATTCGCACACTGATTCGCCCGGGCGCTGCGGAGAATCCGTTTCCGGAACGATTGCAGTTGCGCAATTGGCTAATGATTGAATTGCTGTTGGAGACCGGTATCCGTCGCGGTGAGCTTCTGAAGCTCTACACCACGGATATCAATCAGGGTTCACAGCATGCCTATGTCAGCGTCAATGATCGCGAACATGACCCAGGTGACCCGCGCGCTGAAGAGCCTGCGCTGAAAACGCACGGACGGACCGTAGGTATCTCCGCACAGTTGTATGAGGTCTATGAGCGCTATATCCAGAGCGAACGGCGCCCACTGCGTGACGGAAAACCGATGAAATTGCTGTACCGCTATCTGTTCATATCTGACAGAGGTCGCCCGCTGTCGATTCGCGCGTTGTCTAACGTCCTTGATCGGCTGTTTTTGACCATTGAACTGGCTCATCCGGGGTTGTTGCCTACACTTTCCGCGCATGACTTTCGCCACACCTTTGCCGACCACTTTTTGGCTTACCTGGTCGAGAAGCGTGGGCATGACCTGGAGCGGGCCACGGACGAACTCCGGCGAGTCTGCGGTTGGTCTGAGACTTCAACGATGCCACGCCGTTATGCAAGTCGTTATCTAGCCGAGTCGGCCAACCTCCACAATGCCCAGCGTGCCTCGGCAGCCTGGAGCCGATTTGACAGTTAAGGAGGTTCGCTGTGACTAAATCAGTTGGCCAAGATCATGCTTCACCCTCCTCCTCTTTTGCGGGTTATTTGTTCCAAGGGCCGGCTCAGGTTGCTATTCGAACACGTACCAATGATCAGCCACGATACGTCGATACCCGGCTGAAGGTGTGGACGTGGTACGACGGTGGACTCGCAATGAAAATCGATTGGGCTGCACTCCAATTGAATTCGGAGCTAATCGAAATAGGTAAAGGCTTTATGGCCTATGCACTTGAGAAATATGCGCCTCGAACCGCGGTAATGTTCGCAGATACCCTACGCTTTTTATCTAGTACAAATCTCGCGACCGGACTTCCTTGGGACACCCATCAACTGGTCACTGCTCTCGAAGAAATCAAAAAAACGAGGACAGTACTTATAGGATTTCGAAGGCTTTACCGTTGGGCAATGGATAGAGGAATCAATGGCTTCGATCCAATCACCTACTTAGAAATCAAGGATGTGAAATCAGATCGGGTTGACCCGTATGCGCGAATTTTTCTCTCGCAGTCTGGTTTAGACCTTGATGAGGAAGTTCGATTGCTCAAACGCATTGAACGAGAGGTTTCATCTAACTCTTGGGAGGAAGCCCAGTTTAATATAGTGCTTCACTTAGGGTTCGAACTCGCACCACGCTCGATTCAATTCCACTCGCTTGATATCGCGGATTTTGAGTTCATTGAAAGCGCTGATCTTGAGAGGTACTACACACTGTGGCTACCCATGGCCAAAAAGGTCGGCCAACGCCGACCTGAGCGACGGCCCCGCAAAGTTACCTCCCGACTGGGTGAAAAAATCTCACGCCATATCTTGGAAATTCAACGCCGGTTTGGCAGCGACTGCGGCCCCTTATTTGTAAATCCTAACGGAAGGCGCCTATCGGTAACCGAAATAGGTATGGGCCTTAAACAGGAGCTGCGTGAAGCAGGAATAGACAAGCCGAACCAGGTAACTATGTTGCTGCGTCATCACCTCGGGCAAGGTTTGGCGGATCAGGGAACTCCGGCAACCATGATTGCCGAACTGCTCGGCCACAACAGCACGGTTGCGGCGCGTGCTTATGTTACGGCAACCCCCAACATTGCCCGGATTAAAGAGAAAGCACTCGGTAAGAGCCCCTCCTATCAGCGCATTATGCGCAGTTTATTAACCGGGGAAATCGTCCAGCGTCGAAATACAGTCGCAGAAAGAGCCATCCACGGCGTCATCGATACGCAGTACATCGGGGACATCGGTGCCTGTGCCCTGCCAGTTCATACGCACTGCCCCTACAATCCCGTGTATGCCTGCTACACCTGCAAGAAGTTTCATCCCTTTGCTGACGGCCGCCATGAGCAGGTGAAAGAGGCGTTGCAACGAGAAGCCCAACGGTTCATTGACATGGCAGAACAAGCCGGTGACCTCATTCACAACCGGCCCCTCGCCCAGCATCAGACAACCATCCTGGCGGTAAGCGCTACCATCGAGCGCTGCCGGCAGCACACGGAGGATGCCGCAGATGACGCTGTCTAGGGCAAGGCAGAGCCTCGATGGCTTTATTACACAGGAACAAGCGATTTTTCAGTCGTTACCAATTTCAACACCGTGGGCGTCACCGGTGTGGGGCGTCGGAAGTTGGTTACCACAACGGGATAACCAACATGCTCTTACCTTCGAAACGCATCGGCAAGCCCTAGAGAAGACAGGCTATCCCGCCCCGCCTAAGGGACCACTCCCCTGCACTTTCCAAGATTTTAGCAAGGCCTTGATTGTGTATCTGCAACGCACCCGGAACCTGAAGTTTTCGATGGTCGCGGCCTACAATATTGCCGTCCGGCGGCTTTACAATCCCTTGTTTGAAAGACGCGTGCCCGACCCCACACAGTTGACGCGAGGCGATTTTGATCGGGTCGTAGCCTTTCTCCGCGACAGTGGCTACAAGAACCTTTACGACGCGATCTCTCATCTTCAGGTAATAGCGGATACGATTGATAATCTGCAATTAACCGAGATCGCCATCCACTTTGAGCATGATGCAAAACCAGAGAAACGCCGCCACGACTACATTTCATTGCACGATCCTGATCGTGCGGTAAAACAGCGTAAATCTGATGAAAAGTTGCCTTCTCGCGAGGCGATGGAAGCCTACGCCTTATGCTCGAACCACCCGCTCACTGAGGGCGAAGAAATTTTGCTGCGTGTGATCGATTTGTTGATCGCGACTGGGCAACGGGGTAATGAGGTAGCAGTAATTCCCTATGACTGTTGGGTCGAAAGACCAATCAAAGGGACAGCAGGAAAGGTAGTTGTAGATGCCAATGGTAAACCCATAGTCGAATGCGGGATCAGGTACTTTGCGGAAAAGCAATTTCAATCCCGTGTTCATTGGTTCGCAGAAAGCGACGTTCCTTTAGCCAGGCGCGCGGTCGAACGATTGAAGATGCTGACCCAAGAGCAGCGAGAGCTCGCTAGGTGGCAAGAAGCCCATCCAGGGCGTCTCTGGAACTACTCACCACAAACAGCAATGTCAGAGATTGAGGTTCTAGATTGGCTCGGGTTTAGCGAGAACCGAGATACCCTTAGGAATCTCTCTGTGTATTTTTCCCGAAACGGAGTTCAACCCATAATTGAGACTAGCCATCAGTATAATGCGATCAAGCGTAGATATTTGGCCGGTGATATTGAGCGCCTACTCGTTCCCAAGCTTCATGGCCATGCAGTATTAGCAGAAAATATCGGTGGCACTCTTCGTATTGTCCTTAGAACCAGCGAAACACTTGCTATCGCTTTTGATGGTCAATTTCGGCTCGGTGGACGTGAAGCGAATGTGTTTCGTGTCTTACCGCGAGGGGTCACCCTTCGGGACATCAATAATGCGCTGGGTGCCAATGAAGCGTACTCGTCCATTTTTTCCCGCCGATCATTAACCGAATCCGATGGAGCTCCGATTCGGCTAACAAGCCACCAACCTCGACACTGGCGGAACACTATTTACCACCTGACCGGCATGAGCGACGTTCAGCAAGCGTTGGCCCTGGGGCGAAAACGTCTCGACCAGAATGTCTATTACCAGCACACAAGTATTGAAGAAAACACTGCTGACCATCAGGAGTTCTTGGCGTTCAATAGTCATCACGAGCGTATCGACTTTCTACATAGCGGCATAAGAGATAAGCGCATTCAGGGCGCCTTGACCGACAGTTACCATGCTTTGCTGTCAGATAAAGGCACGACCACAGCAGAAGCATTCCTTACCGTACACGCTACGGCGCTGCATGTGACACCCTTTGGAGGTTGCATTCACGATTTCTCCCAAGCGCCCTGCCCTAAGCATCTTCAGTGCTGGAATGGCTGCTCGCATCTCCATCTGATGGGCACTCCATCGGAACGGACCAACCTGGAGAAACAAGCCGAGAATCTTACGACCGCAATTAATATCATGCGCGATGCCGGCGCCGGAGAGGCAGGCAGCGATGTATGGCTGGCGGACCAGGAGGACAAACTCAACAATCTAAAATCCGTCCTCGCACGCGACACCAATGCAGGTGTGCAACGCGTGTTTCCAAATGGGCGTCCAATGACGGTTGCGGACACGGACAAACGACACAGTTCGGTTTCAGATGATTAGGGGCGACCATGACGCGACGACAGACGTTGAGGGGCGGCACGTTGGACGAGGCAATCGACGCCCTTCTCGCCCAAATGGTTAGCTTGGGATTGGAGCTCGCGCCGATCTCACGCCCCGAAGTGCAGCGTCGATTGGGCCTGACAAGCCGCGCGACCTTAGTAGGTGATCGTGGTCGGCGGATAGATTCCGCCCGTATCGCACAACTGAAGGAAAGCGGGTTAGATCCGGACGGTGCCCGCCGGCGGAGAAGCTACGAAGAGCGCATTGCTCATCTACAGGCGGAAAATGCCGCCTTGATTACACAGCGCGATAGGCTCTACGAAGCGCTGTCCGTGATCGTGCATAAGTGCCTATTGAAAGGGTTGGATGTCGAAGACGTAATGGAGCCGTTACGGAAACGATGAGCGGATGATTACTAACGTTTGCTCTGCACGGGTTTGACTGACCGGGCCATCCAGGTTTGAGCGAGTATTTGAATGTGTCAGACAGCTATTGACGCCACGGAGGTGAGGCAAAAGCTTCTGACTCCGGACTGGCTGCTTTCTAGCGTTTGGTGTTCAAACGCTTCCCAGTATTGCGGGCCAGGAGACACCTGCAGCTCGATGACGTCGAAGACCTCGGCACGGCGCACCGGCCTCAGTAAGTCAAAGCCCTGTATGAGAGTTGCGTACTACCTGAGATCGCTGCGGACCTGCTCAAGGATATCTTCCAGTTTAATGTCTGGGTCTTTCTTGAGGTAGCAGGCGACGATGACGGATACCGGATGCACCCCAATTGTGCCCGCCAGCTCGTCGACCTTCTCTATGGTCGCACCTTTGATACCTCTCTCCAGCGAGCTCAAGAACGTGCGGCTGCTGACTAAAGCAAAATCCTCCTGTGTTAATCCTCTGCTGATACGTAAGGCGCGAAGCGCTAACCCGAACGCTTGTTTTACTTCCATTTGCTTTACTCGCAAATGGAAAGATAAAGCCTTTTATGCACTCTATAGAGCTACAATCTATAGTGTTCATTTTGGGGTTTTTCATGTTTAGAACCTATCGGCGAGACGTAATGAGTTTTTCTTCCCTGCTTGAGCCGGATCTCCAGCTGTGGTCGTGCGTGGAGCAGATCATCCCGTTACCTTGGTTTTATGTCACGGCCCTCAAATGCGGTGGCGATTCCACATCGCGACACATGCTCATGGTTTCCGACGTCCAAACGTTGGAATATCTGAGTTTGTCCAAGTCAGCTGGTACGGCAATCGAGTCAATTCTCCTCGCCACACCGCCTGCCATGAATGGCAAAGAGAGATGGCTAATGGAGCAGCTCACAGAGATAGCATACGTTCCAAAGTCAAAGGGCACGGTCCGTCACTACCGATTCAAGGTCAAAGAGGGCGCGGTTTACACCAACTCATGTGACCCTGGACTGGAGGTAGAGCAAGGTAACATCAGCAGGGTCGTGATCTCGCTGTGCTCTTGATTTATGCCACTCGGTTCGCCCATCGTGCGCCTGAGGGCATCGGCCCGCCCGATTGGCCGGACGGTTCTCCACTACCACTTGAAGCCCGGCAGCCAGCCAGGCTCGAGCGATGACCTCTTAGTGATCTATCCGAGCTCCGATTATGGGCTGTCTCGCTGCTATTATTTGGCCTGCTGGTCACGCCTCTTTCCAATCTTGCGCGGATGATTCAATGAATACAGATGGACTCCCAGAACTGACGGATATCGGTATCAAATGCTTCCTTGAGTCAGCTCCGCTTTACTCCAAGAGAAGTTTCAAACTGCCGCCGGAGCCGCGCGAGGACCTGCGTATCAATGAGATCGACTCATTTTGCGAATTTTGCGAACAGAAACGTCCGTTTCATGACAGCACTTTGCGCAGTGATCGTGTTGTTGGTGCGAAGGCCGCACTGATGGCCTTTCAGCCGTTGAGAACTGGAAAGGCTGGTTTTTCTTTCACCTGCGTCTCGTGTAAAAAATCAAACAGAATCTATCTGCTTGAGCAGACTGTCGAAGATGAAACCATAACGATTCAGAAGTACGGCCAACTGCCGCGTGCGGGAATACCGCGAGACAAAACGCTGCAAAAATTCTTTAAGGAAGATCGCGATAACTACGAAAAAGCAGTGATCTGCCTAAGTTATGAGTACGGTGTCGCTGCCTTCGCCTACTTTAGGCGGATCGTGGAAAACAACATCAACCGTTTACTGGATCTACTACAGGAGGATGTGCAATCGTCCGGAGGGGACCAAGAGACTTTCACTGCGATTCAGTCTCTGCGCGATGAATCGCCAATGAGCGAAAAAATTAAAATCGCCAACCTTGCGCTTCCCGCGCATCTGAAGCCGGATGGTCTCAATCCTTTGGGCAAGCTGTATCAGGTTTTGAGCGAAGGGGTACATAACCTTCCCGAAGGGGAATGCTTAAAGAAAGCAAAGGCTGCAAGTGAATGCTTGGCGTTCCTTGTGAGTGAGCTGGCGTCGCGCAAAGAGCATCGAGCGCGCTTCAAGAGTTCGATCAGCCAATTGTAAGATCAGTCAAAAGCGGGTGAAAGCCCAGCGCAAGCCAACACCAGGACAGGACGACATGGCTCAACATCCTGAATCGCCCCAGGTTACCGACGAACGACGTCTGATAAATTCATGATCAAAAATACCGCCAGTGGTAAACCACCAGCTAATCAGCAATTGAGGCTATGGAATCACCAGAGTGATCGAGCAACGCTTCGATATCCGAATTCGCAGGGGCAAATCGATCGGCAATGAGATGACCGCGCGTTTACGGTGAAGGCGGATGGGCAACAGAACGAGCACGCGAGGCCTTGCTAAGGAAACCGAAAACGCGTTCAGCGACTACGGCACCCGACAATAGCGACTATAGTCATTGGTGAGCCAGAGCGAATCCTGTCGCCGCTTTACCCACCTGGCCCTCTATCAATACCGCGAAAGCACAGCGGACGTCGTCGTGCTTCTTGACGCGGAACGTGAACGTCTAGCTGCCGAAAACACTCAGGCTCAAGCTGAGATCAGGGCATCGTTGCCTTTATAAATCCCTTGATGGTGGATGGAGTTTTCCCGCCGGGCAATTCGTTTCCCGCTGAGCACACCCCAACCATCCATCTATCAGGGCTCAAGCAATGAACGTTTGCATTCGATGATATTTCAATACGGGAGATTGAAGAATCCACGGTGCTACCAGCGACAAGCATCGCTCATAAAGCAGTGGCACGAAAATATCAGCCCAGCGAACCGAGGACATAAAAAATGGCGATGTTAATTTTTGACAGTTCGGAAGATTCCATAGTCGAGGCCCGTGTCCTGGTCGAGGCGCTGAATGAATGGTTGGCGGAACAGCAGCCCAGTTGCCCGCTAAGGTCCGCCCGTGCGCAATGTTGCTATCGGCCCGATGGCACGCTGGATTCTGTATTGACCGTACTAACAAACGTGGTGGTGGACTAGATCAGGTGTTGCACTCAGTTTTTGCGACCGCCCCCCAAGGTTGACGCCTATACCCGTCCACCCGGCCACCCGTTCGCTTATCCGTTAGTTTCCTTCTACATTAAAGAGGTGCACACGGAGCCAGCAGCGAATGAAATCTTTGAAGTATTATGAAAAAAATCGACACGCCACATGGTTAGAGTTGTTTTTTGACCTGATTTTTGTTGTTGCAATTGGCAAGGTTACGCATACTCTCGGACATCTTCATCACGGCCACTTTGAACAGGAGCAATTATGGACATTTTTACTGCTTTTTGTTCCATTATGGTGGATCTGGTCCAGCCACACGATTTACTCAAACAGGTTTGATACAGACAGTAACCTTCACCGCTTGGCAACATTATTTTTAATGTTGCTGCTCATTGTGCTGTCTGCACGGATTGGGGAAGAATTGGAAGTAAATTATACGCTTGTTATTGCCTGCTATTTTGGTATACGTGCCATCATCAGCATTATGTACATTTCGTCCATAAGTAAATTCGATCACCGTAGCGAATTCTCCTCCAGGCTTGGCTTCGCCCTGTTAGTTAGCGCAGTTGTTAGTCTTTCATCCATTCTTTTTGACCCACCTATGCGTTACCTTGTCGCTTACATTGGGATTCTTCTTGATATTCTGCTCCCTTTATTTTCTTGGAGTAAGCTAAAGCCATTGCCAGCACATACAGAGCACTTGGTTGAACGACTAGGTTTACTCACCCTCATCTTATTGGGCGAGTCGGTAATTAGCCTTTCTGGAGGGTTATCTAACATTCAATGGGATCGTTATAATGTGATGGCGGCAATCACCGGATTTATCATGATTTGCAGTATCTGGTGGATCTATTTTGATAGCTTTTACCTACTGAGCAAAAATGAAAGTAGTATGAGTGGACACTCCTTAATCTACTCGCACCTTTTTCTATTTATGGGGCTAGCACTCCTCGCAAATTTGATCAGACATGCGATCTTGAATGACATTGCAATGCGCGATTTCCAGATTATGTCAATCATCGGCATGGCCTTATTTTTCCTAGGCAAGCAATATGGCTATTTCATAGCCGTACCTAAAATAAGGAAATACATACTACAAAACACCTTGATCGTGTTTTCTCTAGGTGGGTTGGTTATATTCCTACCCCGCGTCGAGTACATATTGGTCGGCCTAACAGCAACCATGATCTGCTATGTTTTCCTTAACTTCAGGTATCGTTGAATCTTTATAATTAAGCCATATCACGGGTGGATCAGCTATCCGCGCGCACCAAAGACTGAGCAGCTGATTGTCGAGGACTGGCGCACTGCGGATCGTGCAGAATGTGGTTAGCTGTTCAAACCCTTCACCCAGTCGCTATACATCCCTACCAACGAGAAGCGGATGGTCGCCTGGTAAAGCACGGGGGCAAACACCGTGCGGGGGGAAGCCCGCGCCAAGTGGCAAAATCTAATCGAAGAAGGCCAGGGTGCGAACTTCGATACTCTCTCGCGGCGGCGCTCCCGGCGGCGTATTGGGGTCTTTGAAGGCGGTATGGGGCGTGAAGCGGGCACGGCCGTCGTGACGTGAGTCATACCCCTTGATCAGCAAGACTTCGTCACGGCGCATGTCCGGAAAATAGTACCAGCGCTGTTGCGGATTGTAGGCCAGGTGGTAGATCTCACCGATACGATCCGGATAGACCAAGTCGGTGGCCAGAAGGTCATTGGGGTCGAGCGTCGAGGCGTCCAGCACGGCCAGCGGTGAGCGCTTGACGGGCCCGCTCATCGGGCGCCAGAGGTTAATCTGGGCCACCGACACCAGTGCGGCGGCCTGATCCTGGCCCAGCACGTCGCGAATACGCTCAGGTCCCGAGCGGTCGGTGTAGTCATTATGCACACGGCTGGCTGGGCCGCGAATATCCCGCCGCTCGGCGTCGCTGCGCCTAGTGTGGTCGAAGATGACGACCCGGCTCGCGCCCGTCAACTCCTTGATCAAGGCCTTGACCTCGTCATAGTAGACGCTTTCCACTGAGGTATCGTCGTAGAGATCGTCGACCACCGTATCCTGCCGATGGAGTTTAAACCCCTGCTTGTCCAGAGAAAGGCTGTCTGCCAACGGACGACCGTTGTGTATCGTGACCTCGCGCTCCTCCTGCTCAGCAAAGTAGTGCGGTTCACTGTTACCGGTCAGAGCCTCGGTATGCACATAGGGCTTCGCATCGTGCTTGACCAGGTAGGTCAGTTTCGTGATGACGCTAGCGGGCATATCAGTTGTGTGCTTCAAGTAACACCTCCCGGTCTGCTGACCGCATCCGGCGTGGTGTCACCGTGGCGGCGCTGTAACTTGTACGTAGACACCCTCGCGCTCAATCGTATGCCTTCGAATGGACACTATCAAATTTAGCCCGAGGTGCATGGCTCCCGACTGGTAAAAAAGGACCACTGTTACCTCGGCATCGACGACCAGCTTGACCATGACTGGCGCGTCGCACTCCGGGTCTGCGCCGATCATGAGCATCCGATATCCCGGCCCGCCCTTTACATTCGTTTGTCTGCCATGACGGGTTCGGACGTTGGTTGAATCAAACTTCCCGCACCACTATCTAGAAAAGCGGAATGCTATAACTCACAAAAACACGATTCTGATCTACGTTACGAGATGCTTCGCTGTTGGACTTGCCGTTACGCCAGCCGAACCCTACGCCTTTGAGCGCTCCGGATTGAAGGACGTAGTCCAGACTAATGTCTCTTTCCCATTCCTTTTGGTTGTTGCCTGACGTAGTTTTAATATTATCACCGGAGAGGTACATGACAGAGCCTTTCAGGCCAGGGACACCCAGAGCGGTGAAGTCGTAAGCATACTGACCGAAAGCTGTGCGCTCGCCTGCGCGGGTGAAAGTTTGGATAAGGCGGTCTGTATACAAGTACAGGCTTGCTCCACCGGCGCCCTTGTCAGTCAGGCTACCCTGATTGAGTTGAGTGAAGTTGCTGCCATCTGACACACTTTGGTACCCCGCAGTAATCGCGTGACCACCCAGTGTGTAAATCAACGCGGCACTCCAGGTACGGTTGTCGATCTCTCCACTACCGTTTTTGGTGTAGCCACTCATTCTGTAGCCTGACGTCCCGGAGCTATTTGCCCCTGACGAGTCAGTTTTGAAATAGCGCAGGTCGGTTTTAAGGGACTGATTGTCCGAGAGGGCAAGGGTGTGAATTAATCCCATAAAATGCTGCGTATAGTAGTTGTCGAGGCTGGCGTAGTAGTACTGAGCTGTCAGATTCTTGGTAACGTTCCAATCGCCCCCGGCGAAGTCAAACTGATTGCTTTCCCGCGTACCACCGGCAACGGCCAACCCCGTCTGATCGCTCGAACCACGTCCTGTTGCATGTTCGATACGACCTCCAGTCAAGGTCAACCCTTTGAACTCGCTCGAGGTGATTTGACCGCCCTCGAAGGTTTGTGGAAGCACGCGCCCGTCGTTGGCGACCAGAATTGGGAGTTTCGGAATCAAAGTGCCGTAGCGAAGTTCAGTTTTCGACATTTTGACTTTTACGGTCAGCCCCAGCCGGCTCCACTCGTCGACGGCACGGTTGTCACTGTCAGAAGGCATCATGCTGCTACCGACATGCCGTCCTTTGCCACTGTCCAAGGTAACTCCCAGCAACCCCAGGCCATCGACACCAAAGCCAACCATTCCATCGGTATAGCCCGATTTGAAGTCCAGCGTGAAACCCTGCGCCCATTCTTCGGTTTTGGAAGGTGCGGCAACGCCATCGCGGTTGTCGTTATTGAAGTAGAAGTTTCTCATTCCCAAGGTGGCTTTGCTGTCACTCAGGAAGTCCGCATGCACCTGAGCACTCAGGGTAATACTAAGAAGCACCGAACTTGCAGTTATTGTTTTTCCACTCATTTATATAGCGCTCCATTTGTTATTTTAAAGTAATAGAAGCAACGCAAGATTTTCAGGTGCGCGTTTTTTATTATTCTTAATATCCTGCTGAAAACGAGAAATCGACGATGCCTCGCCCCTCCTGCATCAAGTTAATATTGTTAATGCAAGTTCCAAAGTCGCTCATCGCACCTGTTTCTGTTATGCAGCGCGATAGCGATAGAGCGGATTGTGTGAGAAAGGCGCAGGGAGTGCCTTGCCTGGGGAAATGGAGTTCTGCGTTGCGGTCTGAAAATTTATCTTATCGTCTGAATTTCAGGATTGGGGCCGGACCCAATTGTCGGTCGAGTACCCAAAGGCTCAGCGGGCTGACCTGACGACTGTCCTCTATAGCAACCCGCGGCGCGGCGATCACGACGTCCAAGGCCCAGACTGCAGTGTAATCATCTGCAACAGGTACCGAGACGGACGACGAACATGGCGGTTCCCCGCAATGCCGCCTACGCTTGCTGGATGGTCCCCATGCGTTTGCTCAGGCGATGTATCGGGTTGGTACGATCTGATTTATTTTGACCGTCCGCTCAATGCTAATCTGGACCTGCCCGCGCGTATCGCCAGCAACTGGCCCCTCACTCCGGTCGACCCGACCAGCATGTACGGCGCAACGGGCAAAGATTGCACCCACTACCCCACCTGTCGTTCCCAAGCGACCGATGCCGCAGCACCTCTGGAAACAGGGGCGCTGTTCACGCTCTCCCATTGAGGAAGATGAGTATGTATCGGCCGAGCACGATTCCTTATCAGGAGCATCGAGGGTTCAGCCGAACCTTCACTCCGGGTCATTTGAGCCTGGGATTGTTCTTTCCTTTGGAGGCCTTCGATGGGGACACGCCGAACATGCTCAACCAGGTCGCATTGGCCAAACGAGCAGAGGCGCTGGGCTTCTGCGCGCTCTGGTTTCGCGATGTGCCTCTTCGGGACCCTAATTTCGGTGATGTCGGCCAAGTCTTCGACCCCTGGGTTTACCTGGGCTATATGGCCGCTCATACGTCGGAGATAGCGCTTGGCACCGCATCCATTGCCATCCCGTTACACCATCCTCTGCACACGGCCAAGGCATCAGCCAGCGTCGATCAGTTGAGCGCAGGTCGCTTGATTCTGGGTGTGGCTTCCGGCGATCGCCCAGTGGAGTTTTCGGCTTTTGGCATCGATCCCGAAAGGCGCGGAGACATCTTTCGAGAGCACTACGAGGTGATTCGCCAAGCCCACAGCACCAGCTTTGAGCCCATTCGCTGGAGCGGTGGTGAGATGCAGGGTGCAGACCTCATTCCGAAACCCACAACCCAAGTCATTCCAATGTTCGTGACAGGCAATAGCCGCCAGTCACTGGATTGGATCGCGCGCGAAAGCGTCGGATGGATCAACTATCCACGCCCACCGAACATGCAGCGACTGATCGTGGAAGATTGGCGGCTGGAGGTCATGAAGCAATGTGGTTCCGTCTATAAGCCCTTCACTCAGTCGCTTTACATCGACCTCGATGAGAACCCGTCCACGCCGCCCACTCGCATTCATTTGGGGTTCAAACTTGGACACTACCATCTCCGGTTTTTGCTGGAGTCGCTTGAGGAAATCGGAGTGGACCACGTTATCCTGAATCTCAAATACGGAAAGCGCCCTGCTGCGCAAGTCATTGAGGAGCTGGGGACTCACATCGTTCCGCAATTCGGAGTACAGCCACGTCCTGAAGCGAATTGATCCGCCGGCCGCCTCCACGCCGGCTGAGGTGGTGCGGTTCAACTGGTTGAATCATAAGGCCAATACCTGCTCAAGGAATATCAGTTGCAACGGCTCTTCGAGCAGGTCATCTGCCGTGGCGGCAAAGCGCTGAAAGTAAGGCATCGAAAAATGCGCATCCAGCGCCGTCTGATCCCTGAAAGCCTCGCGCATGTAGAACGTGTCCTGCTTGTCGCGCAGCTTGAACAACACATAATCGAGATTGCCCGGCTCTGCTCGGGTCGGCTCTACCAGCGCCAGCAGTTCTTGTTTCAATGCCAGTTCTTTGCCTGCTTTGGCCTTGAGCACGGCAATCGGTACCAACACGTTACTGGACGAATTCATCGTCAACGCTCCAACATTAAAAAAATGGCAAGTGATGCCGCAGGCGGTTCAGCGGGCCCGCAAGCGCCCCGCCTGAAGTGAAATCAGAAACCTTCGAGAACGATCTTGCCCCGGGCCTTGCCGCTCTCGACTAGCGCATGGGCACGACGGATGTTTGCCGCATTGATCGCACCGAAGTGCTCGCCCACAGTGGTTTGCAGAACTCCTTGGTCAATCAGAGCGCTGACCCGATTGAGCAGGTGATGCTGGTTGATCATGTCCGGGGTTTCATACAGCGAGCGGGTGAACATCAGCTCCCAATGCAACGACAGCGACTTGCGCTTGAGCGGCATCACGTCAAGGCTGTCGGGATCGTCAATCACACCCAGACGCCCTTGCGGTTTGAGCACGTCGATCAGTTGTGCAAAGTGCTGTTCGGTGTGAGTCAGGCTGGCGACATAGTCGATTTCCGGCACGCCGAGCGCTTGCAACTGTGCGAGCAGTGGCTGGCTGTGATCGATCACGTGATGCGCGCCCAGCTGCCGCACCCAATCAGCGGTTTCCTGGCGTGAGGCAGTTCCGATGACGTTAAGGCGGGTCAACTGTCGGGCCAGTTGCACCAGCATCGAACCGACGCCCCCAGCCGCTCCGGTGATCAACAGGTACTTGCCCTCCCCCGAACCCTCGACGACACCGAGCCGGTCAAACAACAATTCCCAGGCAGTGATCGAGGTCAACGGCAACGCTGCCGCATCGGCGGCACTCAATGACCGAGGCTTGTGCCCGACGATCCGCTCATCGACCAGATGGAATTCGCTGTAGCTGCCGGTGCGGGCAATCGAGCCGGCATAGAACACTTCATCGCCCGGCTGAAACAACGTCACTTCAGAGCCGATCTCGCGGACAATGCCTGTGGCATCCCAGCCGAGGATTTTCGGTTCTTTTGTGAAAGTTCCGGCGCGCACCTTGGTATCGACCGGATTCACTGACACCGCGCGAACTTCAACCAGCAGATCCCGTGGACCAGGCGTGGGCACCGGGAGGCTGATGTCGATCAATGCGTGTGGATTGTCGATGGGCAAAGCGTGTTCGGTAAAGGTGATGGCTTTCATAAACACTCGCTGTCTGAAGGGTGATGCACTCGTTTGCAGCCATCTTCGACTTCCCAAGTACAAAGAAAAACAAGCAGAATGCGCCAACACTTTCACTGCAGGAGTGAAAATGATCCGCATCGATGATCTTGGTTTATTCATCCGCAGCGCCGCGCTGGGCAGTTTCACCGCAGCGGCGCTGGAGGCTGATCTATTGCCTGGTCAGGTCGCCGCCGCCATCAAACGTCTGGAGCGCGAGCTGGACGTACGCCTGTTCGCCCGCACCACTCGCAGCCTGCGATTGACTGCCGAAGGCGAGCAATATCTGCCCACCGCCCACTCAGTGCTTGAGACCCTGCAGCAAGGCAAGGAAAATTTGCGTGGTAAGAACGCCACGCTGCGGGGCGTCCTGCAGGTGACAGCACCCTCCGATCTGGGGCGCAACATACTGCTGCCGTGGCTGACGCTGTTCCGCCGTCAGCATCCAGAATTGACGTTGCGTTTTTTCCTGTCAGACCAGATGGCCAATCTGTTTCGCGACCCGGTGGACGTGGCGATTCGATATGGCCCGAATGAAGACGCCAACTACGTGGCACTGCCGCTTGCACCGTGGAACCAGCGGGTTCTGGTTGCCTCGCCGGAGTATGTGAAACGCTGCGGTTCTCCCCAAACGCCGGATGACTTGAGCAAGCATCACTGCCTGCTCTATCTGCAAAATGGCCGGGTCTACGACAAGTGGAACCTGGGCGGGCAAACCGTGCAGGTTTCAGGGCCACTGTTCAGCGATGACGCCGATGTCGTGCGACGCTGGTCGTTGGACGGTGACGGTATCGCCTACAAATCCTGGCTGGATGTCAGTGCCGATATCGCCACTGGGCGCCTGCTTGTGCTGCTGCCGGATTTTCCTGGCGAAGCTTCGCCGTTGAGTCTGGTGTGCCCGCATCGCAAGCAGATCAGCCCTGCGGTTTCCCAGCTTTATACGTGGTTAAGTGGTCAGTTTTCTGCGCTGAAGCGCAGTTGAACCGAATGACGACAATTGATGCTTGTTGAGCATCCCTCGCTTCGTGGTTCGGCGGATCAATGCGCTCACCAAGCACAATGTCCGGATCGTTCACCAAGAACGCTCCAAGGTAGGAATGACACCTGAAATGTAGCGCAGGACACCGCCATCGTTTGAAAGGGTGACAAAAAATTCAATAGCTTCTCCCTGTCCGTACCGTAAAGGGCCGGCTAATAGTCCTTTCCTTTATAGCAAGTGCATAGGTATGACCTAAATCTTTGGCCAGTTACTTCGGCCACAAAATTTACCTTAAATACAAGTGTTTTAATAGGCCAGCATAACAACCCATCTGATACTATTTTTTTTCGCTCACCTGAGCCTTTTTCGTCAACCAGCATTCTATAAAGTGCAAGCCCGATGTTCTTTAAAACAACAAAAAAGAAGCCAACTTATTTTGGCGCTTGGGCACACTGACGCGCTCAAGAATCCAGACCATCCCAGGATAAACAATAGAACCATGCTTTATCAGAAAGAAATGGGACAAATAACTATTCATTTGATTTGGAGATGGTGCCGTGCGAAAGCTTGGCTTGGGTTTCCTGGTAACGGGCGTTGTAGGGCAACTATCAGCATTATTATGGACGTACACATCCATAGGACCACTTTGTGAAAACAATGTCGACAATTCATACATCCAGAAAAACGTGACAAAGCTAAAACAGCTCATCGATGACACCACTAATGAAGTTGTAACAAACCTCACTACGAAATATTCCGACGGGCTCACGCCCCTTGCGGAAAACGAATCCCCCATACCCGACTCAACGGAGGCTCACACCGCACAGTTTTTGATCGAAAATCCAGACGAATCGCCAGTTTTTTCGCTGCCTTCACTGCCCACACAAGCACGCAATTGGACAATTATCCTTAGCGGCCTGATTGCTTCTACCGGCCTGCTCCTGGTGCACTTCGCCCGCAAAAAAACCTCTGATCCGCAATGGCACGTCTTTCGCTCCGTGCCTGGGTCGCTAATCACGCTGGAAAGCCCGTGCTTAACGTGTGGTAGCTATATTCTCCACGCTAAAAAAGAAGCTTCAACCACGCCTTCATCCGGCTTGTGGGTGATCGAAATAGCGTTGAACACACCCAGCCGTCATCGTGCCACAAATGCCATTAAGCAACTGGAATTACCGGTAGCGCGTAAAGAAAACAACTTTGTCGTCATCGGCCCGTATAGACAAAAACAAGACGCAGCTCGAGTCGTGAAAGAGTTGAGTGAAAGTCATGGCGTTCGAGGATGGATGATGGCAGGAAATTGACATAGTCCGATTTAGCGCTGGGCCGACCTCGTACAACCCGCCACATTTTTCATGCCACAAGAGAATATTCATGATCGCAAAAGAATTCAGAGCCGAACTCGCCCTGAAGAAATTCCTGGACGCCAACTTATGGCTCCAGCTTGAACTCAGCGAGTTGAACTACAGCCTCGCTGAAAGTTGCGGGCTGTCGCCCAAAGAATATCGCCAGAAATTCCTGCAAGAAGCATTTGAAACAGAAGCAGACGCTCATGACTGTGATTGTTGGGACTTCACTCTCCAATGGGTAGCCAACACTAATGAAGAGCTTGAGTTGATGCGTGAAGAACGCATGAAAGAGATTTATGAGTTTCTGGACGATTAGTCCACTCTATAACTTTCGTAGCCTATACACGCCTCCAATGCTGTAGATAAACGACTAACTTCACCGACGGGAGTATTGCCCAATACCCCCGCCCTTCTCTCGATTCAAACCGTCGGATAACAATCCACTACACGCCGATACTGGCTGGGTGAAGCTCCGATGTGCTGACGGAAAAACCGTGTGAAATGACCTTGCTCGGAGAACCCGAGGTTCTCCGACAACAGGCCCAATGTTCCACTGCGCTCACGCTCAAGCCAGGCAAAAGCCCGGCGCATGCGCGCGTCGTTAAGCAGCAGGGTCGGCGTCATGCCGGTATCTTTCTTGAACAGCGCAAAAAAGTGCGCCCGCGACAGACCACAAGCCCGTGCGGCGTTGTCGATCGGGTTCGGATCATCGAGGTGCTCAAGCAACCAGGCGGTGCCACGGCGCACGCGTGCGTCCCGGAACTCACCTGAGTTCGGCGCACCCAGTAGCGACAAATGCCGCCAGCTGGAAAAGTCCTCGATCAGCTCGATCAGGAAATCAAACAGCATGAATTCCATGCGCTCTTTCGGAACAATCCCGCAGCCATGCGCTTCGGCGACCAAGATGTCAGCCAAGGTGCGATTACGACTCGACAGCTCGATGCACGACTGGGCAAAAAAGTCCGGCCGACCGCTGAGCGCCAGCGACTGCTGGGCAGTGGCCAGCCAGGCGGGCTCGATGTAGAGCGCCAGGATCAGGGTGGCACCGGCATCCGGCTGCGGATCGTAGAAATGCGGCTCCCAGGCGTTGACCAGCACCGCCGTGCGATCGCTGAGCGGTACCCGCCGACCGTTAACGTTGAAGTAAGTGTCTTCGCCAGACACTTTGACCAGCACATGGCATTCGGAATGGGTATGGGTGACCAGCGAATGATCCATATTCAGCAAGGCGACCCGGCCAAACCTGCCGTGGAAAACCCGTTGGGCAATCGACATCAGATTCCTCCGCTCGCTTGAAGCGATATCGTTATCGGCCTCAATGCATATCATCGGGGCGTCTATCTATTTCTCAAGTCCGGCGATCGCTCTATGGTTCAGCAACACTTGGCTGGCCACTATCGCGCGCGAATGACCGAGCGTCTATATCGACTTTCGCAGGCCCCACGCTCGTCGGGAAAACCGCCTTACAAGGCATGGCGCTCTTTCCCGTGATAAACGCGCAGGATATCGGCCACCACCGCCAGGGCGATTTCCGCCGGGGCCTTGCTGCCCAGATCGAGGCCGATGGGCATGTGCAAACGGGCGATCTGTTCATCCGTCAGACCACCGATGCGTTTGAGCCGCTCGGCGCGTTTGGCCGAGGTTGCCTGAGAACCCATGGCGCCAATGTAAAACGCCGGGGTGTGGACTGCTTCCATCAGCGCCAGATCATCGATTCGCGGATCGTGAGTCAGCGCCACTACCGCGGTCGCCGCGTGGCAACCTCCGGCGGCAATGAACATTGAGGGCAGCACACGTTGCATCTCCACGCCTTCAAGATGTACATGCAGCATCTCTTCCCGGGGGTCGCAGGCGATAACTTCGCAGCCGATGGCTCGGGCGAAACTGGCGCAAACTTCAGCGACCGGCGAGAGCCCTGCCAGAATCAGGCGTAATGCCGGGCCAACGCTGATGCGCACCCTTTCGTAGTCGACTTGTACCCGTTCGCTGCCGTGGCCCGCGTCCGGATCCAGGCGCAAGGCACCGCTGCTCAGCTCGATATGGCGCTGCAGACGTCGCTGACCGAGTAACGCCGCTTGCAGACTCTCCAGGTGTGCGATCCATTCAAGGCTGGCAGCGCGGTGTTCGACCAGCACTATCAGCACGCCACCACAGGGCAACCTCAGGCGGTGGCGTTGCTCGACGCTGTCGCCATAACTGACGATCTGTGCCGGTTCGCGTAATTCACCGCGCGCCAGACTTTCGAGAAACTCCTCTTCGACGCAGCCACCCGACAGCGAGCCGACGTGTTCGCCCGAGCCGTTGGTCACCAGCATCGCACCCGGCGCACGCGGCGCCGAGCCATAGGTGGAGAGCACCGTGCACAGCCACTGTGCCTGCCCAGCGCGAGCCCATTGCAGTGCCTGGTCGATCACCTGAACATCGAGATGACGCATGTTTTCTGTACCTCAAGCAAAGCGTGGTGCTGCATGCAGGGTTACGTTTACGGTAACCTGCGAGCAACCTTGTTCAATCGTTGATTCAACATGTCGCCACAACAATTTTTGCAACTTGGGCCGCTGCGCCTGGAATATCGCCAAATCCCTGCGGCTGACCCATCGCGACCGACGCTTGTGCTGCTGCACGAAGGCCTCGGAAGCGCCGATCAATGGAAAGACTTCCCCCAGCGCCTGGCCCAGGCCAGCGGTTACGGTGTAGTCACTTACAGCCGTCAGGGTTATGGGCAATCGAGCCCGGTAACCCTGCCGCGTCCGCTGAACTACCTGAGCAGCGACGGCCCTCGTGAACTGCGGCAACTGCTCGATGCCTTGCAACTGCCGCAAGTGGTCTTGCTCGGTCACAGTGACGGCGCATCCATCGTCCTGGCCTATGCCGCCGCCAACGATCCGCGCGTGTTGGGCAGCATTGCATTGGCGCCTCACGTGATTGTCGAGACCGAAAGCCTCGATGGCATTCGCCATACCACTGAGGCTTGGCATCAGGGCGAATTGCGCGAACGCCTGGCGCGCCACCATGGGAGCAATGTCGACGGTGCTTTTCACGGCTGGAGCGACAGTTGGTTGCACCCGGACTTTTCCCTGGACGATCTCGAAACGCAGTTGGCTTATATCGAAAAACCGCTGCTGGTCATCCAGGGTCGCGAAGACCACTACGCGACGCCCGAGCAACTGGCAGTCATCCAGCGACAGGTGCCTGGACCGTGCCGCTGTGCGTTGCTGGATAACTGTCGGCACTTTCCCCAGACCGAAGCGCCCGAGCAGACCTTGCAGCTGATCTGCGAATTCCTGGAGCACCTCCCCGCGTTTATTTGAAATTGCCTTGGGTTTCTGGAATCACCACACTGCCAATCAGGTAGATCACAGACAGACCGACGGCAAAAAACGCCAGTACCATGGGGATCTGCGCGGGGCTGCTGCTGACCAGAGACACAAAGGTCGGCATGGTTCCGCCGAGGGCGAAACCGATGTTCCAGGACAATCCGGTGCCGCTGGCTCGCAGCTCGGTGGCAAAGCGTTCGTTGAGGAAGATCAGGATAGGCGCGATGATCGCCCCGCCCATGAAGCCTATGCCCATGCAATACAGCGCAGTGCGGGTCAGCGAACCCGGCTCGGCGACCCCATGGAACATCATGGGCAGGCCCACCAGGTTGATCACACCCAGCAGCATGAAGGTCTTCTTGCGACCGATCAGGTCACTCAGGTAACCGAAGGCCAGTGCTCCGACAATGGTTGCCACCGACCCATACATGAGCAGCTGCGAAGTCTGCGTATGAGGCACTTTGGCGACCACGTTGAGCAATGTCGGCAGATAACCGCAGGCCAGGTAATAGGTGGCACCGCCGCCGAAGGTAATCAGCAGATTGACCAGCATCACGGCGCGGTACTCACGACCGAACAGACGCTTGAGTGGCGACACGACCACGACCGTCGGCCCCTTGGTTTTGCGGGCCTGTTGCAGTTGCCGCCAGACCGGGCTTTCATCCAGGTAACGGAACATCACCAGACCGAAAAATGTGCTGAGCAGGCCGCAGAAGAACATGAAGCGCCAGCCCCAGACGTCGAATTCGCCCCCCGGAAAGATCTCCGACAACACCAGATAAGTGAATGACGCCAACAGCGCGCCCATGCCGGCACCGGCGCCACCGATCAACCCGGACATCAAGCCGCGATAGCGCGGCGAGATGGATTCGGTGCCGATGGTGTGAGTGGAAGCGACGATGCCGCCAACGAAAATGCCCTGAATCACCCGCAATACCAAAAACAGTATCGGGGCCAACACCCCGACCTGGTGAATGGTTGGCAACACGCCAAACAGTGCCGTGGAAATACCGACGCCGACCATCGATACCATCAGCGCACGCTTGCGACCGTGTTTGTCGGCATACGCGCCAAAGATCGCCGAGCCCAGCGGACGTACCAGCAAGGCCACGGCGAACGAGGCGTACACGGCGGCCAGCGACAGTGTCGGGGTGTCCGAGGGGAAGAACAGGCGGCCGATGATCGGCGCCACATAGAGCAGAATGAACAGGTCAAACAAATCCAGCGCCCAGCCGAATGTCGAGGCAAATGCCGCGAGCAAAGCCTTGCCCGGTGGAATCTGCGGCGTATCGATAGCGGCGCTGGTGGGTGATGCAGTTATTGTTGTTGTCGTAGTCATGGTTGCCTCACACAAGCGGTGAATCAAAAGGAGCGGCAGGCCCTGCTCCGTAAGGCGTACGCCGTTACCAACATACTCCCGGGCCTGTTCGCCGGTACGATCTACTCGCCGATAAATACGGCCTCACGCTTGCTGTGAAACGCTTCGACGCCTTCCTTGAAGTCCTTGGAACTGCGCAGACGGCTGTAGCAGTGACCTTCCATTTCGATCGCGACGGTCAGCGGCGCGTCTTCGTTGTCGTTGATCAGTTTTTTCGCCGTGCGCTGAGCCAGCGGCGAGAAGCGCCGCAGTTCATCGACCAACGCATCGACGGTGCTTTCCAGTTCGGTATCCGGCACGACCTCGGTCGCGATACCCCAGGCGTAGGCCTGGTCGCCGGTAATGCGTTTGGCGCGCATCACCATGTGCTTAGTGCGGGTGATGCCGATGATTTTCTGCAAGCGCGCGGAGCCACCCGAGCCCGGGATCTGACCCAGGTTCTGCTCAGGCAAGGCGTAGCGAGTGGTTTGCGAAGCAATACGGAAATCGCAGGCCAGGGACAGTTCGAAACCGACGCCGAAGGTGTAACCACGGTTGGCGACGATCACCGGTTTTTCGCAACGTGCCGGTGCCGCGACGTTCCAGGCCAGCTTCGAAACGTGCTCGGGCGAGGCTTCGAGGAAACCCTTGATGTCGCCGCCGCTGGAGAAGTGTTCACCCACCGAGCGCAGCACGATGACGCGCACGTCTTTGTGTGCATCGAGGGCTTCGAAGACCAGGCGCAATTGATCGCGCTGCCCCATGGAAATGACGTTCAATGGCGCCCGGTTGAGGATGATGTCGGCGCGCTCGCGGGACACATCGACTTCAACCTGGAAGCCATCGAACTGAGTGTCGAGAAATTGCTGGATCGCTTGTTGTTGCATGAGAGTGTCCTCTGGATGATTAGCTGATGGCCTTCAAGGCCTGTTCCTGGAATTGGGCCAGCAGCACGCGCCGCAGCACCTTGCCCACTGGAGACTTGGGAATCTGATCGATGAACTGGTAACGCCGTGGCCGCTTGAATTTGGCCAGGCCCGAAGCGATGCAATGGGCATCGAGGTCTCCTTCCGAGACCTCGGCGCGCGGCTTGATAAACGCGGCAATGATCTTGCCCCACTGCTCGTCGGGCAGACCGACCACCACCACTTCTTCCACTGCCGGGTGCAGAGAGAGCATGTTTTCGATTTCCGCCGGGCTGACGTTTTCGCCGCCGGTGATGATCAAGTCATCGACACGCCCCGTGACGAACAGATCGCCCTCCAGATCGAAGTAGCCGATGTCACCGGTGAAATACCATCCGTCACGTAATGCCTTGGCGGTCGCTTCGGGGCGGTTCAGGTAGCCTTCGAACGCCTCGTCACTCGCCAGGTCGGCGATGATCTGGCCCTCCTCCAATGGGTTGACCTGCACATCCGCCGTTTCAGCATCGATCGGCACCACGCGCACGCGCTGGTTCATTGCACTGCGCCCTGACGAACCGGGTTTGCGGTTGGCTTGCTGGTCGATGGTGAAGGTGTAGATCTCCGAGCTGCCGTAATGATTGACGAACAATTGCGGCTGGAACGCCTGCTCGACACGACGCATCAAGCCGTCGCTCATCGGCGCACCGGCAAAGCCGATTTTCTCCACACTGGCAACTCGCTCGCGAGCAAAGGCCGGGTGTTCGATGAGCATGTGGTAGAGCGTCGGCACCAGGTAAAGGTTGCTGACTTTTTCCCGCTCGATGGCCTGCAGCGTGGCTTCCACGTCGAACTTCGGCACACAGACGAAATGTCCGTCGATCAACGCCATGGACAGCAACGAACGCACGCCCATGGTGTGGTAAAGCGGCATGACACCCAGCGTGCACTCGCTCTGGCGGTAGAGGTTTTGCGCCACGTGGGCAACCGCCGCGGCGCGTTCGCAACGGTGCCGACGGGGCACGCCCTTGGGCTTGCTGGTGGTTCCGGAGGTGTAAAGCAGCAGTGAATAGTCTTCGGCGTCGGCCTGCAAAATGATGCCGGAGGGGGTCTGCGAACACAGTTCCTCGAAACTCAGGTCGGTGTTGGCGGCACGAAGTCCGGCGGCGATCCGAGGCAGCCTTGTGGCGGCGCTGCAACCGGCCACGGCGGTCACGGTAGCGTCGTCGTAAGCCACTGCCCGGATTTGCGCATCTTCGATGCAGTAACCCAGTTCATCGGCCGTCGAACGCCAGTTCAACGGGGTCATGACGATGCCCGTAAACTGACAGGCCCAATGCAAGGTTGCCATCTGCCAGCGGTTTTGCATTGCTACCAGCAGTCGATCACCGCGTTGCAGCCCAAGGCATTGCATGCCCCAAGCGGCGCTCTGGATATCGACGAACCAGTCTTCATAGGTTTTCTTCAACGCACCGTCACTGACCGCCACGGCGTGCGGCCGGCGTTCAACAGCAGCGAGGAAACTGCGTCCGAGATCGAACATTATTGTTATACCCCTTTGTTCGTTTGGCGCTGGGCAGCGACTTCGAGCACGGCCTGGACGATGCCGGTGTAGCCCGTGCAGCGACATAGATGCCCCGAAAGCATGTCGCGTACCTGGGTCTCGTCCGGGTTGGGTACCCGTTCCAGGAAATCCACGCAGGACATGAGAATGCCCGCAGTGCAAAAGCCGCACTGCAAGGCGTGATGACGGCGAAAGGCTTGTTGCAGGTCGCTCAGAGTGTCGTCGTCGGCCAGGGACTCGACGGTCTCGATACGCCGCTCGTGTCCCTGTACTGCGAGCATCAGGCAGGAACGCATGGCGACTCCGTCCACCAGCACCGTGCAGGCACCGCAGACACCGTGTTCGCATCCGACATGGACACCGGTGGCACCGAGGTCGTGGCGCAGGAAGTCGCAGAGTTGGGTCCGCGGTTCGGCTAGCGCTTCGCGGGAGCGGCCATTGAGTTCCAGGCGAATCGGAAAGGTTTGGTCGGCAGTTACACGCATGTTCAGACTCCTTCGATCAGCTGATGACCCAGCTCGCGAATCAGTTGGCGGCGATAGGCAGCGCTGGCCTGCACGTCGTCTTGAGCGTCGAGCGACCAGGCGGTTTGATTGAGCGCGTCCGGCAGCGCCGCACCACGTGGCAGGCTGCGACGTTGCGGACGGTCGGCGACCCCGCCGATGCCGAGTTCGACCTGGTCCGCGCCGATGGCCGCGGCCAGGGAGACAATTGCAAAGTCGCCGTGGCGCATGGCGATTTCACGGAAGCGATAGGTGATGCCTTCGCGCTTGAGCGGAAAACGCACCTCGACGACCAGTTCATCTGCACGCTTGTCGGTGGTGAGAATGCCTTGGAAGAAGTCGGAAGCCTTGACGATGCGCTTGCCTTTTTTCGACTCGAGAACGATCTCGCCGCCCAGCGTCACCAGGCACAGCGGCAACTCGGCGCTGGGGTCGGCGTGAGCCACCGAACCGCAGACGGTGCCGCGATTGCGCGTCTGGAAGTGACCGATCCAGGGCATCGCCAGTGCCAACAGAGGAACCTCGTCCATCAGGGTCGAACGCGCCAGCAGCTGCGCCTGGCGTACCCCTGCGCCTACCGCCAGGCAATCCTTGCGCAGTTCGATATAGGTCAGCTCAGCCACATGATTGATATCGATCAGCAACTTGGGTTGAGCCAGGCGCATGTTCAGCACCGCCATCAGCGACTGGCCACCGGCAATGATGCGAGCGTCCTGGCCGTACTCGGCGAGCAACTCAACCACCTGACGACGGGTGTCAGCCCGAACGTAATCGAAAGCAGCCGGTTTCATTGCGCACCTCCCTTGCCAAACAGCGCGCCAAGCGAGGCCCGCAGTCGCGCCCACCAGCCGGTGGAGATGGCTTGGCCGCTGACCCGTTGCGACAGGCGAGTAAAGATTTGTCCGATGATCACTTTCGAGGCCCCTTGCAACATTCGGCCGCCGACCGCAGCGACTTTGCCGCTGACCGCCACCTGGTATTGGTATTCCAGACGTGTGTGGCCATTTTCCAGTTGGACGAAACGAACCTTGGCCTGACCCTGGGCCGAACCCATCGAGCTGCTGCCGGAACCGGACAGACGCAATGAATGCGGCGGGTCCAGATCACTCAGGGCAACCTTGGCCTCGAAGCGCGCACGGATCATGCCGACGCCGACGGTGACGTCTGCGCGGTAACGGTTTTCGCCTTCAAGCACGAGGTCGTGGCAACCGGGAATGATTGCCGCCAGCGTCTGCGGGTCGAGCAAGGTATCGAAGACCTGTTGCGGCGCAGCAGGAATCACCACCGAGTCGTTGGCCCGCAGTGCCGGTCCACCGGCAGCTGCCGCGTCCAGGTTTTCATCGGGCTCCATACCGGCGGGCCGTGGCGGCTCGTCGATCCCGATGAGCGTGCGTACTTTCGATGGCGTCAGTGGCAGACGGATGTCCGAGCGGCCAAGGGCGTCGGCCACCGCGTTTGCGATGCACACCGGCGTGCTCATATTGTTGCCCTCGCCCACACCCTTGGCGCCCAGTGGGGTGAATGGCGATGGCGTTTCCATGTGCAGGATCACCGGTTCGATCACTTCCGGTGCGGTCGGCACCAGATAATCGGCGAAGGTCCCGGAGAGGAAGCTGCCGTCCTCGCCATAGGCGAACTCTTCCATCAGCGCCGCGCCCAGGCCCTGGGTGAAGCCACCACGAATCTGGCCATCGACCAGCGCCGGGTTGAGCAGGCGGCCGGCGTCATGGCAGGTGATGTAGCGATCAATGTGGATCTCGCCGGTCATGCGGTCGATTTCCAGACCACAGATGTCGAAGACAAAGCCGTAGCACAGCGAGCTGTTGACCTGATCCTGGTCGTCCGGGGCCACCAATTGCGGCGGGCTCCAGAAGGCGGTTTCGCGCAGTCCGCCACTTTCACCTTCCGGCAGCAGGCCCGGCGACCAGTGGGTCGCACCAGCAATCCGATGGAATGGCGCCACCGCCCCGCCATTGACCACAAAAATCTTGCCACCGGCGAAACGAATATCTTCGGGACTGGCCTGCAATTGCTCGGCGGCAATCGCGGCGAGGCGATCGCGGATCTTCAGCGCGGCCTTATAGGCGGCACCGGCCACAGCGCCGGCGAAGCGGCTGGAATAGTTGCCAGATGCAATCGACCAGGCGTCCTTCTGGGTATCCAGCTCGACGTTGACCACGATGGATTCCAGCGCGACGCCTAGCACTTCGGCGACGACCTGAGCGACGGTGGTTTGATGGCCCTGCCCTTGCGGTGCCGAGGACACGTGCACACTGACGTCACCCAACGGGCCGACGTTGATGGTGGCGGTTGCGACAGCGCCGTTTTTCGGACCGGCCTTGCGCCGCTCTTCGGGCGTCATCGCGGTGGTGATGTAACCCATGTTGGAAATCGAAGGCTCGATGACAGCGGCATAGCCAATGCCATAGATCCGGCCTTCGGCACGGGCCTGATCACGACGTTTGAGCAACTCGTCGAGTCCACCGTCAGCCGCCGCCAAGGCAATGCCTGCCTGGTAATTGCCGGAATCGAGCAACGCACCGGCGGCCGCGCGATAAGGGAAGGCATCGGCCGGCACCAGGTTGCGGCGGATCACGTCCAACGGATCAAGGTTCAATTGCACGGCGATGTGTTGCAGCAGCCGCTCCAGGGCGAAATACACCTGCGGGCCACCGAAACCACGGTTCAGGCCGGATGGGGTTTTGTTGGTCAGCACCACTCGGTTGCGCACTTGCAAATTGCGGATCGCGTAGGCGCCCGTCAGGTTGCCGTGCATGCGGTAGAACGTCGCCGGTTCAGGCGCTCTCAGGTAGGCACCACAATCGTCGATCTGGTCATAACGCAAAGCGGTAATGCGGCCATCCGCTTCCACCGCCGCTTCAATTTCGGTCACCCGATTGGTCGCCGAAGAAGCCCCCTGCAAATGTTCCAGACGGTCCTCGACCCACTTTACCGGTGCGCCGACCTTGCGTGACGCCAGGCCCATCATCACCACGTAAGGGAAAACCCCTTGCTTGATGCCAAAGCTGCCGCCGGAATCTTTCGGTGTGCGCAAACGCAAGCGGTTGCCGGGCACATTCAGTGCACGGGCCATGACCGTGTGCAACGCGTAGGGACCCTGGAAATTGGCCAACACGTCATAAATGCCGGTGGCGCGCTCGTACTGAGCCAGCACCACATAGCATTCAATGGGTGTGCAGGAACTGCGCGGAAACTTCACTTTAAGCGAGACTTTGTGCGGCGCCTGCTCGAAGGCCTGCTCCGGCTCGCCATAACGAAAGCGTCGTTCGTTGACCACGTTGCTGCCGACGGCTTCGTGCAGGATCGGCGCCTGTTCGGCGGTGGCCAGTTCGGGGTCGATGATCGGGGGCAGCGGCACGTATTCAACGCGCACACCTTCGATGGCGTCCTCGGCCAGATAGCGGCTCTCGGCGATCACCACGGCCACAGGCTCTCCGACGTAACGCACCTTGTCGACGGCGACGCACCAGTGCTCCATCGGCTGCCGCACCCCCACCGGGAACGGTAGCGCCCAGCGTTTGACGTCTTCGCCGACCAGTACGCCGTGCACGCCTTTCATCAGCAGCGCTTTGGAAAAGTCCACCGAGGTGATCCGCGCATGAGCGTGGGGTGAACGGATGATCGCCGCGTGTAGCGTACCCGGCGGGATCGCAGCGTCATCGGCATAGCAGCCAAGGCCGCGCAACAATGCGGCGTCCTCGACACGGGTCTGACGGGCGCCGATGTGGCCGGTCTGGCTTTCGGTAGCAGGTTGGAAACTAGTCATTTTTCGCGGCTCTTGTTGTTTTGCAGCGCGATAGCGTTAGAGCCGAGTGTGTGAGAAAGGCGCAGGGAGCGCCTTGCCTGGGGAGAGGGAGTTCTGCGCTGGGGTCTGAAAATTTGCCTTAGCGTCTGATTTTCAGGTCTGGGACCCGACAGAATTGCCGGTCAGAGAGGGGGAAGCGGGATGGCTCAGGAACGCTTCGATTTCTGCAAAGGGCATCGGTTTGGCAAAGTAATACCCCTGAAAAATATCGCAGCGACTGCCCTCCAGGAAATCCACCTGAGCAGCCGTTTCCACGCCCTCGGCGACCACCGTCAGGCTGAGGTGATGGGCCATGGAAATGATGCCTTGGGTGATCGCTGCATCGTGATGGTCAGTAGCGATTTCCTGGATGAACGAGCGGTCAATCTTGATCTTGTCGATGGGCAAACGCTTGAGGTAGCTGAGGCTGGAAAAACCGGTGCCGAAATCATCGAGCGCAAGATGCACCCCCAACGCCTTGAGCCGGTGCAACGTGTCGATCGCCTGTTCAGCGTTATGCAACAGAAGCGACTCGGTGATCTCCAGCTCCAACTGCTCACCCCGCAGACCATGTTTGTCCAGGGTAGCCTGGACACACTGGACGAAATGGCCACGCTGAAAATGCATCGGCGAAATATTCACGGCCATCGAGATGCCCGTGATGCCCTGCTCGCCCAGCTGGCGCAGCTGCGCGCAAGCCGTATCGAGTACCCACAGGCTCAGCGCGATGATCTGGCCGCTGTCCTCTGCCACCGGCACAAACACCGCGGGTGAGATAAATCCTTTTTCCGGATGCTCCCAGCGCAGCAACGCTTCGATCCCGACCACCCGGCACGTGCGCGCCTCTATCTGCGGTTGATAATGCAGCTGTAACGATTGAGTTTCGATAGCTTTTTGCAGGTCATTGCGCAGGCTCGCGTGCTCACAAACGCGCTGATTAAGATCGCTGGTATACCACTGAAAGTTGTTGCGCCCTTGCTGCTTGGCTTTGTACATGGCCATGTCAGCCTGCTGGATCAGCTGCATCGGCTGCTCGATGTGACCATCGCTCAGGGTGATACCGATACTGGCACTCACGTGCAGGTCAATGCCCTGGACACAGTAGGGTCTGGCAATGCTGGCCATCAAGCGCTCGGCCACCGGGACAACGTCCTCATCACGAAGCAGGTCTGGCAGCAGAACGATAAATTCATCACCGCCCATGCGCACGATGGTATCCCCGGGACGAACCTGCTCGGTCATACGCTGCGCCACCTCAATCAGCACCTGATCGCCAAAGTAGTGCCCGGTCGAATCGTTGATGGATTTGAATCCATCCAGATCAATGCACATCACCGCCAGACGACGCTTACGCCGACGACTGATGTGACAATCCAGAACAAGCCGGTCTTCAAGCGAAACACGGTTGAGCAAACCGGTCAGCCGGTCATGGCTGGCGTTGAAGCTCAATTGGCGCTCGAAATGCTTCTGTTCGCTGATGTCCCGGGCAATGCCAAATACCCCGACGATCTCTCCGTTGACCATGATCGGCAGGTTGGAGATGTCCATGGTCAACAGTTTTTCACTCTCGTCGCGAACCCGTGCCTCGAAGCGCTGGGGCGCTCCGGCGCGGGCTGCGGAAAAGTGCTGACTGACCCGTTGCAGGTCTTCTTCAAGCACCAGATGGGAAAAGTGATGACCAATGAAATCGGTTGCTGTGTGCGGTTTCAGCTTCAGGCCTGCTGGATTCACACTCTGGATGTTGCCGACCAGATCGAGGGCGAACACCGGATTGGGGTTGTAGGTGAACAATGAACGAAAACGCTGTTCGCTTTCCTCCAGACGTTGGCCGTCACGCTCATGGAGGATCGCGATGACTGCCAGTTGGGCCGCGCAGGCCAGTTGTTGAATCTGCGCCTCGTCCGGCGCATGGGCGCGGTTCTGGTACAGAGCAAATGTGCCCAACACGCTTCCTTGATGGGAGAGCAACGGCACCGACCAGCAGGAACGCAGGTTATGCCCCAGCGCCAGGCTGCGGAAACGCTCCCAGTTCGGATCCTGGGCGATGTCTTCGGTGACCACCAGTTCGCGCCGGAACGCTGCGGTGCCGCAGGTTCCTTCGTGTGGACCAATGGCCATGCCATGAATCGCCTCGCTGTATTCCACCGGCAGGCTGGGCGCCGCGCCGCTCAGCAAGCGTTTGCCCTCGGCATCAGTGAGCAGGATAGAGCAGAAGGTTTCGGGGGCCTGATCGTCAAGCATCTGGCAGATGGCGCAGAGTATTTCGCTCAGATGATGGTCGGTCGCGATCATGCCGAGAATGTCACGTTGAGACTCGGGGAGTGCCTTGCTGTGAAAGCTGGGACGAGTATTCACGGTGATTCCTGAAGACTCTCGAGGTCGTCCGGTCTTCAGAGAGCCTGAAATAGTGGGCGGCCGATCACTGTCCACTAGTGCGTCGGACGCGCACTCTATAGAGCACCGGCTAACTAATAAAAGGCTCAGATTCAACACAAAAAACAGTATCAGATTGCCGCCGTTGAGCTGGAATGGTCGGGGTGTTCGGCCGTTTCGATGTTCTGCTGGGCCGGACAGTTCGGAAGCTGCTGCCCGGTTTCCATGAACATCGACCGATGAACATTTCCACGCCAATAGCCTTCGGACCTGCGGCAGTACATAGTAACGGCCTGCTTATGAACATATGACATGGCCCACTTGTTAAATCATGTATTGCTCTATAGCTGCGCATAGGTCCTGTCCGCTTTCCTCTAGGCATTACATCTCCAGCAATCGATGACAGGCACCCAGATCAAAGCGTCAGCCCGCTACCGCTGTGGCGCATCAAAGGACTCTATAGATCTCAGAAACCACCTGCATCGTTGCGTCTTCGATCGTTCCTTCATTTCGGCATAAAACCCAGTCGTGATCTGCAATCGCTTGCTCGAACGCTTGGGTACATGCGACATGTTCTTCCAGCTTATGGATCACCGTACTGCTCAACCCACGCCGTCGTGCCGCTGCCCTTGCCCATGAAATTTCAGGATTAGTGACAACCCCGACATGCAGGTCTGGCACTCGCACGTTTCGATCAATGTTCAACTGCAGAATCTCTGCAAACGGGATTATCCGGCGAAACGCGGCATCAGACGGGTACCAGCGATCGATCAATATGATGCTGCCTGGTGGCTGTTTAGCCAGCACGTGCTGGGAAATCCAGGTACGGCTATCAGCAAAACGCTCACAAACTTCCAACTCCAAATCCCGGGTGGGATTTCTGACGAGTTTGTTAACGAGGGTCATTGTTTCCCCCCTATGGGGATCGCTTTTTCTCTCGCAAAGTCGGATCACCTTTTTGTTGTCTGCTCTCAGTGCTTTCGTAACGGCCTCCAACAGTGTGGTTTTGCCGGCTCCCTTGGGCCCATCTAGAGAAATAAACAGCGGAGGATTCATTCTTCACATAACGATTGATATACGGTTTTTTTTGCCCGGTTCGTTCGCTGAAACCGCTTGGCGCGACTATGCGAATCGAGTGGAGGGCCCTTATGAACAGACATTGATGAGCACTCTAACGTATCTTGCCGGCTGATTGCTCCACCGAACCTTCCCAGTCAGGCAAAAGGCGAATGAGTCAGTTTGACTAACGGGATTAGGAGCGGCCTCGCTAGAGCGTCGCTCCTCTGAAAACTCCGCCACGGCGTTACACAGGCCAGCGAAGCTGGACCCCTGTCCTGCAGCATGTGCCCATTGACGTGCTGCGTTAACCCGCGATCTTTTTTGCAAGCTCAGCGACGTGTTTGCCTTGGAAACGCGCAATATCCAGTTCATTTTGTGACGGTTGCCGTTTACCGTCGGCGCCTGCCAGGGTGGTCGCGCCATAGGGCGTACCGCCGGTGATCTCGCTCATGTTGGTCAGCCCTGCGCAGGTGTAAGGCACACCCACGATGACCATCCCCTGATGCAGGAGTGTGCTGTGGAACGACGTAATAGTGGTTTCCTGACCACCGTGCTGGGTGCCGGTCGACGCAAAGACACTGCCGATTTTCCCGACCAGCGCGCCGCTCATCCACAATCCGCCGGTCTGGTCGAGAAACGTGCGCATCTGTCCCGCCATATTGCCAAAGCGCGTCGGTGTACCAAAGATGATGGCATCGTAATTGCCCAGCTCGTCAGGTGTCGCCACCGGAGCCTTCTGGTCAAGTTTGACGCCGATGGCTGCTGCCTGTTCGGCCGGGATGGTTTCGGCGACACGCTTGAGCGTCACGTCGGTGCCGGGGACGGATCGTGCGCCTTCGGCCACTGCGCCAGCCATCGTTTCGAGGTGACCGTACATTGAGTAATAGAGAACCAGTACCTTCGCCATGATTTTTTCCTCGATTAGTGCCATTCGATGGATCAGGGAGATCTTGGATTACACCGCTGCCAACGACCAACAGCGGCAGGGCTTGGTCACGAACAAAACTGCGGCTCACACCTACCCGACTGCAGAGACTTTGACGGCATGCGGACTTAACACTAGCAGCTCCATATGCTGCCTGCCGGCAGGCTGAAATGCTTTTATTGCCCTTCCCCACCCCAGAGCAGGACCAGACTTGCTTGCGCATCCTCCGGTGGTTGGGAATACCCAATCTACTCTTGCGCCGAGGTAACCGGCATCCTCGCCCCGGCGCCACATGCGCAATCCCGGTACAAGATGCCTGTCTCAAAGATCCCCTTCTTCGAGTTATCTGCCTGACCAATATAGGCGCAGGGCTTATCAATAATTGAAGGCAGAGGGAAAGTTCATTTATTAGTCCGAAATAACACTTATTGCATCATGACAATATACAGGCGTCAGTTCAGTGACTATCATAACCCTCACGCTAGAAAGCCAGACCGCAAGCGCATTGATCGCGACCGTTATAATGAATGAATAATTCATTAAAGTTGACGAGCGGGGATAAAATAAATAATAGCCATAAAAAACAATGAGTTAAATGAATAGTGATAATCAGAAAAACCTTCTTGAAATCATGGAAAAACTAAACAAGACCGATCACAAACATAAAAGTTTCAACCGTTAATCATTAAAACGAATTACACATATAACGCTTTGAAAGATTCGCTATCAATGCTAATAATCCGGCCGGTTCCGGGTTCTTGGGCAGCGCACCACCTCACATAAAGTGAACATCTGATCTCACGCTGATTATCCCGGTCTTTACTCAATTCAAATAACGATGGCGCGCTAAAGTTCAATAAAACTTGGGCCGTTGTTGTGCTGCGCACTAAAACTGCGCAAGGAAGACATCATCGCTCGCCATCATTCAAGGATTAAAATCCTTTCGATCTTTGGTACCCGTCCAGAAGCCATCAAGATGGCGCCTTTAGTCAAAGCCCTCGCTGCGGAACCAGGCATTCATTCGCAGATATGCATCACCGGCCAACATCAAAGCATGCTTAAGCAGGTGCTGGATCTGTTCGACCTCAAGGCCGATTACACCCTCGATGTGATGACGCCGCACCAATCGCTCAACTCGTTGACCGCGGCGCTTTACGGGGCGATTGACCCCGTGCTGGAAATGACCCGCCCGGACCGGGTGCTGGTACACGGCGACACCACTTCGGCCATGGTTGCCTCAATGGCTGCGTTCCATCGACGCATCCCGGTTGGTCACGTCGAAGCCGGACTGCGAACCGGCGATATCTACAGCCCATGGCCGGAAGAAATGAACCGCCGCTGCATCGACCTCAGTGCGGACATGCTGTTTGCACCGACCCACGAATCACGCCAGAACCTGCTCGACGAACGTCTTCAAGGTCGCGCTTTCGTGACCGGCAATACGGTGATTGACGCTTTGCAGATGACGGCGCGGCGCATTGAGCAAGACGCTGACCTGCGGGCAAGCCTGGACCAACAGTTCTCGTTCCTGCAAGCCGGCCGCAAGGTTCTGCTGGTGACCGGGCATCGCCGGGAAAACTTCGGCGAAGGCTTCCTGGATATCTGCAAGGCCCTGAGCCATCTGGCCCGACGCACGGATATCCAGATCGTCTATCCGGTGCACTTGAACCCCAATGTCATGGGCCCGGTCACCGAGCAGTTGGGCGATCTGCCCAACGTGCACTTGATCAAGCCGCTGGACTACCTGGCCTTCGTGCGCCTGATGCAACGTGCGCATGTGATCCTTACCGACTCCGGTGGCGTGCAGGAAGAAGCGCCGTCGTTGGGCAAACCGGTGCTGGTCATGCGCGATGTGACTGAACGCCCCGAAGCTGTCGCCGCGGGCACCGTTCGGCTGGTCGGCACCTCGCCGGACTCGATCATCGCTGGCGTCAACGCACTGTTCGATGACGACCTGCTGTGGCGCCGATGCTCCCAGGCGGCCAACCCTTACGGCGATGGCAAGGCCAGTGCGCGCATCGTCGATGCCCTGATGGGGCGCCCGGTCGATGATTTCGTCGTAACTGGGGTGCGGTTGCCAAAGTTCCAGCACCAGCCGTCAGGGCTAGCTGTACCCGAGAAAAGTCTCCCGGCTTTCACATCTTTATAAACCAAACCGCTCCTCCCCTTATCAGCTCGAGATCTACCTGAATGAAGTCTTCCGTTGCCATCCATACGGGCACGCTCAGCGCCCTCGCCTGTGGCGTGAGCCTGCTCGCGCTCATGCCGACTTTCGCCCTGGCCGCGGACAGCCCGCTCACCCAGGCGATCAACCGACTCAACGCCGACACGCGACAAGAGCGTGAGATCCGCTTGAGCGATCTGGGGATCGATGCACCGATCATCCTCGGCTCCACCGACGCCCGACGCGAGCTGTATCTTCCCGTTCCGGCGGGCGTGCCGCTGACGGATGCCACACTGAATTTCGACGCCAGCTACCTCAATGGCGAAGGCGGTCGCAACACGCTGCTGTTGTCGCTGG
Source organism: Pseudomonas sp. PDM25 (assembly GCF_019219045.1). Taxonomy (NCBI): domain Bacteria; kingdom Pseudomonadati; phylum Pseudomonadota; class Gammaproteobacteria; order Pseudomonadales; family Pseudomonadaceae; genus Pseudomonas; species Pseudomonas sp. PDM25. Next base: position 374,683 of record NZ_JAHUWL010000001.1, read on the forward strand.
ACGGTTATCCGGTGCGCGCGCAAGGGCTCAGCGAACCCCAGGGTGACGCCAGCGCCACGCTCGGCGTGGATAAGAATGCGCGCGAAAACGGCTCGTTGCGCCTCGGAGTTGCCTGGTCGTCAATCGTGTCCCGTGTGCTGTGCGAAGACGAACGCGCGATCGGCAATGTATTGCGTATCGAACCGGACACCCGCCTCAATTACAGCTACGACGCCAGCCAGTTACAGGACGTCGGCGCCGCCTGGACGGCATTGCCCGGCAAGCCGGGAATCATGGTCGCGCCGGGCACCTTGTCCGCCGACAGCTACGATGCGGCCTGGCGTCTCGGTGTCGCATTGGAGCGGATTGGCAAGCACAGCCGCGTTCTGCCCTTCCCCGCCGTACAGGACACAGTCGACCTGACCAGCCTGCGCATCCCGGCCGAACTGCTGGCTATTCCAGCGTTCGCCAGCCTCAATGGCAAAGGCCCGCTCGTTCTGGCCAACCCGGCGCAAATCGGTGCGCTGTTGATGTTGGGCCAGACCCCGAACGTCCAGGCGGATCTGGCAATCAACGACCCGCAACTGCTCAAAGCCGTCAACGAATCGCTGGACGCGCTGCAGAGCCAGCTTCAAGGCCTCGACGCCACAGCCGCCAACGCCTTCACGCAATGGCGTGAGCGGCATATCAATGCAGGTCTGGCCGCCACCGGCACTGACAACGTGCGCCTGGCATTGCTGGGCACCCGCCCGGTGCTGATGATCGCGCCGCAAGCAACCGGTAAGGCGCTGGCCCTGTTCAGCACGGCCTGGAACGCACTGGCACGCAGCCGCCAATTGACCGTCAGCGAAGCACAAATGCCCTTGAGCGCCGACGGTCGTGTGGCCTTGTCGCGCCTGGGTGGTAACCCCGGCGCCATTGACGTGCTGGCCAAATCCGACTGGAGCACTTCGTTCCCTCTTGGCAGCGTGGCTTACGACGGTCGTCTGCCGGTGAAGGCGGTAGTCGATGTGTCTGCCGCACCCGGTGCCTCGGACACCGCGCCGGTGGCCTCGCTGTTTCTCAACGATTACCTGATTGGCGCGCAACAGCTCGTGGCCAACGGTGAACAGCAACGCATCGAAGCACGAATCCCTCGTTACGCCTTGGGTTCGAAGAACGTTTTGCGCGTGTCGTTCCAGCGCCAGCCCGTCAGTGATCGTTGCCTGGAAACGCCACAGGCCTTCCCGGTCTCGGTGCTGCCGACCAGCCACATCGTGCTGGATAAAACGGCCCTGGGTGATGACTTCTCCGGCATGGCCGCGCGCTTTGCCATGGACGCGCAAATCCTCGTGCCACAGGCCTACCTCGAGCATCCAGCGAGCAGCTTGCCACACGTGATTTCGGTGGCTGACGCTGCCGGTGTTTCGCCGCTGCGGGCGCAACTGAACGTCAGTGCCGACCCGAAAGCCTTGGTCGCACCGGACAAAGCCTTCCTCGCCTTCGAGCTGCCGATCAAGGACAGCAAAGAGTCGGTGCAGGTCGATGAGCAGGGTCGCCTGCGCATCAATCACAAGGATCAGGTGCTGCTGGACGTGCATCCCCTCAACCACCTGGCCTCGTTGCAAGTGGTGGATGCCGGCGGCCAGCACGGTCTGGTCTATCGCGCCCTGGGCAATGACACGCCCCGCTTTGCCAGGCAGATTCTGCTGACCCGCGGCGACGTGGCCATCCTCGGTGACAACGGTGCACTGACCACCTTCGACACTCAGGACCCAAGTGGCAGCCAACTGATCGACAACGAAGAACCCAAGGGCCTGGACGCCTGGCGCAAGCCGTCGTTGTTGTGGCTGATTCCGGGTGGAATCCTGTTGGCCCTCATCCTGTTGCTGGCCGGCCGTAACGCCCGTCGCAATCGCCAGTAACGGAACCTTCCGATGACGTCGCTTTATTGGCCCTATTGGCTGGCCCACTACTATAGCTTCCTGGAAATCTCGACCATCGTGATCGCGGTGCTGATCCTGATCTCCAGCCTGGACGATTTGTTCATTGACCTGTGGTACTGGTCTCGCCGCCTGTTTCGCAAGTTCACCGTGGATCGCAAATACCGGCCGCTGACCGCCGAGCAACTGATGGCCCGGGATGAACAGCCGTTGGCGATCATGGTCCCAGCCTGGCTGGAATATGACGTCATCGCACCGATGATCGAGAACATGGTGTCGACCCTGGATTACCAGAACTATGTGGTCTTCGTCGGCACCTACATCAATGACCAGCGCACCATCGATGAAGTGGAACGCATGCGTCGGCGCTACAAGCAGCTGCATCGCGTGGAAGTCCCGCATGCCGGGCCAACCTGCAAGGCCGACTGCCTGAACTGGGTGATCCAGGCGATCTTCCTGCACGAGAAAACCCACGGCATGACCTTCGCCGGCGTCGTATTGCACGACAGCGAGGACGTACTGCACCCGCTGGAATTGCGGTTGTTCAATTACTTGCTGCCGCGCAAGGACATGATTCAGCTGCCCGTGGTTTCGCTGGAACGCAACTGGTACGAATGGGTGGCGGGCACCTACATGGACGAATTCGCCGAATGGCATGGCAAGGATTTGGTCGTGCGTGAAAGCATGACCGACACGGTGCCGTCTGCCGGGGTTGGCACCTGTTTCTCCCACCGTGCCCTGCGAGTGCTGGCCGGGGAAACCCAGAACCAGCCGTTCAACACGGACAGCCTCACCGAGGACTATGACGTCGGCGCACGCCTGGCCAAGGTCGGCATGAACGCGATCTTTGTGCGCTTTCCGGTGCAGTTTCGCGTGCTGCGTAAATCCTGGTTTCGCAAACCTTACGAGTCGACCCTGAAGATGCCGTTGTGCGTGCGGGAATTCTTTCCCGACACATTCCGTACCGCATTCCGCCAGAAAGCCCGCTGGACGCTGGGCATCGGCCTGCAAGGCTGGGAGCAAATGGGCTGGAACGGTTCGCTGGCCAATCGGTATCTGCTGTTTCGTGACCGCAAGGGCGTGGTGACGGCGTTCGTCAGCATCATCGCCTACGTGATTCTGGTGCAGCTGCTGGGCCTGGTCATCCTGCGCCAGAGTGGCCTGTGGGATGTGAGTTTCCCGACGCCGTTTGAAACCAACGGCTTCATCAAATACCTGCTGCTGGCGAACGGTATCGCGCTGGCCTGGCGTATCGCGCACCGCTGCTATTTCACCACCGTGTTGTACGGCTGGCAGCATGGATTGCTGTCCATCCCGCGCATGGTGGTGGGCAACTTTGTCAACTTCATGGCTGCATCACGCGCCTGGCGCATGTTCATCGTCGGCAAGGTAATGAACCGCAAACTGGTGTGGGACAAAACCATGCACGACTTCCCGTCCACCGACCTGGTTGCCTTCGCACCGCGCAAGTTGGGCAGCGTGTTGCTGTCCTGGCAGGCGATCAACGAAACCGACCTGCAAAGCGCTCTCCACGAACAGAAAACCCGGCACATGCCATTGGGACGGATCTTGCTCAGCAATGGCTGGCTGGACGACGAGACACTGGCGGAAGCCATCGCCTTCCAGAACGATCTGCCGCGGGTGTTCGATGTGGCCAACAAGGCACAGGCGTCGCCCCCTACCCTGGACGATGAATTCGCTCTGCGCTGGCGCGTGGTGCCGGTCGGCTTGAATGCCGACGGCCGAGCACAACTTGCCGTGGCCAGCCCGCTGCCGGCCGAAGGTCTGCAACAAGTCAGCGAGGTACTGGGCAGCGAACCGGTGCAGCTGATTGCCCGGGAAAGCGAAATCGTCGCGCAGTTACGTCAACTGAACGTGCGCGAAGGCCAGTCCGTGCCGGATGCTCGCGCGCCACTGCTGGGTGACTTGTTGATCGAAATGGGCCTGCTGGATCGCGACGTATTCAATCGCACCATGTTGCAGTACCGCCCGCAGCGTCACGGACGCATCGGCGACTATCTGGTCGACAGCGGCGTGCTGCCCCGCGCCACCATCGAAAAGGCCGTGGCGCGTCAGCACAGCCACTACCCTGCGGAGCTTCCGGCATGAAACGCCCCTTCCTGTCCCTCATGGCCACGGGGCTAAGCCTGTTACCTGGGCTTGCTCTTGCCGAGACGTTGCCGCTGCCATTGACCGGCCCGGCCTATGTCTCTGCCAACGAGGCCTACAGCGCCTACGCGCGCAAAGATTACGACCTGGCCATCGCCAAGGCCCGCGAAGCCTTGCGTCAGCGGGCTGACATCACCCGTTTGAACACCTTGATTGAGCTGGCGCAGCGCGACAAGGAACTGCGTGATCATCCCAAACGCTACCCCCAATCGCGTCAGGCCCCCGGCTTCGGCGCCGCGGCCCAGGCGTTCAAGGCCTACGATCGCGATGACTTCGGCACGGCTGCCCAGGCATCACGCAAAGCCATCGCCCAAGCGCCCAAACGCATGGATTACCGATTGCTGCTGATCGAGTCTTTGCAGCGCCAGCAGCACTTGCAGGAAGCGGATCAAGCCACCACCCAGGCGCTTGTGGTGTTCCCGGACGACGATACCTTGCTGATGCGTCGCGAAGCGATTCGTCGTCAATTGGCCGCTCCGCTGGCGGTTGAGGGTTATCGTGCCCTGGAGCAAGGCCAGGTGTCCCTGGCCGTGGACCAGGCCAGAAAAGCCGTCGCCTGGGCTCCGGAAATCGGCGCCAATCAGCAACTGCTGATCAGTGCCCTGCTCGCGGCCAAGGATTATCCAGGGGCCGAACAGGCCGCGTCAGGCGCTTTGGCGCAAGACGATGGGGAAATCGCTCCGTGGATTCTGCGCAGCTACGCCCGTGATCGTCAGGGTAAAACCCAGGCGGCCGAGGCTGACCTGAAGCATGCCCTGGCCATCGATGGTTTGCTGGAAGCGGAAAACCGCGACATTCGCTTCTTCGCCGCCGATGCCGCACTGGCCCACGGCGAGCCTCAACAAGCGCTCGATCATCTGCAGCCATTGGCCGACGATGAAGGCGGTGAAGTGGCCCGTCGACGCACCAATGCCCGCTTGGCGTTGCGGCAGAAAAACAACGGCGCGAACGTTATTGCCCACTTCCCTGCTCCGGCCTTGAACTGTCAGGAAACGGCTTTCGGCCTGGTCTGTGATATCTGGCCGGGCAACCAGCGTGATGGCGGAACCGACATGGCCGGCCAAGCCTACGCGGCCCTGGCCCGCAAAGACGCCGCTTCGGCGGTGGTTCTGGCCAACCAAGCCATTGTCCGCGCGCCACAGAATCCGGCGTACCGCCGACTGCTGGTGAGCGCCCTGAGTGATCAGAAACGTGTGCCCGAAGCCATCGCGGCAGCCAGCGAAGGTCTCAAGTTCACGGGCGATGACGCTCGTCTGCTCGCCCAGCGCGGCCGTCTGCGTCAGCAATCGGGTGACGATGCCGGGGCGCGCAAGGACTTTACCCAGGCACTGGCACTGGCCAGCCTTCCCGCCTACGAAGAAGCCAGTCTGTATGCCGCCATCGGCCAGCGCCGAACCGCGCGCGAACGGTTGCAACAAGCGCGGGACACGGGCGAGCTGGAATCGATGAGCGACCTGCAGATCGCTTATTTGTCGGTCCAGGCCGGCGACGATGACGGTGCCCACACTTCGTTCCGCAAGGCCGATGCCGACACCCGACTCACGCCGACAGCAACGCAGGATGCGGCGTACACCGCCATGCGGGTCAATGACGACGAGCAAGCCGTCACCTACTTCAAACGAGTCATCGACGCTAAAAATGCCGGTGAACTCGACATGTCCCCGCAGAAACTGTTCGACACCCGTCGCGCGGTGGCCGATGTGTCGCGCACCTGGGGATTGACCAACACCACCAGCTATCGCGGCAACAGTTCGAGCAGTGGCCTGAGCTCAGCCCCGAGTAGCGGCAGCAACAGCAATGACAGCCTGCAAAACAGCACCGAGCTTTCCTGGCGCCCCTTGGGCTATCGCAACGCACGTTTTGTCGAACTCTACGGACGCATCACCGACACGCTGTGGAGCAAGAACGGCGATTCGGATACCGGTTTCGATGCGCTGCAAGGCGCCGTGGGTGTCCGGATCAAACCCTTCACATCGCTGAACGTGATGGCCGCCGTCGAGCGTACATTCCCCTTGGGGTCGTCGGACGTCGACGGTGACTGGCTGGTGCGTCTGGGCTACGGCTCAAGCATCGGCACCGATCTGCGGGTGGATGCCTCCAGCTGGTGGACCTCGCAGTTGTTCGCTGAAGCCGGTCATTACGTCAACGACTCGCGTGACTACTTCAACAGCGAATGGCAGATGGGTCGCAGCTACGCCATCGGCGGTGCAGGCTCGCGCTGGGTGAGTTTCCCCCACGTCGTGGCCGCGTTCGACTACGACTCCAAGATGAACAGCAAGACGGACACCGACGGCAGCACGGACTCATCATCGGGCAAGGCCGGCGGCGTTGGTATCGGCAACAACGTCCGATACTGGTTCCGCGAAGATGCGTACAACGCCCCCCGCTCCTATGTGGACTTTTCTTTGCAGTACCGCGTGAAGGTGCTGGGCGATGATCGCGCTGAAGGCGTGTTCGCTCGCCTGACTTATTCCTATTGAGGACTTGCATGAACGTTCGAATGTGTTTGTGGCTAGGTCTTGGCCTGGTCCCGATGTGGGCACAGGCCGCCCCTGAAATCGCCCAGCTGTATGCGCCAAAACTGCCCGAGGGTTCCGCCTGGGTGCGAGTGGTCAATCCCGGTGATACCGCCATGCAGGTCCAGGTGGGCCAAGGCCCGGGTTTTGCCCTTGCCGCACAGACCGCAGTGGCCAGTCCCTTTCAGGTCGTGGACTCGCGACAGCCGTTGCACGTGACCGTCAATGGTCGCGAGATAAAAGGCCTCAGCGCACCAAAAGGTGCGTGGGTCACGCTGATTCTCGACAGCGACCCGGCACGGGCGCCACGTCTGGTCATCGACCCGCCACTGCGCGGTAAAGACCTGCGCGCCGAACTGAATGTCTACAACCTGGCCAACGGTTGCGACAAGGCCGAGGTCAAACTCGCCAACGGTGCTCCCGTGTTCAACCAGCTGCCGTTCAACGGACAAGCCCAGCGCACGATCAACCCGGTGCAGGCGACGCTGGTTGCCAGCTGCAATGAGAATGCGAGCGTGCCGTTGAAGCTGGCGCCCTTCAAGGCCGGGGATCGTTATAGCCTGTTCCTGATCGGCTCCCGTCAGGCTCCACGGCTGATTGGCCTTGTCGACCAGACCGCCCCATGAACCTTCAATCCAGACCCGAACGTTTTATCCGTCGATTGTCGATGACCGCCATGATCGCTGGCCTGCTGTCGAGCCTGCCAGGCACCGGCGTTCAAGCAGCCTCGGCGGTGATCACCGGCAACGATGGCTGGTTATTCCCGGCCTGGGAAAGCCTGAGCAAGGTCGACAACACCGGTACTGCCCGCAGCATTGCCCTGGTCAGGGAACTCCAGCAGCAACTTCAACGCGAACACATTGGGCTGGTCGTGCTGGTGGTGCCGATGAAAGCGCCGTTTTATGCTCAGCGCCTGCCCGTCGATCAACCCTTGAGCGTGGCCGTGATGCAGCGTTATGACCACCTGCAAAACGACTTGACCCAAGCAGGCCTGACCACGCTGAACATCAAGCCAATCCTGCACCGGACCGAGCAAGGCAAACAGACCGCGTTTTACCGCGCCGACTACCACTGGACAGCCTGGAGCGCCGAAAACACCGCAGACGCCACGGCGCAACTGATTACCGAGCGCTATCGCCTGCAAGGTGACCCCGGTGGTGGCGCGGCGCTGGGCCAATGGTTCGACAGACGCGCGTTCGGCGATCTGGCCAGTAATTTTCTGCCCGCAATCAAGCGCAAGGCGATTGGTCGCGACATCTACACCGTTCGCCATCAGGCCGAAAACGACTTGCTGATCGACGATGCGCCGGCACCGGTCCAAGTGATCGGCAACAGCTTTGTCCAGCCTTACCTGGGGTTTACGCAGAAGCTCTCAAATGCCTTGGACCGTCCCGTCGCACTGACCTGGAACCCCGGCGACGTCGGTCCGTGGGCTACGCTGCTGCAATACTTGGAGTCGGCGGATTTTGCCGAACACAAGCCGCAAGTGATCGTCTGGCAATTCAACGAGGGCCAGTTCCACCTGGGCCCTGATGCAGCAGCCAACTGGAACGCCAAAGGCGTCACCTCGCTGAGCCAATGGCATCAACGTCTCCAAAAGGCACTTCCGTGAACATTTTCGGCTACACCGCCAGTCGTGCGACCGTTGCGGCCCTGTTGTTTGCCGTCACCGTCGGCGCAGGCACCAGCATGCTCTACGTGACGAAGACCAAGGCCCTGGCCCCGGGGCTTGTCGGCATCGTCTGGCAGCCGGACAACAAGACCGTCGGTATCAGCGGACACTGGGAAAAACTGGGAGCGCGTGAGCTGCTGGTGCAATGGACAGTTGTCGACGATCAGGCCTTCGTTCCCGGTACTGGCCTGCCCGCCGTACCGGTGCTGCCCGATTGGGCGCGCATCGCCAAGGCACCCTGGGCGCAGGATGTGATCCTGGGACTGGCGGGTTATTTCAGCGAGAACCGCTCACGGGACAACATCGAACAGCTGGCCGCCGTCTCGGAACGGATCGCCAAATTGCCTACGCCGTTACACGTGACCGGCTGGTATTTCCCGGCTGAAGTCGACCCCAGCTGGACCCGTGCCAAAGAACTGCCCGCGCTGCTGGCCAAGCTGCCGCGACCGTTGTGGATCAGCGTTTATGACGGTGCCAATATCGGCCCCGTCGCCACCGCCGAATGGCTCAAGCAATGGCTGCCGGATGACATCGGCGTGTTCTTCCAGGACGGTGTCGGCGTGTACGCCCGCACGGCACCGGTCGCGCGAACCTACGCCGACGCCCTGAGCCAGCGTCTGGGCAAAGATCGTGTGCGGATCATCGTTGAAGCCTTCCGCCCCAACTTTGGTGGCGGCTTCCGCTCTGCGACCGCTGCCGAGCTCAAGCCGCAACTGGCGGCCTATGACGGATATCCGCTCTACCTGTTCGACGGGCCGCACTACGTGACGCCAGAGTTGGTCGAGCAACTGGTGCAGTAAAGCGTGCGCCGCTGACGTGTCAACTTTCAGCGAAAGCGCTTTCGGCCAGCGTTCGCAGCCCTGAATGCTTCGCGTGGACGCCAATCAAGTGTCCAATCGCCTGCGCATCCATAGGCCGGCTCAAGAAATACCCTTGAACCTCATCGCACCGGGCATCCTGCAAGGCCTGAAGTTGCTCGATCGTTTCCACCCCCTCCGCCGTGACTGTCAGCGACAGTGCCCTGCCCAGCCCGACGATGGCCTCGATAATCGACTGATCGTCACCGCTGGCGGCCAGCCCGGAGATAAAGCTGCGATCGATCTTCAACCCGTCGAAAGGAAATGAACGCAGGTAGCTCAATGACGAGTACCCAGTGCCGAAATCGTCCATTGCCAGGCGCACACCCAAGGCTTTCAAGTCGTGCATGATCTGCAGTGCGCCCTTGGCGTCGTCGAGCATGACATTCTCCGTCAGTTCCAATTCCAGCCGGGCTGGATTCAAACCGGTCTGCGTTAACACCGCCTGAACCCTGGACACCAACTGCCCACGCTGAAACTCTGTCGGCGACAGGTTCACCGAGACAAAGAGCTCTTCGGGCCAGGTCGACGCGGCCCTGCAAGCGGTGTCCAGTACCCAGTTGCTCAGCGGCAGAATCAACCCGGTTTCTTCCGCAATGGGAATGAAAACGTCGGGCGACAACAGCCCTCTCACCGGGTGCTCCCAGCGTACCAGCGCTTCGGCACCGGCCATGACCCTGCCGGCAATCTGATAGCGCGGCTGAAAGTGCAGACGCAACTCATCATGTTTGATCGCGTGACGCAGATCGCTTTCCAACTGACGACGATCGAGGATTCGAGCATTCATGTCGCCCGCGTAAAAACGCCAGGTGTTGCGTCCAGCATCCTTGGCTTCATACAGCGCGATGTCGGCATAGCGCAGCAACTCATCGGCCAGGGTGGCGTCAGCCGGTGCCATGGCAATGCCGATGCTGGCACTGATAAACACCTCATGCTCATCAATCTGGAACGGCTGTTCGATGCAATCGATCAAGCGCTGGCACAGGTGCTCGACCTCATCCTGAGAAACCATATTCGCCACCACCAGCACAAACTCATCGCCACCGATTCGCGCGACCAGGTCATCGGAGCGCAAGCACTGCCCTAGCCTTTTGGAGACCTCGTTGAGCACCTGATCGCCTGCGGCATGCCCGAGCAGATCATTCACCGGTTTGAAGCGGTCCAGGTCGACGCTGAGCATGACCAACGGATCACTCAGGGTCGGCGCAGCCTTGAGTTTGCCATCGAGGAATTCCTGCATACGGGCGCGATTCGCCAGGCCCGTCAGCGCATCGTGTTGCGACAGGTATTCGATCCGTCGGCGGGCCGCCACTTCTTCGGTGATATCGCTGGCCGTGCCGCGATAGCCCAGCCCCTCCATTTCTCGCACGGAAAGACGGAAAATCCTGGCTTGCCCGTCCCCTGACAGATAACTGCATTGCAAGATGGCGTTGGCCCGTCGCGAGTGGTTTTTCAACCACTGGGAAAGTGGGCCCTGATCAGACACCAGCAAGTCATCGATAGGACGACCAAGGCACTCGGCCCTGCGCAGTCCCGTCACGGTTTCGAAACGCTCTGACAGGTAGGTGAAGCGCAACCCGGTATCGATTTCCCAAATCCAGTCGGAGGACGCCTCGGCGACATCACGAAACCGCGCCTCACTGGCCGCCAACGCCGTTCGACTGACCTGCAGGGAGGTGTAACTGGCATCCATCACTTGCGCAGCTGCCGTGGTACGGCGCTGAAAAAGCCAGGTCATCAGTCCGATAATCAGCCCCGCGATACCGATCAGCGGCAACACCACGATCATCAACCGATGCCCCGGTTGCGCCGGTGTCCACTGCAGGGTGCCCGCCGTACCCCTTTCCCCCAGGCGCAAAAACGATGTGCCGAGCGCTGCACTATCACCTGAGGCCACGCGCAATTGAGCAATCCCGAAATCACTGGCCATGGTGCTCAATCGGGCAGCATCGAGCCTGGAGACGAACAACAGTATTGAGGCTGGCCTGTCATCCGTTTCGACCTGGAGGTTGGTGCCAGGCGTCAGGGGCGCGGCAGCGACCAACACCGGGGTGCCGTCAACATCGAGAAACGCCTTGATGGGTGTTTCGCCTTCGACATCAATGCGTGCACGTTCGATGAGCGCGGTGATGGGTTGTTTCAGCCAGTCTTCAGCGGTGACCGATTCCAGCTGCCCATTGATGACCGAGTACACCGTACGATCGGTCGGATCGATCACAAACACACCCTCAAACCCGAAGTCCTTAAACAGCGACGAGCCGGCATTCTGGCGGACAAATGCCCAGTCGATATCCACCTTCCTGTGCAGGTGCTCATAGGCATCGCCCCAGAATGCGTAGTCCTTGATCGTCAAAAGAACCGACTTCTCCAGGGATTGCACGGCCTTTTCCGCATAGAAGCGACTGCGGCGCTCGGCGTCCTGGTTTTGCTCGAAGGCGATGTAAACAATCAAGGTGCTGGCCAACAGGAAGATCGATAACAACAGACAAGAGAAGGCCATCAAAGACATGCGGGTCAGGGAAAGATTGGAGGTTTGCTTCTGCGGCAGACGGGCAAGTGGCTTGCTTTTCATAGGGCTTCCAGGCGGTACAACGACTACAGGCCTTATCGGCCCGACTGTCGATGCCTTGACCCGCTATCGCCTTCAACCGCTCAACGGTCGGGTCTTGCGAGACAAGCCAACCCTGAAGCTTCAGTCCACTTTTTCTGACTCTGTTTGCGGCGGCCGGGCTTTCGAGCGCGACGCCGGTAATCGCGGAACCTGTGGGAGCGGGATTGTTCGCTAGCTGAATGAGCGTCAACAGAACGTTGTTTTCTCGAAATACCGCATAACCACTGATCAGTTTGTTCGGTTTTTTGACACTTCCCCGATGTGCGGTCACAACTTTTGCGCTCCGCTAGGTCATAACACGGTGGCTGTCGATGGAATATTGGCATCTTTCGAGGTTTTAGGCTGATACGGAGATAAGCTCATGATTTTTAACGTACAAAATTTTGGCGCCAAAGGAGATGGCATCACCGACGACACGGCGGCGATACAAAGTGCCATTGATGCAGCGGCAGCCGCAGGTGGGGGGCAGGTGTATATGCCGACCGGAACTTATATCGTTTCGGGAGGTGTGGAACCCTCCGACGGCTGCCTGATGCTCAAGAGCAACGTCTACCTGTACGGCGATGGCATGGGCGCAACCACTGTCAAAGTGGCTGACGGCTCCGACACCAAGATCACGGGGGTCATCCGCTCCGCCTATGGCGAGGAAACCCATGACTTTGGCGTCAGCAACCTCACCATCGACGGCAACCGTGATCACACTACGGGCAAGATCGACGGTTGGTTCAACGGCTACATTCCCGGCCAGGCAGGCTACGACTCCAACGTCACCCTCGACAGCGTCGAGATCAAGGATTGCTCCGGGTACGGTTTCGACCCCCACGAGCAGACCGTCAACATGGTCATCAAGAACAGCGTGTCCCACGGCAATGGCCTGGACGGCTTCGTTGCTGACTTCCTCAGCGACAGCACCTTCGAAAACAACGTCGCTTATGACAATGACCGCCACGGCTTCAATGTCGTTACCAGCACCCACGACTTCACCATGACCAACAACGTCGCCTACGACAACGGCGGCAATGGCATCGTGGTGCAGCGCGGCAGCGAGGACATTCCCTCCCCCAGCAACATCACCATCACCGGTGGTGAGGTGTACGGCAACGGCGCCGAAGGGGTGCTGATCAAAATGTCCAGCGAGGTGACGGTCAGCGGCGTCGATATCCACGACAACACCAGCGCCGGGATCCGCATCTATGGCAGCAACCACGTCGAGATCATCGACAACACGCTCAGCAACAACTCCCTGGGCAACCCCGTACCGGAAATCATCATCCAGTCCTACAACGACACCCTGGGCGTGTCCGGCAAGTACTTCAACGGCAGCGATAACACGATCCAGGGCAACATCATCACCGGCAGCAACCTGTCGACCTACGGTGTTGCAGAGCGCAATGAAGACGGCACCGATCGCAACGCCATCATCGGCAACACCATCAGCCACACCAGCAACGGTGCCACGCTGGTCTATGGCGACGGCAGCTACGTCAGTGCCACGGTGCCGATGACCACCGTGCAAGGTACGGCTGGCAACGACACCCTGCTGGGCGGTGCCGCCAGCGAGATTTTCTATGGCGTTGGCGGCAACGACACCATCAATGGCGGTGCTGGTGGCGACATTCTGGTGGGCGGCGCGGGCATCGACAAACTCACCGGCGGTACCGGTGCCGATACGTTCCGGTTCGTCGCTCAGTCCGACAGTTACCGCAACGCAACCGCAAGCTTCGATGACACCATCACCGACTTCGACGTCACCCAAGACAAGATCGACCTCGCCGGCCTCGGTTTCACCGGCCTGGGCAATGGCCGTGGCGGCACCCTTCAGGTCAGCTACAGCGCCAGCAACGACCGCACTTACATCAAGGACTACGATGCCGACGCCAGCGGCAATCGCTTCGAGTTGATTCTCTCGGGCAACCTGGCCAGCACCCTGACCGCCAGCAATTTCATCTTCAATCGTGTGATCACCGGCACCAGCGGCAGCGACTCGCTTTTGGGTAGCGACTCGGCCGACACCCTGCTCGGCCTGGCGGGCAACGACAGCCTCAGTGGCGGCGCGGGCGACGACAAGCTCGACGGCGGTGCCGGCATGGACTCCCTCACCGGCGGCTCTGGCGCGGACATCTTTGCGTTCTCCAATCGCCTGGACAGTTACCGCAACTACAACACTGGCGGTGCCAATCTTAGCGACGTGATCACCGATTTCGATATCACCGCCGACAAGATCGACCTCTCGGCCATTGGATTCACCGGCCTGGGGGATGGCAAGAACAACACCGTGTACGTGGTGCTCAACAGTGCCGGCACCAAGACTTACATCAAGTCCCTGACCGCCGACGCCAATGGCAACCGCTTCGAAGTGACACTGGACGGCAACTACCTCAACAAGCTGACCAGTGCCAATTTCGTCTTCGCCACGTCGCCAACGGTCAACCATGCGCCGGTGGTGGCAACGGCGTTGCTGGATCAGAACGCGACCGAAAACACCCCGTTCAACTACGCGGTGCCGGCCACCAGTTTTACCGATCCGGATAACGACAGCCTCAGCTACACCGCGACCCTGGCCGATGGTAGCGCCCTGCCCGCCTGGCTGAGCTTCAATGCCACCAACCTGACCTTCACCGGTACGCCGACCAGCACCGCCTCCGGCAATTACAACGTGCTGGTCAAAGCCACGGACCCGGCCGGTGCATCGGTCAGCGACAGTTTTGCCCTGGCGGTGGCTGATGCGCCCGCCAACACCATCACCGGCACCAACAACGCCGAAACCCTCAATGGCACAGCGGGTGCAGACCTGATCCTCGGTCTCGGTGGCAACGACACCATCAAGGCCGGCACCGGCGCGGACATCGTCGATGGCGGCGCCGGACGCGATTCGATGTACGGTGGCGACGGTGCCGACACCTTCCGCTACACCAACGTACTCGACAGCTACCGCGACTACGACACCGGCGGTGTCACGGCCACCGACACGATTTATGATTTCACCGTTGGCGTCGACAAGATCGATGTTTCGGGCCTTGGCATTCTCGGCCTCGGCGATGGCAGCAATGGCACGTTGTACATGACCCTAAACGCGGCCGGCGACAAGACTTACATCAAATCCGCCGAGACCGACGCCGATGGCAATCGCTTCGAAATCGCCCTCAGCGGCAACTACCTCAACACCCTGACCGCCAGCGATTTCGTGTTCGGCGAGCGCGCCCAGCAGGACATCCTCTACCTGCCCGTCCTCGGCCAATCCAATGCACGCCTGCTGCGCATGACGGAGGATGACAATCAGTCCGGCACCTCGATGCTGGTCAACGACCTGGACCGCTACACAACCTATGACGTGCGCAGCCAGTTCAACGACGCGGATGGCAACGGCATCGACATCGCGGTGGGCGGCAGCACGGTCACTGGCCTGTCGACACTCAGCGCCGAGGAACTCAAGTTGTGCTGGTGGCTGACCGACACCAACCAACCCGGGCCTGCGTTGTTGCGCGCCGTGACGCTGCTGCGGGACCAGCTCACCGAACTGCAATCCATAGACAACGTCACCATGGGCATCATTTGGGGCCAGGGTGAGGAAGCCGCCCAGGAGATCGGCCGCGCCACGGACAAGGCAGCGGCAGCAGCGGCCTACAAGGCCGCGACCCTGAAGGTGTTTGATTACCTGCATACCCAGTTCGGCAGCTTCAGCGTGTACCTGATGGAAACCGGTCACTACGAGCAGGACGCAGCGCGTATCCGTGGTTATTCGGAGGAGAAGATTGCCTCCATCGTCGAGGGGGTTGGCTATGTCCGCGCCGCCCAGGAAGCCATCGCTGCCGAGCGCTCCGACGTAAAGCTGGCGGTGGACTACACCGACCTCCCCTTGCGCCACGAAGTCGATCCGCAGGCGTATCCCGACGACGTCTGGCACCTGCACGAGGAGTCAGCGGAGATCGTCGGCCAGCGCCTGGCCGACTACATTGCCGGTGACCTCGGCTTCCAGGGCAACCCTAACGACAACAACAGCGTGCAGGACATTTTCGACAACGCTCATAACATGATTTCCGGCACCGACCAGGCCGATACCCTGGTGGGCACTTTGGGCAACGACACGATCGATGGTCACCTGGGCGCCGACACCATGACCGGTGGCGATGGCAACGACATCTATGTGGTCGATAACGCGTCCGACCGCGTCGTGGAAACCAACACCTCGACCTCGCAGATCGATACGGTGCAGGCCTCGGTCAGCTGGACCCTGGGTGCCAATCTCGAGAACCTGGTGCTCACCGGCACGTCGGACATCAACGGTACCGGCAATGAGCGGCAAAATTTCATCACCGGCAATGCCGCCAATAACGTGCTCAATGGTGCTGCAGGGGCCGACAGCATGAGCGGCGGCGATGGCAACGACACCTACTATGTCGACAACGCCGACGACATCGTGATCGAGACCAACAGCAATGCAGTGCCTGGAGGGATCGACAGCGTGCACAGCAGCCTGGCGGCCCATACTCTCGCCAACAACGTCGAGCGTCTGTATATCGATAGCACGGGCGCCGCCAATGGCACGGGCAACGCGCTGGACAACACGCTGTTCGCCGGAGCCGGCAACAACGTGCTGGACGGACGCGATGGCAACGACACAGTGTCTTTTGAACGCGCCCTGTCCGGGGTTACCGTAAACCTCTCGACGTCAGCGCAACAAAACACCGTGGGCTCCGGGCTCGACACCTTGAAATTTTTCGAAAACCTGACGGGAAGCGCCTACGCCGACAGTCTGTCGGGCAACAGCGCCGCGAACGTTCTGAACGGTGGTGCGGGCAACGATACGTTGGTGGGTGGTTCGGGCGATGACCGGCTGATCGGCGGTGCAGGCACTGACAACCTCACCGGCGGCACTGGCGCGGACACCTACGCGTTTGGTGCGTTGTCGGACATGGGCGTCGGGGCTTTGCGCGATGTGGTCAACGGTTTCAAGACCACCGAGGGTGATCATCTGGACTTCACCGGCCTGGACGCCAACCCGCTGACCGCCAATATCGACGCCTTCACGTTCATCGGCAGCAACGCCTTCGACCCTGCCAACGCCACCGGCCAACTGCGCTTTGCCGATGGCATTCTCTCCGGCAGTGTCAACGCCGACGCCACCCCCGAGTTCGAATTCGAACTGGTGGGCGTCAAGGAGCTGCACGCCAGCGACTTTACAGCCTGACGTTGTGGGAGCGAGCCTGCTCGCGATGACGGCGGTACATTCAGCATTGCTGCAGGCTGACCCACCGCTTTCGCGAGCAAGCCCGCTCCCACAAGGGACTTGCAGTGCCACAAAAATCCAAGACAACCGCAGATCAAATGTGGGAGCGGGCTTGCTCGCGAAGGCGGCGGCACATTCAGCATTGCTGCAGGCTGACCCACCGCTTTCGCGAGCAAGCCCGCTCCCACAAGGGATTTGCAGTGCCACGAAAATCGAGGACAACCACAGATCAACTGTGGGAGCGGGCTTGCCCGCGAAGGCGTCGGCACATTCAGCATTGATGCAAGCTGAACCACCGCTTTCGCGAGCAAGCCCGCTCCCACAGGGGGATTTGCAGTGCCACAAAAATCGAGGACAACCGCAGATCAAATGTGGGAGCGAGCCTGCTCGCGATGACGGCGGCACATTCAGCATTGATGCAGGCTGATCCACCGCTATCGCGAGCAGGCTCACTCCCACAGGGGACTGGCAGTGCCACGAAAATCGAGGACAACCACAGATCAAATGTGGGAGCGGGCTTGCTCGCGATGACGGCGGCACATTCAGCATTGCTGCAGGCTGACCCACCGCTATCGCGAGCAGGCTCACTCCCACAGGGGACTGGCAGTGCCACAAAAATCGAGGACAACCACAGATCAAATGTGGGAGCGAGCCTGCTCGCGATGACGGCGGCACATTCAGCACTGATGCAGGCTGACCCACCGCTATCGCGAGCAGGCTCACTCCTACAGGGGATTTACTGTGCCTGAAAAATCGAGGACAGCCACAGATCAAATGTGTGTGGGCCTGCTCGGCACATAGGCATCAGTCTTGAACCTGGTCGCGACCCGCCGCTCAGAACAGGTTCTGCACCTGCTCCAGGACGCCGCGGCTCATCTGGCCGGTGTGGGTGTGCAGGCTGACATAGCTTTGCAGCATGTCGAGTTTGGTGTTGAGCAGGTCTCGGCGGGCCTGGAACACCCGCTGCTGTGCATCAAGAATATCCACCGTGGAACGCACTCCACCCTGAAAGCCTTTTTCCGTCGAGGTCAGGGCCCGCTGATTGGACTCCACCGCCCGCTGCATCGCCTTGCTCTTGGTGAACCCGGCCACGACGCCCAGATAATCGGCTTCGATGTCCTCGGCCAACTGTTGACGCTGCACATCGTAGTCGGACTGGGCACCGGCCAGTTGCGCTTCGGCCTTCGCCACCGAGGCGCGTACCGCCCCGCCGCGATACAACGGAATATCCAGCTGCACCCCCACGTAATAGCTGTCCTGGCGCGGATCGAGTTCCTGGTACTGACGGGTTTCCCGGCGGGTTAGCTGGGTGGTCAGCGACAAGGTCGGATAATGCCCGGCGCGTTGACTGTCGGCTTGCGCCTCGGCGACTTTCACCGCTGCCAGCCGGGCTGCCAGCTCGGGGCTGGCGTCACGGGCAACCGCCGTCCAGTACGGCAAATCCTGCTCCGGCGGGATCGGGCTACCGGCGGCGAGTTCTTCGCGCATCGGCTGGATGTCATCGATGGGCACGCTGGCGCGACCGGACAATGCCCGCAACGCGGCCACGCGGCGGGCCTGGGCTTCAGTCTCCTGGGCTTCGACAAGATCGAGCCGCGCCTGGGCCTCATCAATATCGGTGATCGCACCTTGGCCGCCCTGATAAAGCTTTTTGCTCTGCGTCACCAATCCACTGATGGCAGCCTTTTGCTGGGCGATCAACTTGATCTCGTTTTCAGCCCGGGCGACGTCGAAGTAGCCTTTGGCGACCCGGTCGTACAGGGTCTGGCCGGCAACGTCGAATAGCTGGTTACCCAACTGCCCCCGCGCCTTGCCCTCCTGATACGCCGCCCAGCGCCCCTTGTCATACAGCGGTTGTTGCGCCGCCAGGGTGACGTTGTTTGCCTGGTAATCATTACTGTTGACGTAGCTGCGGTCGTCGCCGCCATCGATACGCCCACCGTAGCCGTAGCGCGACGTCAACGACACTTGCGGATAGAGGCCGCCGCGGCCAATCGCCTCTTCCTGCTTCGAAGCATCAAAGGCATGGGCCGCCGATTGCACGGTCGGGTCATTGGCGCGCGAGGCGTCGTACGCCGCGGTCAGGCTCAGGCCTTTTTCGGCGGCCCATACGGGATTGATCGCGGCCCAACTGATATACAAACCCAGCAACGCACGGGAGCGATAGCGACAACGATCGGTCATGCTCATTCCTCTTTGAAGGCTGCAAGCAAGCGTTCACGCAAAGGTTTCATCAGGTAATTCATCAAGGTGCGCTCCCCCGTCACCACCGTGACATCGGCGAGCATGCCGGGGCGCACCAGCAGGCCGGCGGCCTGGAGCGAGGCGACAGTGTCGGCGGGGATTTCGACCTTGGCGGAAAAGTACGGCTGGTGCGTCTGTTCATTGATCAACTGGTCCGCCGACACCGTAGTCACCGTACCGGTGACCGTCGGCGTATCCACCCGTTGCAGCGCGGTGAAGTGCACATGCACCGGCAGCCCCGGGCGCAACTTATTGGCCATCAGCGGCTCAAAACGCGCGGTGATCGCCATCGGCGCATCCAGCGGCACCACCTGCATCAGGGTTTGGCCGGCCTGCGCAACCCCCCCGACCGTATGAAGGCTCACGTCCATGACCTGCCCGGACACCGGCGCACGGATCGCACCGTTGTCGACTTCAAACTGCAAGGCACGAATCTGATCGGCATAACCTGCCGCCTCGGCAGAAACCTCGCTGAGCTGGGTTTCGGCATCGCGGCGAAATTCCTGCTGCGCCTGCAAGGCCTTGAGGCGACTTTCGTTGATCGCCTGGCGGGTCCTGCCCACATCGCCCACCCCGGAGGCAATCTGCCCGGCCAATTGGGCTGCGTTGCGCTCGGCCTCGAAAAGTTTATTGCGCGGAACGTAGCCTTCACGGGCCAAATCACGCAGGCCTTCCAGCTCCTGCTGCTGGAAGCGCATCTGCGTGTCGTAGTTGCGCTTGACGCCTTCGTAGCCGAGCAATTGCTGCTGCAATGCCACGGCTTCGTGTTCGATGATCTGCAAACGGCTGCCCAGCTCTGCGCGGCGAGTCAGAAACAACTGGCTCTGCAAGGCCATGGCGGCCTTGACCCGCGGCTCATCGGCATGTTCCAGCAGTTCAGCGGGCCATTGGATCTCGGCCGAGCCCAGGCGCTCGGCAATCAACCGCGCTTCGACGCTGCGATCGTTGAGCAACTTGCCCAGCGTCACGTCCCGTTGCGACTGCGCCTGCACCGTATTGAGCTGCACCAGCAACTGCCCCTGGCTGACGCGGTCGCCATCGCTGACCAGCAGTTTTTCCACCACCCCACCGACCAACGACTGCACAGCCTTGCGTTCGCCCGCCACCACCACGGTGCCGCTGCCCACGACACCCTGGTCGAGCGGCGCCAGGCAGGCCCAGAGCAGGAAGCCGCCCAGCGTCAGGACCAGGAAACCCACACCATAGCGTGCCGCGCCTCCGGCGTCGGTACTGGCGCAGGGCAATGTTGTGGCGCCGCGCACGCTCAGCCGCTGCTCAGGGGTCAGATCATGCATCTTCGCCAGTCTCCTTGACCGCGGCCGGTCTAGGCCCCGGCATCAATGCCTTGAGCACCTGGTCCCGTGAACCGAATGCTTGTTGAGTGCCGTCCTTGAGCACCAGGATGTAATCGACCACGGCCAGCACATTAGGCCGGTGGGTAATCAGCACCACGGTGCTGCCAGCAGCCTTGATCGCAGTGATGGCCTGCACCAGCGCCAGCTCTCCGGCTTCATCGAGGTTTGAGTTGGGCTCATCGAGCACAATCAGCGACGGGCGCCCATAGAGTGCGCGAGCCAGCCCGAGGCGTTGCTTTTGTCCACCGGACAAGCCAAGCCCGCCGGGGCCCAGAGGTGTGTCGTAACCCTTGGGGAACCTCAGGATCATCTCGTGAATGCCGGCGTGACGCCCGGCGGCGATGATCTTGTCGGCATCCTGCTCGCCGAAGCGGGCAATGTTGTCGGCCACACTGCCGTCGAACAGCTCGATGTCCTGGGGCAGGTATCCAAGGTGCGGACCCAGGGCGTCGTGGGACCATTGACTGATCTCGGCGTCGTCCAGGCGCACCGACCCGCCCAACGCCGGCCATACCCCGACCATCGCCCTGGCCAGCGTTGATTTACCACTGGCGCTGGGGCCGACGACGGCGAGCACATCACCTTTGGCCAGGCTGAAATTGATGCCACGCAGGATCGGTTGCGAGGCGCCGGGCGGGCCGACATACAACTGCTCCAAACGCACTGCGCCGGTGGGCGGTGGCAAAGGCATTCGCAGACGCTCGCGCGGATGCTCGGCCAGCAGTTGGCTCAGGCGCTGGTAGCTCTGGCGGCCGGAGTTGAATTGCTTCCACGAGCCAATGGCGATTTCCACGGGCGCCAGGGCACGCCCCAGCAGCAGCGACATCGCAATCATCATGCCCGCCGACAATTGGCCTTCAAGCACCAGCAACGCCCCCAGGCCCAGGGCCAGAGACTGTCCGGAGATGCGCACGAAACGGGTCATCGAAGTGATACGCGCGCCGCGGTCGCTGGCATGGGCCTGGGCAGCAATGATGCGTTGCTGCAGCAGGCTCCAACGCTGGCGCAACGGCCCGAGCATGCCCAGGGCCTGGATGACTTCGGCATTGTGTAACGTGCTGTTTACATAGATCGACGACTGCACGCCCAGGCGATTGGCTTCGCCCAAACGCGTGCGAGTCGCCAACTCGCCCCACAGCGCCAGACCGATCAGCACCAGGGCCAGAACCAGCGTCAGCACGCCGAACCAAGGATGAAAGATGAACGCCACCAGCAGGAAAATTGGCAACCACGGCGCATCGAGCAAGGCGATCAGGCCCTGGCCGGTGATCAACTGCCGCAACGTCGCCAGATCGGTGAGTACCTGCGCCGGGTTGGCGTTGTGCTCGCGCAGACTGCGGGCGAAGGCGGCGTCGAAAATCCGCTCGCCCAAGGCATCGTCCAGCCCCGCGCTCATGCGAATCATCACCTCACCGCGTACCCACTCGATCAGGGCGCTGAACATGAACAGTCCCAGGGCGATCAAGGTGAGCATGAACAAGGTGGTTTCGTTGCGGCTGGTGAGGACCCGGTCGTACACCTGCATCATGTAGAGCGACGGCACCAGCACCAGCAGGTTGATCACCCCACTGAACAGGGCCAGCGACCAAAACACCCGGCGATAGCTTAATAAAGCGGCATCAATGTCATGACGCGGATCGAGAAGCAAACCCATAGAGTGACGCCCGCAAAAGAAATAGTCGGTCCAAGACGCAATCCATCGCTGGTTTTTTGCCCTAAGGCTTTAGAGAAAACACTAAACGCAACCTGATGTGCCGCTATCAGAGACGATCCTCGTCGCTACAGGCGCCATTTACTGACCGCGCAACCACGGGTTAGTGCCGGTTCGATGGGCGGGGTTTGCATGTGGGTGACGGGCGGGGATGTTGCACGGCAAGTGGACGAGCGCTTCGGCAAGCAGGACGTCGTGTACCTCCGTCAAAAAAGCTGCCCCCGACCCGGCCACCTGAGCCGACTCAAATTCTGCTGGACGCGCTGGAGGTTAAAGCCCGGGCGGCTTTGAGCACCGGCAGTACGTCCTCATTCCTCATCCCGTTGCTCCTCTCCCAAGTAGTCTGAAACTCCCACCCCGCCTGGGAGTATCGGCCGATGCGCAATCCCCGGCGCTTACACATAGTTGCAAGCTATAGCAGTACAAAGTCTACGGTCAGGCCTCGATGGCCCTAGTTGCTCTGGAGAAAATCATGGCTAATCAAAAGAAAAACTCATCGCTAACAAGCAACCAGGCCGATAACACCGGTGCCGATCCGTTACCCATCAGCCATGGCGTCAACGCAAACGACGCCCCCCCATATTCTCCGACCGTCACCACCAACCTGAGCGACTACGCGCCTGGCAGCACCGCCACCATTACGGCCAGCGGCTTCGCCGCCGGCAGCACAGTGATGCTCGAAGTGGAACACGCCACCGGCGCCGGCGCGGATAACCTATGGGGCACGCCCGACGACGTGCTCGATACCGACACCGGCGAGGGACACGAGCCCTGGTATGTGACCGATGGCGGTGCCGGCGATCTTGACGGCCAAGTCAACGGCAGCGTCACGACCTCGTGGTACGTGAATCCAGACGACTCGGCTGGTGCGACGTTTCTGCTCACCGCGGCCTCTTCGGGTGACGATCGTGTGTTCGGTACGAGTGACGACACAGTGGCGACAACGTCATTTACGGACAGCGGTCTGAGCGTCGTGGCCACCAGCGCGAACGTTACGCTGGACGAAACGGCCGGGTTGCAGAACGCCGCCGCCACGCCAAGCCCTGCGGGAGACGCTGACGACAACGACATTCTGGTGACCTCCCTGCCCTCGACCTTCTCTGCCCGATTGACTGCACTGGGTGCCGGTACCGCAACGGGTGCAGCGTTGAGTGGCTATACCGGTGCCGTGGGCAACACGGGCAGCAATGCGTTCACCGTCACCGCTGACCCCGGAGCCAGCATTACCAATATCAGCTTCGTCGACAGCGCTGGTGCACCGCTCAATGGCCTGGACAGTGGACTGGATACCCTCAATGGCACCAGCATCTTTCTCTATACGGATGCGAACAACGACAACATCGTTCTGGGCCGAGCCGGTGGCTCGACCGGCGCGATCGTGTTCGCGGCCTATATCGAAGAAACCGGATCGCCGGTTTCGGGCGGCAAGATCTGGACCGTGGAGTATCAACCGCTTAAGCATCCAGATACTACGAACGCCGATGATTCGCTCAATCTGCTGAATAAGGTGTTCATCGGAGCCAGTCAGGACCTGGAGTTCAGTCTGGCCGGTGTGCCCTCCGGTGCGAACCTGTTCCTGATGTTCACGAAGGCGAACCCGACAGTTGTCGATGTCGCGGGTGTCTTGCGGATCACGGATCCCACCATCATCGCCACTGGCAAGGACCCCGCAGACGAGTCAAGCGGCGCCAATATAAACACTGGCGACACGATCATCACCAGCCAGGCGGCCAACCCGACCACCTTCGGCACCAACAACCAGATGATTACGGAACAGGAAGGCATCCGTTTTTCATTCGTCACGGGTGCCAGGCAGGATGTGACCATTCCCAACCTGAGTCCGACCGAAGCAGATGTTGAGTCCAACATCGACTTTACCGACGTCTTCAATGCGAAGATGGCCAGTTTCGACGTCGTGCAGTTGCAAAGCGGCAAGAGTGCCGTGGTAAAAGTCAGTGCATTCACTACCGCTGCTGAACCTGGCGTGAATTTCATCAACGGCTATGCGGGTGATACGTCAATTGCCATCACCAATGTTCGCGTCTTCAATAGCGCCGGGGTGGTGATCGAGAATTCAAACGGATCGGTGAATGATCCGGCCATTGGTATCACCTTATCCGGTGGGGTTGCTACCATCACCGGCGTTTTGGCCGGGTACCAGATTGAATACACCACAGCGTCGGATCACAACCGCGTGCTCGTCGAGAACGGGGCAGCCCTCGACGCCAAGGGTAATAACCACGCCGATTTTGATGTGGGTGGCTTCACATTGGTCCAAGCCTCTATTTCGAAAACTGAAATCGGCTCCAAGATGCTGTTCGAGGACGACGGGCCGAGCATCAGCACCACCGGCACCGAGCCGACGCTGACAGTGGACGAGACCGTCCTGGCGACTAATGCCACGCAGAACTTTGCCGCCAACTTCACCTCGGCGTTTGGCGCCGATGGCGCGGGCACGCTGACCTATGCGCTCGGCGTGGTGGCGGGTGCCTCCGGGCTGGTGGACACGGCCACGAATGAGGCAGTGAACCTGTCGCTCAACGGCGCCGTGGTGGAAGGCCGTACGGCCACGACCAACCTGTTGGTGTTCACGGTCAGCGTGGCCGCCAATGGCGACGTCACGCTCGACCAAATACGCGCGGTGGTGCATCCCGATGCCAGCAATCCCGATGATTCGAAGAGCCTGACGGCGGACAACCTGGTGACGCTGACGGCGACCAAGACCGATGGGGATGGCGACAGCGCCCAGGCGGCCCTCAACATCGGCCAGAACCTGGTGTTCAAGGACGACGGACCGAGCGTCAGCACCACCGGCACCGAGCCGACACTGACGGTGGACGAGACCGTCCTGGCGACCAACGCCACGCAGAACTTTGCCGCCAACTTCAACTCATCGTTTGGCGCCGATGGGGCCGGCACGCTGACCTATGCACTGGGCGTGGTGGCGGGTGCCTCCGGGCTGGTGGACACGGCCACGAATGAGGCAGTGAACCTGTCGCTCAACGGCACAGTGGTGGAAGGCCGTACGGCCACGACCAACCTGCTGGTGTTCACGGTCAGCGTGGCCGCCAATGGCGACGTCACGCTTGACCAGATACGGGCGGTGGTGCATCCCGATGCCAGCAATCCCGATGATTCGAAGAGCCTGACGGCGGACAATCTGGTGACGCTGACAGCGACCATAACCGACAAGGACGGCGACAGTGCCCATGCCGCCCTCAACATCGGGTCGAACCTGGTGTTCAAGGACGACGGGCCAAGCATCAGCACCACTGGCACCGAGCCAACGTTGACGGTGGACGAGACCGTCCTGGCGACCAACGACACCAAGAACTTTGCCGCCAACTTCAGCTCGGCGTTTGGCGCTGATGGCGCCGGCACGCTGACCTATGCACTGGGCGTGGTGACGGGTGCCTCCGGGCTGGTGGACACGGCCTCGGGCCAGGCGGTGAACCTGTCACTCAACGGTGGCGTGGTGGAAGGCCGCACGGCCTCCTCCAACCTGCTGGTGTTCACGGCCACCTTGGCCGCCAACGGCGACGTCACGCTCGACCAGCTCCGAGCGGTGGTGCATCCCGACGCCAGCAATCCCGATGACTCGAAGACTCTGTCGGCGGACAATCTGATAACGCTGACGGCGACCAAGACCGATAGAGACGGTGACAGCGCCCAGGCGACGCTCAACATCGGCCAGAACCTGGTGTTCGAGGACGACGGCCCATCACTCGCGTTCGGCA
Organism: Pseudomonas sp. PDM25; assembly: GCF_019219045.1. NCBI lineage: Bacteria > Pseudomonadati > Pseudomonadota > Gammaproteobacteria > Pseudomonadales > Pseudomonadaceae > Pseudomonas > Pseudomonas sp. PDM25. Next base: position 400,683 of record NZ_JAHUWL010000001.1, read on the forward strand.
ACCTGATCGGAACCGGTAGCGTCCTTCCACAATACGGGTTCTGGGACAAGGCGGCAGGTGCCGACGGGCTGGGTGCAGCCGGTCTGGATATTTCGTTGGTGAATGACCAGTTCACTCTCGTCAGGCCAGACAACACGACCACGACCGGGACCGGCACGCTCACCGAGCAGTCGCCCTCACCGGACGCCAATGGCGCGTACCATTTCGCCGGGACGTTGACCGGCGATTTCGACAATAACGCCTCCACGGCAAATACCAGCGTCGACTACACGCTGACCGCCTATGACAATGGCAGCTATACGCTGGATTTGGTGCAAGGCTTCAGTTCGACGATCGTCCAAAGCACTAACGATGGCTCGCTCGGTGCCGGCGGCCCGGATCCCGTGCGCACATTGTTAATCCCGGCGCAGGATCCGCCGACTATCCCTTCGCCATCTGAGGAGATTGTCTTTTTTGGTGTTAACGCGACCACTAGCTCAAGCGACATATTTTCCGCCATCGGACTGGGAGCGCACGACCTCACCGAAACGCAAATAGAAGCCGGCGGGTTTACATTCATCGGCACCGCGAACATGAACGTCAGCACGTCCGGCATCGGCATTGCCAACAACAACCTGGATGGCAACGGGACGGCAGGCATCAATGCCGGTGACGAGAGTTTCGTCATCAATCCCGAGACCTTGTTGACGGGCATGAAAGTTTTCATCGACAACTCGGTGCAGGGGTACAACCCGGCAACGGAGGAGCTGTACTACAAGATCTTCTACGATGACGGCACGACTTCGGCTCAGACGAAGGTGCTTGCCGCTGATCTGACCTCGGAGGCTGGAGGAAAGACGTCCTTCGTCATCGATACAGCGGACCCGAAACTCATTGATGCGGTTCAACTCACGATGGGCCTGGGCGTGATCAAGATCCCGACGATCGAGTTCATTCAGGAGACCGAGAACCTGGCCAGCGATGTCAAGCTGACGTTCAACGCGACGCTGACGGACAAGGATGGGGACTCGGCGACGAGTACGTTTGACGCCAACCTGTTCGCCAACGACTTGGCCGGCGCACAGTTCGACTTCACCCTGATTGGCACGGGCGGTGAGCGTGATGCCTTCAACGTCGATTTGTCAGCCACTGCGAACCGGTATCAGGTCACCGGCTTCGATGCGAGCGCAAACCTGCGAGACACGCTGGTGCTCAACGGCGATCAGAACTCCGTTGTCCAATCGATCGACAACTCCGGCGCAGACAGCATCGTGACGATTGCCGAAACTGGCGGACAAGTCACGACCATCACCTTGGTCGGGGTCGATCTTCTGAGTACCGACATTGTTCATGGCAGTGCCTGATACAGCGAGCGCGTGAAAGGATGCGAGGGTGGCGAAAACCACCCTCGCATTGTTTTTTGCAGTTCCAATATGAGATCCGCGCGGATCGCATCCGTGGTGAACTCTCGAGCACCACAAGGCTTAAAGAACGTGGCGGGGTATCAGTCAGAGCGTCTTGTTTTGACGTGAAGCCAAATCCATTTCCACCCACGTGGACTCGGGTGGTTTTTCGTTGTTGGTGAGCCCGTGCTTCAGCGCATACATCAGCAAGTCGATGCGGTTGATGAGATTGAGCTTTTGATAAATGTTGCTGAGGTGGTTGTGCACAGTGTGCTCGCTGATGCCCAGACGCCCGGCGATGCTCATGTATTTGGCGGACGGATCCCCCACGATGGCGCGAATCAGTTCTCTCTCGCGTAGCGTCAGCCGTGCCTGTTTCGCCTGCTCCAGATTGCATTTCAAGTGTATATGTCCGGTCGCGGCATAGCCGGAAAGCCCACCGGCCCAGGCTCTATCCAGTCCGACGTCGCGGTGGTGGACCGTGATGATGGCCTGGATGATCGATTCCGTCGGGTCTTCCGCCAGCACGATGCCGCGTGCGCCCGCCTCTATTGCCTGGGCAACGGGGACGGCTTCGTACAGGCCCTTGAGCACCAGTAACTTCATTTCGGCGCTGCGGGTGAGCTCCGCGACGACCTCCAGCGGGTTCAGCGCATCTGGAAAGAAACTGAAAAAAATGACATTGGGACGCAACTGATCGGCAAGATCCAGCGCATTGGTATAGGTGGTGGCCTGGCCGCTCACTTCCATCTGAGGTTTCCTGGCATTGATCAAGTCGTGAAGCCCCATGAGAACGAGGGGACGACAATCGATCAGCATCACGCGTATTGGTTTTCTGTGGGTCGTCATTACTTTACTGACTCCCTTGAAAAATGAACCGTGACCTCCATCCACTGGCCTTCCTGGATCAGCAACTCGCTCACTTCGTCACCGTGATCGAAGACAGAGACAATAGGAATAACAATCAACAGCTTGCACATGTGGATGTGCTCCCTCGAACCGCTGAACTGAGTTTAGGCCAGCCCAGCGCGCTGCCCGCCCGCCCTTCCCATCAGTTGTCGCCTCAAACCTCATTCGGGTAACCCCGTCGATGTTCCCAAGGGTGCCCTCCCCCCCAAGAAATCAAGGTCTTAGGCTCGCTGCGGGAGACCTGCAACCAAAGCCGGAATTCGATCAAAATCGTCAACTAACCGACAAGTGGCGTGAAGCCAGCACAAATTAAACTCTGGCGTCAATTTTTCGGCGAAACCTGCCTCGCCGAGCCATGGGAATGCTCCCGGTAAGCGTCCAGTTTGGGTGGGAGCCACAGTTGGTATTGCGGCAGGATCAGGGGGATGTGAGGTTTTGGCTGGAGCTGACGGGGCTCAACCAGGCATTAACGCTTTCGACACTTTCGGCAGGCGGTTTTCCCGCCCAGCGATTGAGCGTGAGGACATTGGTGACGAAGTCGTATTGGGTCTTGAGCAGATCACGACGAGCCCGGAATTCGTTGCGTACGCTGGTCAGCACATCGACGGCATTGACCATTCCGTAATTGAGCGCTTTCTCTGCCGCCACTCTGGACAGCTGTGCCGAGGCCAGGGCATTGCGGCTCGCACTGATCTTTTCTCCACTCGAATTGGCGGTCAGGTAAGCGCTGGTGATCTCTTTGACCACCCGGCGCCGGATCGCTTCCAGTTCCTGCTCGGCGGTAATCTGATCCTGGTAGAGACCACGGACCCGCGCCGAGGTCGAGCCGCCGCTGTACAGCGGCACCTGAACACCAATTCCGGCGACATAGCTGTCGGTGCGCGGCGTCAGGGTATTGTTGTAGCCTTCGTTTGTCTCTTGTGCGCTCAGACTCAGACTCAAGGTCGGATAGTGCCCGCCCTTACCGCTACGCAACGCAGCGCCCGCCGCTTCGACACCGCTTTCGTTGGCCTTGAGCGCCGGGTTTAGCGCCATACCCTCGCGCACCCAGGTTTCAAGGCTTTGCGCCGAAACCCGTAGTTGCACGTCATCGCGAATCCGGTTGAGCTTCTCCTTGACCGGCCGGCCGACGATCTCCGCCAGTGCCTCGCGACTGATACTGGCCTGGTTGCGGGCATCCAGTTCCTGCGCCGCGAGCAAATCGACCCGGGCCTTGAGGTCGAGCTGATCAGTAACCAATGCCAGCTGCTTTTCGTACAACGCATTGACTCGGTCCAGACTCTTTTGCGTGGTTCGACGTTCCGCCCTCACCAATTCCAGTTCATCTTCGGCTGCCAACGCGGCGAAGTAACGCTGCGCCAATTCCACTGTGGCCTCGGCCTGGGCTTCCAGCGCTTGCGATTCGGACTGTTTGGCCAGGCTTTTGAATTTTTGGTAGTTCTCCCACGCGGCCTTGTTGTAGAGGTACTGACGCAACACCAGGCTGTAGCTTTCGCTATCGTAACTCTGCTGCACCAGGTCGTTTTCCTGGCGAATCAAGTTCGACCCGGCGTTCAGCGATACTTGCGGCAACAGCGCTCCCATGGCCTCGCGCTGATGTTCCTGGCCCGCCTGCGCTTGCGCATAGGAGGCCAATACCCGCGGGTCCTCCAGCCGCGCCTCGCGATACAACTGCATGAGGTCGGTAGAAAACGTCGAGGCACTGACCCCGGTCGATGTTGCTGCAGGGGTTTGCGCCAGCGCGGCACCCGCTGCAAGCATCAACAGACCGCTCAGCAGAACTGCCGACGCGCGCACGGTTATTCCTCGATCAACGATTGAGACATGGCATCGCGGGCCGGCTGCAACAAATACTGCAACAACGTGCGTTGACCGGTGATGATCAATACGTCCGCTGGCATCCCCGGCAACAATTTGCGCTCACCCAAGGTGCGCACGCCTTTCTCGGTGACCCGGACCCGCGCCAGGTAATAGGCAGTCCCGGTCTTTTCGTTGGTCAGCCGGTCAGCCGATACGCTGCTGACTTCGCCTTCGATCACCGGAGTGGTCGAGCTTTTGAACGCGCCGAAACGGATATCGGCACGCTTGCCGATGGCGATACGATCAATATCCACCGGCGCCACCTGGGCCTCTATCACCAGCTCGGAAACCGATGGGACGATGTCCAGCAGCGGCGTCGCCGGGCTCACGACACCACCAATGGTGTGTACTTTCATGCCAATCACCATGCCCGCTTCGGGTGCACGGATGACGATACGACTGAGCCGGTCTTCCAGGGACGAGGTTTTCTCTTGCAGGTCGTACATCCTGGTCTGAACCTCGGCCAGCTGCTTGACGACATCTGTATTGAAATCCTTGTCGATTTGCAGAATCTGCAGCTGTGTTTCGTTGATCTGCAGACGAGTCTTGTTAATAGCGGAACGGTGATCAGCCACCTCCGACCTGAGCATCCCCAGCTTGCGTTCCTGATCGAGCAGACGTTGTTTGTCAACGAACCCTTGCTTGAGCAGGTCGGTCAATTCAACGATTTCACTGCTGTAGGATTGCTCCAGATGAACCTTGGCACTAATCATCGATTCCAGTCCCTTGATCTGTTGATGCAACTGCCCAATGCGTTCGCGCAACACCGCCATCTGGCCCAGCCGCGAGCCCTGCCGAGCGTTGAATACTTGGGTCTCGCCCTGGCGCGCTTCCACTCCTCGCAGACTGGCGGGATCGGCTATCTCCCCAAAGCTGACCGACGACTGCGTGTCGCGCTCGGCTCTGAGCCTTGCCTCCATGGCTCTGGTCGCGATCAGCTGGCCTCGGGCTATCTCGTATTCGAAGCGCAACTGGGTATCATCAAGAATGATCAGCGGATCATCACGCTTGACGATGTCACCGTCATGGGCCAATACCGCTTTGACGATGCCCCCTTCCAGATGCTGGACCGTTTTGCGGTAAGCCTGCACGGTGACCACCCCCGGCGCGAAAGCCGCACCGTCGAGGGGCGCGAGCGCCGCCCAGGTGCCGAACAGGCCGAAGGTCACCCCTACAATGCCAAGGCCCAGGCGACGTGCTTTACGATCAGATACCGGCAGGTCGGCGAAGCTTTCAATTTGACGACTGGGCATCAAAGGGTTCATCGGCATCACCCTTGCTGGAATTGACCGAAGCCATGCTGGCGCCTGCTTGCATGGCGTGCTTTTGTAGCTGCTGTTGCTGTGCGTTGAGTTCGGCCAGCACCTGATCGCGTGGCCCAAAGAGACTGATAACCCCTGCGTTCATCACCATGAGCCGGTCAAGCTGCGACACGATGTTGGTTCGGTGGGTAATGACAAACAAGGTCGCGCCGGTCTGCTTGAATTGCTGGATGGCCGCCGCCAGGGCGCGATCACCGACTTCGTCGAGATTGGAATTGGGCTCGTCGAGAATAATCAGCCGCGGGGTGCCATACAGGGCACGGGCCAGCCCGATGCGCTGGCGCTGCCCTCCCGACAGCATGAGGCCCTCGCTGCCAATGACAGTGTCGTAGCCATCGGGCAACTGTAAAATCATTTCGTGAACGCCTGCGGTCCTGGCAGCCAGAATGACTTTCGCCGAATCGACCTCGGCGAAGCGGGCAATGTTCTCGCCGATGCTGCCTTCGAACAATTCAATGTCCTGGGGCAAGTAACCTATATACGGCCCAAGCTCATTTTTGTCCCACGCGCTGATGTCCGCGCCATCCAACCGGACCACCCCATGCTGCGGCGCCCATACCCCCATCAGTGTTCTGGCCAGGGTCGACTTGCCGGCGGCACTTGGACCGATGATTCCCACCACGCAGCCGGCAGGTACGCTGAAGCTTATGTTTTTGATGATCGGGGTTTTCGAGCCAGGTGCCGAAACAATCAGATTCTCGACCTGCACATGCCCCTTGGGTGCAGGCAAAGACATACGTTCAGGTTGCGCCTGTTGTTTATCGAGGATGTCGTTGAGACGGCGGTACTGCGAGCGGGCCGCAATGAAGCCCTTCCAGCTGCCGATGATCAGATCGATGGGGGCCAATGCGCGCCCTAGCAGCACGGACCCGGCAAACACCAAGCCGGCCCCCACCTGATGGTCCACGGCCAGGTACGCCCCCAGGCCAAGGATCAATGATTGCACCAGGATCCGGAAGGTCCTGGAAAGCGTGCTGACTATGGCACCTCTATCGCTCGCCTGGGCCTGCAGCAACAGGACGTTTCTTTGACGACGCCCCCAACGGTCCATCAGGGTTTCAAGCATGCCCATGGACTCGATGACTTCAGCGTTGCGCAGATTTTTCGTGGTGTAGAGCGTCGCGCCAATATGTTCCTTGTTAGCCTGGGCCAGTGCCGGCCCCGTCAGCCTCTCATTGATAAACGCGAGCATTAACAACAACAGCGCGCTGCCCGTCGCTACCCAGCCAAACCAGGGATGGAACATGAACATCACAGCGATATAGATAGGCAACCAGGGCGCATCGAAAAAGGCGAACAATCCATTACCGGAGAGAAACTGTCTCAAGCCCGTCAAGTCGTTGAGCGACTGGGCCGAAGCATCCATGCCGCCGCTGTCCAGAGCCCGTTTGAAACTGGCCTTATAGACTTGGCGACTCAGCAACACATCCAGCCGGGTACTGACCCGAACCATGATGCGCGAACGAATCCATTCCAGAGAGCCGAGCGTGACCACCAGCCCGGTCATGATCAGCGTCAGCATTGCCAGGGTTGTCAGACTTCCGCTGGTTATCACTCGCCCATACACCTGAAGCATATAGAAGGTGGGAACGAGCATTAACGCGTTGATGAAAAAGCTGAAAAAACCAACTGAAATAAAGCTCTCTCTACAGGCTTTCAACGCATGTTGCAGGCTGTTTTCAGGTGTGCTTCGCATTGAAACCCCTGCTCGAGAAGCCATCCATTGTGGAGCTTAGATCATGCCGAACCACTACGTACGGCAATCGGGCGGATCGCCTCAGGCAACGAGTATTGCCCCTGCAACAACCCGGCGGTGAAGAGCGCGCAAGATACCGGCGACATTGAGGCCAAGATGGATTTCAGTGGTTCCCGCCAAAACGAAAAAAGGACCCGAAGGTCCTGATTTCAATGATTTACAGAATTCAATGGAGCTCTGTAGATCTATAGCTGGAGCGGGAAACGAGACTCACCTGTATTTCGCGAGCCTCAAGCGTTTCAGCTCCACGGACGATCTCCATTTTCGTCCTTGATGCGGGTCGGCAGGCCCATCATATCCAGCGCCTTGAGGAACGGCTCAGCCGCAAGCTCCTCGACGTTGGCCATGCGCTGCACGTCCCACTCGCCACGGGCGACCAGCAAGGCTGCGGCCACGGGCGGCACGCCTGCGGTATAGGAAATGCCCTGGCTGTCAGTTTCCGCGTAAGCGTCTTCATGATCAGCCACGTTGTAGATGAACACTTCGCGCGGCTGGCCATCCTTGGTGCCCTTGACCAGATCGCCGATGCAGGTCTTGCCGGTGTAGCCGGGCGCCAGCGAGCTCGGATCAGGCAGCACGGCCTTGACCACTTTCAGCGGCACGACTTCCAGGCCCTCGGCGGTTTTGACCGGTTGCTCGGAGAGCAGGCCAAGGTTCCTGAGTACGGTGAACACATTGATGTAGTGCTCGCCGAAGCTCATCCAGAAACGCACGTTGGGCACGTCGAGGTTCTTCGACAGCGAGTGCACTTCATCGTGGCCGGTCAGGTACAGGTTCTGCGCGCCTACGACCGGCAGGTCGTCGGTGCGTTTGACTTCGAACATCGTGTTGCTGGTCCACTGACTGTTCTGCCAGCTCCACACTTGTCCGGTGAATTCGCGGAAGTTGATTTCCGGGTCGAAATTGGTGGCGAAATACTTGCCATGGGAACCGGCATTGACGTCGAGAATGTCGATCGAATCAATGCGGTCGAAATACTGTTGTTGCGCCAGTGCTGCATAGGCGTTGACCACACCCGGGTCGAAGCCCACGCCGAGAATGGCGGTAATGTTCTTCTCTTTGCACTCTTCGAGGTGGTTCCACTCGTAGTTGCCATACCAGGGCGGCGTCTCGCAGACTTTGCCCGGCTCTTCGTGAATGGCGGTGTCCAGATAGGCCACGCCGGTATCGATGCAGGCGCGCAGCACCGACATGTTGAGGAACGCGGAACCGACGTTGATGACGATCTGCGATCCGGTTTCGCGGATCAGCGCCTTGGTCGCTTCGACATCCAGGGCGTTCAGCGAGAAGGCCTGGATGTCGGCAGGCACTTTGAGGCTGCCCTTGGCCTTGACGCTGTCGATGATGGCCTGGCACTTGGAGATGTTGCGCGACGCGATAGCAATACGACCGAGTTCATCGTTGTGCTGCGCGCACTTGTGGGCCACCACCTTGGCGACACCTCCTGCACCAATGATAAGCACGTTCTTCTTCAATTTTTCTCTCTCTCCTTCTCTGCCAGCTTACGAAAGGCTGGACATGTAGTCGTTGTAACCAAACTCACGAACCACCTCGACTGTACCGTCGAGTTGTTTCACTACGATGGACGGCATTTTCAGGCCGTTGAACCAGTTCTTCTTGACCATGGTGTAACCCGCTGCGTCGATGAACGACAGCCGATCCCCGATAGCCAGCGGACGATCAAATTGATATTCACCGAAAATGTCTCCGGCCAGGCAGGATTTGCCGCACACCATGTACGTGTGCTCACCCTCGCTAGGCGCCAGCTTGGCATTCAGGCGATAGATCAGCAGATCGAGCATGTGCGCTTCGATGGAGCTGTCCACAACCGCCAGGTGCTTGCCGTTGTAGAGGGTGTCGAGCACGGTGACTTCCAGCGACGCGCTCTGCGTGATGGCCGCTTCGCCCGGTTCGAGGTAGACCTGCACGCCGTATTTTTGCGAGAAGGCCTTGAGGCGCGCGCAGAACTCGTCCAGCGCGTAGCCTTCACCCGTGAAATGGATACCGCCACCGAGGCTGACCCACTCGACCTTGTGCAGCAAGTCGCCGAAGCGTTCTTCGATGGTGCACAGCATTTGGTCGAACAGGCCGAAATCACCGTTCTCGCAGTTGTTGTGGAACATGAAACCAGAGATCTGCTCGATGACCTGTTCGATCTTCACCGGGTCCCACTCGCCCAGACGGCTGAACGGCCGCGCAGGGTCGGCCAGCAGATAATCCGAGCTGCTCACCTGCGGATTGACCCGCAGACCGCGCACCTTGCCTGCTGAAGCCTCAGTGTAGCGCTGCAACTGACCGATGGAGTTGAAGATGATCTTGTCGCAGTTTTCGAGCATCTCCTCGATCTCGTCGTCGGCCCAGGCCACGCTATAGGCATGGGTCTCGCCTGCGAACTTCTGTCGACCGAGCTTGAGCTCGTAAAGCGACGACGACGTGGTGCCGTCCATGTATTGCTGCATCAGGTCGAACACCGACCAGGTGGCGAAGCACTTGAGTGCCAGCAGGGCCTTGGCCCCGGACTGTTCGCGCACGTAGGCGATCTTCTGCATGTTCGCCAGCAGCTTTTGTTTATCGATGAGGTAGTACGGCGTTTTGATCATTTCGAGGCGCCTCCGGCAAGGCCAGCCAAAAAAGGATGCGCATTGTGCCTTCACTGGCTACATATCGAAAGAGCAGGAAGCGCTCTCCACGTGAAACGCGGCTCAATTTAAGTACCAGGCTTCAAACAAGCCTGAGTGACGGCCTTTGTCCCCGGGCCCGTCACATCGCCGTGCTAATGATCCGGCTACAGATTCACTACTATGTTTGACCGTTAGCTTTACCGTCAGCTTTGCGCTTAGCGCGCCTTCCAGTCCCGCAACCACTGCAAGCCGGCAGACGTGTTGCCACGCGGCCGATATTCGCACCCTACCCAGCCGTCATAGCCCAACTGGTCGATCAACTCGAACAGGTAGGGATAGTTGATCTCTCCCAGGTCCGGTTCATGCCGGTCCGGCACGCCAGCGATCTGGATATGGCCGATGCCATCGAAGTCCCGACGCAGTTTGGTGGCCAGGTCGCCCTCGACGATTTGGCAGTGATAACAGTCGAACTGAACCTTCAGGTTACTGGCGCCTACTTCCTTGCAGATGGCCTGGGCCTGGTCCTGGCGGTTGAGGAAAAACCCCGGCATGTCTCGTGTATTGATCGGCTCGAGCAATACCATGACATCTGCCTTCGCCGCTTGGGCGGTGGCGTAGGCGAGGTTTTCCAGATAAATGGCGTGATGCCGTGCGCGATCACGTTCGGAAGGTAGCAGGCCGGCCATGACATGGATGCGCGAGTTGCCCAGCACGCCGGCGTACTCCAGGGCGCGATCGAAACCGCTACGAAATTCACTTTCACGGCCCGGCAACGACACCGTGCCCCGCTCGCCTGCCGCCCAATCACCGGGCGGCGCGTTGAACAGAGCCTGCACCAGGCCGTTGTCGCTCAAGCGTTGCTTGAGTTCTTCAGCGCTGTAGTCGTAGGGGAACAGATACTCCACCGCTTCGAAACCATCGGCGGCCGCGGCGGCGAAGCGATCCAGAAACGCATGTTCCGGGTAGAGCATGCTGAGGTTGGCAGCGAAACGAGGCATGGTAGTTCCTATGGATGGCTTTTTTTGTAGGAGCCGAGCTTGCTAGCGATAGCGATCTCAAGGACGCCATCGCCGGCAAGCCGTGCTCCTACAGGTCGAGTTCGTTAAACAAACGGCCAGATCAGCAGGGTAATACAGAAACCCGCCATGTGATTCGACGTGAGATCGAGGGTCACAATCAGCGGGCTGATGATGCCGGCGGTGGTCACCAGCGCCGAGAGCTGCTACAGAGCCGAACGCAGGCTTCGCCAGCGGCTACAAGGCATGGGTTTCTGCGCCCGGCGGTGTGGCAAGTTCTGAGCACTGACTTACACTGCGATACACCCAATGCGAACGAATGAATGTTCAACAGATCGATAGGTTCCATGGCGATCCGGGGATCACGTAATGATCTGGGTGAAGCCAACATGAAAACGGTCACGAGCCTTTTCTCCTGTCTGCTCGCTGCCAGCGTTTGCGCGGCGACGAGCACCTGCGCAAATGCTGCGTCGTTCAAGACCAGCTTCGACTGCGCCACGGCAAGGGCCGCCGTCGAAAAACTGATCTGTCGCGACTCGCAACTGGCGCAGATGGACATCGAATTGACGCGTCTTTATCGCCTGGCGCTCACGGATCAACGTTCAGTACCGCGGCCAGACAAAGTCTTGATCGACCAGCAGTTCTGGATCGACTCCCGTAATCAGTGTGCGTCCACGTCTGAGCCCAAGGCGTGCACGATCCGAAGTTATGCCGAGCGCGCGTACCAGCTACGCCAAGGTTCGGCCATTGTGAGAACCAAGGATCCAGACAGGCTCACCGAAGGCCCGTTGGCGTTTCGTTGTACCGGGTTTAACGCGCTAATTTCCGCCACCTTCTTTAATACGCAGCCAGGTGTCGTGTACCTGAAATGGGCGAACACCTCGATCACCCTGAACCAGGTGCCGAGTGATTCGGGAACCCATTACACCGGCAAGGATTCCCAGGGGAACTACCGCTTCTGGCAAGACGGCAACGGGGTGATTTTCCAGAAGCCAGGTTCAGGGGCGATGAGTTGTACGGCTGAGCCGGTCAGCTGATTTCGCCGAGACAAGTACGCGAGGCCGTGGCGAGGGGATTTATCCCCTCGCCACAACGGCACGCTTCTGGCACAGCGCCACCCCTCTCTCACGTACTCGGCGATTTATGCCACGGATAGCCTTTCGCGCTGAGTTCAAAGGCGTATTCGAACAAGCGCTTCATGTACTCGCCATCAAATCTGTGATTGCGGGAAATATCGAAGTCGGAGCCGATGTACGCCAGATTGAAGTCCGCGCCATCCTGCTGTGCAATTCGGTAAATCCGATCCAGATCACTGATCCCCTGGGTCTGGATCAATGCGCTGATGGCGCGACCGCCGATGCTCAAGGTGCGACGCTTGGTTCCGGACCACTGCAGTTCCAGTTTGCCGTTGCGAATGACATAGAAATGCCGTTCATCACGCATACGCGCCCCGGTCACGCGGTTCAGCGCCATCACGGTGCCGGGTGGGTAAAGGAACACCTGCGTCAGGACGCCTCCGTCCACGTGCATTTCCTGAAACTGTTGACCGTCTACCTCCACATCGATCATGACGGGTGAAACGGCGCCGGGAATACTCATCGATGCGATCATGATATTGCGAAACAGGTCGAGCGCGCCGGGTGCCTGGCTTGAGGCAATAGCGCCCATGTTCCAGGTAACCGGGCGTCCTGAATCAAGGTCGGTGGTGCCGATCATCAGCAGACGTCCTTTGGCGTATTCCGCCGCGATCGCCGCAAGCACCTCGGCGGTGACGTGCTGTGCAATCAGCCGCGACAGTGGCTTGCTGTGCGCCATACCATCACTGGCAAGACGGGTCAGCATATTGCGCGGGTGGAAAATGTCTTTTGGACCGACTGCATTGCAGATACCCAGAATGACACCATCGTACTGAGGCCCCAGGTAGGCAAACGGGGCGACCAGGGCGCCAGCGCTAATGCCGGTGACGACTTTGAACACGGGACGAGACCCATGCAGGGTCCATCCCGCAATGATGCCCCCCGCGAAGGTGCCGGCATCGCCGCCCCCCGAAACGGCCAACATGCTGGCCAGCGGCAGGGTGTCGTTGGGCATCCCTGCGCTGGCGAGTGCCTCGGCTTCTCGAAGGTTGGCCTGACTCACGTCCCGAATGAACGGCGTCAGATCCTGGTCCAGCCAGTAGCGGGCATCCGGAATGCCAGGGATGAGCGCTTTTTCGGTTAACGTTGGCGGCACCGCATCCCGGCGTTGCAGGCACGCTTGACGCAACATGTTCAGCGTTGAGGCGCTAGGTCTGAGCAGGAATGTTTTCAAAACGCCGCCTCCGGCCCCTGCAATCGACAAAGAACGCGCTCAATGTAACGGCAAGACGCCTTGCCGAACACGCACGCTCCCCACACCCATGACTACGTTCTCAATCAGGCGCCGGTCTTCTGAAGACCAGCAGTTTGCCGGTGGCTCGCTGCACGACCTTGTCGTTTTGATTGAGTGTTTCCATGAACAGGGTCACCACGCCCCGATCTGGTTTGGAGCTGGATGGTTCGATGGCCTGCACGGTGCATTGCAGGCGCAACAGATCGTCCGGGTAGGTCGGCGTAGGCCAGCTCAACTCGATGCTCAGGCCGATGATCCCGTCTGCCAACGGCACGCTTTCCACCAGCAGCTTCATGGTCAGGGCTGCGGTGTTCCAGCCACTGGCTGCCAGACCACGGAACAGGCTCAGCTCGGCGGCTTCAGGATCGAGGTGAAACGGTTGCGGGTCGAACTCCTGAGCGAAGGCCAGCATCGACGCTCGATGGACACGCAAGCTGTCGCTTTCGAACTGCTGACCCAGGCTCAGGTCATCGAGGTAGAGTTTTTCCCAGGAATGGATGGTCATGATTCAACCTCTTCAGGCGTAGCTGATGTCGCTGAGGTCGCGAAAGAGTTCCCAGGGCGCTGATCGCTCGGTAGATGATGATTTTGTGCCGTCATGGTGGCAGCCCTGCTCGTCAGGGCGAGTGGCCTGAACACCTTTTATGCTAGCGCATGCCCGGGCAGTCATAACGTCGGCGGGACGTCCGGTCTGTTCTACGGCTGATCCTCCACCCATTGCCAGAACAACTGATAGCCGACCGCAAGCACCACCGGGCCGATGAACAGACCGAGGATACCGCTGGTGACCATGCCGCCCAAGGCTCCGATCAGCACCACCGGCATTGGCACATCGACACCGCGCCCCAGCAGCAAAGGCTTGAGTACGTTATCCACCAGGCCGGCAACGAACACGTAGATGGCAAAAACAATGCTCGCCGTACTGGCCCCTTCGGTGGCGAACACATACACAATCACGGGCACTGTAATCAGCGTCGCCGGTAATTGCATGATGCCGAGCAGCAGCACCGCCAAGGCAAGCAGCCCGGCGCCGGGAACGCCCTTGACCACGAAACCGAGGCCGACCAGCAGCATCTGGATGAAGGCGATGCCGACGACCCCCAGCGCCACCGCACGAATCGTAGCGGTACACAGTTCGGCAATTTTCGGTCCTTTGCCCGGACCGCTGATGCGGGACGCGATCTGTATCGCACTGCGCGTGCCGCTCTCGCCATAAGCCATGAAAATGCCGGCGATGATCAACGCACAGATAAAGGTGAGGAACCCCATGCCGACGCCGGCGAGTTTGCCCAGAAAGCCGATGCTGAATTGCTTGATCTGCGGCAGGTACTTCGCTGTCAACTCGGGAAGATCGGTTGAGGCCTGCAGCCATATGGCAGAGATAGGCTTGCCCACTAAAGGCCAGGCAGCAACTGAATCGACGGGCGGCGGAATATGGAAGTTGCCGTCCTTGACGATGGTCCTGGCCTGATCGATCGAATCAACCAGGGAGGTGCCCAGCAGATAGACGGGCACCATGAGAACAACGATGGAGAAAAGCACGATCAGCGTCGCAATGAGCCCGTCTTTGTGGCCCAGCGGCTCCCGCAGCCGCTGTTGCAGCGGGTAAAGGGTGATCGCCATAATCAGCGACCACAGCATGAGGTCGCGGAACGGGCTGAAGATCTGAAAGCAGAACAGCACCAGTACGGTAATCAAGCCCGCACGGATCAAAACATCGAGCAGATTGCGTGTGAACGCCTTCTCGGAGCTGGATGTGGGCACCATTGCTGCCTCCTTGCAGATCGCTGCAGAGGGATGGGATCGGTAAGCCCAGCATAGACGCCAAATGGAAAACGCGAGCAATCACCGCAGCTTCAGCGGATCAACCAGTTCAGCGGCGATGGCCATGCCCACCAGATCCGGCAAGGTATTGGCCTGCATGCGTTTCATCACCCGCGAGCGATAAAGGTCGACGGTTTTTGCGCTCACGCCCAGTTGTTCAGCGATCTCACGGGTGGTGTAACCCTGGACCAGCGGCAGCAAGACATCGCGCTCCCGTGGGGTCAGTGTCAGCAAGCGTGCCTGCAAGGCTTCGTGACCCTGATTGCCCGAGCGGTTTGCTGCGCAGTTACTGAGCGCCTGTTGCACGCTGTCCAGCAGCAATTGCTCGTTATAGGGCTTCTCGATGAAGTCATGGGCGCCCGCCTTGAAGGCGCGAACCACGATCGGCACGTCCGCGTGCCCGCTGACGAAAATGATCGGCAGGTTCAGCTCACGTGCACGCATTTCTTCCTGCACGTTCAAACCGCCCATGCCGGGCATGCGAACATCGAGCAGCACACAGGCATCGAGCGTGGCATCACAGGCATTGAGAAACTCCACGCCACTGGTAAACGGTAAGGCCTTGAGGCCGACCGATTCCAATAACCAGACCGTTGAGTCGAGCATGCCTTGATCGTCGTCGACCACATACACCACGTGCTCCGTCACACCTGCCATTACGTTATTCCTGTTGTTGTTTTATTGGGCCGGCCAGCGGCAAACGGCAGCACATCAGCAACCCGACAGGTTGGCGTCGGGCCTGCAATTCGCCACCGAAACCTTCGATGATGCTGCGGCTCATGGACAAGCCAAGTCCCAGGCCATCGGCCTTGCTGGTATAGAACGGGGTAAATATCTGCTCCAGTTCCGGCTCGCTGACGCCCGGTCCCTGGTCTTGCACACTGATTTCCACGGTTGCACCACCGCCCTGCTCCGCAGCCATCACGATCAGTGAAGGTTGCCCCGGATGTTGTTCGCGGTTGGCGTCGATGGCATTGCGCAACAGATTGAGCAGCACCTGCTCCAGCAGCACCCGGTCGGCATAAATCGGCGGCAGATTATCCGGCAGGCGATCCTCGATTGTCACTTGGCAATTACTCGCTTCCCAGGCACATAAACGCACGGCCTCGCGGGCGACGTCGGTGAAATTCAGGGCCTGCATCCGGCGTTGTCCCTTGCGCAGAAATGCGCGCAATCGTCTGATCACTTCTGAAGCATGCGTGGCGTGATGGGTAATGCGTTCCAGCCCTTGCGCCACTCGGGCGGCGGCCTGGGGATTGGAATCCAGCGTCTGTAAATAGCGCTGGCTGGCATTGGCGTAATTGACCACCGCCGCCAACGGCTGGTTGATTTCGTGTGCGATGCCCGAGGCCAATTCACCCAGGGTGACCAACCGCGCGGTGTGCGCCAGTTCGTCCTGATGACGGCGCTGTTGCACCTCACGCAGTTCACGCTCGGTCATGTCCCGCGCCACCAACGAGTAATAGCGTTCGCCACCGGCCGAACGGTGCGCCAGCAGCACCAGCGACACCGGCACTGAAGTGCCGCCACCCGGTGGCTGCAACCGCGCATCGGTGCTCCAGACACCGTCGCGTTCGGCGCTGCTCCAGCCATCACGCTGCAGACGTGCCAGGTCGCTACTGGCGAACAATTGCGCCAGGGCCGGCATCGGTTGTTGCTCGTCGATCCCGAGGATGCGCCGCGCCGCCGGGTTGAGGTAAGTGACTTGCCCCTCGGGGTCGATGAACAACACCGGATCGGTGTTGGCCTCGACGACCTCCGCCAGGCGCCGCTTGTTCTCCTCGGCTTGCACCCGGGCGGTAATGTCCCGGGACACGCTGACCACTTCCACCACCGTCCCGGTGTAGGTTTCACGAATCGCCCGGCTCGCGGTTTCGAACCACAGGTAATGCCCGTCACGATGGCGAATGCGATAGGTCATCGTGTGATAACCGTCCTGCTCCAGGGCATCTCGCGCACGCTGCATCAGGCTGGCCAGGCCCTGACCATGGAACAAGCCCTGGGCCATTTGCCCGCGTAACTCTTCCGGCCAGTAGCCGAGCAATGTCCAGGACGCGGGCGAGGCATCGAGAAAGCGCCCGTCCGGTGTGTGTCGGGAAATCAGGTCGGTGGTGTTTTCGATGATCAGCCGGTACAACCGGCGTGCCGTGGCCGCTTCACGCTCGGCCAGTACTTGTGCCGTGGCATCACGGCAACGGGCAAGCACGCGGTTGTCCTGGGGATCGGGGATAAACGTCCAGATCAGGATCTGCGCTTCGAACTGGGCTTCGACCCCTTCGATGGCGCGTTGCTGGTCGAGGCAGGCACGGACCAGCACCCGGTGATTGACCGGTAGAAAACCCAGCACATCAGTCAGCGGCTTTTCAGCGAGCAGTGCCAACAGCGCGGCATTGAATTCCAGCGGTCGGCCTTGCGCATCGAGCAACAGGCTCGGTTGTGGATCGTGGCCCAACAGCGGCGAGCCGCGCAGCATACCGTTGACGCTGCTCAGCAACGTTGTCAGCAAGTCTTGCACCCAACCCAGCCAATCAAGACTCACGCCCTCGCACACTTCCACCAGCAACAGCCCCGGCTGCCCCGGTTGCAAAGCCAGATCAAACACCTGGCCATGGCTGATAGCGGCCCGGCGCAGTCGCCCGGCCAACCAGCAATCGAGTTGACGCACTTGCGCCAGGTCCAGCCGCCCCGCCTCGACCAGCCGATCAAACAGCCGCTGATCGCTGGCCAGCGAAGGGTCGCCCAGGCCCGGTGGAAAATGCTGGGCGGCGCCCTCGTGGCTGTAAATCCGCACATTGGCTTGCCAACTCAGATAAACCGCCCGGCGCACTTCGGGGCAATCCTGCAACGCACGGCACAACGCATCGGCCCGGGCGGCCAGGGACACGCCCTCGCGCTGCAGGCGCAACCAGCTGTGCAATCGAACGGGGGTCAGGGTCATCACAGGTCCGCTTCGTTGGGGAAGCCAAGGATATACCGGCCTTGGTGGTGTGACTGTATTGATTTAGATCCGCAAGAATCAAATATAGTACAAATCCTATATGACGTAGGTTGTACTTCCATATCGGAGGCTGAATGTTATATAAAGCAAACCGGACATAAAAGGTGCCCTCAGCGGCAACGCTGCCAGGACATCTATAGAGCTAACAATCAGCCACCGAGTACCCGTACATGTCGATCTATGAACAAGGGCTAGGCCCTGCGGCTGTCAATCATATTGCCTTGTCTCCGCTCAGCTTCATCGAGCGCACCGCCAGCGTTTATCCAGACTACCCCGCCGTCATCCATGGCTCTATCCGCCGCACCTGGGCGCAGACCTACACCCGCTGCCGCCGTCTGGCTTCGGCGCTGGCCGGTCGCGGGATCGGCAAGAACGACACGGTGGCGGTGATGCTGCCCAACATTCCCGAGATGCTTGAAGTGCACTTCGGCGTGCCGATGATCGGCGCGGTGCTCAACCCGCTCAACGTGCGCCTGGATGCCGAAGCCATCGCCTTCATGCTGCAACATGGCGAAGCCAAGGTGCTGATTACCGACCGCGAGTTCCATGATGTGATTCACGCTGCCATTGGCATGCTGGATCACCCGCCACTGGTGATCGACGTCAATGATCCAGAATACGGTGAAGGCCAGGCGGTCAGCGATCTGGACTACGAAGCGCTGTTGGCCGAAGGCGACCCGGCTTTCGCCTGGCAGTGGCCGGCGGACGAATGGCAAGCCATCTCGCTGAACTACACCTCAGGCACCACCGGCAACCCCAAAGGTGTGGTTTACCACCATCGCGGTGCATACCTGAACTCGTTGGGCAACCAGATGACCTGGGCCATGGGCAACCACCCGGTCTACCTCTGGACCCTGCCGATGTTCCATTGCAACGGTTGGTGCTACCCGTGGATCATCACCGCCATGGCCGGTGTGCATGTGTTCTTGCGCCGTGTCGATCCACAGAAAATCCTCACGCTGATCCGCGAGCATCAGGTCACCCATCTGTGCGCCGCGCCGATCGTGCTCAATGCTTTGGTCAACATGCCGGAATCGGCGAAAGCGGCGATCGACCATCCGGTCAACGCCATGGTCGCCGGCGCCGCACCGCCGGCCAAAGTGATCGGTGCCGTGGAAGAAATGGGCATCAAGGTCACCCACGTCTATGGCCTGACCGAAACCTATGGTCCGGTAACGCTCTGCGCCTGGCATGCCGAATGGGACGAGTTGCCGCTAGACGAACGGGCGCAAATCAAATCCCGTCAGGGCGTGCGCTACCCGACGCTCGAAGGCGTGATGGTCGGCGACTCGAAGACGCTGGAGCCGACCCCGCGAGACGGTCAGACCATCGGTGAGATCTTCATGCGCGGCAACACCGTGATGAAGGGCTACCTGAAGAACCCGACCGCCACAGCCGAAGCGTTCGAAGGCGGCTGGTTCCACACCGGCGACCTGGCGGTGTGTCATCCGAATGGTTATGTCGAGATCAAGGACCGACTCAAGGACATCATCATCTCCGGCGGCGAGAACATTTCCACCATCGAACTGGAAGGCGTGCTCTATCGCCATCCTGCCGTCATGGAAGCGGCCGTCGTCGCCCGTCCCGATGAGAAGTGGGGCGAAACGCCCTGTGCGTTTGTCACGTTGAAAGCTGATCACCAGGACGTTCGCGAGGCCGACATCATCAGTTTCTGCCGCGAACACCTGGCCGGCTTCAAAGTCCCGCGCACGGTGATTTTCACCCTGCTGCCGAAAACTTCCACCGGCAAGATCCAGAAGTACGTTCTGCGCGACAGGGCTAAAGCGCTCTAACCCGAACCAACGTTGTACCCGTCAAGCGGCAGGTGCTTTTACCTGCCGTTTCGGGCTCGTGCACGCCGAATTCGGCGCTGCCCTGCCCCCACACACTGATAACAAAAACAATGTGGAGCCACCCATGATCGACATCCATTCAACCGATACCCAACGCTGTGAGCGCATTCGGGCCAACCCGAAATTCCTACAATTGGTGAGCAGCCGTTCGCGCTTGGCCTGGTCGCTGAGTGCTGCGGTACTGGGTACTTACTACGCGTTCATGCTGGTGGTGGCGTTTGCCCCGCAGTGGCTGCATGCGCCGCTCGCCGAACATCGGATGTTGACCCTGGGCATGCCGGTCGGCGCGGCGATCATCATTTTTTCCTGGCTACTGACCGGTTGGTACGTCTACAGCGCCAACACGCGTTTCGATGCACTGGGCGCCGCCATTCTCGAGGAGAGCAAGTCATGAACCTGCTGCGTAAACTTCTCCTCGCCGCTGCCGGGCTGTTGCCGGCTTCTTTTGTACTGGCTGCGCCCGCGCTGGGTGCGGTGGAAAAACAACCGCTGAACCTGCACGCGATCGGCATGTTCTTTGTCTTCGTGCTGGGCACGTTGGCCATCACCTGGTGGGCCGCGCGGCAAACCAAATCCACGTCGGACTTCTACACCGCAGGCGGTGGCATCACCGGGTTCCAGAACGGTCTGGCGATTGCCGGTGACTACATGTCCGCCGCCACGCTGCTGGGGTTGTCCAGCCTGGTGTTCGCCAAGGGCTACGACGGCTTCATCTATACCATCGGCTTCTTCGTCGGCTGGCCGATCATCACCTTCCTGATGGCTGAGCGCTTGCGCAACTTGGGGCGCTACACCTTTGCCGACATCGTGTCTTATCGACTGGACCAGAACAAAGTGCGGATCTTCGCTGCGTTTGGTTCGCTAACGGTGGTGTGCTGCTACCTGATCGTGCAGATGGTCGGTGCCGGTCAGTTGATCAAGTTGCTGTTCGGTCTCGACTACCCGGTTGCGGTGGTGATCGTCGGTGCACTGATGCTGGTGTATGTGATCTTCGGCGGCATGATCGCCACCACTTGGGTACAGATCATCAAGGCTGTATTGCTGCTGGCTGGCGGCACGACCCTGGCGTTCATGGCCATGTCGCAATTCGGCTTCAGCTACGAAACCCTGGCCACCAAAGCCGTCGAAGCCCATGCCAGTGGCTGGAACATCATGGGCCCCGGCTCGATGCTCGCCGACCCGATCAACACCGCTTCGATGTCGCTGGGCCTGGTGTTCGGGATTGCTGGTCTGCCGCACATCCTGATGCGTTTCTTCACCGTGCCTAACGCCAAGGAAGCGCGTAAGTCGGTGTTCTACGCCACAGGCTTCATCGGTTTCTTCTTCCTGGTTGTCTGCACCCTGGGCTTTGCCGCGATGGTGATCATCGGCACCGACCCGCAGTACTACGTTAATGGTGAAGTCGGCGGCGCCTTGATCGGCGGTGGCAACATGGTCGCCATGCACCTGGCCAAAGCGGTCGGTGGCAACCTGTTCTTCGGTTTCCTCTCGGCGGTAGCCTTCGCCACCATTCTGGCGGTGGTCTCCGGGCTGGCCCTGGCCGGGGCTTCGGCGATTTCCCATGACCTCTACGCCACGGTGTTCAAGAAAGGCAAAGCCAGCCAGAAACAGGAAATGCGCGTGACCCGCATGGCCACCGTGGGCCTGGGCATCATTGCGATTCTGCTGGGCATTCTGTTCGAGAAGATGAACGTCGCGTTCCTGGTGGGCCTGACCTTCGGCATCGCCGCGTCGACCAACTTCCCGGTGCTGATCATGGCCATGTACTGGAAAGGCCTGACCACCAAAGGCGCAATCATCGGCGGTTTCGCCGGCCTGATCTGCGCGTTGGTGCTGGTGATCCTCTCGCCAGCGGTCTGGGTCACCGTGCTCGGCCATGCTCACGCGATCTTCCCGTACGACCACCCGGCGCTGTTCTCCATGCCGCTGGCGTTCTTCGTGATCGTTGTGGTGTCGAAACTCGACCGCAGCGTGCGGGCCGACAAGGAACGTGACGCCTACGCCGACCAGTTCGTTCGCGCCCAGACCGGTCTCGGTGCCGCCAGCGCTTCCGCTCATTGATTGAAAAGGCACGGCCTGCTCCAGCGGCGCCGTGCCCATCGCACAACCTTTTGAGGTTCACGTTATGCCCGAATTCAACGCCCCGCTGCGCGACATGCGCTTTGTCTTGCATGAAGTGTTCGACGCCCCGGCCCTGTGGGCACGCTTGCCGGCCCTGGCCGACAGTGTCGACGCCGCCACCGCTGACGCCATTCTTGAGGAGGCGGCCAAAGTCACCTCGCACCTGATTGCGCCCTTGAACCGTAGCGGCGACGAAGAAGGCGCCCAGTGGGTCGATGGCCAGGTCAGCACGCCAATCGGTTTCAAACAGGCTTATGCCACCTACATCGAAGGCGGCTGGGTGGGTCTTTCCGGTAACGCCGATTTCGGTGGTATGGGCATGCCGAAGATGCTCGCCGTGCAGTTCGAAGAAATGCTCTACGGCGCCAACTCAAGCTTTGCTTTGTATTCGGCGTTGAGTTCCGGTGCCTGCCTGGCACTGGATGCCCACGCCAGCGACACCTTGAAAAACCTCTACCTGCCGCCGATGTACGAAGGCCGCTGGGCCGGATCCATGTGCCTGACCGAGGCCCACGCCGGCACTGACCTGGGGATTATCCGCACCCGCGCCGAACCTCAGGTCGACGGCAGCTTCAGCATCACCGGCAGCAAGATCTTCATTACCGGTGGCGATCAGGACCTGACCGAAAACATTGTCCATCTGGTGCTGGCCAAACTGCCGGACGCACCGGCGGGGCCGAAAGGCATCTCACTGTTCGTCGTGCCCAAAGTGCTGGTCAATGCCGACGGTTCCCTCGGCGCTGCCAACGCCGTGAGTTGCGGCTCCATCGAACACAAGATGGGCATCAAGGCCTCGGCCACCTGTGTGATGAACTTCGACGGCGCCAGCGGTTGGCTGGTCGGCGAAGCCAACAAAGGCTTGGCGGCGATGTTCACCATGATGAACTACGAACGCCTGTCCATCGGCATTCAGGGCATTGGCTGCGCCGAAGCGTCCTATCAGAGCGCCGTGGCTTACGCCCGTGAACGGGTTCAGAGCCGCGCGCCGACCGGTGCCATTGCCCCGGACAAAGTGGCTGACCCGATCATCGTCCACCCCGATGTACGCCGCATGCTGCTGAGCATGAAAGCCATGACCGAGGGCGGCCGTGCGTTCGCCAGTTATGTCGGCCAGCAACTCGATCTGGCGAAGTTTTCCGATGACGTCCAGGAACGGGACAATGCGCAAACCCTGGTCGCGCTGCTGACGCCGGTGGCCAAGGCATTCTTTACCGACACCGGTCTGGAAAGCTGCATCAACGGCCAGCAAGTGTTCGGTGGCCATGGCTACATCCGCGAATGGGGCCAGGAACAATTGGTCCGTGACGTGCGCATTGCGCAGATCTACGAAGGCACCAACGGCATTCAAGCGCTGGACCTGCTCGGACGTAAAGTGCTCGCCGACAAGGGTTTCGCGCTGCGCCAGTTCACCGCTCAGATCCGTCATTTCGCCCTTCAGCCTGACGCGCCCTACTCCACTCAACTGTTCGATGCCGTGCAGCGTCTGGAAGACCTGAGCGACTGGCTGCAGGATCAGGCCGCGACCAATCGCAACGAAGTCGGCGCCGCATCGGTGGAGTATTTGCACCTGTTCGGTTACGTCGCCTACGCCTGGCTTTGGGCACGTATGGCGCAGGTCGCCAAGCAAAAGCTGCACGACGACGAAGGGTTTTATGGCGCGAAAATCGCCACCGCCGACTTCTATATCCACCGCCTGCTGCCGCGCATTTTGAGTCTGGAGCAATCCATTCGCGCGGGCAGTGCCTCGTTGTTTGGCCTGAGCGCCGAACAGTTCTAACGATTGAACCGCACGCGGCGCCGCGCTCCTGTCTTTTTGGCGTTCGCGTTTTTTTATCGATAAGCCCTCGCCCACCTGGCGAGGGCCGCGGGACCTGTCTTTCCATAATAAAAACAAAGGGGCTTCACCATGGACCGCAATACCCGCACCCTCGCTACCCGACTGTTGCTGGCCGGCGGCGTCATCAGCCTCTCGGCCCCCGCCGCTGCTGACTTTGTCAAAGACAGCAAGGCCAGCCTTGAGCTGCGCAACTTCTATTTCAACCGCGACTATCGCCAGGACAACGCCGCCCAATCCAAACAAGAGGAATGGGCCCAGGGTTTCCTGCTGCGCTATGAATCGGGCTTCACCGAAGGGTTGATCGGTGTCGGTTTCGACGCCATCGGCCTGCTCGGCGTCAAGCTCGATTCCAGCCCGGATCGCGCAGGCTCCGGCCTGCTCAAACGTCACCGCGACACGAGCAAAGGTGCACAGGACGAGTACGGCGAACTGGGCCTGACCGCCAAAGTGCGTGCCTCGAAAAGCACGCTGAAACTCGGCACGCTGCTGCCGAAACTGCCGACGGTACTGGCCAACGACTCACGGCTGTTGCCACAAACCTTCAAGGGCGGTCAGTTGACCTCGCTGGAGCTCGAAGGCCTGACCCTGGATGCCGGGCGACTGACGCAGGTCAATCAGCGCGACTCCTCGGATTACGAGGACATGGGCATCACCCGCACCGGCGCCAAAGGCATCACCACACGTCATCTCGACAGCGACAGCTTCGATTTCGCCAGCCTGAACTACAAATGGACCAGCAACCTCGCCACCGGCTACAGCTATGGCCACCTCGACAATTTCTACAGCCAGCATTTGATCAACCTGACCTATGTGTTGCCGGTGACGACGGGCCAATCGCTCAAGACGGATCTGCGCTTCGCCCGCTCCACGGATGATGGCGGCAGCAATGTCGATAACAACGCCATCGGCGCAATGTTCACCTACAACCTTGGCGGGCATGCGTTGGGCCTGGGTTATCAAGGCATGAGCGGCGACACCGGCTACGCCTACGTCAACGGCACCGATGCCTTTTTGGTGAACTTCGTGCAGATCGGCGACTTCGCCAGCAAGGATGAAAAATCCTGGCAGGCGCGCTACGACTACAACTTTGCGGCCATTGGCGTTCCGGGCCTGACCTTCATGACCCGCTATCTCACCGGTGACAACATCGATCTGGGCGGCAACCGCCCGGAAGGCAAGGAATGGGAACGGGATACCGACATTGGTTATGTCGTGCAGAGCGGGCCGTTGAAGAATGTCGGGGTGAAGTGGCGTAACGCGACGGTGCGCTCGACCAATTTCGGCAGCGATCTGGATGAAAACCGGTTGATCGTCAGTTACACCTTGCCGATCTGGTAAGCCGATTCAATTTCTCTGAGGGGGGCATGCTACCGGCGGGCTCCCCTTTTTTACGACTCGGGAATCTTCGGTGTGCTGGAGGGCCCCATCGCGGGCAAGCCCGCTCCCACAGGGTTCTTCTTTGAATGCAGAATTTGTGAACAACAGACATCACTGTGGGAGCGGGCTTGCCCGCGATGGCGGCCTGAATTACACCAATGTAGGTTAAGATGCCTGCAAACCAGGCCCGCCGCGAGACGCCCCGCATGACTGATACCACCCCCCGCCTGATCAAGAAGTACCCCAATCGCCGACTGTATGACACCCACACCAGCAGTCATTTGACGCTGGCGGACATACGCCAGTTGGTGGTCGACAAAGTTGCCTTTCAGGTGGTCGATGCCAAGAGCGGCGAGGACCTGACCCGCAGCATCCTGCTGCAAGTGATTCTGGAAGCTGAAAGCGGCGGTGAACCCATCTTCACTACCGAAATGCTGATGGGGATTATCCAGTTCTACGGCCCTTATCAAGGCGTACTCGGTAGCTATCTGGACAAGAGCATTCAGACCGTGATCGACATCCAGTCCCAGACCGGCGCGCAATCGTCCGAGGCCTGGAGCGACTTCATGCATCAACAGGCCCCGGTGATGCAGGATCTGATGCGCCAATATGTCGACCAGTCGAAGGCGCTGTACCTGAACACCCAGAACCTGTTCGGCATGTTCGGCGGCAAGCCGGATACCAAAAACGGGCCGAAAAAAAATGGCGATGGGGAATAAACCCATCGCCATTGTTGCCGCTGATCTAATGCGACTTACTTATTACCGCTGGTAGCCTTGGCGCTTGCTTCTGAAGTCGCTTTGGTGGCCGCGGCAGTGGCTGCTTCGAAATTGCTTTGAGCGGCTTCGGAAGCCTGTTTCACGGCTTTCTGTGCGCTTTCAAATGCTGTACCGGCATTTGCCAGACCCGACTTGAACGCGGCCACAACAGGCTCGGAACCGGCCGGTGCATTCTTGCTGATGGCTTCAACGAACTCTTGCACCTGCTGGGTGCCCGCTTCGACCTGGCTCGAGGTCAACTTGGCGATGTCCGACTGGGTACCGACGATCAGCGCTTGAACCTGACGGTTGAATTCGGCCAGGCGTTCGGTCTGCGCGCTCGGCTGGGTGAAAGAAGCCTGCAGCTCGGCGAAACCTTGTGGATCACGCACGGCCAACAGTTTGCGAACACCTTCGAACTGCTCTTCGGTGGAGTCGCGCAGGGCCTTGAACTGCAACTGGCTGAGCTGTTCAACGCTGGCGAAGACTTTGCCGCTGATTTGCTGCAAAAGGTCGAGGTTGGCTTTCTGAGCGGTTTGCAGTTTTTCCGAATTGAAAAAAGACATGCTTGAATCTCCTGGTACTGGAAG
This sequence comes from Pseudomonas sp. PDM25, assembly GCF_019219045.1. NCBI lineage: Bacteria > Pseudomonadati > Pseudomonadota > Gammaproteobacteria > Pseudomonadales > Pseudomonadaceae > Pseudomonas > Pseudomonas sp. PDM25. Next base: position 427,277 of record NZ_JAHUWL010000001.1, read on the forward strand.
GCCCTGATGGACCAGAGGACGCGATAGCGATCCGGCCAGTCATCGCGTTAGCCTTGATATTGCAGTGCACAAAACCATTTGGCAACGTGTATTTTTGTGCGGTGCAAAATAAACTTTGCTAAAGCCCTCCTTGTTAGCTGTAAACTCCTGCTCATCGAACGGCCAGGCTAGCCCTCTTTAACTAAAGGGGTCTGATGGGCCGGTTCCCATGCACAGCGTCAGGAGATCACGATGGGTCAGGAATTAAATATTGCGCTGCAAGATGAAGAGTTCTCCGAACCCGCCGGCTTGTTCGAACACCTGAATCATCTGCAACGCCTCAATACCCGCAACGTCCTCGACGCCGTGCAGAAGCGCCAGGCAAAAACCTTCGCGCCTTTAAACCTTGGACAACTCCGACAGCCAACGCCTGCTGACTGGCAGGAATACTTCACGGACCTCGGCCAACGTAGTGTGTTGTTCTGGGACACCTTGCGTCAGCGCGGCGACAACACCCTGGCCCACGAACGCGCCGGGTATCCACTGCTGCTCAAGTTCAATCATGAAACACTGGTCGCCGGTGAAGACCTGCCCCGCCCGGTCAACTATTCGTTGTTGCAAATCCTCGGCGGCCCCGGTCAGCGGATCGACAGCAAAAAACAGCCGGTGATCATCATCGATCCCCGCGGCGGTCACGGCTCGGGCATCGGCGGGTTCAAACAGGATTCGGTCATCGGCGAAAGCCTGAGAGCCGGCCACCCCACCTACTTCATCTCCTTCAGTCACGCGCCCCGCCCAGGGCAAACCCTTGCTGATATCACAGACGCCCAAGCGCGGTTCATCGAAGTCGTCAGCGCCCGGCATCCAGACAGCGCCAAACCAGTCGTCATTGGTAACTGCCAGGCGGGCTGGGCGTTAATGGGCCTCGCGGCCACCCGTCCAGAGCTGCCAGGGCTGATCATCGTCAATGGTGCGCCGTTGTCGTACTGGGCCGGCGTCAACGGCCGCAATCCAATGCGCTACACCGGTGGTTTGTTGGGCGGTGGCTGGATGGCACGCCTGGGAAGCGATCTGGGCAATGACCGTTTCGACGGCACCTGGCTGGTGAGCAATTTCGAAAACCTGGACCCGGCCAACACCTTTTGGGGCAAGTACTACCACCTGTTCAGCGAAGTCGACAGCGAGGCGGCACGCTTTCTGGACTTCGAACGCTGGTGGGGCAGCCCGACCCTGCTCAATGGCGAAGAGATCGAGATGATTGTCGACGACCTGTTCATCGGCAATCGGCTGTCCGGTGGCCTGGGCCGCAAGAGCAGCGGGCTTGACCTCAAGCTGATCGAAGTGCCGGTGGTGGTGTTCTGCTCGTATGGCGACAACATCACCTCCCCACAGCAGGCACTGGACTGGATCACCGACGTCTATCCCAGCGATCTCGCGTTGCAAAATGCTGGACGCACCATCGTTTACCTGCGACACGCGAGCATCGGTCACCTGGGCATCTTCGTGTCCGGTGACGTGGCGCGGCGTGAACACCGTGAATTGCTCGGTGCGGTCGATGCGATCAATGCGCTGTCAGCCGGGCTGTATGAAATGCTGATCGAAGACCTGCCAGAGAATTCGGCGACGCCGTATGCCGTGCGTTTCGAACGCCGGCGTATCGCCGACATCCATGGCCAGGTGCAACCGCCCCGCGATGACGATCGCGAATTTGCGCTGGTCCAGCGCGTGTCCGCTATCAACAACAGTGCGTACGACGAATGCATACGCCCGTGGTTGCGCCAGTTGATCAATGAACCAAGTGCCGAAATGCTGCGCCGGGCACATCCTTTCCATCAGCAGCAAGTGGCCTGGAGCAGTTTGAACCCGGCGCTTTGGTGGCTGGCAGGCAGTGCCGCCCAAGTGAGCAAGGATCGTCACCCCGCCAGCCAGAACAACCCGTTGCTGGTCTGGCAGGAACTGTTTTCCAACCAGATGCAGGATGCCTTGAACGGCTATCGCGACCTGCGTGATGCGGCTCAGGAAATGTGTTTCTACGGCGTGTATGGCGTGCTCAACAGCCTCGCTGGCAATGCCCCCGGACGAAATCTGCAGGAACATGCCGAGCAGCACGACAAGGTTTTGATCGAGCGCTTGCAGGATGCCCTGCCCCTCGGCGGCCTGATGGAAGCCTTGATACGGATCCTGTTCCTGCTGGGCCGCGACAGCGACGAGCCGGGCAAGGAAAGTGTCGAAAAATTGATCCTGCAACTGCAGGCGCTGCTCCAGGACTACAGTGCCGAGCCGCTTGATTTGCGCGAAACCCTGCGCCTGCAAAAACTGCTGGTCGCCACCCATCCGCAAGAAAGCCTGCACAGCCTGCCCTTGATGCTTGCAGAGGTCGAAGAACGCCAGCAAGTGTTGGCGGCTGTCGCCAATTTGTTGCCGGAACTGCTGACCAGCGGCGCAGACAACCTCTTCTGGCGGGAACTGCACACGCTGCTCGACGTGCCGCTGCCAGGTTTCAGCCTGACCCAACCACCCGGTGAAGCCGATGCCATCGAAGGGAAAGTCCCGGCGGTAACCCCTGAGCCGATCAAGCAGATCACCCCGGTGGAAATCCCCAGGCCAATCAAGCAGAAAACCCCTGTGGTCATCCCTGAGCCCGTTAAGCAGGAAGCCCCAGCGCTAATCCCCGAGCCAATCAAGCAGAAAATACCCGCAGTGACCCCAGCCCCCATCGCCAAGGTTGCCAGTCCTGTGCGCAAACCTGCCAAGGGCAAGAAAGGCGTGAAAAAACCTCCGGTGAAATAACGTTGAACTTTGACGGGAGGCTGCGTCAGACCGACGCGGCCTCCTTGATTTCAAACGATTCATCGGCCCGATACTGACCGGGTGTCATGCCAAACCAGCGGCTACAGGCTTTGTTGAAACTGCTGTGATCATGAAAACCAAGGAGATACGCGACATGCTTCATGTTGAAGTGAGAATGGCGCAGGTAGAAATCAGCCAATTGCCGGCGCACCGCGTTCTGCACGTCCTTGAATTGCGTCCCTTCCTTTTCCAGCGCGCGTTGCAACGTCCGCTTGCTGATGTTCAATGCCGCTGCGATCGACTCCATGTCGCATTGCCCCTGGCCCTGACTCAAGCGCTCGGTAATCAATGCGCGAATTCTGCTGACAATGCAAAAACCAAACAGCAGGTCCAGTTGAGCCTCGGCAAAACTGTCATGCAGCACCGCCAACGCTTCATTGGCCATGCTCAACGGACGCATCAGTTCCTCACTGTCAAACAAAATGCTGTCGTAAGGCGCGTCGAAATGCAGGTCGCAGCCAAACAACCGACGATGCTCGGTGGTGTCTTCAGGTTCGGGATAGGTGAATCCCACGCTCAAGGGTTGCGGTGCGTTGCCGCCCGCCAGCTTACGGCAGAAACCCAGCAATGAAGCCAGCGCTGCATCGGTGTATTGGCGAGGTTTGATCGAGCCTTTTTGTTGATGATCAAGGCCGGAAAGTCGGTAATTCTGCTGTTCCGATGTAAAGAAAAGGCTGAACCCGGTACCAATCAACGGACTGAAACGGACCAGTCGTTCAAGGGCGTTTTTCAGATTCAGGCTGGACATCATGGTGTAGCCGACGATCTGAAAGCTGCCGGGGTGGAAACTTCCATAGGCCTTCAAGCCAATGTCTGGATCCCCCGAGGCCTGAGCGGCCAGATCCCATAGTCGATAGATAGCCCTTCGCTCGCAAAACGCTCCTGGTTTGTTCGCGAGTTTCATGTCTAGTTCAGCCTCCTGGCACAGACTGGCAACATCCAGTCCTTGAGCCAAGAGCGTATTTACCAGCACGCTGGCATAGCCTGAACTCATTCTATACATGGCGTCCTCAATGACCTGTGGAACCGAACATCCTGTCCGGGGCCGTGACTGATCTGCGATGAAACAAATACTAACGGGTGGTTCAGTTGCCAATATTGATCCCAGTATAGGTACTCCTCACTTTTAACCACTATTTCAGACCACTCGTCACCTTGCAGCAGCTGCCGAGCCCGCGAGGCTGTAGTGAGAGGATTGTGGAGAGGCGACGACAGAAAGCTCAGTTTCGCCTCGGACATGGCGCCTTTGGACACCAGACCGTCACCTCTCAACACTTCCGCACGCCCTGCCAATACCGAACAATCCCCCATCTTGCCGCGCAAAATACAAAAAGGAAGAGAGCATATGAAGTCGCTTGGTCGTATTGCGTTGGTCACGGGTGGTATGGGTGGAATTGGCACTGCGATAAGCCAACGCCTGTACAAGGAAGGATTCAAGGTCATCGTGGGCTGCAGCTCCGATTCCGCCCGCAAGAAAGAATGGATGGCGAGCCAACAGGAGGCGGGTTATCAATTCGAATGCATCTATGGCGACATCACCGATTGGGAATCAACACGCAACGCGTTCGAGATGGCGCGTGAGCAATTCGGCCCGATCGATGTCCTGGTCAACAACGCCGGGATCACCCGTGATGCGTCCTTTCGCAAGCTGACGCCCGAAGACTGGAACGCGGTCATCGGCACCAACCTGAGTGGCCTGTTCAACACCACCAAACAGGTGATTGAAGGGATGCTGGCCAAGAAGTGGGGACGGGTCATCAACATCTCCTCGATCAACGGTCAGCGTGGTCAGTTCGGTCAGACCAACTACAGCGCGGCCAAGGCCGGTATCCATGGCTTCACCATGGCGCTGGCCCGGGAAGTGTCCGGCAAGGGCGTGACCGTCAACACCGTTTCCCCAGGCTACATCCAGACCAGCATGACGGCGGCCATTCGCCCGGACATTCTCGAGACCATGATCGCGGCCACACCGGTCGGGCGTCTCGGTCAACCAGAAGAAATCGCCTCCATCGTGGCCTGGCTGGCTTCCGATGAATCGGCCTACAGCACCGGGGCCGACTTCTCGGTCAACGGCGGCATGAACATGCAGTAGACCTGTCAGGGCATGGATGCCCTGCTTTCGCTCGACAACATCTTAATGAGGTCACGCATGAACGAAGTCGTAATCGTTGCCGCTACTCGTACCGCCATTGGCAGTTTTCAAGGTGCCTTGTCCGCGATTCCAGCCACCGAGCTGGGCGCAGCGGTCATTCGCCGTTTGCTGGAAGAGACCGGTCTGGACGGCTCGCAGATCGATGAAGTGATCCTCGGCCAGGTACTCACCGCAGGCTCGGGGCAAAACCCGGCACGTCAGACGGCGATCAAGGCCGGCCTGCCCCATACCACCCCTGCCCTGACCCTGAACAAGGTTTGCGGCTCGGGCCTCAAGGCGGTCCAGCTGGCCGTCCAGGCCATCCGTTGCGGCGACGCCGAACTCATCATTGCTGGCGGCCAGGAAAACATGAGCCTGGCGCCGTATGTTCTGCCCAAGGCCCGCACCGGTTTGCGTCTGGGTCATGCGCAACTGCAAGACAGCGTGATTCAGGACGGTTTGTGGGACGCCTTCAACGATTACCATATGGGCATCACTGCCGAGAACCTGGCGAAGAAATACGAACTGAGTCGCGAAGACCAGGACGCTTTCGCCGCGGCTTCGCAACAGAAAGCCTCTGCCGCCATCGAAGCGGGTTACTTCAAGCGTGAAATCACCCCGATCCTGATCCCTCAGCGCAAGGGTGAGCCGCTGGTCTTTGACACCGATGAACAGCCGCGTCCGGGCAGCACGCTGAAGGCGCTGGGCAACCTCAAACCCGCGTTCCAGAAAGACGGCAGCGTGACCGCCGGGAACTCGTCGACGCTCAACGACGGTGCCGCCGTACTGTTGCTGGCCAGCGCCGCCAAGGCCCAGTCCCTCGGTTTGCCGGTTCTGGCACGCATCAAGGCTTACGCCAGCGCTGGCGTCGACCCCTCAATCATGGGCATCGGCCCGGTACCGGCCACCCGCTTGGCATTGACCAAAGCCGGCTGGAGCCTGGACGACCTCGACCTGATCGAAGCCAATGAAGCGTTCGCCGCGCAATCACTGGCCGTCGGCAAGGAACTGGGTTGGGACACCAGCAAGGTCAACGTCAACGGTGGCGCGATTGCCTTGGGTCATCCGATCGGCGCATCGGGCGCGCGGATTCTGGTGTCGCTGTTGCACGAACTGATTCGTCGCGACGGCAAAAAAGGCCTGGCCACGTTGTGCATCGGTGGCGGCCAGGGCGTCAGCCTGGTCATCGAGCGCTAGAAGAAACACAGGACTGCTTGCTTGACTGCTAACGCGGCGCCGAAGTCCGGCGCCGCGGTTTTTTTCTGCCAGGTTTACTGATGTGGGCAAGGAGTTCCATGGACAATAACGCGCATACCTTCAACACCTTCTGGTCAGGCCAGGTTCCGTTCATTGCCTCCTTTGCAGTGCAACAACTACGTCTCTGGGTCAGCACCAATCCGTGGTTTACCGGCCAGGACTACAACGAGTGGTTTGACCTGCCGCGCGGCACCCTGGACAGCCTTCAATCGGACTACCAACAGCAATGGGGCGAACTCGGCCAGCAACTGCTGACCGGTCAGCCATTCAGCTTCGACGATCGACGTTTTGCCAGCGGCAACTGGAGCCAGCCCCTGTTCGGCTCGCTCGCAGCGTTTTACCTGCTCAACGCAGGGTTTCTGCTGAAGCTGCTGGACACGTTAGCGATCCCGGACAAAAAGCCGCGCCAGCGCCTGCTCTATCTGGTGGAACAGGCCATCGCGGCCGGCGCGCCCAGCAACTTTCTGGCCAGTAATCCCGATGCGCTGCAACGGGTCGTCGACACCCAGGGCAGCAGCCTCCTCACCGGCCTGTTGCACCTGGCCAGCGACCTGCAAGAAGGCAAGATGCGCCAGTGCGACGCCGGCGCCTTCAAAGTCGGTGTCGATCTCGCCAACACCCCCGGCGAAGTGGTGTTCGAGAACGAACTCTTCCAGCTGATTCAGTATTACCCGCAAAGCGAAACCCAGTACCGGCGCCCGGTGTTTGTCGTGCCGCCGTCCATCAACAAGTACTACATTCTCGACTTGCGCCCGGACAACTCGATGGTTGCCCATTTGTTGAAACAAGGGCACCCGGTGTTTCTGATGTCGTGGCGTAACTTCGACCAGGAGCACGCTGGCACCACTTGGGATGACCTGATCGAAACCGGCATCCTCAAAGGCCTGCAAGTGACCCGCGAGATCAGCGGCGAGCAGCGGCCCAATTGCGTCGGCTTCTGCATCGGCGGCACCTTGTTGAGCTCGGCGCTGGCGGTCCTGGCGGCGCGTGGCGACCGCGAGATTGGCAGTGTGAGCCTGTTGACCACCTTCCTTGACTACCTCGATACCGGCCCCATCGACATCTTCGTCGACGAACAACTGGTGGCCTACCGCGAGCGCACCATCGGCGGCCAGGATGGCCCCATCGGCCTGTTCAAGGGCGAGGACATGGGCAATACCTTCTCGCTGCTGCGTCCCAACGACTTGTGGTGGAACTACAACGTCGACAAATACCTCAAGGGCCAGAAACCGATCCCCCTTGACCTGCTGTTCTGGAACAACGACAGCACCAACCTGCCCGGGCCGATGTACTGCTGGTATTTGCGCCACACCTATCTGCAGAACGACCTGAAATCCGGTGAGCTGGACTGTTGCGGGGTCAAGCTGGACCTGCGCGCCATCGATGCTCCGGCGTACATCCTCGCCACCCATGACGATCACATCGTGCCGTGGAGAAGCGCTTACGCCAGCACCGAGTTGCTCTCCGGGACCAAGCGTTTTGTACTGGGCGCATCAGGGCATATCGCCGGGGTGATCAACCCGCCGGCCAAGGAAAAACGCCACTACTGGACCAACAACCGGGTCACCAAGAACCCGGAAACCTGGTTCAAGAACGCCCAGCAACATTCCGGTAGCTGGTGGAATGACTGGTTCGTCTGGCTGGCTGAACAGTCTGGCGAACGCCAGCCCTCGGTACTGCATACCGGTAACGCGCAATACCCGGCGATTGAGTCGGCGCCTGGGCGTTATGTGATGCAGTGACCGACAGCCCCGCGCCTTGACCGACAGCGCGCGGGGCCGTCCTTCAGCGTCCTCGCAAAAAAACCAAACACAGCACATCGGTTCAATATTCCCGCCTGAATCTACGCAACCATGGCCTCCTCACTCACCCGTAAGGACATCGCCATGGCCCTCGCAAAAGCTGTTCCCGGCAAAACCCTGCTGACCCCGTCCGACCACACCCTGATCATGATCGATCACCAGTCGCAGATGTCCTTTGCGACCAAGTCAATTGACGCCGTCACCCTGCGCAACAACGCTGCACTTGTGGCCAAGGCCGCGCGGGGCTTCAAGGTCTCGACCATCCTGACCACCGTCGCCGAGAAGAGCTTTTCCGGGCCGATCTTCGACGAAATCAAGTCAGTGTTCCCGGAACACAACGTCATCGACCGTACCAGCATGAACACCTGGGAAGACGAGCGCATTGCCGTCGAAGTCAACGCGTTCGGCAAACAGAAAATCGTCCTCGCCGGTCTGTGGACCTCTGTGTGCATCGTGGGCCCGGCACTGTCGGCCATCGACCAGGGTTTCGAGGTTTACGTGATTGCCGATGCCTGTGGCGACGTCAGCACCGAAGCCCATGAAATGGCGATGCAGCGCATGATCCAGATCGGTGCCCGCCCAATGACCTCGCTGCAATACCTGCTTGAACTCCAGCGCGACTGGGCACGTACCGAAACCTATGACGAAACGGTGAAAACCTCGATTGCGAACGGAGGCTCCTACGGTCTTGGCCTGATCTACGCCAAAACCATGTTCGGTGCCTCGGAAGGCCATTAAGCGCCGTCTAAAAACAAGCGACTCCAGACATTCTGGAGTCGCTGTCCTCGTGATGAATAAGCCATGAAGCTTTGCGCGCAAGAACTGAAACTCGCGTTGCCGTTCTGGGTGTCGGTGCTGTTCGCGGGCTCGGCCGGGGCTGCTCTGGCTGATGAACCGACGCAACCCTCCCAGGGCTTTCTGGACGGTGCATCGTTGTCGGTGCTCAGTCGAAATTTCTACCTCAACAGTGACTATCGGTCACCGTCACCCGCGGACAAAAACTATAAACAGGAGTGGGCTCAAGGATTTATCGGCGCTTTTGAATCTGGATTCACACCCGGCACATTTGGATTTGGCCTGGATGCCCATGGGTTTCTGGGGCTCAAGCTCGATGGCGGCAAGGGCCATTCCGGGACTGGACTGCTGCCCGTGGATGCTGATGGCCGCAGTGAAGACAACTACTCCAGCGGCGGCGCGGCGTTGAAAATCAAGGCCTCCCGAACCACAGTGGCCTTCGGTGAAATGATGGTGGAAACCCCGGTGTTCGACACCGCAGACAAACGCCTGCAACCGGAGTACGCCACGGGTTTTTTGCTCAACAGCCGTGAAATCGACGGTATGAATCTGCAGGCCGGTCACTTCACCGCGTTCAAGAACCAGGACAGTTCTTCGAGCAAAGACGACTTTTACGGCTACGGCGCCAACACCGAGGCCGGTGGCATCTCGTTTCTCGGCGCTGACCTGTTCACCCAGAGTCCCGTCGGCGGCGCGCTCTACGCTTCCGAGCTGACCGACACCTGGCACCAGTACTACGCCAACCTGCACCTGAAACAATCCGGCATGTTCCTCGATGCCAATGTCTATCACACGCAGGACACCGGCCAGGCGTTGGCCGGCGCCATCGATAACACGGCATTCAGCCTGTCGGGCAAATACACTCACGATGCCCACGGGTTCACGCTGGCTTATCAAAAAATCAATGGCGACACGCCCTTCGATTTCGTCGGTGGCGACTCCATCTACCTCGCCAACTCGATCAAGTACGCGGACTTCAACGGCGCTCATGAACGTTCCTGGCAAGCACGCTATGACCTTGACCTGGGCCCCTACGGGATTCCCGGGCTGAACTTCATGACCCGTTATGTGAAAGGCAGCCAGATCGACGGCACCCATGCGCCCAAAGGTGGAGCCTACAACCCGTTCGACGAGACGCTCGGTGAGTACGTTCCTCAACAAGGGGACGGCGGACGGCATTGGGAGCGGGACATAGACCTTCGTTATATCGTGCAGTCCGGCTCGGCCAAAGGGCTGTCCGTGCAGCTGTCCCATGTTTCGCATCGAGCCAACACAGCCCAGGCGGGCGATGATATCGACAGGGTTTATGTGGTCATCCAGTACCCGTTGAGCTTCGGGCATCTCTGATGGGGAAAATGGCGGAAGGCAGCCGGAGTCGAACCTGCCCGGGAACGGATGCCGTCCCCAACCGGGTTTGAAGCCCGGCCGCGCCACCGGGCGCGATTGCCTTCCTTGAAATCAGTGGTCGGTGCGTTGGGCCAAGGCATTGTCGAGGCGGATGTGGCGCTTGTCGCCAAACCGTCGCGTCAGGCCGATCCGGTCGAAGTATTCGAGAATCTGGATGCTGCGCTTGCGCCCCAGGCCCACCGCATCACGAAACGCCGTGACCTGAATCACCGGGTTTTGCGCCGCCAGTTGCACAAGCATAGCCGCCAATCGGCGGATCATCGTGTCGGTGTAGAACAGGTCACGGACGACTTGATGCACCAATCCCAACCTCGCCATTTTGCACAGCAGCAAGCGCACGGCCGCCTCGTCATGGCCAAGGTCGCGCACCCACGGCGGATCAAAACCAGCCTGTTCGAACAATGGCTGCAAGTGTTGCCACAAGGCGTCGTCGTCTTCGCTCAAACGCACCTGATGATCGGGTAAATGCAACCATGGCCCGCTGGCGGCAATGGCCGCGCTGGCGAGTAATTCGTCGAGCAGGCTGATGAACGTCGCACGCTCCAGCGCTGTGCCGCTGAACCGCCGCAGGCGATCCCGGTCCGGGCCCATTTGATCCGGTTCCAGTTGATGAAAACGTGCGAGGTGTTCCAGCAACAGTGCTTTCAGTGCTTCCCAGCGGGCCGCACTGAACAGCAACGGGCCTTGGCGGGTGTCGATCAGGCGCACGTCATCGGGCAAAACCCAGGTGTTGCGGGGGCGGTTGAACTGACGCTCAAGACGCCGCGGGTCGAGCCCGGTGTCGCTGTTGGCCAATAATGCCGGCAGGATCTCCTCCAACTGATTACCTGTGGCGAGGGCGTATAACTGCGCCAACCGTTCGGGGCTGCGGCGTTGTCGGGTCGGTGCAAACGGGTCGAGCACCCGCGCGCCGCCGAGGGTGCGTTGGGCGCTCTGGTCCCGCAGGATCAAGGGATCGCCCTTCACGGCCTGCACCGGCGCATTCAACAGCAGTTGCGCGAACATCCGTTCACCCGGCAAAAGGCGAGTGCCTTCCAGCAACGCCACCCGGCCGGTCACGTCCTGAGTCCCCACGTGAACATGCACAGGGTGAAAGTGCTCGAAGGCTTTGGGTTCGCTGGCCAACAATTGCAGGTCGATATCCACTCGCTGGGTTGGCGCGTACAGCCACTCGGACGACAGCCACTGACCGCGATGGATCTGCTCCAGGGCCAAGCGTTCGGCACTCAGGTTCAACGCCACTCGCTGTCCGGCCATGGCGATCTCGGCAGCCTGACTCTGCGCATGCAAGCCACGCACGCGAACGGGTTTGCCCAGCGGGCCGAGCATCAGCGTATCGCCCACGGCCACCACGCCAGACAACGCAGTGCCGGTCACCACGATACCGACGCCGGCCACGTTGAAGGCTCGGTCAATCGCCAGGCGAAAACCGCCGCTGGTGCTGCGTTGAAGAACTTCACGTTGCGCCGCGAGCAAGGCCTGACGCAGCGTCTCGACGCCCTCCCCGGTCACGCTCGACAGCGCAATCTGCGGCGCGTTGGCATAGGGGCCCGGGGCCAGCAATGTCTGGATCTGATCGCGAACGGCTTGCACCCTGGACGGTTCGACGCGGTCGCATTTGCTGATCGCCACCAGCGCTCGAGGGATACCCAGCAGTTCAACGATGGCCAGGTGTTCGCGAGTCTGCGGCATGACACCATCGTCGGCCGCGACCACCAGCAACACCAGATCAATGCCCTGAGCCCCCGCCAGCATGTTGTGGGTGAAGCGCTCATGACCGGGCACGTCGATAAAACCGGTCAGGGGCGCGTGGGGTTCCAGCGCCGCGTAGAGGTAGCCGAGGTCGATGGTCATGCCGCGTTCACGTTCTTCCCGACGCCGGTCGCCGAGCAGGCCGGTCAGTGCCTGGAGCAAGGCCGTCTTGCCGTGGTCGATGTGCCCGGCGGTGCCGACGATCACGCTACGGTTCCTGCCATTTGATCGAGTTGCGCCAGCCACGCCGGTTCATCGTCCAGTTGCCGCAGGTCCAGCCACAACGCATCGTCATCAATGCGCCCCAGCACCGGAATCGGCAACGCACGCAGGACCGCTTCCAGACCCTGCAGCTGCCGCCCGCGAAGACGTTTGGATACGTGCGGTCGCAGGCATAACGCGGCACTCGGCAATCGCGCCACCGGTTGGCTGCCGCTGCCGATCATGCCCAGCGCCGGTACTGCGCTGACGCTCCAGCCGTCGCCCAAGGCTTTGGCCAGCGAGGGTTGCAGGCGTTCAGCCTGGGCGAGGATGTCCGCCTGGGGTCGGGTCAGCAGGCGCAAACTCGGCAACCGTTCGGCCAGTCGATCAGGGTCGCGGTACAGGCCCAACACCGCTTCGAGGGCGGCCAGGGTCAGTTTGTCGACCCGCAAGGCGCGTTTGAGTGGATTCTTCTTGATCTTCGCGATCAGGTCTTTGCGGCCGACAATCAACCCGGCCTGGGGGCCACCCAGCAGTTTGTCGCCACTGAAGGTGACGATGTCGGCGCCATCGATCAGCGCCTGGCGCACCGTCGGTTCGGCGGGCAAGCCCCAGCGCGTCAGGTCCAGCAGGCTGCCGCTGCCGAGGTCTTCAAGCAATGGCAAGCCGTGTTGATGCGCGAGTTGCGCCAACTCGGCGGTCGGCACCCGCGCGGTGAAGCCTTCGATGTTGTAGTTGCTCGCATGGACGCGCATCACCAAACCGCTACGGGGGCCGATGGCCGCCTCGTAATCCCGGGCATGGGTGCGATTGGTGGTGCCGACTTCGTGGAGCCTGACCCCAGCCCTGGCCATGATGTCGGGAATGCGGAAGGCGCCACCGATTTCGATCAGTTCGCCCCGGGAAATGATGCCTTCCTTACGCGCGCCCAGGCTGTTGAGCGCCAGCAACACCGCCGCGGCGTTGTTGTTGACCACCGTCACCGCCTCGGCGCCGGTCAGCTCGCGGATCAGGCCTTCGATCAGATCGTCACGGTCGCCGCGCTTGCCGCTGTTTAGATCGAATTCCAGGTTAAGCGGATAACGGGCCGCCCTTTGCACCGCTTCGATGGCTTCCTCCGGCAACAACGCTCGCCCCAGATTGGTGTGCAGCACCGTACCGGTAAGATTGAACACCCGGCGCACGTTGCTGCGATGCTGACTGGCCAAGCGTTCACCCGCCCTGCCCGCCAACGCTTCAGGCGCGACTTCAATGGCGTCGAGTTGCCCGAAAAGGACCGGTTCACGCAAGTCATCGAGCAATTGCCGCAGGCTGGCCAGCAGCGCATCTCGCCCGTAACGTTCGGCCAATGGCTGACAGGCGGGATGGCGCAGCAAACTGTCGATAGAAGGCAGCCGCAGGGTTGAGCTGGCGGATCTGGAAGACATCAGGCGCTCCCGCAAACGTTGACCGTCGCGCCTGAGTGTAGTCGCTGAGCCCGGAGGGATAGCTTAAAGGGCTCGCTCAGTCACCTCCCGGTGCCAGCAACAGATTAGGCGCCGGACGCTGGTAGCCTTCCTGCTCCAGGCGCATGTCCAGTAGCAGGCTGGTCAGGTCCGTCGACAGCGCTTCGGCCTCGGCGTCGTTTTCCAGGTAAAGCAGTTTCAGGTAGCTGCGACAGCCCGGACAGACCTCCGCGCGCAACGGGGCCTGGTTGGCGGCGTGGCGGTCGTCATCGAGGCTGACGTATTCAAGGCCTTTGCTTTGTTCGCAATACACGCACTTGACCCGCACCACATGCCATTCGCAGGCACACAACGAGCACACCAGATACCGCAAGCCGTTGTACTTGCCGCGATGACGAATCACCCCGGCCATGGCCGGCGAACCACAGGCCGGGCACTGACTGAGACTGTCACCGGGCTTCAACGCAAGGTCCGGCGTGCTCAGCAACCAATGACTCCAGGCCACCTGCAACGTTGCGCCGAGAAACGGCACCACGGCGGCGGGCAGCAAGGCGAACTGGCCGCTGACCAGCGCAATCGCCCAGGCCTTGCGTTGCCCGACGTTGGCGCTGCGCAAGGTCGCCACGGCTTTTTCCACGGCCGGTTGCGGCGGTGGCTGGTAACGCTGCAATAGCGCTTCGAGGTAAGGCAGCCAATGGTCTTCGCGCACCAGACTGTCGGCTGCGAACGGCGGCAAGCCATGTTGCTGGCACACTCGCCTACGTTCGGGATCGGGCATGGCGGTGACAGGCGGATCGTCCAGCAGACGCTGCTGCACGTGGCACAGGCCGGTCACCAGCCGCAGGTAATCGGCCAATGGATGGCCGTCGACCAGACGCTCCAGGCGCAAGGCGCGCAAGGTGAACAGGTTGTTCGGTGGCAGGTGCAGAAACGGCGGCGAACTCGCCGCCGCTTCGATCTCGCCAGGCTCAAGAATCGTCGCCAAGGGGTTATCCTTTTTTGCTGATTGGCCGGTCGGGGTGTTCGTCGCGGGTCACTTCGCGGTACCAGAGTTCATGGTGTTTCCTCGCCCAGGCGCGGCTGACCCAGCCATGCGTCATGGCGCTGACCGAACCCTTGATCCAGATGCCAGCGTAGATGTGAACGATGATGCTCAGCACCAGGATCAAACCCGCCAACGCATGCAGCAGCATCGCCCAACGAATGCTGGTGATGCCGAAGTACTCGCTGAAATACGCGCGCCAGATCACCAAGCCGCTGAACAACAGCACCAGCATGCAAATCAGCAAGGTCCAGAACAGCAGCTTCTGCCCAGGGTTGTACTTGCCGATGGGCGGCACGCCCTCTTCCTCGTTCTTGATCACCCGCCCGACGCGTCGCAGCCACAAGCGGTCATTGCTGATAAAGAAGTTCGCCCGGAAGAATTGAATCACCAATCCCAGGAACAGGACGAACATCACCACGCCCATGAACGGATGCAGAATGCGCGTCCACGGCCCACCGCCAAACAGATTGCTCAGCCAGAACAGCGCCGGGTGGAACAACGCCAGCCCCGACAGCGCCGCCATGAAGAAGAAAATCGCCACCAGCCAGTGATTGGTGCGCTGGTTCGAGGTGTAGCGCAGGATCTGTCTGCGGATCATGGTCTGTCCTCCCCGCGCGGATCAAAGGTGTGTACCGACGGATCGACTTCATGCACCGCAGGATCAACGGTGGTCGGCAGTTCGTCCTCCTCGACCAACTGCGGCCCGACCCGTACGTAGTGGAAGAACCCGGCCAGCACGGCCAAGCCCATGGCCAGTAAGCCCAACGGTTTACTCACGCCTTTCCACAACTCCACCAGCGGACTGATGGTCGGAGCGCTCGGCAGGCCGGCATACAACTTCGGCGTGTCGGCGTGGTGCAGCACGTACATGACGTGGGTGCCGCCGACACCTGCAGGGTCATAAAGACCGGCGTTGTCGAAGCCACGACTCTTGAGGTCGACGATCCTTTCGGCCGCGTGTTCTTTCATATCATCCTTGGTGCCGAACACAATGGCGCCGGTCGGGCAGGTTTTGACGCAGGCTGGCTCCAGCCCCACCGCCACCCGGTCCGAGCACAATGTGCATTTGTAGGCCTTGTGATCCTTCTGCGAGATTCGCGGGATATTGAACGGGCAACCGGTGATGCAATACCCGCAGCCGATGCAATGGTCCTGGTCGAAATCGACAATGCCATTGGCGTGCTTGATGATCGCCCCCGGACTCGGGCACGCCGCCAGGCAACCGGGCTCGGCGCAGTGCATGCAGCCGTCCTTGCGAATCAGCCACTCCAGGTTGCCGGCGTCGGTTTCATGCTCGGTGAAGCGCATCAAGGTCCAGGTTTCTGCGCTCAGGTCCTGTGGGTTGTCGTAGGTGCCGAGGTTGTGGCCGACATCGTCGCGCAGCTCGTTCCATTCCGAGCAGGCGACCTGACACGCCTTGCAGCCAATGCACTTGGTGGTGTCGATCAGCTTGGCCACTTCCTCTTGATTGCGTACCGAGGACGGGACGGTCGTGGTGGCCGAACGGGCGATGATGTCTTGGCTGGCCATTTAGACTTTCTCCACGTTGACCAGGAATGACTTGGATTCCGGGGTCTGAGTGTTGCCATCGCCGAGGAACGGCACCAGGGTGTTGGTCAGGTAACCGTGACGGGTGGCGCCAGTGAATCCCCAGTGCAACGGGATACCGATCTGGTGCACCACCTGATTGTTGACCTGCAGCGGACGAATCCGCTTGGTCACCACCGCCACTGCTTCTATATGCCCGCGCTTGGAACTGACACGCACCCGGTCGCCGGCCACGATGCCTTTCTCCTTGGCCAGCACTTCACCGATTTCGACAAACTGCTCGGGCTGGGTCACGGCATTGATGGGGCAATGCTTGGTCCAGAAGTGGAAGTGTTCGGTCAGCCGGTAACTGGTCGCCGCATAAGGGAAGTCCTTGGCCTGCCCGAGGGTTTCCCAGACTGAATCGAAGATCCTCCCGGCCGGGTTGCTGGTCGCCTGCTTGTTGTTCGGGTGCATCGGATTGATGCCAATGGGCGTCTCGAACGGCTCATAGTGTTCAGGGAACGGGCCTTCGTTCATCTTGTCGAGGGCGAAGAAACGCGCCACGCCTTCGGGGTTCATGATGAACGGGTTGATGCCCGCTTCCGGTGGGGCATCGACCTTGTAGTCGGGCACGTCGGTGCCAGTCCAGGCCTTGCCGTTCCACCACACCAGACGTTTGTTCGCGTCCCATGGTTTGCCTTGAGGGTCGCAGGAGGCGCGGTTGTAGAGAATCCGCCGGTTCATCGGCCAGGCCCAGGCCCATCCCAGGTTCTGTTTCATGCCGAAAGGATCGCTATTGTCGCGCCGGGCCATGTTGTTGCCCTGCTCGGTCCAGCTGCCGCAGAAGATCCAGCACCCGGAAGCCGTGCTGCCATCGTCCTTGAGTTGGCCAAAGCCGGACAGCTGCTGACCGGCCTTGACCACCGCACCTGAGGCGTCAGTGACATCGGCGATGGCATAGCCGTTAAATTCCCGGGCCAGCTCTTCCGGTGTCGGGTCTTCCGCCGTCTTGTAGGGCCAGTCGAGCTTGAGGATCGGCTCGGCCCAGGCACCGCCGTTGGCCTGGTAACGCTTGCGCAGGCGCAAGAACAGCTCGGCCATGATCTTCACGTCCGTGCGCGCCTGCCCTGGGCCATCGGCGCCCTTCCAGTGCCATTGCAGCCAGCGACCGCTGTTGACCAGTGAACCGTTTTCTTCGGCGAAACAGGTGGTCGGCAGACGAATGACTTCTGTCTGGATGCTGGCCGTTTCCACATCGTTGTAAGGCCCGACGTTACGCCAGAACTCTGAGGTTTCGGTGGCCAGTGGGTCCATCACCACCAGCCATTTGAGTTTGGCGAGCGCCTTCATCACACGGTTCTTGTCCGGTAATGCGGCGATCGGGTTGAATCCCTGGCACATGTAGCCATTGACCTCGCCCTTGCCCATCATGTCGAACATTTTCAGGATGTCGTAGCCGGGAATGTCCAGCTTGGGCAGCCAGTCGTAGCCCCAGTTATTCTCAGCAGTGGCGTTGGCGCCGTACCAGGCTTTCATCAGGCTGACGTGAAACTTGCCGTAGTTCTGCCAGTAGGACATCTGCCCGGGACGCAGCGGCTTGAGTGCGCGCTTGGCGATATAGGCGTTGTAATCCTGTTCGGCCTCAGACGGCAGGGTCAGGTAACCGGGTAGCAGGTTGGACAGCAAGCCCAGGTCGGTCAGGCCCTGAATGTTGGAGTGCCCGCGCAGGGCGTTCACGCCCCCGCCCGGCATGCCGACGTTGCCCAGCAGCAGTTGCACCATTGCCGCGCTGCGAATCATCTGCGAGCCGGTCGAATGCTGGGTCCAGCCCAGCGCATAGAGAATCGTCATGGTTTTGCCCGGTTGCGAGCAGGTGGCGATCTCTTCCCAGATTTTTTGCATCGCGTCCGTGGGCATGCCGCAAACCTGACTGGCCAGCTCCAGGGTGTAGCGGCTGTAATGCTGCTTCATCAATTGATAGACGCAGTGCGGGTCCTGCAAGGTCGGGTCGACTTTGGCGAAGCCGTCCTCGCCGATTTCGTAGCCCCAGCCGGACTTGTCGGTGTAGGTGCGTTTGTTAGCGTCGTAACCGCTGAACAATCCGTCCTCGAAGCCGTAGTTGGCTTTGACGATGAACGACACGTCCGTATAGGCGCGCACGTACTCGTGCTGGATCTTGTCTTCAGTCAGCAGGTAATTGATCAGCCCGCCCATGAAGGCGATGTCGGTTCCGGTGCGGATCGGCGCGTAATAGTCGGCCACCGAGGCGGTACGGGTGAAACGCGGGTCGACCACAATCAGCCGCGCCTTGTTGTGGGCTTTGGCTTCGGTCACCCATTTGAAACCGCAAGGGTGCGCTTCTGCTGCGTTGCCGCCCATCACCAGAACCAGATTCGCGTTGGCGATATCGGTCCAGTGGTTGGTCATGGCACCACGGCCATACGTCGGGGCAAGACTTGCCACCGTCGGGCCATGTCAGACACGTGCCTGGTTATCGAACCCCAGCATGCCCAGACTGCGAATCACCTTGTGGGTGATGTAACCCGCTTCGTTGGACGACGCCGACGCCGCAAGGAAACCGGTGGTCAGCCAACGATTCACCGTTTTCCCCTGAGCGTTCTTCTCGATGAAGTTGGCGTCACGGTCAGCCTTCATCAGGTCAGCGATGCGATCCAGCGCTTCATCCCAGGAGATTCGCGTCCACTCTGTGGTGCCGGGCTTGCGCACCTGTGGGTACTGAAGACGGTTGGGACTGTGAATGAAGTCGAGCAGACCGGCACCTTTGGGGCACAGGGTGCCGCGGTTGACCGGGTGGTCGGAATCGCCTTCGATGTGGATGATGTTTTGCGCGACGTTCTTGGCCGCATCGCCCTGGCTGTACATGATCACGCCGCAGCCGACCGAGCAGTACGGGCAGGTGTTGCGGGTTTCATGGGTGTGGGCAAGCTTGAAGTGGCGCACCTGCTCGGCGAAGGCAGTCGCGGGGGCCATGCCCAGCGCGCCGAGGCTCGAGCCCGCAAGGCCGATACCAGCGACCTTGAAGAACTGACGACGGTTGAGGTCCATCGTGCACTCCTGTCAGGTGGAAACCCGGTATTTTTGCCGGGTTTTTCTGGACAATCATGGTGGCGGCAGTCTGGCTGCCGACACTTAAAACTGTAGACAATGTTAGAACTGACTGTGTGAAAACCGACCATCGGGCAACACCGCAGCCTCAGCCATCACACCCAACCTGTGGGTGCTCGCTCCCACAGGGGCTTGGCGTTTATCATGACCCCACGTTCAACCACGCTTTTTATGAGACTGAGCATGACTTTCGATTTTGATCAGGTGTTCGACCGCCACAACACCGGCAGTACCAAATGGAGCCGTTACCCGGCCGACGTGTTGCCGATGTGGGTGGCCGACATGGACTTCTCCGCACCGCCGGTGATCATCCAGGCCCTGCAAAAACGTCTGGAACACCCGATGCTCGGCTACAGCGTGGCCCAGGATGACTTGCGCAATGCCATCGTCGCCGACCTCTGGAACAAGTACGCCTGGCGCGTATTGCCTGAGGATTTGATTTTCCTGCCGGGCGTGGAGTCGGGGTTCAACATGGCGCTGAATGCGCTGGTCCAGCCCCAGCAGAACGTTGTGGTCCAGGTTCCAAACTACCCGCCACTGCGCCATGCGCCGGGTCACTGGGGCTTGAACAAGGTTGAACTCGAATTCGACGCGTTGGCGGACGGCACTTACGCCACGCCACTCGATGCCTTGAATCGGGCGCTGACCGGTGGCGGTGCGCTGCTGCTGAGCAACCCGCACAACCCGGTGGGCAAAGTCTTCCCGCGAGAAGAACTGCAAGCGGTCGCCGACATTTGCCTGGAGCAGGATGCCTGGATCATCTCTGACGAGATTCATGCCGAGCTGTGTTTCGACGGGCGCGTGCACATTCCGACAGCTTCCCTGAGCCCGGAAATCGCCAAGCGCACCATCACGCTGATGTCGGCGAGCAAGGCCTACAACATTGCCGGTCTGAAGACGTCTTTCATGATCATTCAGGACTCGGTTTTACGTGCAAAGGTCAACCACGCCCGCTGCGGCATGGTCGACAGCGTCAACCCGCTGGGCATGGAAGCGACGCGCGTCGCCTACAGCGAAGGCGGTCCTTGGCTGACCGGGTTGAAGGCGTATCTGCAAAGCAATCGGGATTATCTGGTGGACTCGGTCAATACGCGACTGCCGGGGGTGACCATGAATATCCCGCAAGGCACGTATCTGGCGTGGCTCGATTGCTCGGCGCTGGGCCTGGATAACCCTCAGCAGTTTTTCCTTGAACAGGCCAAGGTCGGGTTGAGCCCTGGTCTGGATTTCGGCGATGACAGCAAACAGTTCGTGCGCCTGAATTTCGGCTGCCCACGGTCATTGCTGGAAGAAGGCATTGCGCGGATGGAGCGCAGCTTGCTCAATCGCAAGGCCTGACAAAACCTCAGCAACACCACAAATCCCTGTGGGAGCGGGCTTGCCCGCGAAGGCGGAGTGTCAGTCACCATTGATGTTGAATGTGACGACCTCTTCGCGGGCAAGTCGGATCGCCGCACCGCCGCTCCCACAGGGTAATCTGTTTGATTTGAGAGATTCGACAGCCCCTGAAATCCAACCGAACTCAAGGCAAAACACCAGGGTCAATCCTTTGACTCCTCTGCCTTGAGAACGGAGATTTCGCAATGACTGCCTATCCACCCCCCCCCTTCCCGAAACAAAGCCAGCCAGTCCCCGGCTCCCAAAAGAAAATGGGTGATGACCTTCGACGTCAACATCACCGCCATTTTCAGGCTCTGTCAGGCCGCGTTGAAGCACATGAAACCCGGCAGTTCGATCATCAACACCCGTTCGGTCAATTCCGACATGCCCAAACCGACCCTCCTGCCTTACGCCACGACCAAGGGTGCGATTGCCAACTTCACCGCTGGCCTGGCGCAGATGCTGGGGCCGGAGAACATTCGGGTGAACTGCGTGGCACCGGGGCCGATCTGGACGCCGCTGATTGTCTCGACCATGCCCGATGAAGAGGTTCAGAACTTCGGCGGTCAAACCCCACTCGACCGGCCGGGTCAACCGGTGGAAGTGGCGCCGATTTATGTGTTGCTGGCGTCGGACGAGGCCAGTTACATCACGGGGCAGCGCTATGGAATCACCGGTGGCAAGCCGATGCTTTAAGTTGAACCCGTCGCCATTTCCAGAGCTCCACATTCTTATAGGCCCTCCAATGGCGGGCCTTTCGATATCTGGAGGTCATCATGTCCGCACCTATCGTCAAGCTGTTCACCCAACCGAACTACGCGTGGACGGATATCCGCAAGGAAGAGGAAGCGCATCCATACCACTACCTCGCTCATTTACTGTTGCTCGCCATGATCCCTGCTGTGTGCCTGTTTATCGGGACCACCTACATCGGCTGGAGCCTGGTCGAAAACGAAACGGTCAAACTCAGCAGCGCCAGCGCGCTACAACTCTGCGTTCTGCTGTACGTGACCATCGTCGCCGGCGTGGCGCTGATGGGGCTGTTCATCCGCTGGATGTCGCGCACCTTCGACGCGCGGCCGACCGTCAACCAATGCATCGGTTTTGCCGCTTACACCGTGACCCCGTTTTTCCTCGCAGGCTTCGCCGGTTTGTACCCGAGCCGCTGGCTGGCGATTGTGGGGCTGGGCGCGGCGTCGATCTATTCGACGTTTCTGCTGTTCGTCGGCTTGCCGACCTTTATGCATGAGCGCAAGGAACAAGGCTTGCTGAATGCCACTTGCGTCTGGGGCGTCGGCCTGCTGGTGCTGGTCACCCTCCTGGTCTCGATGATCCTGCTATGGTTCAACGTATTGACGCCTGAATACCTGCGCACGACCGTCGGTTGATGGCGCAGGCCCTGCATCGCGGCATGCACCCGGCGAGTACCGAGCATGAGCTTCATTTTATGGGTGGCGGTGTTGGGTGCGGTGCTGCTGACGCTGGCGCTGACCTCTTCGTACCTGCGCTGGATGCCGGTGACCACGTCGGCGGTGTGTCTGGTGCTGGGCGCAGCCATCGGTCCCGCCGGGCTTGGACTGTTGAAACTGGACACCGAAGATGCGTCCACCTGGATGGAGCACCTGACGGAAGTCGCCGTGCTGTTTTCGTTGTTTGTCTGCGGTTTGAAGTTGCGCTTGCCGCTCAGGAACGAAAACTGGCGCATTGCCTACGGCCTGGCTGGCCCGGTCATGGTGTTGACCATTGCCGGGGTCAGCCTGTTGCTGCATTACGCTTTCGAATTGTCCTGGGGCGCGTCCGTGTTGATCGGCTCGATTCTGGCGCCCACCGACCCGGTGCTCGCCGCCCTGGTGCAGGTCAACGACGCCCGGGATGACGACAGCGTGCGCTTCGGGCTGTCGGGTGAAGCCGGGCTCAATGACGGGATCGCCTTCCCGTTTGTCATCCTCGGCCTGCTGCTGGTGCAACACGACAGCAACCCCGGCTGGCTCAGCGACTGGGTGTTGCGCAGTCTGTTGTGGGCAATCCCGGCCGGTTTGCTCACCGGTTACTGGATGGGCCGCGGTATTGGCCGCCTGACCTTGTTAATGCGCATCAAAAATGACGACAGCACCCTTTCCCCGAATGATTACCTCGCCCTCGCCTTGATTGCCCTGGCGTATGTCGGGGCCGAGTGGATTCACGGTTACGGCTTTCTGTCAGTGTTCGCCGCCGGCTTGGGTTTGCGCCACGAAGAAGTCAAATCCACCGGCGACGACGAGCTTCCTGCCGAGCATCTGGTTCAGCCTGTCGTGGGACATCAGAACGTCGAGCCGCAGCACGCGGTTCATGGTGATACCGCAAGCCTTGAAGACACGCAGGTTGCCGCGGGCATCATGATGAGCGACATGCTCGCCTTTGGCAGTCTGGTGGAACGGGCCATGGAAGTGTTTCTGGTGACGCTGCTCGGCGTGGTGCTGATGGCGCATTGGGACTGGCGTGCGTTGTCGATCGCCGGCGTGTTGTTTTGCCTGATACGACCACTGAGCGTCGTCGCCATGCCGTGGGGCAGTTTGCT
The DNA here is from genome assembly GCF_019219045.1 of Pseudomonas sp. PDM25. Lineage (NCBI taxonomy): Bacteria > Pseudomonadati > Pseudomonadota > Gammaproteobacteria > Pseudomonadales > Pseudomonadaceae > Pseudomonas > Pseudomonas sp. PDM25. The sequence continues at coordinate 450,534 of NZ_JAHUWL010000001.1, forward strand.
CAACGGCCACCAGCGAATGTTGATTGGCTGGTTCGGCATACGCGGCATCGGCAGTCTGTATTACCTGTTTTATGCCCTGAACCACGGGTTGGGTGAGTCAATAGCAACGCTATGCACCGACCTGACGTTGTCCGTGGTCGCGCTCAGCATCCTGCTTCACGGAATCAGTACTCAACCGATCCTGGCTCAATATGAACGGCAAAAAAAACAGATTTTTTGATTTGGTCGTGAGTATTTACGGCATGAATTATCGAATTTCTTCACTGATAAATTTGAAGTCCTTGAGCGACCCCGCAGGTCACAACCTTAATCCCACTCGGCTTTTGCACGGTCGGGACATGCCAGGTTCGGTTCCCCTGCGGCATCGATACCTATCAAGAAGAACCTCGAAAAAATCAGGTGTTGGTCATGGTTCACTATTCCACCTCCGATGAAATCAAAGCTTGCCGGGCTTTGGCCCTGGAACGTAATCATCAAATGTTTGAAGAGGCCCAGGCGCTCAGCCGTAGTGCCTTCGCGTTACTCGAGGGCAGCGACATGGATGTGGAACAGTTCGATCGTTATCGGGCCTTGCGTAGAAAGGCCGACTTGAAGTTCAAGGAAGCGATCGAGCACTTGCGGCTGCTCAACGAAGATTTCCCACCTGTCTCGATATCCACGCAAAACGCTCATCGTCCGCTCCAGCAACCCGAATCCATCTCCTGAGCGTTGAAAAGCCCGGCGACTGCGCCGAATGCTGTTCACTTAAGCGCGGCGTCCACATTTGTGGCGAGGGGATTTAGCGAAACGTCGCACCGCCCCGTTCGGCTGCGAAGCAGTCGTAATCCAGACAACTTAGTCTGTCTGAAAAGACGCTGGGGCCGCTTCGCAGCCCAACGGGGATAAATCCCCTCGCCACAGGTTCTAGCTCGACTGAAGAATGTCTTAAGTGAACAGCATTAGGCGCAGTCACCGAGCTTTTTTATTGTCTGAAACATCAATGTTCCACTGCGAACTGCATGAGTCAATTTCCGGACTCATGCAGGCTGCATGCCCCCAGTTCGCCATCAGTCACTTCAACTTATTGTTTTGTAAACACGTTATCGCACTGGCAAAAACCGGCACGACAAATGCTCCAGGACAATGAGCGACTTTCGGCCTTGAGACCGTTCGCGCTCACCCCCAGACATGTTGGAGAGACTCGACCATGAATGCCATAGACCTGTTGAAAGCCGACCATGAACGTGTAAAAGGCATCCTGACCCAATTAAGCGAATCCACCGAGCGTGGTGTTAAAAAGCGCGGCGAGTTGCTGGCCAAGCTGGAAATGGAGATCGCCATCCACACCCGTCTCGAAGAGGAAGTCTTGTACCCGGCGTACAAGAAAGCCGGGGGCAAGGAGCAGGACGTCATGTATTACGAAGCCAAGGAAGAACATCGCGCCGTAGATTCGCTGGTGCTGCCAGACTTGAAGGTCACCGACCCGTCCACGCCGGAATTTGCCGGTCGGGTGAAAGTGGTCAAGGAGCTGCTGGAACATCACATTGAAGAGGAGGAAACCGAGATGTTTCCTCAGGCCAGGAAGCTGTTGGGCAAAGCCACCCTGGAAGAGTTGGGTGCGCAAATGGAACGTTTGAAAGTTCAGTACAAGAAAGAGATGAGTGCAGGCAATCTGGCGGCTTGATGCTGGAGGAATGGCAAGGCACTGTAATGCTGTTCGCTTAAGGTTGGGGGCATATCCGTTTCTGCGGTAACGGCGGCTGGCGGTTTCGCTTTTACAGCGAGTCACTTGGAAAAGCCCCAAGTAACCAAGGGCTCTTGCCCCGCCATTCGGTGCCTCGCTGTGGCTCGGCATGCCGTAACGAAGGCATTGCTCCGGGGGCCCGCCGCCATCGGCCATCCATGGCCGGGGGCGGCTACCGCGGCATCCTTGCCGCGGTGCCCCCTGCGCAACGCCTGCGTTCGGCCTCTGGGAAAGGGGCAACAGATCAAAATCAAAAGCCAAAGCAACGGCAACGGCAACGGCAAGATCAACAGCTTCGCGAGCAAGTCGAATCGTCGCACCGCCGCTCCCACAGAAAGCAGATCGGCGTACAGCTTTTGCTTCTCACCACTCATCAGGCCGAGCGTTAGCTCGCCTCCAGCTTTTGATCTTGGGGTGCACCCCCCATCGGGAGGCCGAGTGGAGGTTCTGCGCAGTGGGCAACCCGGCATGGACGCCGGGTTAGCCGCCCCCGGCCATGGATGGCCGATGGCGGCGGGCCCACGGAGCAGGACCGGAGCGAGGCACCGAACGAAAGGGGCAAGAGCCCTTGGTTTCTTGGGGCTTTTCCAAGTGACTCGCTGTAAAAGCGAAACCGCCAGCCGCCGTTACCGCAGAACCGGATATGTACCCGACCACAAAAGCGGCCAAACACCGAGCAAGCGTTGTCACTTCATGGTCGAGGCAATGATTTCCACCAGATTAAGTTGGGTAAAAGGTTTGGACAGCCGCGGCAGTCGGGTCGCGAAACCTTCCAGACGCTCGGCGTAACCAGTAGCAAGGATGATCGGCAGGTTCGGCTTGATGATCCGGATAGCCTGCGCCAGTTGCGCGCCATTCATCTGCGGCATGGCCATGTCGGTGATTACCAGATCAATCGCCTGTTCGCTGTCGAGCATTGCGAGCGCCTGCGCGCCGGACGCTGCACTGATCACTCGATGCCCCAGGTCCTCGAGCAACAGGCAGGTACTGGTCAATACCAGGCTGTCGTCGTCCACCACCAACACACACAGTCGGGGCACCGGCGGTGCGGCTTGCTCCTCGGCAACAGGTTGGGCAACTGAACCCGCGGCGGCGACGGGTATCCACAGTTCGGCGGTTGTGCCTTTGTCCTTCAGGCTCTTGAGAACGAATCGGCCGCCCAATTGCTCAATAAAACCATGAACCATCGACAGCCCCAGGCCAGTGCCTTTGCCAACGCCCTTTGTGGTGAAAAAAGGGTCCGTTGCCGATGCCAGCGTCGCGTCATCCATGCCCTCGCCCGTGTCGGTGACACTCAGGCAGACATAACGACCGGGCGCCAGGGAAAGATGCGCCTTGTCCAGAACAGCATCAGTCTGGGCACTGATCACGATTTTTCCGCCATGGGGCATTGCATCTCGAGCGTTGGTCACCAGATTCAGTACCGCCAGTTCGAGCTGATTGATGTCGGCCTGGACCGGTTCAAGTTCTGGCGAAAAGCGTGTTTCGAGCATCACCGAAGGCCCAAGTGAGCTGCGCAACAGTCCGGTAATCCCTTGCACCAGCGTCGGGATCTCGACAGGTTCGGACTTGAGCTCCTGGCGTCTGGCAAACGCCAGCATGCGCTGAGTCAGGGTTACGCCACGCTGGGCACCCTGGGTAGCGTTGTCCACCAATCGGGTAATTCTCGAATCGTCGCCGACGCGTTTGCCGATGATTTCCAGATTGCCAAGGATGACGGTCAGCAAGTTGTTGAAGTCGTGGGCAATGCCACCACTGAGTTGACCGATGACCTGCATCTTCTGCGCCTGAAACAGCGCTTCGCGGGTTTGCTCCAAGGTCTGCTGGGCTTGTGTGACTTCGGTGATATCACGGGTGATCTTGGCAAAGCCGAGTAACGTGCCGGTGTCGCCCCAAATCGGGTCGACCACGACATGCGCCAGGAACCGCGTACCGTCCTTGCGCATGCGCCAGCTTTTGTTTTCGAATCGCCCCTCACGTACCGCAATGTCCAGAGTCCGTTGTGGTTCGCCGGCCTCGCGATCTTCCGGGGTGTAAAACATCGAAAAATGCTGGCCAATGACCTCTTCGGGCAAGTAGCCCTTGATGCGCTGAGCCCCAAGATTCCAATTGGTCATGCGGCCATCCGGGGTGAGCATGTAGATGGCGTAATCAGTGACACTTTGAACCAGCAGGCGGAATTGCTGCTCGCTTTGCTTGAGGATCTCTTCAGCCATCTTGCGGTCGGTCAGGTCCCGGGTGATCTTGGCAAACCCAAGCAACGTGCCCGACGGGTCAAGAATCGGATCAATGACCACGTGGCACCAGAAATGCGTGCCGTCCTTGCGAACCCGCCAGCCTTCCCCCTCGAAACGCCCCTCCCGGATCGCCGTATCCAGTGCCTGCTGGGGCAAACCGGCACGGCGATCCTCTTCGGTATAGAACCGCGAAAAATGCTGACCGAGGATTTCAGACTCCTCGTACCCCTTGAAACGCCTGGCGCCGGTGTTCCAACTGGTGATGATGCCATCGGGATCAATCATGTAGATCGCGTAGTCAATCACAGCATCGATCAACAGGCGAAAACGACTGTCGTCGATGGCGCTGGCTTTGGTCCGATCCTCGTTCATTGATGCCTCTTGGTACGACCGTTTTTTTGGAGTATGCGACAAACCACGCATTTGGAAAGCCGGAAAAACGGTACTCCTCGCCCAACGTTATCGATTCACGTGTTTGACGATGTAGGCGTACAGATCGTTGTAGACGAATTTCGGAACATGCGAAGCATAAGTCGCCATCTTGAGCAGCGCCAGGTGGCACTCTTTGATGACTTCATCGCGATCGCTCGCCGCGAAGACGTGGTTGTCGATAATGTTCGAATAGATGCTGTACGCAAAATCCACCTTGGTTGTCGTTGTGGTGACGGAACCGTCGGCAGCTTTGGAGTAAGTACTCTGGGCAATCAAGGTTCGCTCGTTCAACACGCCGAACCCGCGTTCATACACATTGACTTGCGAGCCGCTGACCGCTTTTGCAGCCGTCTCGAAGGCCAGGATGATCGCAGGCGCATAATTCATGCTGGCATCCAGTTTCGATACCGTGAGAAACCGTTCCATTTCCTGGTCTTCAAGGCTTTTGAACGCTCGTTTAATGCTCGACACATGAGCAAACTCTTGAGTGCAACCAACGATGTGAGTTTCGAACTGATAACCGGCGGCGGTCGCCGACGGCGGGAAGGTCGCGAATGCGAGGCTATCGAACGCACATTCCATGATGATGTTGAATTTGCGGCTGAAGGCTTGCTTATAGATTTTCGTACTGACTTCGCGAACAAATGCCTCGGTATGCTCATACGCATGCAAGACGCCGAGTTTGATCATCTCTGCGTATTGGGGGTGTTTCTTGCGGTAGTCGGGCAGGTAAAGACGAACATAATTGTTGTAGCGATTTGAAGGCAGCAGGGTCTTTTCCAGCAGGTAGGTTTTACCTGACCCTTGCAGCCCGGCAACGACCAGGATTTTGGGGGTTGCCTCGGCCGTGATGCCGCTGAACAGCGTCGCTTTTATTTCATTGAATGCTGCGGTGACCTGCTCAGGGGTGTACGTGTATTGCGGTGCTACTGACATATCTTGATTTCCTTATCAAAGATTCAGCTGAAAGTGATGACGGGCTCTTTGAATAAAGACAGTATTCGCTGCTTGTTCAAATGGGCGTGTCTTTCAAGATATGTCGATGTTTTTAAAGTAAAAAATCCTACTCGATAGTGTGAAAAATCCTCGGAGCAATCGACCACCAGCGCGGCAATAACTGCTTGACCTTGCTGTCGCCAAACCGGTCATCGATCAACATCACCACCCCTTGGTCCTGCTGGGTGCGGATCACCCTCCCTGCCGCCTGCACCACTTTCTGCACACCGGGAAACAGGTAGGTGTAGTCATAACCGGCACCGAAAATGGCTGCCATGCGCTGTTTCAACTGCTCGTTGACCGGGTTGAGTTGCGCCAGCCCCAGGGTGGCGATAAACGCTCCGATCAGGCGCGCGCCCGGCAAGTCGATGCCTTCGCCAAAAGCCCCGCCCAACACCGCAAAACCGACACCCTGACTTTCGGCGGTGAATTGATCGAGAAAGTCCTGTCGCTGCCCTTCCCCCATGCCCCGGGACTGCGACCACAGATTGATATGTGGATGTTTCTCGGCCAGCAACTGCGCCACTTGCTGCAAATAATCAAAGCTGCTGAAAAACGCCAGGTAGTTGCCGGGACGCTGGCTGAACTGCCGGGCAATCAGCTCGACGATCGGCGCAAGGGATGACTGGCGATGGACAAACCGCGTGGAGATCTGGCTGACGATGTGCACTTGCAGCTGATCGGCCTGAAAGGGCGATTCAACGTCTATCCACACCGTGTTCGCCGGCGTACCCAGCAGGTCGGCATAGTAGTGGCGAGGGCTCAGTGTCGCGGAAAACAGCACGGTGCTGCGTGCAGCCGTCAGGCGTGGGCGGATGAAGCCGGCGGGCACCACGTTGCGCAAGCAAAGCTGCGACAGGTTGCGTTGACGGTCCAGGTCGCGCTTGCTGATGTCGAACAGGAACTGTTCATCAAACAGCTCAGCCACCCGGCTAAATTGCAGCATGTCGAAATAGAAGTTCTGTAACGCCCCGTCCAGGCCTTGCGGATGATCGTTCAGGTAATCGCCGATGCTCGCGCTGCACGATGACAACGCCTGGAGCAGTTTTTCCGGCGCCTTGTCATAGGCCTGATAGGCGCCGAGTTGCAGGTTATGCAGGGCATTCCACTCACGGTTGACCCGCTGCAAGGATTTTTTCAACGCCTCGGGAGCGGTTTTTCGTACAGCGTTGAGGGTCGATTGGTCGAGGCTGGCGCTGTACATCTGCCGGCCGCGTTCCACCAGGTTGTGCGCTTCGTCCACCAGCACCGCGACGTTCCAGTTATTGGCCTGGGCCAGCCCGAACAGCAGCGCGCTGAAATCGAAGTAGTAGTTGTAATCGGCGACTACCACGTCTGCCCAGCGGGCCATTTCCTGGCTCAGGTAGTAGGGACAGACGTCGTGTTGCAGGGCGACCTCGCGCAAAGCGTTCTGGTTCAGCAGGGACAATTGGCTGGCCGCCTGGCGAGCGGCGGGCAAACGATCATAAAACCCTTGGGCCAACGGGCAGGATTCGCCGTGACAGGCTTTGTCCGGATGCTCGCAGGCCTTGTCCCGGGCGATCATTTCGAGCACCCGCAAGGGTGGCGCATCGGCGCTGTCGAGGATCACTTGCGCGGCGTCCAGCGCCAGTTTGCGCCCCGGGGTTTTCGCCGTGAGGAAGAACACCTTGTCCAGTTGCTGCGGCGCCAGGGCCTTGAGCATCGGGAACAGCGTGCCGACGGTCTTGCCGATCCCCGTGGGCGCCTGCGCCATCAAGCAACGACCGGTGCTGACCGCCTTGAACACCGACTCCGCCAGATGACGTTGCCCCGGTCGAAAGTCGGCATGGGGAAACGCCAGGTGTTGCGCCGCCCGATTACGCCCTTCGCGATGAGCCATTTCCTGCTCTGCCCAGTGCAGGAACAAAGCGCAATGTTGTTCGAAGAACAGCCTTAGTTGCGCGGAGCTGAATGCCTCGACCAGGCAGGTTTCCTTTTCATTGACGATGTTGAAGTACACCAGGGCCAGATTGATCTGCGTCAGCTGCAACTTCTGGCACATCAACCAGCCGTAAATCTTCGCCTGCGCCCAGTGCAGCTGACGGTGGTTGGCCGGTTGCTTGCTCAAGTCGCCGCGATAGGTTTTGACTTCTTCCAGGCAGTTTTGCGCGGGGTCGTAGCCGTCAGCCCGGCCCTTTACCTTCAACGTCTGATACAGGCCTTCAAGCGCGACTTCACTCTGGTAGCCCTCGCTGCGCCGGGACGCCACCGTACGGTGCCCGACAATCCCTTCCAGCGCCGTCGGCGAAGGCGTAAAACGCAGGTCGAGGTCACCGACCTTGGCGGTGAATTCACACAGCGCCCGCACCGCGATGCTATAACTCAAGCGCCCTGCTCCGCCCATTGCACGTAGCAGACGGCAATCGGCATCTGGTGCTCATGGCAGAACTCGAGCCAGCGCAATTGATTGTCTTGGAGGCGATCACCGGGACCTTTGACTTCGATCATCCGGTAGGTTTTGTCCTGGGGCCAAAACTGGATCAGGTCCGGCATGCCGGCGCGATTGGCCTTGATGTCCAACAGCAGTCGATTGAACCAGTGCTTGAGGTGTTCGGCCGGCAGGCAATCGAGTGCCTGATCGAGCAATTCTTCGCTCAGCACACCCCAGAACATGAAGGGCGACTGCACGCCCCACTTGCTGGCATAGCGTTCTCGAATCGTCTGGCGGTAACGCCCGTCATCGAGTTCAGCTAGGCAGCCCTGGAACAGCTCCGCGCGGCGTGCGTGAAAGTCCTCATTGAGCAGATCCACCGGCCCACGCTGGAACGGGTGGAAAAACGCCCCCGGCAACGGCGCGAAAATCGCCGGCCAGCACAGCAGACCGAACAGCGAGTTGATCAGGCTATTTTCGACGTAATGCACCGGCGCCGACTCTTCCGTCAAATGCGCCTGAACGTAACTTTCCACCGACAACGCCGGGTCGGTTCTGGGCAGTTGCAAGTCCAGGCGCAGCATTTCCCGTTGGGACGTGCGCTTTATCACCGGACCGCCCAACTTGCGCCGCAGCCTGGGCAGCACACGCAACAATTGTTGCTGCTCGGCGGCACTTTCCGGCGATTGCTCCACCGCAGTGGCCAGGTCCATGGCCAGCTGATATTCACCGCAGCGCTCCAACACGCGAATCAACCGCAGGCGCGCGCCGGGATAGGCACACTCGCGGTAGATCGCCAGTGCGGTAGAGAAATCCGCCACACGCTCGCAGTGCTGACCGATCTGGAACAACAGTTTTTCGCGACGTCTTTGCAGCCAGGGATTGCTCAGCACCAGCCCTTTGATCTGCTCGACAATGCCTTCCACGGCTTCGCCGGCCTCGAAATGTTGCTGACATTCATGAAGGAAGAGGCAGGCGTCCACGTCGTCGCGGCTGCGCAGGCCTCGGGAGTCGGCGCAGAACTCGACTTTTTCATAGGTAAAGATGCCCAGGTCCGCCAGCACGAACTCGGACCAGTCCTGGTAAAGATTGCCAAAAAACATCAAGCGCAGCCGGTCGCACAGGCCCATGATGGTCAGGCTGAACAATCGATCATCCAGCGATGGGCACCACTGGCCGAAACGTTGGACCTGGGGAAACTGTTCGCTCAGTGCGGGCAGCCAATCGGTCTTTTTCCCCTTGGGTTGATCGATGGTGGTGCCAAAACACTGGAGAATTTCCGCCTTGAGCAGCACCTCGAACAGCGCTTCGATCGACAGCGGCGATTGCTCATCGATCCAGCCCAGCGCCAGCAGTGGGCCGGCGGCAATGGCGATGTCGCCGATCTCGAGGTAATGCAGCTTGCTCGCCCGGAAATGAATCCCCTTGCGCATCACCATCCGGACCAGCAGCGCCCTGGACTCACGGGGCAACCGCTTGAACTCGCGGGTGAAGTGTTGCTCTTCGACGCTCAACACATCGGCATAACGATGCTCAAGCCAATCAAGCACTTGCATGAAGTTGTTCAAGTAATAGAACGGATCGTCGAGAGGATTTGCAGTCACAGGAAAATGGGCCATGGCGAGCGAGTACTGGTTATGCGTACAGATACCAGCTGCGCCCCGCCTGGTGCAAACGGAAAAGGATAAGCGGCGACGTTATTCGGTAATTTTTCGAGTGGCTATGAACTTTCTGCCGCTCCATTGCACCTAACCGCGATAGAGGTACAGCGAAGATTGATTTCGTTCGTGGCAGTCGCGCTGTTTTTTTTGAAGGATGAGAGGTGGTTATGAATATCAAGACTCTGGGTTTGCCCTTGGCGGTAGCGGCCTTTCTGGCCCTGGCCGGTTGCTCGACGCCAACAGTTGTGACGCTGCAGAACGGCACCCAGTATTTGACCAAGGACATGCCGAAAACCAAGACCAAGGACGGTTTCTTCGAGTTCGAAGATATTTCCGGGGCGAAAGTGAAGGTCAAGGCCGATGACGTGAGCACGATTCGTCAGGAAGACTGAAGACCGAGTCATCGTTCTTCGCGAGCAAGCCCGCTCCCACATTGGATCTGTGGCGTTCACAAATCCCCTGTGGGAGCGGGCTTGCTCGCGAAGAGGCCCTTACAGGCAGTAAATCACCCTCAGGCGATAACAATCCCTCCACTGGACAAGCTATCCAGCCCAACCCCAACCAACGTCACCGAATCCCCCCCAAACGTCAGCACCGTGTCGTGCCCCACCGCCGTGGCATGCGCCCGATAGTCATCGTTCGGCGTCACACCCTGAACCCCGACAAACACCAGTTTGTCGCTGGCCTGGTAGCCAACCACCCGGTCCTGACCAAACGCGCCGCTAAACAGGAACGTATCGATTCCGCCTCCCGACTCCAACAAATCATTGCCCGTCCCGCCGACAAACACGTCGTTACCGTTGCCGCCGAGCAAATGATCGTTGCCGTCCAGCCCGAACAACCAATCACCACCGGCATGAGCCGTGAGCGTATCGGTGCCGGCCCCGCCCTTCACCGTTGACGCGTACTGAGTCAGGTTGGTGCCCGCCTTAAGGCCGTCGGCTGTGACGCTGTGGATCACGTCATCCTTGAACAGCCCCCACAGAAACCCCGGTTCCTTGGTCACAATGCTGCCGATATCGCGGGTCATGCTGATGCCGCCATTGGCGTCTCGGATGTACAGGTTGCCCGCGCCGTCGTTGGCGAAGTCGAGATTTTTCACCGACTGCTGCACGTCCAGCACGTTGTTGCCCTTGCCGCCCAACAGGATGTTGTAGCCACCACCGTCGCGGAAGGTGTCGTCGCCATCGCGGCCTTCCAGATAGTCGTTGCCCCGGCCACCCTGGATCAGATCGTTGCCGTCACTGCCGATGATGAAGGTGCTGCCCTTGTGGGTTTCAGCGTTGCGATTCAGATCCTGAACCCACGTGTTGGCGCGCGCCGAGTCCGACAGATTGGCAACGATGATCGTCGAGTCTTTGCTGGTCAGGTCGTAGAACTTCGACTCGATCACCCGGTTCATGCCGTCGCCATAGGCGGTGGGCAAGTGCGAGATCCAGGTCGGGATGTTGAGGATGGAAAATGGCAGCACATTCCACGCGGTCGAAGCGTAGTGGTCATTGAAGCTGACGATGTTATCGGTCGCCGAGACCTTGGCGGCATCGTGCACGCCCACCGATGACAGGTTGAACGATGAACCGTCGAGGGCGCGGTACACCGGGTCGTTCTCGTAACCGACGTTCAGCACTTTATCGGTGCTGCTTTGGGTCGGCGAGGCGTAGGCGATGTAGTTGGAATCCTGGTAGAACCCGCCCCACTTGTCGCTGCTCAAATCCGCCAGGCTGTTGACCGCCAGCCCGCCGAGGCTGTGACCGCTGACCAGCACGTCCTTGCCCGACAGACCATTGGCCCGGGCAAAGGCCGCCACATCGTCGAGCAGATTACCGAAGGCTTCGCCGACGTAGTTTTTCGCATAATCCTTTGGCCCCAACGCCGCCAGCAGATCATTGATCACATCGCCGATGGAGTCGCTGATCTGGCTTTCTCGTGGGCCGCTGGTGCCGCGAAAAGCGATACCGATTTCGCTGAGATGACCCTGCGCGTCGTACTTGCCGAGGATCTCCACCTGAGCGCTGGTGTACCCGGCCTTTTCTCCGAAGAACGTTCCCCGTGCATCGACCTTGCCGGCATAGCCCAGTTGCGTGGCGGTGATCGGCGTCCAGCCGGCTTTCTGCACCGCGTCCAGTGCGGCTTTTTCCGAGTCGGGGTTCCAGGGGATTCCGGGAATGACGCCCTGGGAGTCGGTGCCACCGATCAGTGCGGTCACCAGTGTCGCCGGCAAGCCAAGGCCGAAGCCGTTGTGCTGATAGCCAGTGGCAAAGCCGTTATCCAGGTTGTGGTAGGAATACAGCGTGATTGCCATCGCGTCGGTAAATAACGCTTTGGAATCAGCTGTACCGAAGTTTTTGTAGTCGTACACACCCATTGGTATTGCCTCTCTCTTTGTTGGAATTGTTAGAGATAGCTCACAACCAGGACGCCCGATCACGAGGCGCCCCGGAGCATTTAGTGCATGCAGCCTCAGGCAAACGTAATGCCTGAAGCCGACAGGTTATCCAGTCCCACCCCCACCAGCGTCACGGCAAAGTCGCCAATTTTCAGCACCGTGTCCTGGCCCGACTGCGAAGCGTGTTGTTTGTAGTCATAGCCCTGCCCTGCGCCCTGAACGCCCATGAACAGCAGTTTGTCGCTGCCCTGGTAGCCATTGATCGCGTCGAAACCGAAAGCGCCGCTGAACAGGAACGTGTTGTTGCCACCCGAGGCCTGCATCACGTCATTGCCCGCGCCACCGACAAAGGTCACGTGGCTTTTATCGCTGCGCAGCAGGTCGTCGCCGGCATTGCCGAACAACCAGTCGCCATCGACGCTGGCTGCCAGCGTGTTGCCGTAGGCATCACCGTTAAGCGAGTGGTTGTACTGGGTCAGCCCACTGCCGTTGAGCAATCCGTTGGCGGTGACGCTGTAAGTCACCTCCTTGCTCCCCCACCATGAGCCCGACTCTTTACTGACCAGCGCGCCGATGTCGCGGGTCATGCTGATGCCGCCATAGGCATCACGCACGTACAGCGTGCCGTCGCCGTCATTGGCAACGCTGAAGTTCTGCAACGGCTTCTGCAATTCGAAGGTGTTGCTGCCCTTGCCGCCCAGCAGGAGGTTGTAGCCACCGTCATCGCGGAACCGGTCATTGCCGTCGCGGCCTTCGATGAAGTCATTGCCGGCGCCGCCCTTGAGCAGGTCGTTGCTGTCAGTGCCGATAATGAAGGTGCTGCCGGTGTGAGGTTCGCCGCTGCGACCAAGGTCCTCGACCCAGGTCTTGCCCCGGGACGCTTCTGCCAGGTTGGACACGATCAGCGTCGAGTCCTTGTCGGTGAGGTCGTAGAAACGCGAGTCGATTACCCGGTTCAACCCGTCGGCATAACCCAACGAACCGTGAGCCGACCAGTTCAGCGGGTTGAGGATGCTGAACGGCACCAGGTTCTGTGAGGTGGACGCGTACTGGTCATTGAAGTTGACGATGTTGTTGGTCGCCGAGTCCTGGTGTCCGTCGTGCTTGCCCAGGGAACCGCTGCTGAACGTGGTGCCGTCGAGTACCCGAAATACCGGATCGTTCTCGTAGCCGATGTTCAGCACGTTGTTGCCGGTAGCGCTCTGGGTCGGCGAGGCGAAGGCAACGTAGTTGGCCTCCTTGAAGAAACCGCCCCAGTTGTTGCCACTCAGTTCGGCGAGGCTGTTGACGCCCAGCCCGCCCAGGCTATGGCCGCTGACCATGACGTCCTTGGCGTTCAGACCATGGGAAATCGCAAACTCGGCAACGTCCTTGAGCAAGTTGTCGAAGGCATTCTTCGCGTAGTTCGTCGCGTAATCCACCGGGCCGACGGCGGCCAGCAGGTTGTTTTTCATGTCGCCGAAAGTGTCGCTGTAACCCAGGCCGCCGGTACCACGAAAGGCAATGCCGATACCGATCAGTTTGCCCGCCGCATCGTACTTGCCGAGCACTTCGGCTTCGGCGCTGGTGAAGCCGTCCTTCTCGCCATAGAAGGTGCCTTGTGCGCCGACCTTGCCTTGATAACCCAGCTGCGTGGCGCCAATCGGCGCCCAACCGGTCGCCGGCAGCGGCTGACCGGTTGGCGTGTACGCATATAGCGTCAGCGCGATGGCATCGGAGTACAACGCCTTGCCGTCAGCCTTTTTGTAATCAAACAGTCCCATAGGTTTGCTTCCTTTGCGTTAAATCAGAACTGCCAGTCGAGCGTCAGACCCACACCGTGGTCTTTCTCGTTAGAACCAAGCAGTCCGTTGTAATCCAGGCTCAAACGAACGTCCTGCGCCACCGCCAGACCGGCACGCGCCCCCACAACGGCGGCGTTGCGATCCAGGGAAACGCTCTGCACGCTGAACGCGGTGTTGCCGTTGGCGAAGGCCAGATGATCTTCGGAACGGGTGTTGCTCAGGTTGTGCTGCCAGCCCAGCGTGCCGGACAGTTCCAGCTGCTGTTTGTCCGACAGGGCAATCGCTTTGCTCGCCCGCAGGCCGAGGGTCGAGAGCACGGCGTCGCGGTTGTCTTCGCCGCCCTTGAGCGCAGCGGCATCACCTTTCTCGGTAAAGCTGTCGCTGTTGAGGTGCACGTAAGCCAGGTTGGCGAACGGTTCCAGCGCCAGCGGTTGCAGGTCCAGGCGATACGCCGCTTCGGTAAACAGTTGGGCGGTTGTCGCATCGCGTTTGGATTTCTGTTTGCCGCTGACGTCGCCCAATTGCAGGTCACGCTTCACGTCAATGCGGTGCCAGCTGTAAGCGCCGCCGACGCTCAGACGCAGTGCATCGATTTCATGGCCCAGATAGGCGCCCAAGTGGTAGCTGTCGACGGAGGCTGACGAATGCGTGCCATCGCCCATGCTCAACGAACTGTCGCTGTAACCGGTCACGAAACCCAGCCGCGTATCTTCAGTGATCAGCCCGTCGACACCAGCCAGCAAGCCGCCGATGGAGCTGTTGGAACTGGCGTTGTCATGCCCGCCATCGCTCTTGCCCCAGGCGCCAAGGACTTTGACCCAGGCGTTGCTACGGTCATCGGTGGGTGCCGCCGCGTTGAACAGATCACGCTCGCGCAGGCGTTCGCCGACGGCATCGCGCAGGTAACGGCTGTCGTTGATCAGCAGCGTGCCGATTGCCGGGTGAATCTCACCCGACAGTTGCTGGAAGGCTTGTTGCGCGACGGCAGCGGTCGGCGAAAGCAGCAAGGTTTCATAGAGCGGATTGCCAGCGCCCAGTTGCTCGGCGGCTGCGGCGACGGCGCGTTGATTCGGTGTTTGGCCGACGCTGGCGAAGGACGCTGCATTGCGCTCTACCGCCAGCTGGATGCCATTGGCCGAGTAGTCGAGTGTGCCTCCGATGAACAGATAATCCGGTAGCACGGCACCGAAACGCCCTTCGATCCCGCCGGCCGCTTGCAGAATGTTGTACTGATGACCAAGCAAGGATTTCACTTCGCTGGTGGTCAGCAAGGTCGGACTGTTTTCCAGGGACAGGCTGACGGTAGCGCCTTCGATCACGGCTTTACCGCCCGCCACGATCTGATCGCTGCTGGTCGGCGATAGCTCCACGGCGTAGGTCGAGCCAGGTTCGAAGGTCACGTCGCCCGCCACTTGTAAGGTGCCGATGGAGTTGCCTGGTGCTACGGTGCCACCGCTTTTCGCGGTCAATGCGCCGATGCGGCCATTACCGCCGAGGACCCCGCTGTCGTTGACGGTGACCGCCGAGAGCAGCGAGCCGTTGATTGCCAATCGGCCCTGATTGACCAGCGTCGGACCGGTGTAGGTGTTGGCGCCAGTCATGACCAGCGTGCCGATGCCTTGCTTGGTCAGGCCACCATGGCCGGAAATGTCGTTGCGCCACGTGTCGAGGCCGCAGTGCACGTCATTGCACATGCGTTCGGTCGGTTTGCCTGCGTCGATGATTGCGCCGATGCCTGGCAAATCCGCGACAAACTGGCTCGAACCGTAGGCACCCTGGATGCGGAACTCCTCGGGAATGTCTTGCTCGGTGACAAACATCGCCGGGCCATCGATGCCTTTGCGCAGGTTGATCATGCCCCAGCCGTACAGCGAATCGACACCTGGCGCACCGAGGTCGGTGGCCGTGGTGCGCAACACGCTGGCGACCTGGGCGCCGGTCATGTACGGGAAGCGTTCCATCAGCACAGCCATGGAACCGGCGACGTGCGGCGCCGCCATCGAGGTGCCGTTGTAGTTGGCGTAGCCGGTGGTCAGGTTGTCGGCGTCGGTACCGCTGATGATCGAGCTGTAGATCTTGCTGCCCGGTGCGGACACGCAAAAGCTGGCGGTGTAGCCGCAGCGTGATGAGAAGGTGCTGATGTTGTAGGGGTTCGGGCTATTGAGGTCCGGGTTTTTCTGCAATGCGGCCACCGTGACCCAGTTCGGCGCGATGTCCGGGACGAAATAGCCCAGGCCGGCAATGGCGTCCGGGTTGTTGAGATTATAGTCGTTGCCGGCCGCGAAGATCGTCACGATACCGCTGCGGGCCGCCGCGATGGCGCCATCGTAGGCTCCGCCCGGTTTGGTCCCGAGCAACGGACGGATCTCGTTGAACTGCAATTGCGCGTCCTGCACGGTGAAATGCGGGTAGGCGGGGTTGCGTCCGCCGAGGTCGAAGCGATCGGTGATGCCGATGCCCCAACTGTTATTGATGATCCGCGCGCCGCTGGCGATCAAGGCATCCCAACCGGCCTTGTAGACCGCACCGTCGTTGCCGCGAATGATGCCGTCTTCCGGGCCCGGATCTCCGTTGTCCGCACTGATGATTTGCGCGCCAAACGCCACGCCATGCATCGGGCCGCCATCGCGACTGCCGGCAGCGATACCGGCAACGTGGGTGCCGTGGGCACCATACTCGCCGTCGGAATCGATCGTGGGCGAACCGTCATAACGAAACGCATCGCCGGCTTTGACCGGGATGTACGGGTCGGTGTATTCGCGGATGCCGCTGGTGACCAGGTTGATCACTTTGTTCGGGCCGGAGAATTCCGGATGCGCGGCGTAGACCGGTTGGTCGAAGATCCCCAGCTTCACGCCTTTGCCGGTGTAACCGGCGGCATAGGCCGTTTGTGCGTTGACCGCTCCCAGGCCCCAATCAGCGTTGAATTCAGTGCTGCGCCAGCTGTTGGGATCGCCTGCTCTACCGTTTTCCACGTAAGGCGCCGCTTGCGCGGTACCGAGGGTGGCCAATGCGCAGAGCAAGGCAAGGTTGTTGTGCTTGTTATTCATCCAGCTACCGTCCTTAGTTGTGTTGCCAAAATCCTGGTGGCTATAGGGCTTGCCCCAGTTCCTGTCAGTTGAAGTGCGAGACCTGTGGGAGCGGGCTTGCTCGCGAAAGCGGTGTGTCAGGCGACATCAATGTTGACTGTGCCGCCGTCTTCGCGAGCAAGCCCGCTCCCACAAGGGATCTCGCTTAACCGACAACCCCCTTCTCACAATTGGTGTTCACAGGGTTAAAACTGCCAATTGAGGCTGAGGCCTACGCCATGGCTTTTCTCGCGGCTGGCCAGTTGGCCGGTGTAATCGAGGTTCAAGCGGATGTCCCGGCTCAGGGCCAGGCTGGCATGGGCGCCCACCAGCGCCGCATCACGCACCATCGGCGAGCTCTCTACGGAAAACGCTGTGCTGCCGCCGGCAAACGCCAGGTGCTCTTCGGAATCGGTACGACTCAGGTTGTGCTGCCAGCCGAGGCTGCCGCTCAAGTCCAGTTTCTGCTGGCCGGACAGGTTCACGGTTTTCAATGCGCGCACGCCCAACGTGCTGAGCACGGCGTCACGCGTGTCGCCACTGCTTTTCAGTGCGGCGGCGTCGCCTTTCTCGGTGAAACCTTCGGTGTCGAGGTGCACGTAAGCCAGGTTCGCGAAGGGTTCGAGCGCCAGAGGTTGCAGGTTCAGGCGATACGCCGCTTCACCGAACACTTGGGTGGTCCCGGCATCGACCTTGGCTTTCTGCTTGGCGCTGACGTCGCCGTATTGCAGGTCACGTTTGACGTCGGCCCGATGCCAGCTGTAGGCACCGCCGGCACTCAGACGCCAGGCCCCCGACTCGCGGCCGGCATAAGCACCCAGGTGATAGCTGTCGACCTTGGCCGATGAGTGAGTGCCGGAGCCCATGTTCACCGAGCTGTCGCTATAGCCGGTGACCAGGCCGATCCGGGTTTGCTCATCGAGCGCCCCGTCGACCCCGGCGAGCAAGCCGCCAATCGAGGTGGTGTAACCGGCGGTGTCATGGCGCTCATCGGTCTTGCCCCAGGCGCCCAGCGCTTTGATCCAGCCATTGCTTTGAGTGCCTTGGGCGTCAATCAGCCGCTCGCCAACCGCATCACGCAGGTAGCGGCTGTCGTTGATCAGTACCGAACCCAGCGCCGGATAGATTTCCCCCGACAACTGCTGAAACGACTGTTGGGCGGACGTCGCGGTGGGCGACAGCAGCAGGCTTTCGTAAACCGGATTGCCCGCCCCAAGCCCTTCAGCGGCGGAGGCTACGGCGCGCTGGTTGGGCGTTTGGCCGACACTGGTGAAGGTCGTGTCGTTGCGCTCGACACTCAGTTGAACACCCGTGGCGGCGTAATCGAGGCTGCCGCCGATGAACAGGTAGTTGGGCAGCACCGCGCCGAACTGACCTTGAACGCCGCCGGCCGCTTGCAGGATGTTGTACTGATGACCGAGCAGGCTTTGCACTTGTTGAGTGCTGAGCAAGGTCAGACTGTTTTCCAGTGACAGGCTGACGGTCGCGCCACTGACCGTGGCCGTGCCGCCCGCGACGATCCGGTCGCCATCGGTCGGCGATAGCTCCACCGCATAGGTCGAACCCGGCGCAAACGTGACGTCGCCGCTGACCTGCAAGGTGCCAATGGAATTGCCGGGGGCAACCGTAGCGCCGCGGTTGGCGGTCAGTGCACCGATGCGTCCCGATCCGCCCAGCGTGCCGCTGTCATTGACGGTCACTTGCGATGCCAGCGAACCGTTGACTGACAGCAGACCGCCATTCACCGTGGTCGGCCCGCGATAAGTGCTGTTGCCGGTCAGCATCAGGCGTCCGGCACCGGACTTGATCAGGCTGCCTTCGTAGACCCGAGTGGCGGCGGCGAGATCCCGGGCCGTGCCCACCGCATAGTCGGTCCGATCCTGCTGGCTGGCACCGACCGGTACACCGTTCTCCCAACCTTTGGTTTTCAGTGTCTGTTGCCAGGCACTGTGTTCCGCTGCGTCTTCGCTCTGGCGCTGAATCAGCGCCTTGTCGGTGATGTCATTGCTCCAGACATCGCTCTGCCCTGCCCCCAGATTGGCGTCGAAACGCCCGAGCAATTGCCCCGGCCCGTGCATCGCCCGTTCGAGGTTAGCCACGCCCCAGCCGACGCGGGTATTCGGCGCCTCGGTGATCGAACCGTCGAGTTGGGTGGCAGTGGTCAGCAGGGTTTCCAGCGCCTGCTGGTTGTTCATGTACGGATAGCGTTCCATCACCAGCGCCAGGGCACCGGTGGCATGCGGCGCGGACATGGAGGTGCCGGACTTGATTGCATAGCCTGCGCCGGGAATGGTGCTGTCGATCTTCGCGCCGGGCGTGGTGATGCACCAATACTTGGCGATCCCGCACTGGTTGTATTTCTGTTGGTTGCCTTGATCCAGCCCCGACACCGCCAGCCAGTGGCCTTCCAGGTCCGGCTCAAAATACGGCAAGGCTGAACGCACGCTGGCGTTGGGGTAACCGCTGTTACCGGCGCTGAACACGTTGATCACGCCGCGCCGGGAAACGCCTGCGGCCTCGTCGAGCCAGGTGCCTTTGTTCCAGTGCTGGGCGTAGGCCGCCTGCAGATCGTCGAGGGTCCGATAGCTGACATCCGGTGGCTGGCTGCCCCAGCTGTTGTTGATCGCTCGCACACCGGCATCCGCCAACGCGTTATAGACCGCTTTGAAGTAGCGTGGATCAGGGTTGGGGCCGAACAGGAAGCTGTCGTTCTTGTTGGTGTTGCCAACATAGACCTGCGCGTCGTAGGCCACGCCGTGCATGCCGGTGCCGTCGCGCGAGGCACCGATGGTGCCGGCGACGTGCGTGCCATGGGAGTCGTTGTTGGCGTTCAGTGTGCCGTCGACATTGAACCGGGAGCCGTCAACGTAGCTGCCGCTGGCGGTCACCCCGTGGTAACGGTCGGTAGCGAATTCGGGATGGGCAGCATCGAAGCCTGAATCGAGCTCGCCGATTTTCACGCCTTTGCCCGTGATGCCGGCGGCGTAGGCTTGATCGGCTTGCATACGGGCGAGTCCCCAGTCGCGCTGGAACTCCGCCGTGCGCCAACTGGCGGCATCGCCGGGTGTGCCGGTTTCCAGGTAAGCGGCTTGCACCGAGACCGGCATTGCTGACACCAGGAGTAATAGCGTGCCGACCGACATCGGCTTGATCTGTACGTCCATGTTCACTTCTCGCTTTTTTTGTTTTTTTTGGGGCATTTATTGCGTTCTCGGACCTTGGCCGAACGCCTCGTCAACCTTGGCCAAATCCTGCTCATTTAACGTCCCGGCGTAGTAATGCAGCTTGGTCCAGGCCATCAAGTAGTCGTAGCGTGCCTGTGCCAGATCGCGGCGGGTGGTAAATAGTTGTTGTTCTGCATTCAATGCATCGAGGTTGACGCGCTCACCGCCCAAAATGCTTTGCTTGGTCGAAACCACCAGCGCTTCGGCAGACGTCAGGGCTTTCTGATAAGCGCGCAACTTGTTCACGCCCGACAGGCAGGCGCTGAACTGGCGACGCAGTTCAATCAACGTTTGCCGGGTTTTGCCGTCCAGTTCGTACTCGGCCTGCTCCATGGTGCGGCTGGCCTGGCGAGTCGAGGCCGAGACCCCGCCGCCGGCGTACAACGGCACGCTGACTTCAATCCCGATGGTGTTGGTGTCGTAACGCTGGTTGTAGGTGTTGCCGCTTTCCGACTCGTTCTGGCGCACCGAGGCGTAGGCGCTGACTTTGGGCAGGTGCCCGGCGCGGTTGCGTTCGACTTCATAACGTGCGACTTCCACGGCATGGCGCTGCGAAGCCAGGTTCGGGTTGTTGGCCACGGCCATCTCATACCAGGTGTCGTAATTGGCCGGCTGCAGAGTGAAGGTCTGGAAGCTCTGATCCAGCGGCGCCAAATCCCCGATGTTGATCGCCGGCACGCCAATCAGCGCGCCCAGCTCTCGTAACGATGCGTCCTGCTCATCACGGGCTTCGATTTCCTCGGCCGTGGCCAGTTCATAGCGGGACTCGGCCTCAAGGATGTCGGTCCGCGTGCCCTCGCCCTGCCGGAACATGTGCTCGTTCTGCTGGAACTGTTGCTCAAAAGCCTTTTTCTTGGCTTGTGCGATGTCGATCTGATCCTGAGCGAACAGCGCCTGGGTGTAATGCTCCAGCACCCGAACCAGCAATTCCTGGCTCTTGCCGCGAAAGGCTTCGTCGGCAAACAGCGATTGCGCCACGCCTTTGCGGTACGACGCGTAAGCCTCGTAGTCGAGCAGCGGTTGTTGCAGGGTCAGGGTCGAGCCGTAACTGCTGTAGTTGCGATCATCGGTGCGGTTTTGCCCGCGCTCATTGAGCGCGGTGGCCTTGGAGGAGTTGCGCCCCTTGTTGTAGTTGTAACCGATCCTGGGCAACAGCCCGGCGCGGCCGATGGCGCGGTTTTCAAGGCCGGCATCGCGTTCCTTGATGGCGCCGAGAAACACCGGATCATTGCGCAATGCTTGTTCGTAGATGTCGAACGGTCCCATCGCCAGCACACTGTTGCAGGTCAGCAACGCCAGGGTCGCTGCGAGCATGGAAAGCTTATTCATACAGCGGAACATCCTTATTCCTCAGTCAACGCGGAACCTGCCCGGTCGAGCAGCGGTTTGAACAAATAGTTGAGGAGCGAACGTTCACCGGTGCGCACGAACATTTCCGCCGGCATGCCAGGCTTGATCACCAGACCGTTGAGTTTTTCCATGGCCTGATTACTGACGCTGCTGCGCAGGACGTAATACGGCGCACCGGTTTTCTCGTCGATCATCTGGTCGGCGGAGATCAGGCTGACTTCGCCGGGCACCCGCGGCGTGCGGCTCTGGTTGAACGCGGTGAACAAGATGTCCACCGGCAAGTGCGTGCCGACCTTGTCGACCAGGTTGACCGGCAGGTGCCCTTCCACCTCCAGACTCGTCCCCTGAGGCACGATCTCCAGCAGGGTTTCGCCCTGACGCACCACCGCGCCCACGGTGTGAACCCCGAGGTTGATCGCAATGCCATCGGCGGTGGCGATGATCTCGCTGTGTTGCAGATCGAACCCGGCGGAAGTCAGTTGCTCTTCCAGCGTCATGCTTTTCAATTGCGCATCGGCCAGTTGGGTGCGGACCTCTTTCTGGTATTCCTCGATGTGCTGTTGCAGTTTCAGCCGCGATTCGAGGATGCCCTGTTCGACACGGCCGCTGTCGCCGCTGTTTTCCGCCAATTGTTGCTGAACCTGTGACAGCTGACGCTGGTACTCCATCAACCGATTACGCGGGATGTAACCGTTATCCGCCAGGGGCTGAAGGTTGCTCAGCTGTTGTTGCAGAGAACTGGCCTGGGCAGTCAAGTCCGTGCGGGCGCGGCGCATGCCGGCCAATTGCGCGCTGGCGCCTTCGATGCTCGCGCGCAAGGCAGCCTGTTCGCGGGAAAACGCTTCACGGCGGCTGCTGAACAACTGCCGTTGACCTTCCAGCACCAAGGCCAGGCGCGGGTCAGGATTGTTGCTCAGTTCAGCGGGGAAACTCACCTGTTTGAGGTTGTCCCGTTCACTCTGCCACCGCGCCAGACTGGCCCAGGCCATGCGGTATTGCGCTTGCAGCGATTGCACGTCAGCCGCGACTTGGGTCTGGTCGAGCTGGAACAATGGCTGGCCCTGCATCACCACTTGACCCTCGCGCACCAGTATCTGGCTGACCACGCCACTGCTCATCGATTGCACGGCTTTGCGCTTGCCCGACACCACGACCGTGCCTTGCACGGGAATGCCTTGGTCAAGCGGCGCAAGACTGGCCCAGGTGAAGAAACTGCCGGCGCCGACGATCGCCAGAATCCAGCCCATTCGGACGAAGAAACGCGCGTCGCGCTCAGGGCGTTCTGCGATGTAGTCGTGTTCCATGGTGGCTTCGCTGATGTTGCTCATACGCCCGAATTCCTTGTCGAGGGCTGATACTGCCGGCTCATGCTGAGCCCGCCCGGTGCTGGCGCGGTTTTCTCCCGCGGCGGCTCCTGATTGGCGGCGAGTGCCTTGAGCACGTCCTGGCTTGCACCGAAGGCTTGCAGGCGCCCTTCGTTGAGCACCAGCAGCTTGTCGGCCTGGGCCAGTGCCGAGGAGCGATGGGTCACCAGAATCACGCTGGTGCCTTGGGCTTTCATTTGCGCAATGGCGCTGGCCAATGCGGCTTCGCCCACGGTGTCGAGGTTGGAATTGGGTTCGTCCAGCACCACCAGGCGCGGGTTGCCGTACAACGCCCGCGCCAGTGCCACACGCTGCTTCTGCCCCCCGGACAAACCGCTGCCGTCCTCGCCGAGCACGGTGTCGTAGCCTTGCGGCATGCGCAGAATCAGTTCGTGAACGCCGGCCTGCTGCGCGGCTTCAACGATTTTTTGCGGGTCCGCCTCGCTGAACCGGGCGATGTTTTCGGCGATGCTGCCGCTGAACAGCTCGATGTCTTGCGGCAGATAACCGATGTAGGGACCAAGATCGTCGCGGTTCCAGCGATGAATGTCCGCGCCGTCGAGCCGCACCGTCCCGCCCAGCGTCGGCCAGACGCCGACCAGCACCCGGGCCAATGTCGATTTGCCAGAACCGGAGGCCCCGAGCACGCCGAGCACTTCCCCGGCACCGAGGCTGAAATTGACCAAATGCAGCGTGGCGCCCCGTTGCCCCGGCGGCGCGGCACTGACCTGTTCGAAGCTGATCTGCCCCTTCGGCGCCGGCAGCGCCATGGCTTCGTCACTCGGTGGAAAGGCTTGCAGCAACGAATCAAGACGACGGTAAGCGAGCTTGGCGCCGCTCCACTGCTTCCACACGGCGATCAACTGATCGATGGGGCTCAGGACGCGACCCATCAGAATGGAACCGGCGATCATCATCCCGGCCGTCATATCCCCCTTGATCACCAGCAATGCCCCCAGCCCCAGCACCAACGATTGCAGGCACAGGCGCAGGGTTTTGCTCAGGGAGCTGATGACGGCACCGGTGTCGCTGGCCTGGTTCTGCAAGCCGAGGAAACGTGAATGGACCTGGAACCAGCGTGTACGCAACGCCCCGAGCATACCCATGGCCTGAATGGTTTCGGCGTTTTGCAGGTGACTGGTGGCCAGTTGGCTGGATTTCTGGGAAAACCCTGCGGCTTCGCCCAAGGGCTTTTTGGTCATTGTCTCGTTGAGGCAAGCCAGGCCGATCAACAGCACCGTGCCCACCGTCGCAAACACGCCAAGCCAGACATTGAACAGGTAGATCACGAACAGATAGACCGGAAACCACGGCGCATCGAAGAAGGCAAACAGCGCAGGCCCCGTGACGAATTGGCGAATTTGCGTCAGGTCCCCCAAGGCTTGCCCGGCGTTGCCCTCGCCCCGAAACAGATTGCGCTCGAATGCGGCCTGATAAACCCGCAGGTTGAAGCGGCGCTCCAGTTGGCTGCCGATGCGGATCACGATGAAGCTGCGCACGATCTCAAGCAAACCGATGAAGGCAAAGAACCCGACCACCATCAACGACAGCATCGCCAGGGTGGTTTCATTTTGCGACGACAGCACGCGGTCGTAGACCTGAAGCATGTAAATCGACGGGACCAGCATCAGCACGTTAATTAACGCGGTAAAACTACCGACGCTGACCAGGATGCTCTTGTAGTCGCCCAGCGCTTTGAATAAAGGTGCGGTGGCCGGGCTCTTTGCCATCTTCATGGGTTATTCCTGAGGTGTTATTCCACGCCCTTTTCTGGCGAAGTTTCCATTAACTGTCCGCGCAGGGGCGGATATAGGCCTTGCGATAGCGCTTACAAACTAATAACAACTTTTCGTGGGCGACAGAGCGCTTCCACTAGTTGTGTTGTGCTTATGCCCGCAATGACTAGCGCTCTATTCGAATTGTGTTATTGCACCTGGCGCACAAGTGTTATGACCAGATCGGATTTCAATGTGGCTTTATACGATCCGTCGCGTTGGCGGCTGAGAAATAGAATCTTCGAACCTTCTTTGCCGGTGATCGCCAGGCCATCCGGCTCAGGGAACCAGCCAATCGCAGATTCACCATCCAGCCAGGCGCTGAGACAATCGGCGCCCTCGCCCAGTGTCTGTTTCGGTTGAAAGTCGATGACACAGACGTTGGACGGTTTGTCCTGCAACGCCTGGGACTCTGGCGAGTCATCTTTGGCGATCAGGGTCGCCTGCCATTTGCCGGCCAGTTCCGAGGGGTCTGCTAATTTCAGGCTGCTCGCCATGGCTACATCTCCAAAAATCATCATGAACGTCGCCAATAGCCACGCGGTTGTTCTGCAGGTGAAGCGGTTATGGATCATAAGGCGCGTTACTCCAATCAAGGGGCAGAGAGCAGCGCGTCTGCGCCGCTCTCCTTTTCACCTCACATCACGCAGCGATGTCGGAGTAAGCCGCCTGGCCCACGGTGCTGACCAGGAAATCAGCCACCCCATGCCCGGAGAAGTCCACTGACAACAGGCTATTGCCGCCCGAAGAGGTCAACACCGCATCGCCTGCCGCACCGGTGAACGCGTTCACGAAATGCAGGCCAGCGCCGTTGGTGATGCCGGTCAGGTCGATCTTGTCCAGGCCGCTGACAAAATCGAGGATCTGATCGATAGCACCGGGTTTGGAATCGCTGCTGGCGGCGAACACGAAGGTGTCCGAACCGGCGCCACCCCACAGTTTGTCTGCGCCGCCCGCGCCGAAGAGGATGTCGTTGCCGGCACCGCCCTTCAGTTCGTTGGACACGCTGTTGCCGATCAGCAGGTCGCTGCCCGAACCGCCGATAGCGTTTTCGATGGTGACGCCCTTGGCGATGGACACGTTACCCACCATGCCGCCAACGTCGGAGAACGAGGCCTCATTGAGGTTGATCTTCTGGTTTTGGGTGAAACCGGAGAAGTCCAGGGTGTCCTTGCCGCCCGCATCCCATACCGAAAACACAACCTTGTCCGACGACGAAGTCGCGCTCAGGAAGTCGCGCCCGGCGTTGGAGTTGAAGCCGTAAGTGGTGTCACCGGTACGGGTGGTGGTGTTGGCGCCGTAGAGCTTTTGGATGGCCGCGATATCGTCCATCAGCGGACCGGACGAATAAGCTTCGACACCGCCCTTGCTGAAGTTCTGGCTGGTATTGCTTTCACTCCAGTAGCTCATGACGCTGTAACCGCGGGTGTCTTGCCCGTAGGACGCGTCGTTGTAGGTCGGAGCACCCTCGCCGGCGTTGTAGTCGCCAGGATGGGCAAGGCCCAGGGTGTGACCGATTTCGTGGGTCAGGGTTTGTCGGCCGTAATTGTTCAGGTCCGGCGTTTTGTTTGGCGTGTAGCTGCTGTTGGTCAGGTACCAGGAAGTACCGTCGTAACCCGCGCCCGTACCAGGCAGATAGGCGAAGGCCGCCGCGCCATCCTGGCCGCCGCTGTAGTTGCCGAAGGTCATGTGACCGTCGCCACCCGTGGCCTTGTCGGTGAACGTGACATTGGCCACGTCGGCCCAGGATTGCATGGCCAGCACGGCCTGGCCTTTCTGCTGAGCGCTGAACTGGCTGAACCCGGTAATCCCGTGCTTGTTCATGGTGCTCGACGACGCAGAGGTCAGGAACGTGTAGGTGAGTTCGATTTTGCCGCTGCCGTCCTTGTCCTGGTAGGCAGCACCATCGCGCAGCAACTGGGTCGCTGCCTGGTCGACGGAGAAGGAGGGTTTGCCATTGACCGTGAGGTTACCGCCCCGATCATACTGATGGCTGAAGCTATTGATCTGGTTGAACGCAGAACTGGATGCAGCCAATGCTTGCAGTGGCTGGAACGCCTGTGCGGCGGTATCAATAGCGTTGTCTTTTACTTTCGACATAAACACACTTCCTTGTTTAGCTATGGAACAGTTTTTTGTCAGACAGCAACGATCTCTGGCGAGATCGTCCTATCACTCGCCCAATGAAGGCGAAAGAAAACTGACACAATTTGAAATCAAACGTCTACATTTTTTTTGACGTCAAATTGAGTTGTTCCTGCAAGTACCCGGAAACAATGCCTGTGCTGTCGAAATATTGTTTGTTAGATGGCGATTTGCGCAAATTGTCTGACGATTTGTTATTTAATTATTAAATAGAGGTAAGTTGCTTTTTGTCGATGGGGTCTCACTTTGCTGAACTTATTAATATGGGTGCCATCGCATTGCCATCAATCAATTAAACGT
The DNA here is from genome assembly GCF_019219045.1 of Pseudomonas sp. PDM25. NCBI lineage: Bacteria > Pseudomonadati > Pseudomonadota > Gammaproteobacteria > Pseudomonadales > Pseudomonadaceae > Pseudomonas > Pseudomonas sp. PDM25. The sequence goes on from NZ_JAHUWL010000001.1 coordinate 477,371, forward strand.
TTGGTGAGTACTGCGTGTAACAAGGTCGCGGAAGGAATTACCGACCAGATAAATCCCGCCGCTCTCCACTGATAGATCAATCCTGAAGCTTTTTGCGTCCAGGCGGCACATCGATGCCTTCTATCGCATACACCACATTGACATCAACGTACCTGCCGTTCTTGGCTCTCGCGCGGAACGCCATGCGCCCGTTAATGCGAAGTGGTTCGCCAGTGTGCCTCTCAATCTCGATGAACCCCTTCTCTGCTTCAAAAACGGGACCAAAAGGTTGAATGATGTAGGATGCGCTTACTACCTCACGGCTGTTCACATCGTATGTGCCGCCAGGTAAGTCATTGTTATCAAGAGTAAAACTAATTGATTTGCCGGCCCCGGACACCTCTCCTTGCTCCCCGTCAACCATTATTCCCCAAACATGGAGTTGGCCTTGCGGTTCTGCCCTACCCACGTGCGTAGCCAGATATTCGATCTCTTCGGCACCCTCTTCGGTGACCGTCCCCTTCATGACATCCGTTTGCGTAGACATAACAAATCCTCGATTAAAAATCAGTCCTCCCTGACGACCATCAGCCGTCAAAGCATTGAACCAATCGCACGAGAGCTTTGTGACTGTCATAAATGACAGTTAGTTATACTTTTTCGTGATATCAGGCAGCTCGGTTTCCATGAACGGAAGCTAGCGCTTCCGTTCTGAACACTTCTAATGCTTCAACTCCCCGTCCGAATCTTGTTCCAAACCCGCGTCCGAACCCGGTCAATGTTCAGCGGCATCGCCTCCAGCGCAAACAATTTCCCCATCATGTCCGGGCTCGGGTAGACCTTGGTGTCATTCTTGATCGCCGGGTCGATCAGGCTGTCGGCCTGTTCGTTACCGTTGGCGTAGTGCACGTAGTTGCTGATGCTGGCCATGACGTCCGGGCGCAGCAGGTAGTTCATGAAGGCATAACCGGCCTTTTCGTCCGGGGCGTCTACCGGCATGGCGACCATGTCGAACCAGATCGCGGCGCCTTCCTTGGGAATCGAATAGCCGATGTCGACGCCGTTCCTGGCTTCTTTCGCGCGGTTTTCAGCTTGCAGAATGTCACCGGAGAAGCCGACGGCCACGCAGATGTCGCCGTTAGCCAGGTCGCTGGTGTACTTGGACGAGTGGAAGTAGCTGACATACGGGCGGACTTTCATCAGCAGCGCTTCAGCCTTTTTGTAGTCTTCCGGGTTTTTGCTGTGATGCGGCAGGCCCAGGTAGTTCAGGGCCGCCGGCAACAGTTCGGGCCCGTTATCGAGGATGGCCACGCCGCACTTCTGCAGCTTTTGCATGTTTTCGGGTTTGAAAATCAGGTCCCAGGAATCCACTGGCGCGTTATCACCCAACACAGCCTTGACCTTGGCGATGTTGTAACCGATGCCGGTGCTGCCCCAGAGGTACGGGAAGCCGTGTTCGTTGCCGGGGTCATTGGTTTGCAAGGCCTTGAGCAGCGCCGGGTTGAGATTTTTCCAGTTCGGCAGTTGGCTCTTGTCGAGCTTCTTCAGCGCCACGCCTTGAATCTGCCGCGCCATGAAGTGGTTGGACGGAAACACCACGTCGTAGCCGGATTTGCCGGTCATCAATTTTCCGTCGAGGGTTTCATTGCTGTCGAAGACATCGTAGCTGAACGCGATGCCGGTTTCTTTCTGGAAGTTTTTGGTGGTGTCCGGGGCGATGTATTCCGACCAGTTGTAGATCTTGACGGTTTCGGCCGCATGGCCGAGGGTCGCGAAAAGCGCAAGGGGAGCCAGAGTCAGTGTCTTTCGGATCATGAGTCGATTCCTGATGGGTTTGTTGTTGTTGGCAGGCAATCAGAGGATCAAAAAATCAAAACGTAGGTCTTGCGCACGGTTTCCTGGATATCCCAGATACCGAGGCTGTTGGCTGGCAACATCAGTGCATCGCCGGCTTCTATGTGCAGGGTTTCACCGTCATCGGGGGTAAATGTGCAGCGCCCCTGGATGAAGTGACAGAACTCCTGGGCGACGATCTGCCGTCGCCAGCGTCCGGGCGTGCATTCCCAGACGCCGGTTTCGACGCCATCGTCGCGTTCAACGCTGGTGGTCGAGGCCACTGCCACGGGCAAGCCCAGTGGTACGGCGACCGGATTCGACGCTTCCAGCTCCAGGGTTGCGGTGTTCTTGAATTGCGTGATGCTCATGGGAGTACCTGTCGATCGATTGAGCCTTTAGATGAAGAACGCACCATTTACTGCATGAAACCTTCCATGAAGCCGGCAATACCGGTGGCCAGTTTGCGACGCCAGGGTGCGGTGGCCGGGTTGGCCAGGGTCTGGTCTTCATGGACGAAGCTGCGGATGATCGCGTTGTAACCAAGCCAGCGGCAGGGCTCCGGCTCCCAGGCCCGGAGCGCGTCGAGCCCTCCCTGAATGACCCACGGTTGACGCACCAGCTCGGTATCGCGCTGCAGAATCAGGTCGGCCAGCGTCCGGCCGCCCAGGTTGCTGGCACCAACGCCCTCCCCGCCATAGCCTCCCGACAAGGCGATGCCGCTGGCCTGATCGCACAGCATGTGCGGCTTGAAACGCCGGGACATTCCCAGATTGCCGCCCCAGGCATGGGTAATCCGCACGCTCTTGAGTTGTGGGAAGAGTTCGCCAAACAGATAGCGCCGCAGCTCTACTTCGCTGGTGGTCAAGTCGAAGTCATGGCGCAACTTGGCAGCAAACTGATAACCGCCCCGAGCGCCGAACACCAACCGGTTGTCAGCCGTGCGCTGACCGTAAGTGACCTGGCGACTGTTTTCGCTGAAGGCCTGGCCGCGACTCAGGCCGATTTCATCCCACGTGGCAGCGGATAACGGCTCGGTGGCCACTATCAAGCTTTGCACCGGTAGCTGATAACGCCCCAACGGTGGCAAGGTGACTGAGTAACCTTCGACCGCCGGCACGATCCAACGGCTACGAACCGAGGCTTTCGCCGTGTGCAGGCCACCCGATTGCCATTGGGTGACCGGGCTGTTCTCGTAAATCCTGACGCCCATTTTCTCCACCGTCCGAGCCAGACCTCGCACCAACTTTGCCGGGTGAAGGGTCGCAACGTGCGGTGCATAGATACCGCCATAAGGTTTGGCGACTCTGATCTGTTGCGCCAACTGCTCGGGGTTTAGCCAGCGGTAATCACTTTCGGTCAATCCCTGGCGATAGAGCGTGTCGAGATAGTGCCGAAGGCTGGCTTCCTGTTCCGGATAGCGGGCAGCGCAATACAGCGCCCCGCCTTTGCGGTAATCGCAGTTGATGCCTTCACGTTCGAGGACCCTTCCGACTTCATCCGGAATGCCGTGCAGTAAATCGAAAGAAGCCCGGCGCTGTTCAGGCGACAAGTCGGCGAGCAAGCGGTCTTCGCCCAGCACATTGCCCATCAGCCAGCCGCCGTTACGCCCCGAGGCGCCAAAACCGGCGGTTTGCGCTTCAACGATGGCAATGCTCAGGTCGGGCGCCTGGCGTTTGAGGTAGTACGCGGTCCAGAGGCCGGTGTATCCGGCGCCAATGATGGCGACGTCGACGTCCAGATCCTTTTCCAGCGCCGGACGCGCCAATAATGGCTCGTCGAGTTGATCCATCCACAAACTGATAGTGCGCCACGCCGACATGCAAGACTCCGCCACTCAAACTTCGATGGCGTCGATCCTAGTGCGTGGACTCAGAGGCTGTCTTGCGCGCGTGCACGCAAAGAAATTTGTTTTACGTAGGCCTTGGGCGACTGGCCGGTGTGCTGACGGAAGCAGCTGTAAAACGCCGACAACGAATTGAACCCGGCGGCAAACGCCAGTTCGTCGATACGCAGTGGCGGCGTGGCGTTATCCAGTGCCGTGAGCAAATGCTGCAGGCGCGCCTGGTTGACGTATCGGTAGAAGCTCTGGCCAAGCACCTGATTCAGCAGATAGGAAATCTGATTGCGGCTGTACCCGCACTCCTTCGCCACCCGTTGCAGGTCGAGTTCGGGATCGAGATAAGGTTGTTGGCGCTGAAAATATTGCTGCAAGTCTTCAGCCATGAAACTCAGTTGGCGTGCAGACAGCCCGAGCCGACTGACCGCCGGGCGTTGGCTGCTGGCGGCTTTGCTGGAGGGCTGTTCATGCACCAGCGAGGCGTATTCGTTGACCCGCCAGATCAGTCCGTCACGTACGGTAATCGCCTCGCTGGCCCTGAATGACACCAGGCCTTCACCGCCGCGCAGGGTTATACGGTACTGAATGAACGCCGTGTTGCCGTCCAGACGAATACGGTCCGAGTGCTCCAGGGCCTCATCGGGATCGCGGGGCATGCTGTTGCGCACATATTCACGTAATTCGGACAGCCCCATCACACGGTTCTGGAAAAAATCGCTGTACTGGATCTCTGGATGATAGAGCGCCATCACCCCATCCAGGTCCCGGTGTTTCCAGCGCAAGTGATAACGCATCACCGTGTCGCCCGTGGCCAGGGTTTGCAGCGGACCATCATCATCGGCGTGCATAAAGGACTCGGCGAGAAAAAGCCGAGCTTGCCGAAATTCCGTCTCAGCTTCAATGACCAACCATTGGTGGCCAACGGCGGAACACCGACCATTTCCATGACCTGCATCAAAAAAACTGAACCAATCGCTAAACGGCCTGAAAAAACCACATTGTTTTCACATTTGGCTGCTACTTTTAAAGGCAGTCACCGGTTGAGCCATTGAAGGTTCTTCCCTCCTAACATGAGCTAAAGGAAGCGCTCGATGAATAAGGCGGGCTATATATGAATAGAGGGTTCAGCAAAGTCACCTTTCCAAACGCCTGCCAGCTGATGCGCTGGCATTTTCATCCCATGGGTTTCGAGGCGAGCATGGATGCGCCGGGCAGCATGATTGCCCGTCTATTTGACCGTGCCAGTGGCGAGACCATGATCGCCATCGCCGGAATTCCTTGCGCGACAGTAATGAATGCTGCGGATGTAGAACGAATAATCGAAGCGGTGGAAGACGAGCTTGAGGCTTTCATTCCGCCAGCCGCCCTCAGGAGCTATGCCTGAAGGCTGTACCTTCAACAACAAGCCCACGTTAAGTGGGCTTTTTTGTGCGCGACGATTTTTTACGGTTCACGCCGATGTCTTGCCCTGTCGGTGGTCGGCAAAGAACGCCTTGCCCTTGCCGATCCGATCGGACGCTTTAGGCAGGTTGGCCGCCTGGGTGTCTTGCCCATCGACATACCAATAGCAATGACTCACCGCCCGAGTGATGCCGACGTAAGCCAGTCGCAGGATCTCGTCTTTCTGTGCGCTGTCGTACGCTTCGCTGTCGCCTGACTTACCCAGACCTGCCATGCGGTAGACCTGGTTCTTGTACGGTGAACTGGTCAGGTGCTGACAATCACCCAGCAGGAACACGGCGTCGGCCTGAAGTCCCTTGGCGCTGTGATAAGTCAGTTGCTTGAGCCTTCGCGCTTCATACGGCAAGCTAGAATCCACATTAACTACAGACTGAATATGCTCTTCTATCAACAACTTATCGCTGCTTTTTCGATAAAGCATCAAGATTGAATCGCCCTTTTTGTAATGCTCCATCAGGCGTTTGGCCATGCCTTGATCGTCACGATCGAGAACGTTAACCGGCAGTAATGCCTTCGGCTCGCCACTGGCCTTGGCCTTCTTGCCCGCAATCGCCGGCGCCGCACGAACGATATGTTCGGCAGCATCGATGATGTGCTGGTGACTGCGGTAGTTGTCGCTCAGCATGACTTTGGTCGTGCTGGGTGAAGGGAATTCCTTGTTGAATTCCATGAAGTACGTCGGCGAACTGCCCCGCCAGCCGTAGATGGATTGCCAGTCATCGCCGACACAGAGCAACGACGAACGTTGTGCGCCGCGCCCCACGTGCATGGCCGGCCCCCGACTGCGGATTTCCGCCAGGCTCGCGCGAATCCAGGAAACGATCTGCGGCGATACGTCCTGAAACTCGTCGATCATCAGGTGCGACATCGGCCTGAGCAGCTCATCGCTCAGCAGCTTCAGGTTTTCCGGCGAATGTTCACTGAACAAGGCGAACATCCGGTTATAGGTCATCACCGGTGGCTTCTGATCGAGCAGATGATCTTCCAGCGCTCGCCAGTACAGGCTCAAGGCCTCGAAGAAAAACCGGTCGGGGTCGTCCTTGGCAAAACTCATCTGGCCCACGGCATTGGGTACATCCAGGCCAAGATTCTCGATAAATCCGGCGGCAGCGACAAAACAGTCCAGTAACGGTGCAGAGCTGAGCTCGCCCTTGACCTTGTAATCGAAGCCCGGCCCGGCACTGGCATCGCCTCCAAGAGACGCCAATACACGCTTTGATGACTCGTAACTATCAAGCCATATCAATGGTTTACGACAGAAAGCTTGAAACAGGGTGCGTTTTACAGCCCATTCCGCGCGCACGCTCAATTTGGCATTGGGGCGGCTGACCTGCGGGTTTTCCCGGGGATCGAATCCCAGCACCACCCAAGCGTCCAGGCTCGGAATATAGCCATGACAATGAAATGTCGAGCCGTTGATATCGAATGTGTGGCGCTTCGGCTCGATGCCTTTGATTGGCCAGGCACCCGCGCGAAACCACAAATCTTCGATAGCGTCGCAGAGTTCTTCATCACGCTTGGCGGCCAGTTCGGTCACGGCCATGCGTTTCTGCACGTCCGGGTGATCGCGCTCCAGCTCCTTGAGTTGCAGCGCATGACGGGACAATGGCTTGATCAATTCGCGAAAGCGCTCATCACGGGTGTGCAGGCTGTGATAACAAGCGTTGAGTTGTTGGCGCTGGGCGTCGTTGATGCGCAGATCGAAAGGATTGCTGTCGACCTCCTCATCGCCGCTTTGCGCACGGTGACTGAGGTTTTCGAAGGCTTGCAGCCGCTCGAAACCCGGCAGACTGCGAACCATCGGCAGGATTCTTGAATGGAAGGTGCGCACCAGATCGCGCGCCTCTTTGAAACTGAGCGACCGGCCCCAGAGTGCAAACAGCTCGATCAGTTTGTTGATGAAGTCTTTGCGCGATTCACGGGTAAAGGTCACCACCGTCATCGAACTCAACTCGAACCCCAGATAATGGGTCAGCAGCAAAATACGCAACACCAACGTGGTCGACTTACCGGCACCCGCGCCGGCAATCACCGAGGTCGACGGCGTGTCACTGAAGATCATTTTCCACTGCGCGGCGCTGGGCTGGGCGTGCGGTGGCAGCAGTCGAGCGACATCCGTCTTCATGCGCTTCTTCAACTCAGCGCTCAACGGCAGACGCCAATCGTCGAACAGATTCTCGTCAACGTTGGGTGGCCGGTGTTCAGTCGAGCGCGAGTCGCGGATCAACAATACCTGCCGGCCTTCCTCCAACCCTTCAAGTTTGCCTTCCTTATAGCCGTAATCCACCCCGGCACTGTGCCCGCTGCGAAATCCGTCGGCCTGGCCGTGCAGCCAGGATGCCCGGTGTTGTGCGCGCAGACGCGTCAGGCCATGACCAAAGAACCGGGCGGCCAGACGCTTGAGCAGCGGCATCTCGGCCAGGGGACGAAGTTCAGGAGGAAGATCGGGGGTGTGTTGCGGCACGCGGGCTGACTCCAGGGTGTGAGGCTGTTGAGGGCTATGGTGTCTGCATTTGCCGTTCAGTTCTAGTGAAATGCTTACAGGTCATTGGCTTATGCGATGAAGTGAAGGTTGGGTGAGAATCTTTCGAGGTGATTTGATATCAAATTATTCGATTGTATTGAGGCATTTTTTACGCTTTTTATCGATCAATGCCTGATAGATGATGCTCCCCATCAACCACCGGTTCGCGTTTCGTGGCTCAGTAGCTCTGCCCCATGACGAACCTTTTCAGGAGACGATCATGCTTGAACTCAGACCCTTCAAATCCCTGGGCGGCGCCAACCATGGCTGGTTGGATGCTCATCACCACTTTTCGTTCGCCGAGTACCATGACCCAAAACGCATGAACTGGGGCAACCTGCGGGTGTGGAACGACGACGTGATTGCCTCTGGCACCGGGTTCCCGAAACACCCGCACCGGGATATGGAAATCATCACTTACGTCCGTGAAGGCGCAATCACTCACGAAGACAACCTGGGCAACAAGGGTCGTACCGAAGCGGGCGACGTTCAGGTCATGAGCGCCGGCACCGGGATCGCCCACAGTGAATACAACCTGGAAGCCACGGAGACCAGGATCTTCCAGATCTGGATCATCCCGAACGAAACCGGTTTGGCACCGTCCTGGGGCGCGAAGCCCTTTCCAAAAGGCCAGCGTGAGGGTTTCGTGACGCTGGCGAGCGGTAAGGCCGGCGACGATCAAAGCCTGCGGATTCGAGCCGATGCGCGATTGGTGGCCGCGAACCTGAAGGCCGGTGAATCCGCCGAGTATCGCCTGGACAATGGCCGTCGAGCCTATCTGGTACCGGCCACCGGCATCATTGAAGTCAATGGCTTACGTGCACAAGCTCGAGACGGCATTGCGGTTGCCGATGAGCAAGTGTTGCGGGTGACCGCCATCGAAGACAGTGAAATCGTCCTGGTGGACCTGGCTTGATCGGGTAAACGCGGGACAAAAAAAGGGGCGACCGTCATGGCCGCCCCTTTTTACATTCTGGATTACTTCGCAGAGATTGCGCCGTCCACCAGTGTTTGCGCTTCTGCCACCAATTGTTTGAGGTGTTCGTCACTGACGAAGCTTTCAGCGTAGATCTTGTAGATGTCTTCGGTGCCCGACGGACGCGCCGCGAACCAGCCGTTCTCGGTCATGACTTTCAGACCACCGATCGCCTGGTCATTACCCGGTGCATGACTGAGGATGCTCTGGATTGCTTCGCCCGCCAGCTGGGTCGAAGTGACCTGGTCCGGCGACAATTTGCTCAGCAGGGCCTTCTGCTCAGGGTTGGCCTTGGCATCGACGCGCACCGAGAACGGTTCGCCCAGTTCGTCGGTCAAGGCGCGATAGGCCTGACTTGGGTCGCGGCCGGTGCGGGCGGTCATTTCTGCGGCCAGCAGTGCCGGGATCAAGCCGTCCTTGTCGGTGCACCAGACGCTGCCATCCTTGCGCAGGAACGAAGCGCCGGCGCTTTCTTCGCCGCCAAAGCCCAGAGAACCGTCAAACAGGCCGTCAGCAAACCACTTGAAGCCGACCGGCACTTCGTACAGGCGACGCCCCAGACGTTTTGCCACGCGATCGATCAAGCCACTGCTGACCACGGTTTTACCCACGGCCGCATCGGCGCGCCACTGCGGACGGTTCTGGAACAGGTAATCGATCGATACGGCAAGGTAGTTGTTCGGCGCGAGCAAACCACCGGACGGGGTCACGATGCCATGGCGATCGTGGTCCGGGTCGCACGCGAAAGCCACATCGAAACGCTCTTTCAGACCGATAAGGCCCTGCATGGCGTGAGTGGACGATGGGTCCATGCGGATCTGACCATCCCAGTCGACCGTCATGAAGCGGAAGGTCGGATCGACCTGTTGGTTGACCACTTCCAGATCCAGGCGGTAATGCTCGGCAATCGCCGACCAGTAGCGCACCCCTGCTCCGCCCAGCGGATCGACACCCAAACGCAGCTTGGCATCACGGATGGCGTCGAAGTCGATCACGTTGATCAGATCGGCAACATAGGTATTGAGGTAGTCGTGACGATGGGTCGTGCTGGCCTTCAGCGCCTGCTCGTAGCTGATGCGCTTGACGCCAGCGAGCTTGTTGCTCAGCAGTTCGTTGGCCTTGGCTTCGATCCACTTGGTGATGTGGGTATCGGCCGGGCCACCATTGGTAGGGTTGTATTTGTAGCCACCGCTTTGCGGCGGATTGTGCGACGGCGTGATGACGATGCCGTCCGCCAGGCCCGACGTGCGTCCGCGGTTGTAACAGAGAATGGCGTGGGAAATGGCCGGTGTCGGGGTGTATTCGTCACCTTGGGCGATCATTACCGTCACGCCGTTGGCGGCCAGTACTTCAAGGGCACTGGCGCCGGCCGGGGTGGACAACGCGTGGGTGTCGATGCCGACGAACAGCGGACCGTCAATGCCTTGGGCTTCGCGGTACAGACAGATTGCCTGGCTGATCGCCAGAACGTGCCATTCGTTGAAACTCAAGTCGAACGAGCTGCCTCGGTGCCCGGATGTGCCAAACGCTACGCGCTGGGTCGAAATGGCGGCATCGGGCTGACCGGTGTAATAGGCCGTTACCAGTCGCGGGATGTCGACCAACAGTTCTACCGGTGCCGGTTTGCCCGCAAAAGGACTGAGTGTCATGCAAAACCTCTGAAGTAGAGTGGTTCAGGAATAGGAACGCAGTTTACTGGCAGTTTGACCGTAGCGCGATGGGATCGATCCATGAGAGTCGCGCAGGGTGTGTGACCCCGGTTCAATCGATCGATTCCAGACGCAAGGCGTCCCCTAACAAGCCCATTGCCGCGCCAAGGTCGTGATCACCGCCGAAGGTGTGACTCAGGCGCAAGTGTTGCGCATGCAAGCCCTGGAGGCTGAACAGCTCTCCCGGCGCGATCACCACCTGATGCTTGAGCAGACGCTGGAACACCCGACGTACATCGACCTGGCGCAGAGAACGAACCCACACGGTCGCCCCGCCCTGAGGGTCGACAAAGTGCAAGGCATCGCCCAGACGCTCCTGCAACAGCTGCGTCATCTGCACCTTGCGGTCCTTGAGCATCCGCCGTAATACCTGAAGGTGCTGATCGACACGTCCATTGCCGTACAGGCGGGCGATGGCTTTCTGGCGAATCGGTGACAAGCGGAACGACCGCAGCAGAAAGTACCGTTGCAGTTCAGCACTGAAATGCCGCGACAGCAGATAGCCGTATGGCGCCTCCGGTCCGATGATTTTCTCGAAGGTGGAAAACACGATCAGCCGATCAGGGTCCAGCAAGTCGCGAAACCGCTGGCCGTCCGGTTCGAATCCGAGTTCGCCGTAGCAGTCGTTTTCCAACACCCAACTGCCATGTCGCTCCAGCAACTGCGCGACGGCTTGTCGGTTGTCATCGGGTGCCCGGCTGCCTCGCGGCATGTTCAGCCCGGATGAAACCATCACCAGCCGCACCGGCTCGGTCTCCAGCAGCTCCTTGAGCCATTCGACGTCCAGGCCACCGCTCGATTGCACCGCCAGCTCGATCACTCGCACCTGCGCAGCCTGGAGCAACCGCAGAATCGCCCAGTCGCACGGCGACTCGACCAACACCGTGGCGTCCTTGAGATTCAACACCGCGATCAGAATTTCCAGCACGCCACGCAGGTCAGCGCCAATATAGACATCGTCGGCGTGCCAGCAGCGCAGCGGCGAGGTGGTGTAGCGCGCTGCCAGGGCAATGCGCAATTCCAGCTCGCCGCAAGGTTGCGATGTCGGTTGCGGCTGACGCGGATACTGACGCAGCAGTTCTCGTTCCAGCAGTAACAACGGACTGTCGAGGGGTTGCAACAACGCCGGTTCATCGGCGCTCAAGACCAGCATTCCGGGACGTCTGGCGTTGACATAAACGGTTTCCAGCAGGTCGTTGCCACTGCTGAGCGTGCTGATGGAGGACACCGGTAACGCGTAATAGCCGGACTTGGCCACCGAATAAACGCGCCCTTCCTTCTCTAGCAGCGAATAAGCGTACTGAATGGTCGAGATAGACACGCTCAGACGCTCCGCCAACTGTCGCAACGAAGGCAGACGGACTCGCGTGTCACTGACCGGTTCGTTGATCAGGTTAGTCAGATATCGGTACACCGCCTGATACGCGAAGTCAGTTTCTCGTGGCCCTTTCATGGGCGAGGGCCGAATGCCGTATGAACGTCATCATGCATCGTCAAGAAATCTGTCAAGCCACGCACTTTCAGCGCCCCGCTGACCATTCATCCGCCACCGCCGTGTCGTCGTCATAGTCGGTTGCGGCTTGCACACCCGCGCCGTCGATTTCCAGCGCGCCGACCCTACCTTCATCCGCAGACACCGGGCCCATGCGGTAAAGCTTGCCGATCAAGCTGACAGGCAACCCGCTGACGTCGGTCATCCATTGCAGAACCTGCTCTGGCACAGGATTGCCCTGCATTGCCCGGTGCAAATCAGGCATCGCCACGAGCATGCCGGGGTGGCACTGGCGCAGAAAAAACTCAAGCGCCGCGCCATTCTCGACGAAAGGTGAAAAGAGCAGGCACACCAGTTGAGCCTCGCTCAGGCCAAGGTTTTTTTGAGCCTCGGCCGCTGCCAGCACGCGCTGCTCGCCCAACGTCGCCGGATTGCCGAACGCCTCTACCGCTTGTTCGCACAACCGTTGCGCCAGTTGTTTGCGCCGCATCATCACCAATGCCCGCTGCAGGAATTCGGCGACACCCGTCTCGTAGCCGCGGTCCTGCACGAAGCACGACTGCAAACCCCGTATGTGTGCAGAGATAGAAAGGCTGACGTACTCGTTGTCGCGGAGCTGGGCCGCCAGTTCGTCAGGTTGAAAACCTAGAAACTCGGTGAGCAGTGGCCAACGCTCTTCCAGGTTGCTGACCAACAAGTCGTGAATGTCGATGTACGTGGCGCGACGACAGGTCTCGAATTGTTCGGCCGGACGCCACGCAACCTGGTCATGCTCAGCATAAAAAGCGCGGTAGCAGTCACTGCCCAATTCATCGAGCAGCGCGAAAAGCGCCTCGTAGCCGGTTTCATGGTGATTCGAGGTCTTGAGCCCGGCCTTGGCGGCAGCACGTTTCAAGCCGTCGAGAAACTGCTTCTGCTGACGAGGTGAGTCGCTGCTGATCAATGCATCCACGCCGCTGTCCCAGCGAGCTATTTGCCCATAGAACTCGCCGGTAGCCAGATACCCGTCGTCCCACAGATCAAGCGGCCCGTTCCAGGCGCGACAATGGCCCACCATCAAAAGATTGAGCCGATTCGACTCACGGCCGCCTTCGGAAATCGGCGCCAGGTGGTTGAACGGCAGGACTTCCCGGTTATCAACCATCAACACTTCGACCCGCGGATCGTCGTAGAGGAACAAGGCGCTGTAGCTGCGATGGATGTTTTCCAGGGCCGTCGGGCTTGCGTCGTTCAAGCGCAAGGATGCCACTCGCAACTGAAATGTCGCTGGCGCCCGGCCGGCGATACTCAGCTGCGCGGCGCGCAGCAGCGCCAGGGTGTAACAACTGTCGCGGGACCCGGACTGAATCGCCAGGACCTTGTAATCGCCAATACGCTCCATGCCCCCCGCGGCCACCACCAGTCGCTGAATCATCAGTTGCAATGCCGTGCGCTCGGCGCGCGAGAAGAAACTCAGCAATCGCTGCAGCACTTGCTGATAGACATAGTTCATCGCTTGGTCATGGATATTGGTCATCTTTATTTACCTGATGCTTGTAAGTTCGATATCGCGCCAACAACGACACGCATTGCGCAATGGGTTGCTTGCCACGATTGAAGTACTGGACGCTATTGCCAAATGCTAGCACTTAAGCTTTTAGTAATTATTTGAAATAACTAGAAGTCTCCCCTACTCCCGCCAGAGACAGGTGGCCGCCAACCCCTGTAGAGCCGGCCTTTTGCGACTGCGAGCGACATCCTAGGAAATGTCCGACAGCGTCCCACAGACAATTAGCACAAGAAATAGAGAAAGAAGTCACCCATGTTTTTTTGGCAACTGCGCAACGACGAACTATTGGTCGGATATGTATTAACAGTGCGTATTGAAAAGTATCAAGCCGATACCCAGCCATGACTCATTCCTTGAGATGAAAGTAATCATTCAATTATCAAGGCTTATATGATGATTAGAAGATACAGATTGCGAGCAAAAACCAGTTCAGTTGCTGAACTGCCCCATTGACGGGGCAATGGGATGTCTCATTTTGGAAGGTGCTGAAAACAGAAGAGTCCGTGAGGGCACGGACTCTTGCAGAGGGGCTTTGAAGGGCTTATGCAGGTACGACCTGGAGGGCGACCCGTTCGCGGCATGGGCATTCGTCCATGTAACGGTGTGCTTCTACAAACTCGGCAAACGGGAAGACCCGAGTCTTGAGCGGCAGCAGCACGCGGTCGGCGGTCATCTGGTTGATGTCGCGCAAGGCGCGTTGCAGTGCGACCTGGTCCTGGATGATGCCCAGTTCAGGCTTGCCAGTAAAGTTGCCGATGCAGTGCACAAAGAACTGGATGTTCTTCTGGAACGCTGCGCAGGCCGGGAACGGCGTCTGGTTGCCACCTTGCAGCCCGTACAACACCAGGCTGCCACGAGGCGCAAGCACATCGCCAAGCAACGACATCTGTGGACCGCCGAGACCGTCGAACACAACGTCCACGCCACGGTTGTCGGTGATCTTGTTGATCTGCATCAGCAGATCCTGTTCTTCGGTGACGATGACTTTCTCGGCACCCAGGGACAGCAGGTTTTCACGCTCTTCTGCGGTCTTGGTCGCGGCAATGACCCGGATACCCAGAGCCTTGCCCAATTGTACAAAGGACGGACCGGCACAGTGACTGGCATCGGTCACCAGGGCGAATTGCCCGGGTTTGACCCGTGCCAGATCGACATAAGCGAAGTAAGCGATCAGCAGCGGCGTGTAATGCACGCTGGCTTCGATCGGGCTGAGCACGTCCGGGTAGCGGGTCAGTGCCGAGCGAGGCAGGACGATCTGTTCGCCGTAGACCGGATAATCGTTCGGGCTTTCAGCCGGGAAGCTGGCGACCTTGTCGCCGATTGCCAGATCATCGACGCCCTCGCCGAGCGCCGTCACGACACCGGACATTTCATGGCCAAGGCCTGAAGGCAGACGAGCGTGGGACGAGGCCAGGTTCTGGCGCCAGAGAATGTCGTACCAGCTGATGCCAATCGCCTCGACGCGCACCTGCACTTCGCCCGGCGCAGGGAGAGCGGCCGCATGCTCTTCGCATTTGAGCACCTCGGCTGGACCAAACTTGTGAAAACGGATCGTGCGGGACATCGCAAACCTCGTCAAAGAAACCTCTAATGCCATGAACTCTATCTGGGCTTTCTACCCAAGACTATCAGTGGCTATTAATAGTCGACATGCCTGTCATTGATTCCGCAGCGCCGGCGACATCGTCAAATGCCGTGAAAACCGAAGCAGCCCTTTTCAGGAAAACTGAATTACTCGGTGCAGAGTAGCAGCCTTTCCCCGTAATATTCATGCCGGCCATTGTTCTCATATGGCCGCTCTCGTCAAGCTTGATGACTCTGCCAGGACTCCAGATGAATCGTAATGACCTGCGTCGTGTCGACCTGAACCTGTTGATCGTTTTCGAAACATTGATGCATGAACGCAGTGTGACCCGCGCTGCGGAGAAACTGTTCCTCGGCCAGCCGGCCATCAGTGCGGCGCTCTCGCGCCTGCGCGGGCTGTTCGATGATCCGTTGTTCGTGCGTACCGGCCGCAGCATGGAACCGTCCGCCCGGGCGGTGGAAATCTTCGCCCTGCTCTCGCCTGCACTGGATTCGATTTCCACCGCGGTCAGTCGTGCGGCGGAATTCGACCCGGCGACCAGCACCGCGGTGTTTCGCATCGGTCTGTCGGACGATGTCGAGTTCGCGTTGCTGCCGATGCTGCTCAAGCGCCTGCGCGCCGAATCCCCAGGGATCGTGCTGGTAGTGCGCCGGGCCAACTACATCCTGATGCCGAGCCTGCTGGCCTCGGGCGAGATTTCCATCGGTGTCAGCTACACCGCCGACCTTCCGGCCAACGCCAAGCGCAAAGTACTGCGCCGCAGCATGCCGAAGCTGTTGCGGGCCGACACGGTGCCAGGGCCGTTGAGCCTGGATGATTTCTGTGCACGGCCTCATGCTCTGGTGTCGTTCGCCGGTGACCTGAGCGGCTTTATAGATGAAGAACTGGAAAAGCTCGGACGCAAACGCCATGTGGTGCTCGCGGTGCCGCAGTTCAACGGACTCAGCACACTCATCAGCGGGACCGATATTGTCGCGACCGTGCCGGATTACACGGCTGAAGCGCTGACTGCGGCCGGCGGTGTGCGGGCTGAAGACCCGCCGTTGCCTGTGCGCAGTTTTGAATTGCACATGGCCTGGCGTGGGTCGCAGGATAATGATCCGGGCGAGCGTTGGTTACGCTCGCGAATTCAGATGTTCTTTGGTGATCCGGATAGTTTGGCCTGATCCTGATTATGTGTGAGGGCTTCTGGCCCTTTCGCGAGCAAGCCCGCTCCCACAGGGGAATGCATTCCAAATGTGGGAGCGGGCTTGCTCGCGAATAGCCGCAACACGGTTTCGAACCTTACCTTTGCACTCCCCGCAACACTGAATTGTCATCAACCTGATTGATAGCCGCCTAACGACAGGTGCACGCTAGAGAGCTTGGCTGTCGCTTATATCATTCCGAATGATAGTTACCTTTAGCTCATTCGATTCGTGCGATACATCCTCGCCGAGCATCATCCGTCCATTCTCAATACATTGGCGGATGCATCCATGGAACAATCACTCAAACATTTACGCTTCCCGTTGGCCCTGTTGGCCGTACTGGTGATGAGCGCCTGCGGCAAGACTCCGGACACGGCCGCCACTATGCCCGCAGCCAAGGTCAGCGTGGCCAAGGTGCTGGAACAACCGGTTAACGAGTGGGACGAGTTCACCGGGCGCCTCGAAGCCCCGGAAACCGTAGAAATACGTCCACGGGTCTCTGGCCAGATCGATGAAGTGGCCTTTACTGAAGGCGCTTTGGTCAAGAAAGGCGACCTGTTGTTCCAGATCGACCCGCGTCCATTCCAGGCCGAGGTCCGCCGCCTCGAAGCTCTGGTCGCCCAGTCCCGCGCCAACGCCACCCGCAGCGAAAACGAGTCCCAGCGTGGCGAACGTCTGCGCACCAGCAACGCGATCTCCGCCGAGCTGGCCGATTCGCGCACCAGCGCTGCTCAAGAAGCCCGCGCCGCCGTCGGTGCCCTCCAGGCGCAACTGGACCTGGCCAAACTGAACCTGAGCTTCACCCGTGTCACCGCGCCGATCAGTGGCCGCGTCAGCCGTGCGGAAATCACCGCCGGTAACCTGGTGACCGCCGATACCACCGCGCTGACCAGTGTGGTGTCCACCGACAAGGTCTACGCCTACTTCGACGCTGACGAGCGTGTGTTCCTCAAATACACCCAGCTCGCTCGCCAGGGCAAACGCGGTGCGACCACGCCGGTGTACCTCGGCCTCTCCAACGAAGACGGCAACCCACACCAGGGCGTGATGAACTTCGTCGACAACCAGGTCAACCCGAAAACCGGCACCATTCGCGGTCGTGCCGTGTTCGACAACAGCGACGGCGCCTACACCCCAGGTCTGTATGCCCGTCTGAAACTGGTCGGCAGCGGCACCTATTCTGCCGTGCTGATCAACGACGAAGCGGTCGGTACCGATCTGGGTAAAAAGTTCGTGCTGGTGATGGATGCCGACAACAAGACTGTTTACCGCTCGGTCGAGCTGGGTCCGAAGATTGAAGGTTTGCGCATCGTGCGCAGCGGGCTGAACAAGGACGACACCGTCATCGTCAAGGGTCTGCAACGGGTTCGCCCTGGTTCACCGGTCACCCCAGAAGTGATCCCGATGGCCAGCGAACAAACCCTCGCGGCACTTGCACAACAACGACAAGCGCTGGAAGCCAGCAACCTGCCCCAAGTCGCACCTGCCAAGGTCGCGCCGGGTTCGGTTGTGAAACTGGCTGCTGCGACTCCACGCGGTTAAGGGATCTCTACGATGAATTTTTCCCAATTCTTCATTTCACGGCCGATCTTTGCAGCGGTACTTTCGCTGCTGATCCTGATCGCCGGCGCCATCTCGCTGTTCCAGTTGCCGATCAGCGAATACCCGGAAGTGGTACCGCCGACCGTTGTGGTTCGTGCGAACTTCCCGGGTGCCAACCCTAAAGTCATCGGTGAAACCGTGGCCGCTCCATTGGAGCAAGCCATCACCGGCGTCGAGAACATGCTGTATATGTCCTCGCAGTCCACCGCTGACGGCAAGATCACCCTGACCATCACCTTTGCGCTGGGCACCGACCTGGACAACGCACAGGTACAGGTGCAGAACCGCGTGACCCGGACCGAGCCGAAACTTCCAGAAGAAGTGACGCGCATCGGTATCACCGTGGACAAGGCTTCGCCCGACCTGACCATGGTTGTGCACTTGACCTCGCCGGACAAACGCTACGACATGCTCTACCTGTCCAACTACGCCTTGCTCAACATCAAGGATGAGCTGGCGCGTCTGGGCGGTGTCGGTGATGTGCAGCTGTTCGGTATGGGCGATTACTCGCTGCGTGTATGGCTTGATCCGAACAAGACCGCTTCGCGCAACCTGACCGCCACCGATGTCGTGACTGCGATTCGTGAACAGAACCGTCAAGTGGCTGCCGGTGCACTGGGTGCGCCACCCGCGCCGAATGCCACAGCGTTCCAGCTGTCGGTCAACACGCAAGGTCGTCTGGTTTCTGAAGAAGAGTTCGAGAACATCATCATTCGCTCCGGCGAAAACGGTGAAATCACTCGCCTGAAAGATATCGCTCGCATTGAGTTGGGTTCCAGCCAATACGCATTGCGTTCGCTGCTGAACAACCAACCGGCAGTGGCGATCCCGATCTTCCAGCGCCCTGGTTCCAACGCGATCGAAATCTCCAACGAAGTGCGCGACAAGATGGCGGAGCTGAAAAAGGGCTTCCCGGAAGGCATGGACTTCAGCATCGTCTATGACCCGACGATCTTCGTGCGTGGCTCCATCGAGGCGGTGGTTCACACCCTCTTCGAAGCGCTGATCCTCGTTGTGCTGGTGGTGATCCTGTTCCTGCAAACCTGGCGCGCCTCGATCATTCCATTGGTGGCGGTGCCGGTTTCGCTGATCGGTACGTTTGCCGTGATGCACCTGTTCGGCTTCTCGCTGAACGCCCTGTCACTGTTCGGCCTGGTATTGGCCATCGGTATCGTGGTGGACGACGCCATCGTGGTGGTGGAGAACGTCGAGCGAAATATCGGACTGGGATTGACGCCGGTCGAAGCAACCAAACGTGCGATGCGAGAAGTAACCGGCCCGATCATCGCGACGGCGCTGGTGCTGTGTGCGGTGTTTATCCCGGCGGCCTTCATCTCCGGGTTGACCGGGCAGTTCTATAAACAGTTCGCCCTGACCATTGCGATCTCGACTGTGATCTCGGCGTTCAACTCGCTGACCCTGTCGCCTGCCCTGGCCGCAGTGTTGCTCAAAAGCCATGACGCACCGAAGGACCGTTTCTCCAAGGTCCTCGACAAGATCTTCGGTGGCTGGCTGTTCCGTCCGTTCAACCGCTTCTTCGACAAGGCCAGCCATGGTTATGTCGGCACCGTGGGCCGGGTTATCCGCAGCAGCGGCATCGCCCTGCTGCTGTACGCAGGCCTGATGGTGCTGACCTTCTTCGGTTTCGCCAACACCCCGACCGGTTTCGTACCCGGCCAGGACAAGCAGTACCTGGTGGCCTTCGCGCAACTGCCGGATGCCTCGAGCCTGGACCGTACCGAAGACGTGATCAAACGCATGTCTGACCTCGCCCTGAAACAGCCAGGCGTGGAAAGTGCCGTGGCCTTCCCGGGCCTGTCGATCAACGGTTTCACCAACAGCCCTAACGCCGGCATCGTGTTCGTCACCCTGAAACCGTTCGACCAGCGTAAAGACCCGAGCATGTCTGCCGGTGCGATTGCCGGTGCCTTGAACGGCCAGTACGCCGGGATTCAGGAAGCCTACATGGCGATCTTCCCGCCGCCGCCGGTACAAGGCCTGGGCACCATTGGTGGTTTCCGTCTGCAGATCGAAGACCGGGGCAACCTGGGCTATGACGAGCTGTACAAAGAAACCATGAACATCATCACCAAGAGCCACAACGTGCCGGAACTGGCCGCCCTGTTCACCAGCTACACCGTGAACGTGCCGCAAGTCGATGCCGCCATCGACCGCGAAAAAGCCAAGACCCACGGCGTGGCCGTCAGCGACATCTTCGACACCCTGCAGATCTATCTGGGTTCGCTGTATGCCAACGACTTCAACCGCTTCGGTCGCACCTACCAGGTCAACGTTCAGGCTGAACAGCAGTTCCGTCTCGAACCGGACCAGATCGGTCAGCTGAAAGTGCGTAACAACAAAGGCGAGATGATCCCGCTGGCGACCTTCATCAAGGTCAGCGACACCTCGGGCCCGGACCGCGTGATGCACTACAACGGCTTCATCACCGCAGAAATCAACGGCGCGGCAGCCCCTGGCTACAGCTCCGGCCAGGCTCAAGCGGCCATCGAGAAACTGCTCAAGGAAGAACTCCCGAACGGTATGACCTACGAGTGGACCGACCTGACCTACCAGCAGATTCTGTCCGGTAACACCGCACTGTTCGTGTTCCCGCTCTGCGTGCTGCTGGCGTTCCTGGTACTCGCGGCGCAATACGAAAGCTGGAGCCTGCCACTGGCGGTGATCCTGATCGTACCGATGACCCTACTGTCGGCCATCACCGGTGTGATTGCTTCGGGAGGCGACAACAACATCTTCACCCAGATCGGCTTGATCGTACTGGTGGGACTTGCCTGTAAGAACGCGATTCTGATCGTCGAATTTGCCAAGGATAAACAGCAGGACGAAGGCATGAACCCGCTGGCTGCGGTGCTCGAAGCTTGCCGTCTGCGTCTGCGCCCGATCCTGATGACTTCCTTCGCGTTCATCATGGGTGTTGTGCCTCTGGTGTTCTCCAGCGGTGCCGGTGCCGAAATGCGTCATGCCATGGGTGTGGCAGTGTTCTCCGGGATGCTCGGGGTGACCTTCTTCGGTCTGTTGCTGACGCCGGTGTTCTACGTATTGATTCGTAACTTTGTGGAGCGCGGTGAAAAGCGCAAAGCGGCCAAGGCCCTGAAACTGGAGGCGCAACAATGAGTCTGAAAGCCTTCCTGCCGAGCCTTCTGGTACTGGCCCTGAGTGCCTGTGCCGTCGGCCCGGACTATAAGACCCCAGCCACTGAGCCGGCCAACATCACCACCGCCACCGATGGCAGCGCCGGTCAGAAGAACTTCGACCGCTCGCGTTTCGAAGGCATCTGGTGGCAGCAGTTCGAAGACCCGACCCTCAACCAGTTGGTGACTCAATCGCTGAAAGGCAACCGTGATTTGCGCGTGGCCTTTGCCCGCTGGAAAGCAGCGCGAGCGATTCGTGATGACGTCAGCAATGACGCCATGCCAACCATCACCAGCCGGGCCAGCAGTGACCTGGCCAAGGGTCAGATCCCGGGCCAGACCACCAAGCGGGTCAATAGCGAACGCTACGACCTGGGCCTGGACATGGCGTGGGAGATCGACCTGTTTGGCCGTATCCAGCGCAACCTGGAATCCGCCGACGCCGAACAGCAAGCGCTCGAAGCCGATCTGTACCAACTGCAAGTCTCGATGATTGCCGAACTGGTGGATGCCTACGGTCAACTGCGCGGTGCGCAGCTGCGGGAAAAGATCGCCCTGGCCAACCTGAACAACCAGCAGGAATCGAGCAAGATCACCGTCAGCCTGCGTGATGCCGGCGTCGGCGATCAGCTCGATGTGGTTCGCGCCGATGCACGCCTGGCGTCCGTCGAAGCCAGCGTGCCGCAATTGCAGGCCGAACAGGTTCGGCAGAAAAACCGCATCGCCACTCTGTTGGGTGAACGTCCTGACAAGCTGACCGTCGACCTGAGTCCAAAAGACTTGCCGGCGATCGCCAAGGCCCTGCCGATCGGTGATCCGGGTGAACTGCTGCAACGTCGCCCGGACATTCTCAGCGCCGAGCGCAAACTGGCCTCCGCCACCGCCCGAATCGGCGTGGCCAAGGCTGATTTGTTCCCACGGGTCAGCCTCAGCGGCTTCCTCGGCTTCACCGCCGGGCGCGGTTCGCAAATCGGTTCTTCGGCGGCCAACGCCTGGGCACTGGGCCCAAGCATTACCTGGGCGGCGTTCGACCTTGGCAGCGTGCGCGCTCGTCTACGGGGTGCCGATGCGGATGCCGAAGGCGCCTTGGCGACCTACGAGCAGCAAGTACTGTTGGCGCTGGAAGAATCGGAAAACGCCTTTAGCGACTACGGCAAACGCCAACAACGCCTGATCTCGCTGATCCGTCAGAGCGAATCCAGCCGCGCCGCGGCCGACCTCGCCCAAATTCGCTACCGCGAAGGCACGGCGGACTTCCTCGTCCTGCTCGACGCCCAGCGTGAGCGCCTGGCGGCCGAAGACACTCAGGCCCAGGCCGAAGTCGATCTGTATCGCGGCATTGTCGCGATTTACAAAGCCCTGGGCGGTGGCTGGCAACCAGAGACGGTCGCCAGCAAGTAAAGTTTTAACGAGCTCCTTTGGTTGGTCGCAACCAGCCAATTCCTTTGCCCTGCGCCTCATTCGGTCGCGGGGCTTTTTTTTTGCCGATCCCGAATTCCACACATATCCCTGTGGGAGCGGCGGTGCGGCGATCCGACTTGCTCGCGAATGCGGTGTGTCAGTCGACATAATCTCGCCTGACACACCGCATTCGCGAGCAAGCCCGCTCCCACAGGGGGTTAGCGGCGTTCTTGAGTATTGCGGGTTTCCAGGATTGTTACGGTGGCCGTGGTCCCGGCACGCAGTCGGTTTTTGGCTGCGTAATCGGCGTCGATCTGTATCCGCACCGGCACCCGTTGTGCCAGTTTGACCCAGGTGTAACTGGGGTTGATGTTGGCCAGCAGGCGACCGCCGGGCAGGTTCTCCCGGTCGGAAATGGCGAAGGCAATGCTTTGCACGGTGCCGCCGAAGGTTTCGCCGCTCATCAATTCGATCCTGACCCGGTCGCCCTCCTCGATTCGCGGCAGCTTGGTTTCTTCAAAGTAGCCGCTGACATAAAACGAGTCGCTGTCCACCAGCGCCAGCAGCGCGCCACCGGCCGCGGCATAGTCACCCTGACGGGTCAGCAGGTTGGTGACGTAACCACTGACGGGCGCTTCGACCCGCGTGCGCTTCAAATCCAGTTCGGCCTGGGTCAATGCGGCGATTGCCAATTGCACATTGGCCTGGGCCAAACCGAGGTTGGCCTGGTTGCGCAGCAACTCGGCCTGCGCCACCGCCACTTCCGTGCTGGATTTCTCCCATTCTTCGCCAGAAATGGCGAAACGCTGCTTGAGCGTGCGCCGTCGGCGTTCTTCACTCTGACGCTGGTGGAGCAGCGCTTCACTGGCGACAATCGTTGCCTCGGACTGACCAAGGGCGGCTTTCGCCACTTCCACCGAGCGTTTGGCATGCTCCACCGCCAGGACATAGCGCGCCGGGTCGATCTCCAGCAGCAACTGGCCTTTCTCCACGTGCTGGTTGTCCTGCACGCCGAGGCCGACGATGCGCCCCGAGACATCGGCGGACAAGGTCACCACATCGGCACGCACCCGTGCATCGCGGGTCCAGGGCGCACGGGTGTAATGCTCCCAGGCAAACCAGCCGAGAACAAAAGCCAGCAATACCACCGCCACCGTTACGAGTCGGGCAAGGATCTTCTTCAACGCATCAAGCTCCCATCACCAGAATCAGCGTTGCGCAAACGCAGGCGTACAACGCGCCTTCGAACAAGGCTTCATGCCAGACGAACCGCAGCACGCCAGCACGGCGCAAGATCCAGTCCAGCAGCAAGTAAATCGGCAAGGCCAGCAATAACGCCTGGGCAATCGGCGGCAAGTAGACGCCACCCAATTCGAAATCAATGGGCAAGGGCTGGCACTCCTTCCGTTTCTGCGGGTTGAAAGTGTTGGCGATGTCGCTCCAGAAACGACACCACGATCAACAACGCCACGCGCATCCTGAAGACCGACCACAGGTGTTCATGAACGTCTAAATGCAGGTCGTCCATTTCATCACCCAAGACACGCAGCTTTCCGAGCAACTGCTCAAGGTCAATCCCGGGCCGCCCGGCAATCAATCGTCCTGTCTCACGAACCGCCGCCAGCAAACGGTTTTGCTGATCAGTACTGAGCAAGGTGTTGCTTTGCCCCTGTTGCCTGAGTTGGTTCAACGCCACACCCAGCGCCATGCACCCGAGACTGACTTCGAACAGCTCGCTCGATTGCTTGTCGTTGGTGGCCGGCAACAGTCCCAACATCATGGTCAGGCGGTCGACCATGCGACTTTCAAACGCAAATTGCTGCTCATCGGTGGCCGGCGTCTTCAGCAATGCGTGGACCTGCTCACAGTTCTCATTGAACAGTCTACGCATCCGTAAATCGGGCCTGAACGGGAAGATCAAGGCGTAGACACTGAGCGCCAGCGCGGCTGCGCAGACATACGAACCGGCAAACTCGAACCACTGAATGGCACTGTTTTGGCCGATTTCCGTGTTTTGCGGGCCCAACAACAGCATTGTCGTCAGTCCAAGACCAATGCCTGTGCCCGTGGTGGCCGGACTGGACAACCCCACCGCGACGGCATACAGCAATGGGGTTAACAACAAGGCGAGTAACTCGAAGTCACTGATCATCGGTATCAGCAGGAACAGATACAACGCCGAGACCACCAAGGCCAGACCCAGCCCCCTGGCGAAGCTTTGGCTGGCCAGCAACGGCCTTGGAAAAGTCGCCATCAGCGAACAGAGAATTCCCGCCACGATCATCCCGCCACGCGCTCCGTCCCAGGCGGTCTCGATCCAGATCAGGCCGGCCACCAGCAACGCGGTAAATGCGCGGATCGCGTTCATTGCCGCCAACGTGAAATCCAGGTGGAGCGGATTCTCCTGGCCGCGAAACATGCTGCTGGCCGCACGCCCTTCCTGAATCGCGTCGCTCAGCTCCAGAATCTGCCCCAGTTGCTCCAGCATCCGCGCCTGCTCCCAGCGCAGTGACCAGGCCAGTGAACGCAGCGTGGCAGGCATCGTCTCGGTCAGTTGTTCTGCCTTATAGGCTTGATCATCGAAACGCTGTTGCAGCGCCGCGAAAGGGTGCCGCGCTTCGGTCGACAGTGAGCGCCCTTGCAGGGCCAATTCATCGAGAAACGCCAGTTCTTCGCCACGCAAACGCTGTATCTCTTCGGGCAACGCTCCTTTCCAGCGCTCGGCCAGCAGTTGCCGCTGGTGACGTAGCGCCGTCAGCCGCGAGGTTAGCAGCACCAGCTGATTGCCCAGCAGTTGCACCAGACCATTGGCGCTGCGCAATCGGGGTGCGTCGTAATACAAATGCCGCCTTACACCTTCCAGGGCGCTGATGGAGCCGAGCAGTTGCATCTGCCGCCGATGGAAATCGGCCTCGCTTTCTTCGGTTCGAATGACGGCAGCAGCGTGGGTCGCGAGCAGCTTGATGACCTGATCGATCTTGGCGAAGTAATCCCGGGCCACCGCTTCCGGTCGCGCGGTCAGCAGACTGACCACGCACACACAAGCCACCGCCAATAGCGTCTCGGTCACGCGGGTGACGGCTAGAAGGAACGTACCGCCCTGATCGGGTACCGCCAGCAGTGCCACGACCACTGCCGTGTACCCGCTCAAAACAAACGCCTGGGAACTGGTGTAGCGCAACAAGGTGCCGCCGGCGGTACACAGCGCCAGCCACAAGGCCAGGGTGAGGATGAAAGGCAGGGGCGCCTGGGGAAAGATCGCCATGATCAACACCGCCACGACCGCCCCTAGCGTGGTACCGATGACCTGGCCGAAACTTCGGGCCAGGGCCATGCCACCCAATGGCTGGCTGACGATGACCACCGCCATGATCGACCACTTGGGTTGTTCAAGGTCGAACAGGAACGCCAGATACAACGTCAGCAGCCCGGCCACGATGGTCCGCAGAGCGAACAACGCCACGCCGGACCCGGGGTTGAGTATCGCCTTGAAGTACTGAAGCAGCGGTTGCATGGGAGCGCTCATTGAGTCATCTCCAGCAAGCGTAGTCACTGCCAAGGCGCCTCGACGGGTTTCAATATCGACGCAACCTGTAGGCAAAATCATTGAAAAGCCAGCCAGCCTCGAATTGCCTGACTAACGAATTGAACTGAGTCTGGGTTTGACTCACAGCCTTGGCTGACCGAAGCTGGCACCTTTGCAACAGCTTGCCAGCTCCCGGATTCCTGCATGCCCCAGTCTCGCCGCTACCTGCTCATCAGCCTCTGCGTCCTGTTTGCCATCGGCCTTGCCTGGTTTTTCCTGCGCAGCACACCCCCTGCCGTGCCGGAGGCGATCAAGCGTGGCTACAGCGAGGCGCTGAATCAGGCGCGCGCGGGCCAACCGGGTGCAGCGCGGGTTCTTTACCAGCAATTGGGCCGCCCCGATATATCGCCCAAACGCCGCGTCTGGTTGCATGCCGAACTGCCCAACTACCCCAGCTCCGTGGCCCTGAAACTGGCGGATGCGGACTTGCAGCATGAATCACCGGACGTGCGCATCGCGGCGATCAAAAGCATCAGCGGTCTGGTGCCCAGCGGTCAGCGCAGCCTGCTGCTGGGCCCGTTACTCGATGACAGCGAACAGCGCGTCCGCTATGCCGCCGTGAATGCCTTGCTGGGGCTATCGCCGGACGATCTCGGTTTGTACTTCGGGCCGCTGGAGCAAGCCATTGATGCCTGGGAACAGGACCTGAAGAGTCAACCGGAAAGCGCCGACAACCAATATCAACTGGCTCGGCTGCATCTGCACAATGCCGAATTGAAAGAGGCGCAGCAGGCGCTGGAGAACACCTTGCGTCTTGCGCCCGGCAACCTGCCCGCGCTGGTGATGCAAATCGACGTGCTGGATCGCCTGGGCCAAAACGATGCGGCCCGGCAACTGTTGGCCAAGCAACTGAAGGCTCAGCCCGACTCGGCCTACCTGCAACATGCCCTGGGACTCTGGCTGTTGCATCACGGGCAAAGTGAGTTCGCCCTCCTCGGCCTTTCCAAAGCCGTGGAGCTGGAGCCGGACAACAAGGATTACCGCTACGACCTGGCCACCACGCTACACGCTGAACAGGAACTGGAAGCAGCGCAGAAACAACTGCAGGAGATCGTCCAGCGCCACCCGGCCGACCGAAGAGCCCGGGTACTGTTGATCAACTACTGGAAAGAAAGCGGCCAGCTGCAAAACGTACAGATTCTGTTGGCGCAACTTGAACAACTCAATCCCGACGACCCCGCCTTGCAGCAAGGGCTTTAACAACAGCAAAAATTTCGTTGAACTCGTCGTCTCGGCCAAGGGTCAAGAGAACAGGCAGTCCATTCAGGCGCTACGGCCTGCTGCCTCGTTTCCCCTAGTCATGAGAGGGCATTTTTTGTCTACATCAAACGAGTTGATCAGTGCAAAAGCCGCCTCCGGCATCGAAGGTCTGGATGACATCCTGGCCGGTGGTTTGTCCCGCGGGCATGTGTTTTTACTGGAGGGGGAACCCGGAACCGGCAAAACCACCGTCGCTTTGCATTTCCTGCTGGCCGGCGCTCGTGCCGGCGAACGCTCGTTGTACATCACGTTGTCGGAAACCGAGCGGGAGCTGCGACAGGGTGCGTTGTCCCACGGCTGGGAGCTGGATGAAAACATCCACATCTTCGAGTTGACGCCCCCGGAAAGCCTGCTCAATGCTGAGCATCAGCAGAGCTTGTTGTATTCCTCGGACCTTGAACTGGGCGAAGCCACCAGGCAGATTTTCGAAGTGGTCGAACGGGTCAAGCCGACCCGCGTGGTGCTCGACAGTCTTTCCGAGATCCGTCTGCTGGCCCAAAGCTCATTGCGCTACCGTCGCCAGATCCTCGCGATCAAACACTACTTCGTGCGCTATGACGCCACGGTGGTGTTGCTGGACGACCTGACCACCGAATCCCTCGACAAAACCGTGCACAGTGTGGCCCACGGCGTCATTCGCCTTGAGGAACTGACCCCAAATTATGGCGCCGAGCGCCGGCGAATCCGTGTGGTGAAGTACCGTGGCCAGAAGTACCGTGGCGGGTTTCATGACTTCACCATCATGGGCGATGGCGTTCATGTGTTTCCGCGCCTGGTGGCTGCCGAGCATCGCGGTCGCTATATCCGTCAGCAACTGTCCAGCGGCATCAGGGAAATGGATGCCTTGCTCGGTGGCGGGATCGAGACCGGGTCCAGCACGTTGATCCTCGGCCCGGCCGGTACCGGCAAATCGCTGATCTCGATGATCTTCGCCGCTGCCGCCGTGGCCCGTGGCGAAAAAGCCGCGCTGTTTATTTTTGATGAAGAGCTCGGGTTGCTGTTCGAACGCATGAAGAACATTGGCATCGACCTCCAGGCGTTGCAAGACACCGGCAACCTGCTGATCGAGCAAGTGGACGCGGCCGAGTTGTCCCCCGGGGAGTTTTCCTACCGGGTTCGTCGCTGCGTCGATGAGCGCAACATCAAAACCGTGGTGATCGACAGCATCAATGGCTATCAGGCAGCGATGCCCGAAGAAAACTCCCTGGTACTGCACATGCACGAGTTGCTGCTGTACCTCAATCGCCAGGGTGCCGCGACCTTCATGACCGTCGCCCAGCATGGACTGGTCGGTGACATGCAGGCCCCCGTGGACATCACCTATCTGGCCGACACGGTCGTCCTGCTGCGCTACTTCGAGGCACTGGGCAAGGTGCGCCGGGCGATTTCGATCATCAAGAAACGCACGGGCAGCCATGAATCGACCATTCGTGAATACCGCATCAGCGCTCAGGGCATGACCATTGGTGAACCGCTGGATGCATTTCAGGGGGTATTGCGCGGTGTCCCGACCTATCTGGGCGCCAGCAATCCTCTGCTTGAGGAACAAAGCCCGTGATCGCCCGGGAAGCGATGTCCGAGCGTGCAATCATTCTCGCGCCGCTGGGTCGCGACAGCCAGATTGCGCTGATGATGCTCAATGAAGCGGGTTACGACGGGGTCATTACTCGGGACCTGGTGGCGTTGTGCAGCGAACTGCAGCAAGGGGCAGGATTACTGCTGATCTCTTCCGAGGCCTTGCTGGGCGGTGATCTTGAACCGCTGCTCGGGCTGATCGAGCAACAGCCGGCCTGGTCCGACCTGCCGATTGTATTGATGACCTACCATGGCGGCCCGGAACAGAACCCGGCGTCGCGCTACGGCCCACAGCTGGGGAACGTGACCTTTCTTGAGCGCCCTTTTCACCCGGTCACGTTGATCAGCCTGGTGACCACCGCATTGCGCGGTCGTCGACGACAGTACGAAGCCAGGGACCGGCTGATCGATTTGAGTCAAAGCGAATTGCGACTGCAAAACACCCTCGAAACCCTTGAACAGCAGGTTGAGGAACGCACCGCCCAGCTGCGACACAATGAAGAAGCCCTGCGCCAATCGCAGAAGATGGAAGCCGTCGGCCAGCTCACCGGTGGCATTGCCCACGACTTCAACAACATGTTGACCGGCATCATCGGCAGCCTTGAGCTGCTGCGCCGACGTCTGGCCCGTGGGCGCACCGAGGATCTGGACAGCCTGATCGACCTCGGCGTGACCTCAGCCAACCGCGCGGCGGGCCTGACCCACCGCCTGCTGGCGTTCTCCCGGCGTCAGTCGCTGGACTCCAAACCCGTGGAGATGAATACCCTGGTGGTGTCCATGGGCGAACTGCTTCAGCGCAGCATCAACGAAACCATTCAGCTGGACATGCAGCTGAACGAGCAACTCTGGGTGGCCGAGGCTGACCCCAATCAACTGGAAAGCGCCCTGCTCAATCTGGTGATCAATGCTCGGGATGCGATGCCCGATGGCGGCAAACTGGTGGTAAAAACCAGCAATCAGTATCTGGACCGCGACTTCACCGAGACGCAAAGCAACCTTCAACCGGGTGATTACGTGGTGCTGAGCGTCACGGATACCGGGTGTGGCATGCCGCAAAGCACCGTCAACCGGGCCTTTGACCCGTTCTTTACCACCAAGCCTATCGGTCAGGGCACAGGCCTTGGATTGTCGATGATCTATGGCTTCAGCAAGCAATCACGCGGCCACGTCGCCATTCACAGTGAAGTAGGCGAAGGCACCACGGTGAGTCTGTTTCTGCCGCGATTCGACGGTGACCTGCCTAAGGACAGCCCGGTGAACGTCCAGCACGCTCCGTTCGCGCGCAATGGCGAAACGGTGCTGATCGTCGAGGACGATCCGGCGGTGCGGGTGTTGGTCAGTACAGTCTTGAGTGACCTGGGCTATGCCTTCGTCGAGGCGGGCGATGCGGACAGCGCGGTGCCGATTCTCGATTCCGGGCAGCGTATCGATCTGTTGATCAGCGACGTTGGATTGCCCGGCATGAATGGCCGGCAACTGGCGGAAATCGGCCGGCAATACCGGCCTGATCTGAAGGTGTTGTTCATCACCGGCTACGCCGAGCACGCGGCGGTGCGCGGTGGCTTCCTTGATCCAGGCATGCAGATGATCACGAAGCCCTTCACCTTCGACCTGTTGACGGCGAAGGTGCGGGAGATGATCCGCGTGTGAGACGTCTGCGTCCATGGGTCAGGTTCACTTTTCACCCCCATAGGGGTCGCTGACTGCTGCGCTAGAGCGGTGGAACAGTAGCTGACAGCGGATCGCAGGACTGAACCGGCCTCTTCTTGGCACGGCCAGTACCCTTCTTTGATAGCCCCGAATCTGATTCGCGCCGTAATATTTATACATTAATTTTGTATTGCCTAAATTTCGCCTTGGGGTCCAATCTTAGAAGCGATGTTAACGGCGACGAACTCAAAGAATATAAACACGCAAGTTAAACCACCTGGTTTTCTGTTTAATTTTGTATTGCACCATGGCGCAATACAAAATCTGTATGCGCTGCGCGAGATATGGATATCTCCAAAATTCGTTTTAAAAGGAACTTTAAATGGAATTGACTCCGAAGTTCATACACGACCACCTTCGTCATGAGCGAGTTTTCACGCGAGACGTAGGATATATCTGTGACCCAGTTGAAGTCTGGTGGACAAATCACCAGCCCGACCTGTCAAATCACGCTTTGAAGCTTCAGCTAATTTCCCTGTTCAGCGATACATTGCGTGAAGACGACAAGCGTTACTTTGATAGTGTCGGAAAGAATGGCGTCTCAGCAGTATGCTTGACAGGCGTGTTCCGAACGGACAATTACCGCCTCGCCTTTATAGTTCACGAAGCATTGTGCGAACTTTTCCATCTTCGGGACATCAAGTATCCTTATGAAAATCATAAAGCGATATTCCTCAAAGAAAATGCCGAAAAGTATCGAAACTGGGGAAATGGCTATGGTGACATCACGCCTCATTCCGATGATCTGTACGAAGTTGAATCAACCGATCTTCTCGCACTAACCGTCTGTCGCGATGAGACATGCACGCCAACACAGTGTTTTCTTGCTAAGAATATTATTGACTGTCTCAGTGATACAGAGCTGAAGCAACTTGCGCAAATGAGCGCACGCTTTCGATCGGGAAAAAACGTTGAACTTTTGAAAAGTCATGAGAGAAAACTGATCCAGTACGATCCAACCTACGGAATACAGGTTTACCTCGACTTCCGTATTGATACTGATATCGGCGCGCGCATGGTGCCAACCAACCCTGTCGACAGTCAATTGATTCGAATCATAAGGCAGCGAATACCGTCGTGGACCCCGATCTGTTCAGCCGCTACCACGGGTACCTTTCTTATTTTAGCGAACCATAAGGTGCTGCATGCCCGTCCCATTTTAAATCTGGACATCCATACCGCAGCCACTCATGCACGGAGGATAAAGCTCAACGAAACACCCCGCCTGTTGTTTCGTAGCAAAGGACCGAGACACAATTTGTCTTTATCACCCGGATATGACGCGTATCTCTAAAGCAGTCAGAAGTACGGCCCTCGCTTGAATTTCAGAACCACATCGTTGTATGCCTACCATAAGGATATCCAATGAAAGGAGCCTTCATCGTTCGACTCATTATTGCGACTTCGTTCTACACGATTCTGGGTCGCGCTACCGTCTGGTTTGATCCCATTTCGAATGCGATACTTGTTTTCGGTAGCCGCTTTTTTCTGGTTTTTTCGCCGTTCTTTTTTACGCACTTCAGGGCTAACGCAATCCTGGCAGCCACATTGTTAGCCGCGTTGGGTGCTGTATTGCTCTTGATCCCAGGCCAGATATTCCTCATTGCGGGAGCGATATGTCTGGCGACCGGTGTTAGCGTGGCGGGTTATCTGATTAGAGCGTACGCCTCCGAAAACATCGGTGCAGCGGCGCGAAACAAGGTTGCAATAAACTCAGGTGTCATCCTGGCCGGCATCGCTCTTTCAATTCCAGCCCAAAGCAACACTGTAATAGCGCTGACAAGCTTCATACTTCTGTTACTGGCGGCGTATGTGGCTCGAAGTATCGTTTCCTCCCGGACCCGTGTCGAATTACCCGCAGGAAGCACTGCGTCCAGATCCATTCAATTGGCATGGGTGCTCCTGGGTTTAACAATGGGCATCAAACTGTACAGCCCGTTTACCCTGCTGCCCCAATATATCGTGTCGACAACTGGATCACTCGCCCCGTGGTATGGAATGGTTGTCTTGGCCAGTAGCGTGTTCATCGTCATTCTTCAAAAACCAGTTATCAGCGTTATGGGCAAGTTCACTGGTGACAGAGTTTCGATGATCACCACGTGGCTGGCAATGTTCTGCGGCCTCTGCGTAATAGCGCTGCCCGGGCCTTTCCATGCAGCGACATTCACCGGCGCACTTGTATGGGTAATGATGCTCTCGTTAGTTGAATGTTTTGCCAGCTACCTGGACGTATTTGGAGCGAAAGACAACTGTCTTTTTATCAAAGAGCTTGCGGTCGGGGCTGGTGGAGGACTAAGCGCCCTGGTCTCACGTTACGCCCCTCTGGAAATATCTGGCCCAATCCTGGCATTGACCGGGATGGCTTTCATCGTTGTTGCGGTGATGATCATTCTAAATTCAAGCTCGGCTTATCGACCGAAACTCAGGAAATACGATGCGAATTAACAGAGTGTCCATCAGTTTGCTGCGCATCCCCCTTCGAAAACCGTTTGTGTCATGCCTTCGCCGTGTTCAATACATCGAGGACGTGGTCATCGAGATAGAGACGGATTGCGGCTTGCGTGGCTACGGAGCAGGTACACCCTCTTTGCGAATGAACGGCGAAAGCGTCGATTCGATAATATCGGCAGTGAGAAACGTATTTGCACCCACCTTGATGGGCAAGGATGTTTCGAAGTTTGAAGCGATCCTAACGTCGCTGGATCATTCCATTGCCGGGAACACAGCCGCAAAAGCATCAATCGACATAGCGCTACACGACCTTATGGCTCAAGCCGCCGGCCTTCCGCTTTATCGTTTCCTGGGTGGTGACAGCCAGCAGATAACGACGGGCATCTCGATTTCCCACAACACGCTTGATGAGATGGTGAGCGATGCTGCTGCCGCTGTCAGCAACGGTTTCACTACCTTGAAGCTTAAACTTGGCTCCGAACAGGGTATTGAGGACGACCTCCGACGGGTTCGAGAGATCCGTCGCTCGGTTGGGGGACATATTGAAATCGGAGTCGACGCCAATCAGGCATGGAGTGAAAACGATGCGCTGAGATTTGCCGAACATGTCGAAGCTACCGCAATGAATCTCTCTTTTATAGAACAACCTGTGCTATTTACCGAGAGGTCCTGCCTTGGTCGAGTCACCGCCGCCTCGCGTGTTCCTGTGCTGGCAGATGAGAGTTGCTCATCGCTACTTGACGCAGCCGATTTGGTAAAACACGGAATTGTAGACGGGCTCGCCATAAAACTGATGAAGCTGGGGGGTATCCGCTCCGCAAGATCGGCTTACGACCTCGCTCGCCTGCACTCCAGGATTTGTGCGGCGACGTGTCTCATGGAGTCTCCCATCGCGATAGCTGCAATGGCGAGTTTTTGCTCAGGCAGGAATTTCAGATTCATTGATCTCGACGCTATGGCGTTGATCACTCGCAATCCCGTAATCGGTGGCGCGACGATGTCGATAAATACGCTTCTCTTGAGTGATAAGCCGGGTCTGGGAATACAACGAATCGAGGGCTTGGAGCCGGTGCTCAGTATTAGCTGACGTGCGGCTATCGGAGTCGAATACGTTCATTGCGCCTCAATCAAAGGATAAGACCGACATGGAAAAATGCTTGATCGTCGTTGGATACAACAACGTCCGTATTTACGACATCCCCAAAATTCAACGAGCTTGCCATCAACTCTTCGACGCGAAGTTATTACTTGTGACAGAAAAGATCGAAGAAGCCGATCGTCACGCCGCCGATGAATTAGTCGCGTGCCCCCTTGGGAATGACGCCGTAGAAACGTCGACTCGATGGGTGTGCGCAGAGCTTGATCGGCTTGAGCTCAAACCCATCGGCATCCTGCCATTTTCAGACCGTGGCGTGCTGCTTGGCGCCACACTGGCCAAGCATTTCGGGCTTGCTGGAGTAACGCCGCACGATGCACTTGCAGGCCTCGACAAGCATGCGTTTCGCAACCGGGACGCACAAAGTAAAGCTCACGCTCCAGCGTACAAACCTGTTCGTTGCGTTCATGTACGATCAAAGGCGCAGTTCCAGAACGCTGTAGCTGAGCTCGGTGGGCGAGCTTTCGTCAAGCCGGTGAACGAAGGAAATAGTCGTGGTTGCCATGTCGTCCCCTCCATCGAGCACTGCGAAATCATCTGGGCAGACTTAAGGCAATATCACGACAGTGGAATTATCGTCGAAGAATTGATCGAGAATGCTCAAGAGTACAGTTGGGATTACGTGGCGGGATGCTCGTGGATAACGGAGAAACATACAACAACGGGGCTATACCGCGCAGAAGTACAACAAATTGTGCCTGCACCATTGCCAGAAGATATCCGTCGTCAGGTTGACGCCGCCGGGAATCACATGCGGCGACTGGTTCCAGACGGCGGCGCCTACCACAACGAAATATTCTCGCGCCCCGGACTCACTGCCGCAGTAGAAACAAACATGCGGCCAGCCGGCCTGCACATTTGGGACTTGGCTGCGTTGTCGTTTAAAAATCTGGATCCCTGGGAGATCTGGGTGCGGTGGGCTGTCACTGGCGTTGTCGACGAGAGGTCGCCAGATCCTCTGTGCTACTCCGGTATTCGGCTGATTAAAGCACCGGTGTCAGGGGTTTTGACTGCGCTTCCGGACATTGGGCAAATCGCGGCCGAGCTCGGAATCGACGTGCGAGATTATCGATATACGAAACAACCTGGAGAGCGCGTCACGGATATCCCTCAAGACAACTCAGACTTTTTGGGTGAAGTCATAAGCTGTTCCACTGAGTACACAGATCTCTGCGCGCAGCTGCTTGAATTGACGTCGACGATTGAATCCAGGATGAGCTTCGCTTGATGGGTGCACTCTCCCACTGGTGAGTCGCATCCGCCGCGTCTGCGATCTTCTGATTTTTCAAGTATTTCAAAAGATCGCAGTTCACGGCTGCCCCCACCTGAAGGTTTGGTGCCGAAATCCCCCGACAGGTCTTACGAGAGCATTTCCTGCATAAGCTCCTGCAGCACATCCAGATCAAACGGCTTGGCCAGGATCGGCGCCTTACGGGTGATCGGGCTGTCCGTCTCGCGGATCTCCTGCGGATAACCGCTGATAAAGATCACCTTGAGCTCCGGTCGCAGCTTCACGGCAGGTTCCGCAATCTGCACGCCAGAGATCCCGCCCGGCAGGCGGAAATCGGTGATCATCATGTCCAGGTGCGGTTTGCTCGACAGAATTTCGAAGGCCTGCTCGCCGTTTTCGGCCTGCAATACCCGGTAGCCCTCACCCGACAGATAGGCAGACAGCACCATCAAAATCGAGGGGTCATCTTCGACGATCAATACGACGTCTTGTGCATCTTCACTCATGGGAAGCCTTTGTTCGGTCAATAGCTGCTGATACGACCGTGGGGTCGATCAGAGGTTGCGTTTATCTGGCTGTTTTCCTACAGCGGCAGACAAACGCGAAACAAGGCGCCTTCGCCAATCCGGCTTTCGACGGTAATAAAACCGCCATGGGCGGCCACAATCTGCTCGGAAATAAACAACCCCAGGCCCAGCCCCGCGACAGCGTGTTTAGCCGTGACGCGTTCGAACTGCTGGAAAATACGCTTCTGGTTCTCTTCGCCGATGCCGATCCCCAGATCGCGCACTTCCACCCAAGCCTGACCACTCTCACTGTACACCTTAACGGTGATCGGACTCTTGGCGCCGTAGCGCAAAGCATTGGTCAGCAGGTTGGACATCACCTGTTCAATGCGAAATTCGTCCCAGCTGCCCAGCACC
Organism: Pseudomonas sp. PDM25; assembly: GCF_019219045.1. NCBI lineage: Bacteria > Pseudomonadati > Pseudomonadota > Gammaproteobacteria > Pseudomonadales > Pseudomonadaceae > Pseudomonas > Pseudomonas sp. PDM25. The sequence goes on from NZ_JAHUWL010000001.1 coordinate 513,556, forward strand.
GGTTGCTCGGCCTCCAGGGTGACCGAGGACTCGGCAGCATCGATCTGTGGTGCAAAGTTCTGCAACAAGTCGCGAACCAGCGCCGACAGATCGAAGCGCGTCGGTCGGATCGACAACTTGCCCGTGCGAATGCGCGACACATCGAGCATGTCCTCGATCAAGCGAATCAGGCTTTTGATCTGCCGCTCATCGCGATCGACCATCGCGTGCATTTTGTCCAGGGTGAACGCCGCCGCGTTGTCCCGGGCCAGGTGCATCTTGCGCAACTGGGTTTCGAGGATAAGGCCATTGAGTGGCGTGCGGACTTCGTGGGCAACGATGGACATGAAGTCATCGCGCATGCGCACCGCTTGCTCCAGTTCCAGCTGGGTACTCTGTAACTGCTTGAGCAGCGCTTCCTGCTCGCGGCGGCTTTGCTCCAGCTCTTCGACCTGTTGTTTCATCGCCTTGCTTTGGCGATACAGTTCGACGAACACGTTGACCTTGCTCTTGACCGCATGGATATCCAGCGGCTTGTAGAGGAAATCCACGGCGCCGCTTTCATAGCCCTTGAACGCGTAGTTCAGTTCACGACCGCCCGCACTGACGAACACGATCGGAATGTTCTTGGTCTTTTCCGTACCGCGCATCAGCTCGGCCAGTTCGAAGCCGTTCATGCCGGGCATTTGCACGTCGAGAATGGCCATGGCGAACTCGTGTTGCAGTAACAGCGACAAGGCTTCGTCGGCGGACAAGGCTTTATAGACGATACGGTCTTCGCGCTTGATCAACGCTTCGAGCGCCAACAAGTTCTCCGGCAAGTCGTCGACGATCAGCAGTTTGGCCTGGATATTACTTAGCATGCGATTCGTTCCAGCTCGACAAGCAGACGGCCGATGCCGCGAATAGGGAGAATATGGTCCGGCTGGTGTATATCAAGCGCCGCCCGGGGCATGGTCGCGACCTGGGCTTCGTCCGGGTCCTGAACGATGGTCATGCCTCCACGACGCTTGACCTGGGCCAGGCCGCGGGCACCATCACGGTTGGCGCCGGTCAACAACACCGCGGCCAGCGTTGAACCGTAGGCATCGGCGGCTGACTCGAACAGGTAATCGATGGCCGGTCGCGAATAATGCACGCGGGCTTCCAGGCTCAAGGAAAAACTGCGGTCCTGCTCCACCGACAAGTGATAACCCGGAGCCGCGAAATACAGCGTTCCCGCTTCGACCAGCGTCTTGTCGCAGGCTTCCCGCACAGGCATGGCTACCCGCCGTGCGAACACCTCGACCAGATGACTGCGACGTACGTCCGGCAAGTGCAAAACCACAATGATCGGCAGTTTGAAGCCCTCTCGCAGTGAGCCGAGGATATTCAGCAATGCCTCCACTCCGCCGGCCGAGGCGCCGATCACAATAGCCTCTATAGAAGGCAGATCCGCTGCACTGTTCATGATTTTCGGTAGACCCGTTCTTGTTTGACCAACGGTTCGAACTGGTTGCCGTAAGACGAGAAATCAAGGGTTTCCTTGCTGCCCAGCACCAGAAATCCTCGATGGCAAAGGGAATCATGGAACAAACCGAAAGCACGATCCTGAAGCTTTTTATTGAAATAAATCAAAACATTACGGCACGAAATCAATTGAGTTTCTGAAAAAACACTGTCAGTCGCCAGGCTGTGATCGGCGAAGGTCACGTTCTCACACAGGGTCTTGTCGAAAATGGCGTAACCGTAAGCCGCCGTGTAGTACTCGGCGAACGAACCCTGGCCACCTGCCTGCTGGTAGTTATGAGTGTAGGCGCGGACACTCTCCATGGAGAAAATCCCTTGCTTGGCTTTATCCAGCGAGCGCGGATTGATGTCGGTGGCATAGATGATGGTGCGATCGAGCAAGCCTTCTTCGCGCAGCAGAATGGCCATCGAATAGACCTCCTCACCGGTGCTGCAACCGGCAATCCAGATCTTGATCGAGGGGTAAGTCTTGAGCAGCGGCACCACTTCCCTGCGAATCGCCAGGAAATGCGAAGGGTCGCGGAACATTTCGCTGACCGGGATCGTCAGCAGTTGCAACAACTGCATGAATGCCGCCGGGTCGTGCAGGACCTTTTCCTGCAACGCTGAAATGGTCGTGCACTCGAACTGGCTCAACGCGTGATTGACCCGGCGTTTGATCGAAGCACCGGAGTAATCGCGAAAGTCATAGCTGTATTTGAGGTATATCGCCTCGATCAACAAGCGCAATTCGATTTCAGTGTTCTTTTCCACTAAATGCGTTCCATCTTCGGCAACCACACGCGAATCAGCGAGAACAGGCGATCCAGGTCGATGGGCTTGGCCAGGTAATCGTTGGAGCCCGCTTGCAAGCAGCGCTCCTGATCGTCCTTCATGGCCTTGGCCGTCACCGCAATGATCGGCAGCTTGCGCCAGCGCGGGTCCTTGCGGATCTCGATAGTGGCTTCGTAGCCATCCATCTCCGGCATCATCACGTCCATCAACACCAGATCGATGTCCTCGACTTCATTCAGTCTTTCAATCGCTTCACGGCCGTTCCGGCCGATGACCACGACTGCACCCTTTTGCTCCAGGGCACTGGTGAGGGCGAAGATGTTGCGTACATCGTCGTCCACCAGCAGCACCTTACGACCCTCGAAGACCTTATCGCGGCTGCGCGCGGTCTTGAGCATTCTCTGGCGTTCATGGGACAACCCGGATTCGACTTTGTGCAGAAAGAGTGTCACCTCATCGAGCAAACGCTCTGGCGAGCGCGCCCCCTTGATGATGATCGAGCGCGAATACTTGCGCAGCTCGGCTTCTTCGTCCCGGGTCAGGTTGCGCCCGGTGTAGACGATCACTGGAGGGAACGAGCAGATATCTTCCGTGGACATGCGCTTGAGCAAGTCGTTGCCGAGCATGTCCGGTAGCTTCAGGTCGATGATCATGCAATCGAAAATCGTCGTGCGCAGCAGGTCCAGCGCATCTTGTGCCAGGCCAACGGCAGTGATCTCGATGTCCTCGTCACCGATCAGCCGGGCAATGCTGTCGCGCTGCAAATCATCGTCTTCGACCAGCAGGACGCGTTTGACTTTCTGGGTCAGCTTGGCCTCAAGGCGGGCAAACACGTCCTTGAGTTCTTCGCGGGTGGTCGGTTTGACCGCGTAACCAATGGCCCCCATGTGCATCGCGGCTTCGACCCGGTCTTCCACGGAAATCACATGCACCGGAATGTGTCGGGTTTCGGCGTGTTCCTTCAGGCGTTGCAACACAGTCAACCCGGAATGATCCGGCAGACGCATGTCCAGCAGAATGGCGTCCGGGATGAATTCCCTGGCCAGGTCGTAACCCTCGTCCGCCCCGTGCGCCACCAGGCACTGATAACCAAGCTCATGCGCCAGGTCGTAAAGGATATTGGCGAAGTTCGGCTCGTCTTCCACCACCAGAATGCAACGCGTGGCGAATGGCGCTTTGGTGCGATCGTCGTCGAAACGCGGAATATCGACTTCGGCAATCAACGGCACCGGCGCGGCGGGCGTTACTCTCGGTGTTATGGCAACCGGCGTGGCTCTCATCGGTTCGACAGGCTCTTCGCCCGGTTCAACGTATTGCTGCGGCAACACCAGGGTGAACACACTGCCCTGCCCCGGCTCGCTGGTGACGCTGATGGAGCCGCCGAGCAAAGCGGCCAGGTCACGGGAAATCGACAAGCCCAGGCCGGTGCCGCCGTAACGACGATTGGTGGTGCCATCGGCCTGGCGGAAGGCTTCGAAAATACCGTCCTGCTGATCCGCGGCAATGCCAATCCCCGTATCGCGAATGATAAAGGCAATACCGTCGGCGGGCTGACTGGCAACTGTCAGGCTGACTTCGCCTTTTTCGGTGAATTTCACCGCGTTGGACAGCAGGTTCTTGATCACCTGCTCCAGACGCTGGCGGTCGGTGAAGATCATCATCGGCGCACCGGCCTGCACTGCGACCTGGAAATCCAGTTTCTTGTCGGTCGCCAAGGGTTGGAACATCCCGCGCAAACCATCCACCAGACGCGCGACACTGGTGTTTTCCGGTCGCATCTCAAGCTTGCCGGCCTCGACCTTGGAAATGTCGAGAATGTCGTTGATCAAGTTGAGCAAATCATTGCCGGCGGAATAAATCGACTCGGCAAACTTGACCTGCTCGGCGCTGAGGTTTTCCTGAGGGTTTTCTGCCAGCAACTTGGCCAGGATCAACGAGCTGTTCAGCGGCGTGCGCAACTCGTGGGACATGTTGGCGAGGAATTCAGACTTGTACTTGCTCGAGCGCTGCAACTCTTCGGCGCGTTCTTCGAGCTGGATCTGGGCCTGATTGAGCTGGGTGTTCTTCAGGTCCATGGCGTCGCGCTGGTCCGCCAGGATCTGACCCTGTTCGGCGAGTTGCTCATTGGTTTGTTCAAGTTCGACCTGCTGGGTCTCCAGATGCACCTGAGATTCCTTGAGAATCCGCGACTGCTCTTCCAGCTCTTCGTTGGCGGTCTTGAGTTCTTCCTGCTGGACTTGCAGCTCTTCATTGAGCTGCTGGGTTTCAGCCAGCACTTCCTGCAGACGCTGGCGATAGCGAGCGGCCTCGATGGACGTGCCGATGTTGCCGGCAATCAGTTCAAGCAATTCGACATCGCGGTCCGTCAGCGGGCGCAGGAAACCCAGCTCGATCACACCGTTGACCCGATCGTCATCACTGGTCGGCACCACCAGCACACTGTGCGGCAGACCTTCACCCAGGCCGGAGCTGACCTTGAAGTAACCGCTCGGTACGTCATCGAGACGGATCAAGCGAGCCTGGTGCGCTACCTGGCCGACTATGCCTTCATCGTTGTAAATCTGCTGTTCGCGCGCTTCCTGCTCGCGGGAGAAACCGTAAGAAGCAATGCGCTTGAGACCGCCATGGTCTTCGCGGACATAAATGGCAGCGACGGCGGTGCCCAGGTACTGCGCGCAGAACTGCAGAATGTTGCGACCCAGCAGATTCAGCGACAGTTGCCCCAGCACTTGTTCGGCCAGTTCAGTCTGGCCATTGCGCAGCCAGGCTTGCTGTTCCAGACGCTGGGCACTGGCCTGTTGCCTGGCGAGGGTGGCGCTGTAGCTTTGCGAAAGATTGAGCAAATCCCGACGACCAATATAGGCCAGCAAGGCGCTGATCCCGGCGATGAATAACAGGTAAAGGCTGATGCTCCAGATCGTGGTACGGCGCACTTCTTCGTTGCGCGTGGTGCGCAACTGTTGCTCCATGTCGATCACGTCTTCGAATTGCTTGCGGATCTCATCGGTCAGCCGCTTGCCGCGCCCGGCCTTGACCGCGCTGCGGTAATCGCCGCTGGATCGCTGCAATTCAATCAGGGACTGCGCGTAAGTGGCCCACTCATTCTGCAAGGCCTGGAGCCGGTGCAGACGATCGGTCTGCACCGGGTTGTCCGCGGTCAGGTCGAGCAAGGTATTGAGGGCGACAGCGATTCGCGGCTTGGCCGTTTCGTAAGGTTCAAGGAAGTGCTCGTCGCCAGTGAGCAGGAAGCCGCGCATACCGGTTTCCAGATCGACGGTCAGCTTGATCGATTCATTGGCGTTATTGATCACCCGGTCAGTGTGCTCGACCCACTGGATCATCGACAGAAGGTAAGTAATCAGCGAAACAAAGAACACTGCACTGAGCACGCCGACACCTAACGGCAGGCTGAGGTTGCGGCTCAGGAGTTTGCGGAATCGTTGCTCATCAACCGAAGACGCGGATGTCATGGGGGGAAACCTTGTCGAACTGTTGAAAACCAAGGAGTTTGCCCCAAAAGCGCCGGTTTGATCCAACTATCTGATACCTTTCCGCGCAAAATCCTACATTCTACTGCTACACCGCAAAGGAGCGGTTATCCTTGCCGGCACTTGGGCGGCTATTCTTTTTTCTACCGCGTGGGAACTTGTCGGGTTCCGTCACTTACTCAAGCAAGAGCCCGGCGATTTCGATCGACCGACAACCGCGAATTCATCCTCTGAGAACCCACTATGTCCGCCACCGCGTCCATCATCCTTGTAGTCGAAGACGACGCCATCGTGCGCATGCTGATTGTCGATGTGCTGGAGGAACTCGAGTTCAAGGTGCTCGAGGCCGATGGCAGCGAACAGGCGCTGGAGTTTCTCAACGATGAAGACCAGTACATCGATTTGATGATGACCGACGTTGGTTTGCCGGTGATGGACGGCCGTGAATTGGCCACCCAGGCGCGGATGCTGCGTCCCGAGCTGCCCATCCTGTTTGCCAGCGGTTATGCCGAAAGCATGGATGTGCCCGAAGGCATGTCGGTGATCGGCAAGCCGTTCTCTATTGATCAGTTGCGCGACAAGGTCAAAGGCATGCTGGCTTGAGAAAGTTGTCTGGGGCTGTGGCCCCTCCATTTCTGCATAAACCGACGCAAGGCTGCATTTTTCGGCGTTTTTCGGCTCTGACCTGTCAACTCTGACAGTAGAAAAGGCCGCCCGCCTGGCGTTTGATTGGACCGGTGATCCCACTCATAAGGAACCGAGTCCATGCCGAGTCGAACCGAACGCTACGCACGTTATTTGAGAATCAGCGGATTGTCGTTGATGCTCATCGCCGGATATGGTTGCCAGTCAGCCTCTTCCGACAATCCCCAGCACTGCTTTGAACAGAGCGGACAGGCGTTCAGCGAAGTATTGAGCTGCTATCGCAAAGCCGCAGCGACGCAACCGCTGCGCTACATCAGCAAGGGGCAAGAGCAACAGCCCGGCGTCAACATCCGGCGCTTCGAGCTGATGTCACAGTCCTGGGGCCAGAGCGGTCAAGTCGCCCCGGCAGACTGGATTCACGGAGTCGACCTGTACATTCCCGACCACGTAAAGGGGACGCGCGCCGTGCTGGTCGCCAACGACGGCGTTAATAACCCTTTGCCCGGTGGGTCCCCGGGAGCACCCAATAACTTTTCGCAGCAAACACTGCTCAACATTGCCCGGCAAACCGGTTTGATCGTAGTGGCTGTCAGCAATGTCCCTAACCAGTATTTGACCTACAGCGATGACGGCGTGCGGCGCATAGAAGATGACAGCGTTGCCCGCAGCTGGGACCTATTCATGCAGGCCCCGGAACAACAACCCTTTATGTCGCTGCATGTGCCAATGATGGAAGCGCTGGTCAAGGCCATGGACCTGGCGCAAAAGGAAACGCAGCCAGGCCAGGTGGTGAGTTTTCTGGCTACCGGCGCGTCGAAACGCGGTTGGGCGGTATGGCTGTCTGCCCTTGCGGACTCACGCGTCGATAGCATCGTGCCGTTTGTCATAGACGTCTTGAATACGGACAAAGTGTTCGACCAGACGGCTCTGGCTTACGGCGGTAACTGGCCTCTGGCGTACTTCGACTACCACTCGCAAGGCGTGATCGCCCAACGCAAGAGCGAGCCGTTCAAGAAGTTGCTGCAAGTCGAAGATCCGATGAACTATCGAAATCTATCCGGCTACATCGACCGCTTGAAGATCCCGAAATACATCGTCAACGCCAGTGGCGATGACTTCTTCATCCCGGATGCTTCACGCCAGTATCTTATGGATCTGCCGGGTGACAATACACTTCGGGTCATTCCCAATGCCGCCCACGATGTGCGGGCGTTTGTTGAAGCGAACCTGATTCCTTACATCAAGCGGCGGCAGGCCGGCAATACCGCACCGAGGTTAAAGGCACAGGAACAGCACCTGGACGCCACATCGACCACGTTGCAACTGACCTTGTCCGAAATGCCAATCAGGATGACCCAGTGGACAGCCCACAACCCAAAGGCCCGGGACTTCAGGTACAACTGCGGCGTGCGCTACACCGCAGCACAGTTGCCGGCCTCCACGGAAGTCCATGCGACTCTCCGTGCTCCCAAGGTGGGTTGGAGCGCAGCGTTCTTCGAGGCTGAGTACGCAGACGGCGTTATCGAAACGACGATGGTCAAGGTTCTGCCGGATACGTATCCGAATCAGGCACCACCCGCCGATGAGGCGTTTTGCAGAACACTACCCCCCACCCTGGGTCAGTGAATCAAGACACGACAATCTCGACCGTTTTGCTCAGTGGAGTTGTCGTGTTTCCTTAACTGTTTTTGGTCATTCATTTTCTTGCGCCTGCCGCCGGAGCGTTCAGCTCAGTGCCACGCTTGCTGTCGCTTAATACAACATCAATAACTTACCTCCCCCTGAAACTGATTCTTCTCTCCAATAGTTTGCCGCCTTGCCAGCAAACATCGTCTATTTATTACCCTTAGGCCGTGTGCCTTCGCGAATGAACACAACTTATAAAAATTCGCTATCGAAATACGCATTAACACAACGCTCTTTGCTTCCCAGATCGAATTAAAAGAGTATTTCCGCCAACTTTCAACCCACACAAAGTCAACGGATTTACTTATGAGCAGTATCATCACCTCACCCCCTCAGACACCTGACTACTTTGAACTGACAAAAACAATTCGAGGCGAACAAGAGGATTTTATTCGCGCACTTGAAATTATCATTCAGGGCGCAGAAGACAATGAACCTGTCGATCTTTCGAACATCCATATTCCCCACCGCCCAGGCACTCCGTTTGATGAGGCCTATGAGCCAGGAAGAGTGCTTCTGGAAAAAATGGTTCACACTTCCGACTTTTCCAAGCTCAGCGAAGCCCTGACTATTTTTGACAAAGAAACTTGCCTTAGAGTCAATGTGCGCGGTGATCTCGATGTTCGCCGACACACCCCTTGGATAAGCCTGAGGGATGAATTTAGATATTTTCCTGGTCTCGAACATTCATTATCAGTGATAGGTGAATTGGCAGAGATGGCGGGCGGTTATATTTACTTCAACGACCCTATTAGCGTTGAACAGTGGCTAACCTTCCATCAGTTCAATATCCCGAAGACGGTGGGCGAAACAAAAAACCTGATCAGGTTTCTACACCTCGATTTACCCGATGCCTCTCCGGTTGGTAACTACTGGCAAGCAATCTCGGGCGCTGAAAGCTCCCCGTTTTTGCTGAGCGCAGCGGAACGTGAGCGAGTGATGGCGCTCACCCGTGAGGTGTTCAAGCACCCTCATGAAATTCTGGAGGAGCTCGCTCGACCAGTCATTTCAGATAAATCCATCGAACAGGTGGAAGCGGGAGCCGGTTACCTGCTGGACCAGATCCTGGAAACCGAGAGAGCAATAGAATATGGACGCGAATACCTCGCCGCTGTGGAGTGGTATGGCACCGATGATGGACAAGACGCCTGTAAAGAACACGTACAGTCGTTGCTGTTGGCAGCGGTCATCCTTGGATTTGATTCATCGGCTGGCCAAACACGAAATCAGATCGCAGGCTATGACCTCTATCAGCCTGGTAACGTTGATCGTAGTCCCCTCGCTGTTCGTGGGGATCTTGAAGATCACCTCGCCGGATTGAACAAAGAGGCAGGCCGTGCGACACCGCTGGCTTCGTTTATCCTCCTTGCGGGTATCGCGCCTGAATTTCTCGTCAGGGACCTGCCCGAGTCATTGCGACTGGGCTCCCCGGCCTGGGTCACATTCAGTCAGGCCGTAGCGTTGGCCGAGCTCAATGACCCCGGATCGTCTCGGATGATGACGTACAGTCAGCTGCTGGATTTTGCGGCGCTTGAGCCTGTGACTTCAGAACTCTCGCTGCTACACAGTGTTGTGGCGATCAACCCTATTATCAACTGGGCAGCATTAAATGGAGTGATTTCGGCTGATACGCATGGCAATTACAATGAACACGCATTGCATGTTGCGACTTCCGCCTTCAGCGAATATATCGGTCACTTCGATAGTGTTATCCATGCACTCACCAGCCCTCTGCCTTCCCGGCAGGCCCTCGCACTTTCACAGTTGCAAAAAGAACTTCCGGGGTGCGACTATCTCGACAAAAAAATTCTGGTACAGGCAGGGAAAGGATTTTACGCCAATCGCGGATCATCACTAAAGATGTCGATGGTGGATTTGCACATGTCTGATGATCTTGCATTAGGTGAGTGGAACCGAAGTGGCACCAGCATTTATAAGTCTTTCCCGCAAATCACATCGTTGTATCCCGTGAGTGAGCTGTTTGAGCCCGCATTCGATGCCTACTATGAAAAACTTGAAGCCGGTGTCGTCACTAATATAAAACTCGCTCTGGCACAGTTGCCCGATCAGGACCGGATCGCACTTCAGGTGGGCGAAATCAGTTTTTATACGATTCGAGAGTCGGTAGCGGCCCTGCACAGCACGCCAGCCAGTTCAGTCGGTCTTGTCGGCGTGAACACCAAACCTGCGCAACGGACAGAGAGACAGATCGACAAAGACGCGGCCATCTGCCGTTACGGAATAGTCCTCTGTGCGACTTACCAGGGCCGCGTCAGCTGTTATGAAGTGTTCACTCTGCGCGGCGAATGTCGAAAAAATACCAGGCTGGGTCGCTTACTTGTCGACTCGGGCAAATTAAATTCAACTTCCCGGTTGGACTTCAAGGGGAACTTGACTGACCCAAGTCCGGCGGTCGCCCCCTTTCACTTGCCGATTGATTTCGTCGCTTACAGTCAGGGAGTTGCACCTCGAGACGATATTTCCAGTAAGGCGGTGATCGAAAAACTCGGAGTACTGTCTGCCCCGTCGATACTTCCACCCTTGTGCAGTAGTCCATACCATAGCTTTTGCACCGAACAGTTTGAGGCTATCGCTCGCTTCATCTTCAAGCACCGCCCCTTCGCGACGTATGAAGAGCTGTACCGCAATGCCGAGGGTAGAACGGCGCTGGAGCTTGAGCGAGAAAAAGCCGAGCGCATAGGCACCTTCATCATTGATTTGATTGTGCCATTCAAAAAATGCATTGAGGACCTCTCTTCGGATGACAAGACGCGCCAGGCTGAAGGTGCCGTCGGGTGCATCATCGATGGGCTTGCGATTCTCGCGGTGGTGATCGGTGTCCCTGCACAGTTTGCGAACGCAGCAGCCAAGACCGCCTCCCTGGCCGCAAAAACCGCCCACTTGGCCAGGATTGGTGTCGGTGTGACGCTCTCAATCCTCAATCCTTTGGATGGCACGCCTCAATTGTTGTTTGGTGGTGTCAATCTGCTTAAAAAGGGTTTCCTTAAATTGAGCAAACAGGGAGCGGTTGCCCTGGACAACGCGACGTTTCAGCTGCAACGGCTCACGGGACGCGCACAATCCTATGACCTGTTCAGGGCGGCCAATCGTACGGATGTCAGGCAAGGTACATGGCAATCGCTGGGAGACTCTGCTGAAGCTGTCTCAATTTTGGCTATTCGCCACAAGCACCAGTGGTATGCCCTCAATCTGCGGACTGGCGAACCGTGGGGCCCCGCTTTGAAGAACTTTCGTGTCACCAATGATTTGGTGCGAGTACCCGGCTTGCATCGAGTCATGCCTAAAAGCTATGCACGAACCGTCATCACCAACGCGTTACCCATTGCGGGCCAAAAAATCGACTTTGCAATTGACGTACTGGGCAAGCGAATTCACGACGGCGACAGCAAATTCGTACTCAAGGCGTTCTTCGGTTCGGACTCGGATGAGGTGATCGAATGGTATCTGGACGGTCTCAAAATCATGAGAGACGATCTCAAGACTGTCTCGATCAGTAACTTCACGGTTGATGGATCCAGCGCAGGGGATGTAATGGGCGGACTTTACACCAATCGCTACAAGGCTTGGCAAGCCTCTACGAAGGCAGATCAAGCACACGAACAATTCATAGTGTTCTATGCCGACCAACTAAATCATTACTACCGACGCATGAAATACGACGACAGCAGAATCGCTGACATATTGGTGCACGAAATGTCTCATGGCGGGCCAGGCACTCTGGATTTTTTCTACGCAGACAAAAGTCTTAGTAAGTCCTCGGGGCTGGGTGACACGGAAGTATCCGAATTGCTCAATCTGGCCAAGGGTAGTGAGTATATTGCCCCCTCCAGCAGGCTTGCCGGTAAAGATGTCGGAGTGCTGCTCAACCCATCGGAGGGTGACATCGTGCCGTTTCTAAACGAGGCGCCCGGTTTACTTAATGCTGACTCCCAAGCCGTTGTTACTTCGTTACTGAGTCAGTCGGTGACGAATGCTCCGGCTTTTCAAGCCAATCTCTCCCATCTACGCGCAATGTTGAAGGAAGCCGGAAACAAGCGCATTACCGGACCTATACGGCTGAATCTAGGACAGGGTTCCATTCCCGTGAGGTGAACTTCAGTTCGGTCTGCTGTGATTTAATGGCGCCCCCTCTCTCGCGCCCATCTACCTACATCAAGGAATACCGGTTCATGACCCAGCCCCACGCAACCAAAGTCCTGGTCATCGGTTACGTCTGGCCCGAGCCCCGTTCTTCAGCGGCCGGTGGGCATATGATGCAAATTCTCGAGACTTTCTTGCAGCAAGGCTGGGACATAACTTTCAGTAGTCCGGCCAGCTCCGGTGAGCATCGGGCAGACCTGACGGTGTTGGGCATTCGCGAAGTTCCGATCGAATTGAACAACAGCAGTTTCGACACGTTCATCAGTGAACTGGCCCCGGATATCGTTTTGTTCGATCGGTTCATGATGGAAGAACAGTTCGGCTGGCGAGTTGAGAAGCACTGCCCGGATGCCTTGCGCGTGCTTGAGACTTCCGACCTGCAAAGCCTGCGAGATGCCCGCCATCAACGCCTCAAGGAGCGTTTGAAGGCGAGCGACGACACCAATGACTTCAATGAGCTATTCGCGCCAGCGTTACGTGAAGAGTTTGAGCTCATGGCCGAGACCGATCTGGCCAAACGGGAAATCGCAGCGATTTATCGTTGCGACCTGAATCTGATGATTTCTGAAGTAGAGATCGAGTTGCTGGTCGAGCAATTCAAGCTGCCGCGCCACTTGCTGCACTGGTGCCCGCTGATGGTCGATCTACCGAGCGTGCCACCGGTTTCTTTTGAAGACCGCGCGCACTTTCTCAGCATCGGCAACTTCCGACATGCGCCGAACTGGGATGCGGTGCTCTGGATGAAAACCACTATCTGGCCGCTGATCCGCGAACAACTGCCAAAGGCTCAATTGCACATTTACGGTGCCTACACACCGCCCAAAGCGACGGCATTGCACAACCCCGGCCAGGGTTTTCATGTGATGAATTGGGCGCAAGATGCATTGCAGGTCATGTCTGGCGCGCGGATTTGTCTGGCCCCCCTACGCTTCGGTGCCGGAATCAAAGGCAAAATTGTCGACGCCATGTTGTGTGGCACGCCCACCGTCACAACGCCAATCGGCGCAGAAGCGATGCATGGCGAACATCTCTGGCCGGGGGCTGTGACCCGAACGGCACAGGCGTTCGCCGAGTGCGCGGTTCAGCTGTACAAGGACGAGGCTCTGTGGACGGATGCCCAATCCCAAGGGAAGACATTGCTGGCCGATCGTTATCGACAATCGGAGCATGGTCCGGCACTGATCGAAAAACTGTTGCATTGCCAACAACATCTGGCACAACTTAGAAACGACAACTTTATGGGAAGTATGTTGCGTCATCACCATCACAAAAGTACGCAATACATGGCGCAATGGATTGAGGCAAAGAATCGGAATCCGCGATAGAACTTACGCCAACAACAAACATTTTGCATTATCACTATTATTGACCGAACCTGACACTCAACTTTATAAGTACCCAGCCAAACTTACTTAAGTTCGGCGCCATCAACCCTTCTTATAAATTAATGCAAGGATGCATTAAATGAGCAACTACGCCAATAACAACTGGATGTCCGCCACGCCAGCCATTAACACTTTATCCCTCAGCGAACTGACGCTGCCTGGCACTCATAACGCCGGCTGCGACTGGAAAGCGCCCTGGCCTTTTTTCGGCCCTCCCCCCCACTGGGTGGCCTGTCAGCATGAATCGTTCTATAGCCAACTGTGTCATGGGTCTCGAGTACTTGACGCCCGCCTGATCTATGACGCCGCTGCCCCGGGGTTAGGAAAATTCATATTTACACATGACAGTCATCGCTCTAATCGCACGCTGGGAAACCTGATAACCGACCTAAATAGATTCCTTATGGAAAATCCAGATGAGTTTGTCATTGTGGACTTTCACCAACTCAAGAATGGCGAGCATCCATTTGACTTCAAATACTTCAACGACATGATGTTGAGGTTTATCGACCACCGGATGATTCCTGTCCAAAACCAGGGCCTGAGCCTTGAGAGACTCAAGCAAATCAGCCCACTGCAAAGGATACTGGTCGCCGCTCCATGGCACAGCGCTCTTGATCGGACTGTATTTCACGAGCAGATCAGGCACAAATGGTCTGGCAGCGGTATCACTAACGCCGCTGATTTGAAGCAGCACATTATTAATGTACTGGAATACCCGCCAGGCACAGGGGCACCGTGGTCACTTTCCGCCACCAGTTACAGCGCGCTCGGTGGCCCCGTGGATATTCATGACGAGCTTGATTCCTGGTTCGATCCGAATACCAGCGACTGGGCGTCAAAATGCAACATCATCAACGTCGATTTCATTGAAGAGTCCAACATCGTCTCTTATTGCCGAACGGTAAACCTGATGAAAGCGCGCGATCGGGTCCCCCGTTAGCGAAAGTCGTGGCAGGCTGGCACAGCAGGCGCCAAAAGAGGCATGATCGAACAGCGATAACAAGAAAAGCATCCTGACATGACCCGAACAGCCCGCGTGACAGACCCCTCCTACGAATTGATGGACGACCACAACGGGTTGTCCATCATCTACCGTCAGCACGGATTCCCTTGCCCGCTGGTGCGTTGGCATTTTCACAAGGAATACGAACTGCATCTGATCGTTGCCAGCTCCGGCAAAGTGTTCATCGGTGACTACATCGGTAATTTCTATCCGCAATCGCTGTTCCTCACCGGCCCCAACCTGCCCCACAACTGGATCAGCCAGGTGGCCGAAGACGAAGTGGTGCCCAAGCGCGACATGCTGGTCAATTTCACGGACGAGTTGTTCGACAGCGGCCACTTGGTGTTTGCCGAACTCAAGGCACTGGCGCCACTGTTGGAGCGCGCCCAGTACGGCATCGAGTTTCGCTGCAAGCACACCATCCGCCAGGCCATGACCTTGATGCAGCGCATCGCCGATACCCAAGGCGTGACGCGTCTCGGGCACTTTTTCATTCTGCTGGAGTTGTTGGCCGCCTCTGACGACTATCAGCTGCTGTCCGGGGCCACGACGCCGCAATTGGCCGACGAGCACAATATCGATCGCACCAACCGGGCGGTGGATTACATCTTCGCGCATTACGCTCGGGAACTGCCGCTGGAAGAAGTCGCCGAGCACTTGGGCATGAAGCCGACCTATTTCAGTCGAGTGTTCAAGCAAGCCACCGGCCGCTGCTTCATCGAATTCGTCAATCGCCTGCGCATCAGCAAATCCTGCGAGCTGCTGGCCGATGGCAACAAACCGGTCACCGACGTGTGTTTCGAGTCGGGCTTCAACAATATTTCCAACTTCAATCGGCGCTTCCAGCAGCTCAAGGGCATGACGCCATCGCATTACCGACGGTTGGCGGTGCAGCGGTTGACCGAACAAAACCTTGGTTAACCACAAATCCCTGTGGGAGCGGGCTTGCTCGCGAAAGCGGTGGATCATTCAACAGTGATATTGACTGACACGACGCCTTCGCGAGCAAGCCCGCTCCAACAGGTCAAGACCTGTTTTAGCACTGAAAACCTGTACGTATTCAATAGGCTTTAACCGCTGAAAACCCGTCCCCTGCACCTCTCCCCTCAAAGTCCAGTGCAAAATAGTATCGATTGAAGTGCGATGGATGATTTGTCACGTCATCAATTGAAGGCTGTAATCAGTGCACATTCTTCCTGCCGTCGGAAGACACAAAAACAATAACTGTCCTTCTGTACCCGCTGGGTGCAGAAAAGGAGTGCACGATGCAACCTTCTGTAAAAGCTCTGCTTGCCCTCACCTGCATGACCCTCAGCAGCGTCAGCCTCGGCGCCCAGACCCTGACCATCGCCACCGTCAATAACAGCGACATGATCCGTATGCAAAAACTCTCGAAAACCTTCGAAGCCGAGCATCCGGACATCAAGCTCAATTGGGTGGTGCTGGAAGAAAATGTCCTGCGCCAACGCCTGACCACCGACATCGCCACTCAGGGCGGACAGTTCGATGTACTGACCATTGGCATGTACGAAGCCGCACTCTGGGGTGCCAAAGGCTGGCTGGAGCCGATGAAGGATTTGCCGGCGTCTTATGCCCTCGACGACGTGTTCCCATCGGTGCGTGAAGGCCTGTCGGTCAAGGGTTCGCTGTATGCCCTGCCGTTCTATGCCGAAAGCTCCATCACCTATTACCGCACCGATCTGTTCAAGGAAGCCGGGCTGACCATGCCCGAGCACCCGACCTGGACCCAGATCAGCGAATTTGCCAGCAAACTCACCCAAAAGGATAAAGAACAGTACGGCATCTGCCTGCGCGGCAAGGCCGGTTGGGGCGAGAACATGGCACTGATCACCACCGTCGCCAATGCCTATGGCGCGCGCTGGTTCGATGAGCAGTGGAAGCCGGAATTCACCGGCCCCGAGTGGAAGAACGCGCTGAACTTTTACGTCGACACCATGAAAAAATCCGGCCCGCCGGGTGCGTCGAGCAACGGTTTCAACGAAAACCTCGCGCTGTTCAACAGCGGCAAATGCGCGATCTGGGTAGATGCCAGCGTCGCTGGCTCCTTCGTCACCGACAAGACCCAAAGCAAGGTCAGTGACCACGTCGGCTTCACCTACGCACCGCACGAGACCACCGACAAGGGCTCGGCCTGGTTGTATTCCTGGGCACTGGCGATTCCGACCAGTTCCAAGGCCAAGGACGCGGCGAAAACCTTCAGCGCCTGGGCCACTTCCAAGGAATACGGAGCGTTGGTTGCCGAGAAAGACGGCATTGCCAACGTGCCGCCAGGTACCCGCGCATCGACGTACAGCGATGCCTACATGAAGGCTGCGCCGTTCGCCAAGGTGACCCTTGAATCGCTGAAAGCCGCGGATCCGAGCAAGCCGACCCTCAAGCCCGTGCCGTACATCGGCATCCAGTTGGTGACCATTCCTGAATTCCAGGCCGTGGGCACCCAGGTCGGCAAATTGTTCTCGGCAGCACTGATCGGCCAGACCACGGTCGACCAGGCCCTGACCGCTGCCCAGTCAACCACCGAACGTGAAATGAAGCGCGCCGGTTACCCCAAGTAACCCCCTTTGCGGGTAACCCCCGCTCCCACTGGTGAAACACAATCACTGTGGGAGCGGGCTTGCTCGCGAAGACGGCGCTTCATCCAGCATCAATATTGCCTGACACACCGCTTTCGCGAGCAAGCCCGCTCCCACATTAGATCTTCATAGGTCTGCATGAATCGGTTCTATCACCATGAATATTTCAACTGCCAAAGCTCACATGGACATTCCCCAACCGGTGCGTAAAAGCCGGTTGGCCAACCCCGGCTGGTTCCTGGTCAGCCCCTCGGTGGCGTTGTTGCTGCTGTGGATGATCGTGCCGCTGGGCATGACCGTTTACTTCTCGCTGATCCGCTACAACCTGCTCTACCCCGGCGAAAACGAGTTCGTGGGACTTGAGAACTTCAGCTACTTCCTCAGCGACTCGGGGTTCCTGCCCGGCGCCACCAACACCTTGCTGCTGGTCGGCAGCGTGCTGCTGATCAGCGTGGTGTTCGGCGTGTTGATCAGTGCGCTGCTGGAGGCCAGTGAGTTTCTCGGTCGCGGCATCGTGCGAGTGATGCTGATCTCGCCATTTTTCATCATGCCCACCGTCGGTGCGCTGATCTGGAAGAACCTGATTTTCCATCCGGTGTCGGGG
Source organism: Pseudomonas sp. PDM25 (assembly GCF_019219045.1). Taxonomy (NCBI): domain Bacteria; kingdom Pseudomonadati; phylum Pseudomonadota; class Gammaproteobacteria; order Pseudomonadales; family Pseudomonadaceae; genus Pseudomonas; species Pseudomonas sp. PDM25. Next base: position 531,387 of record NZ_JAHUWL010000001.1, read on the forward strand.
ATTCTCGCCTACGTCTGGAAACTGTTCGGCGCGCAGCCGGTGGACTGGCTGGCGCACTACCCGCTGCTGTCGATCATCATCATTGTGTCCTGGCAATGGCTGCCCTTTGCGATCCTGATCCTGATGACCGCCATGCAGTCCCTCGACCAGGAGCAGAAGGAAGCCGCGCGCCTCGACGGTGCCGGGCCGATCGCGATTTTCTGGCACCTGACCCTGCCACACCTGGCCCGCCCGATTGCCGTGGTGGTGATGATTGAAACCATCTTCCTGCTCTCGGTGTTCGCCGAAATCTTCACCACCACCAACGGCGGCCCCGGCTACGCCTCGACCAACCTCGCGTACCTGATCTACAACCAGGCGCTGGTGCAGTTCGACGTCGGCATGGCGTCCGCCGGCGGTTTGATCGCAGTGGTGATCGCCAACATCGCCGCCATCGTGCTGGTGCGCATGATCGGCAAAAACCTGACAGACAAAGCCTGAGGCCTGCGCCATGACCCTTCAACAATCCCGCCGTCTGCAAAGCCTGCTGCTCGGCACCCTGGCCTGGGCCATCGCGATCCTGATCTTCTTCCCGATCTTCTGGATGGTGATGACCAGTTTCAAAACCGAAATCGATGCGTTCGCCACGCCGCCGCAGTTCCTCTTCACGCCCACGCTGGAGAACTACCTGCACATCAACGAGCGCAGCGACTACTTCAGCTTCGCCTGGAACTCGGTGGTGATTTCCTTCAGCGCTACGGCTCTGTGCCTGCTGATCGCAGTGCCGGCGGCCTACTCCATGGCGTTCTACGAAACCAAGCGCACCAAAGGCACGCTGCTGTGGATGCTCTCCACCAAGATGCTGCCGCCAGTGGGCGTGCTGATGCCGATCTACCTGCTGGCCAAGAGTTTCGGCCTGCTCGATACGCGCATCGCGCTGATCGTGATCTACACCCTGATCAACCTGCCGATCGTGGTCTGGATGATTTACACCTACTTCAAAGACATCCCCAAGGACATCCTCGAAGCCGCGCGCCTCGACGGTGCCACGCTGTGGCAGGAAATGGTCCGGGTGCTGTTGCCGATCGCCAAGGGCGGTCTGGCGTCCACGGTGCTGCTGTCGCTGATCCTGTGCTGGAACGAGGCGTTCTGGTCGCTGAACCTGACCTCGTCGAAAGCCGCGCCGCTGACTGCGTTGATCGCCTCGTACTCCAGTCCCGAAGGGTTGTTCTGGGCCAAGTTGTCGGCGGTGTCGACCCTGGCCTGCGCGCCGATCCTGATCTTCGGCTGGATCAGCCAGAAACAATTGGTCCGCGGCCTGTCGTTCGGCGCCGTGAAATGAAGATCGCCGACTCAACGCGACCACTGAGGGAGCGAGCCTGCTCGCGATGGCGGAGTGTCATTCAACAGTGATGCTGACTGACACGGCCTCATCGCGAGCAGGCTCACTCCCACAAAAAAAGCCCGCACGGCTCAACTGAATAACAACAAGTGGAGGCCCATCATCATGGCCAACCTGAAAATCAAGAATCTGCAAAAAGGCTTCGAAGGCTTTTCCATCATCAAGGGCATTGATCTCGAAGTCCGTGATAAAGAATTCGTGGTGTTCGTCGGCCCGTCGGGCTGCGGCAAATCCACCCTGCTGCGCCTGATCGCCGGTCTGGAAGAAGTCAGCGGCGGCACCATCGAACTCGATGGCCGCGACATCACCGAAGTCAGCCCGGCCAAGCGCGACCTGGCAATGGTGTTCCAGACCTACGCCCTGTACCCACACATGAGCGTGCGAAAAAACATGTCGTTTGCCCTCGACCTGGCTGGCGTACCGAAAGCCGAAGTCGAGAAGAAAGTCGGCGAAGCGGCGCGCATCCTCGAACTGGGGCCAATGCTCGAACGTAAACCGAAACAGTTGTCCGGCGGTCAGCGTCAGCGCGTGGCCATCGGCCGGGCCATCGTGCGCAATCCGAAAATCTTCCTGTTCGACGAGCCACTGTCCAACCTAGACGCCGCCCTGCGGGTGCAGATGCGCCTGGAACTGCTGCGCCTGCACAAAGAACTCAAAGCCACGATGATCTACGTGACCCACGACCAGGTCGAGGCCATGACCATGGCCGACAAAGTCGTAGTACTCAATGGCGGCAAAGTCGAACAAGTCGGCTCGCCCCTGGACCTGTATCACCAGCCGGCCAACCTGTTTGTCGCCGGGTTCCTGGGCACACCGAAAATGGGCTTCCTCAAGGGCAAAGTCACCCGCGTCGAAAGCCAGAGCTGCGAAGTGCTGCTGGATGCCGGCACCCGCATCACGTTGCCGCTGAGCGGCGCCAACCTGAGCGTCGGCGGCGCGGTCACCCTGGGCATTCGCCCGGAGCATCTGAATCTCGCGCAATCCGGCGACTGCACTTTGCAGGTCACCGCCGACGTCAGCGAACGCCTGGGCAGCGACACCTTCTGCCACGTGGTGACCTCGTCCGGCGAAGCGCTGACCATGCGCGTTCGCGGCGACCTGGCCAGCCGTTATGGCGAGTCGCTGAGCCTGCACCTGGACGCCGAGCACTGCCATTTATTCGATGCCGACGGCGTGGCGCTGACCCGCCCGTTGCGTGCTGCGGCCTGATTTTAGAGAGCATCTGATGAAACTGAATAAACAGAACCTCAACCGCCTCGCGCCCGAGGTGGTCCTGCCCGCTTACGCCCTGAGCGACACCCGCCAAGGCATTGCGCACATCGGCGTCGGCGGTTTCCACCGGGCGCATCAGGCGTATTACACCGATGCGTTGATGAATACCGGCGAAGGTCTGGACTGGGCGATTTGCGGCGTCGGCCTGCGCGCCGAAGACCGCCGCGCCCGGGACGATCTCAAAGAGCAGGACTACCTGTTCACCCTGTTCGAGCTGGGCGATACCGACGACACCGAAGTCCGGGTCATCGGCGCGATTCGCGACATGCTGTTGGCCGAAGACGGCGCGGCAGCGCTGATCGCCAAACTCGCCAGCCCCGAGATCCGTATCGTTTCGCTGACCATTACCGAAGGCGGCTACTGCATCGACGACAGCACCGGCGAGTTCATGGCCCAGCTGCCGCAAATCCAACACGACCTGGCGCACCCGAACGCACCGAAAACCGTGTTCGGTTTTCTCTGCGCCGCACTGGCCAAACGCCGTGCAGCCGGCATACCGGCGTTCACCTTGATGTCCTGCGATAACCTGCCGCACAACGGCGCGGTCACTCGCAAAGCGTTATTGGCGTTCGCCGCCCTGCGTGATGCCGATCTGCGGGACTGGATCGCCAGCAACGTGAGTTTCCCCAACGCGATGGTCGACCGCATCACGCCGATGACCAGCACCGAACACAAGCTGCAACTGCACGACAAACACGCCATCGACGACGCCTGGCCGGTGGTCTGCGAACCCTTTGTGCAGTGGGTGCTGGAAGACAAATTCGTCAACGGTCGGCCGGCCTGGGAAAAGGTCGGCGTGCAGTTCACCGACGACGTCACGCCTTATGAAGAGATGAAGATCAAACTGCTCAACGGCAGTCACCTGGCACTGACTTATCTGGGGTTTTTGAAGGGTTACCGCTTCGTTCACGAAACCATGAACGACCCGCTGTTCGTGCGCTACATGCGTGCCTACATGGACCTGGACGTGACCCCGCAACTGTCACCCGTGCCGGGGATTGACCTGACCGAGTACAAAAACACCCTGGAGGCGCGCTTCTCCAACCAGGCGATTGCCGATCAGCTGGAGCGCGTGTGTTCGGACGGTTCGTCGAAGTTTCCGAAGTTCACGGTGCCGACGATCAATCGATTGATTGCCGATGGACGAGAGACGACGCGTGCGGCATTGGTGGTGGCCGCTTGGGCGTTGTATTTGAAGGGCGTGGACGAGAATGGCGAGACCTACAACATTCCTGATCCGCGGGCGGCGTTCTGTCAGGCGTTGGTGGCGGATGATGCGTTGATCACGCAGCGGTTGCTGGCGGTTGAGGAGATTTTTGGTACGGCGATCCCGCATTCGCCCGAGTTTGTGGCGGCGTTTGAGTGGTGCTGTAACAGCTTGCGGGATGTCGGTGTGTCGCGGACGTTGGAGCGGGTGTTGGCGTAAGTACGACGGTGAACCTGCTGCCGTCTTCGCGAGCAAGCCCGCTCCCACATTAGATAGCTGGCGTACGCAACATTTGTGGCCACCTCAGGTCAAGTGTGGGAGCGGGCTTGCTCGCGAATGGCTTCACCGAGATCGACCTGACACACCAAGGATCTTCCATGGCAAACCAACAACTATTCCTCGGCATCGACTGCGGCACCCAAGGCACCAAAGCCATCATCCTCGACGCCGTCACCGGTCAGGTGCTGGGCCAGGGTGCCGCCGCGCACAGCCTGATCAGCGGAGCCAACGGCCGCCGCGAACAAGACACCACCCAATGGCTGGAAGCCTTCGCACTTGCCACCCGCCGTGCATTGCTCGCGGCAGAGGTCGATGGCCAGGACATCCTCGGCATCGGCATTTCCGGCCAGCAACACGGGCTGGTGCTGCTCGATGATCAGGGCCAGGTGCTACGTCCGGCCAAGCTCTGGTGTGACACCGAATCCACCCCGGAAAACGACCGCCTGCTGGCCCATCTGGGTGGCGAAAAAGGCTCGCTGGAACGCCTCGGCGTTGTGATCGCGCCGGGCTACACCGTCTCCAAACTGCTCTGGACCAAAGAACAACACCCGCAGATTTTCGCTCGCATCACGCGCATCCTGCTGCCCCACGACTACCTCAACTATTGGCTCACCGGCCGCAGTTGCAGTGAGTACGGCGACGCCTCGGGCACCGGGTATTTCAACGTGCGCAGCCGCCAATGGGACTTGCAGCTGCTGCGTGATATCGATGCCACCGGGCGACTGCAAGCCGCGCTGCCGGAGCTGATCGACGCTCATCAATCCGTCGGCACGATCCTGCCGAGCATCGCCGAACACCTGGGCATCAACCCGCAGGCGCTGGTCTCCAGCGGCGGTGGCGACAACATGATGGGCGCCATCGGCACCGGCAATATCAAGCCCGGCGCAATCACCATGAGCCTCGGTTCGTCGGGGACGGTGTACGCCTATGCCGACCAGCCGAAAGTCAGTCCGGACGCTTGCGTCGCAACGTTCTGCTCCTCCAGCGGTGGTTGGCTGCCGCTGATCTGCACCATGAACTTGACCAACGCGACCGGAGTGATTCGCGAGCTGTTCGAGCTGGATATCGAACAGTTCAACGACCTCGTCGCGCAAGCCCCCATCGGCGCCGAAGGCGTGTGCATGCTGCCGTTCCTCAACGGCGAGCGCGTCCCCGCCCTGCCCCATGCCACCGGCAGCCTGCTGGGCTTGACCATGACCAACCTGACCCAGGCCAACCTGTGCCGCGCCGTGGTGGAAGGCACGACCTTCGGTTTGCGTTATGGGCTGGACCTGCTGCGTCAGAATGGCTTACAAAGCCGCAGCATTCGCCTGATCGGCGGCGGCTCAAAAAGCGCGGTGTGGCGGCAGGTCGTCGCTGACATCATGAACACCCCAGTCATCTGCACCGAACAAAGCGAAGCCGCGGCCCTTGGCGCCGCGATTCAGGCGGCGTGGTGCACGTCCTGGGAAAACGGGCATGAAGACAGCCTGGAGGATCTATGCGAGCGCTGCGTGAAGCTCGATCCAGCCAGTGAAACCTTGCCGATCGCAGACAATGTGGCGGCCTGTCAGCAAGCCTACGAACGCTATCAACAGCATGTCGCAACCCTTTAAAGAGTGAATAACTATGTATCTGGTGTGTGGCGAAGCGCTGTTCGATTTCTTCAGTGAAGACGACGCCAGCGGCCTGGCTTCAAAAGTGAATTTCAAGGCGATTGCCGGCGGCTCGCCGTTCAACGTGGCGGTGGGTTTACGCCGTTTGGGGGTGGATGCTGCGTTGTTTGCCGGCCTTTCCACCGACTATCTTGGTCGGCGCTTGCAGCAGGTGCTGCAGGATGAAGGCGTGCGCGCGGATTACCTGGTGGATTTCGCTGCGCCTACAACCCTGGCGATGGTGGCCGTCGGTGCCAATGGTTCACCTCATTACAGCTTCCGGGGTGAAGGCTGCGCGGATCGTCAGTTGAAAACCGAGCATCTGCCGGAACTGGGCCCTGAGGTACGCGGCCTGCACATCGGTTCGTTTTCGCTGGTGGTGCAACCGATTGCCGACACGCTGTTGGCATTGGTGCAACGGGAAAGCGGTAAACGCTTGATCAGCCTTGATCCCAACGTACGGCTCAACCCTGAGCCGAATATCGACCTGTGGCGTTCGCGTATTGCCACCTTGGTTGAGCTGGCCGACCTGATCAAAGTCAGCGATGAGGATTTGAGCCTGTTGTACCCCGAGCAGGATCCGCAACGGGTGATTGAAGGCTGGCTGCAGCACCGCTGTCAGTTGGTGTTTCTGACCCGTGGTGGCGAGGGGGCGACGGTGTTCAGCCGTCAGCATGGCTCCTGGTCGGTACCGGCGAGTTCAGTGAAAATCGCCGACACCGTGGGCGCTGGCGATACGTTCCAGGCGGCGTTGATTACCTGGCTGACGGAGCAGCAGCTGGATTCGGTTGAGGGTGTGCAGCAGCTGAGTCGTGAGCAGATTGATGCCATGCTCAAATTCGCGGTGCAGGCGGCAGCGCTGACGTGCAGCAAGACCGGGCCGGATCTGCCTTATCGCCATCAGTTGGATCTTCGCTGAGGCTGATGGCCCCTTCGCGAGCAAGCCCGCTCCCACATTGGATCTCGGTCAAAATGTGGGAGCGGGCTTGCTCGCGAAGGCGGTGTAACTCACACCGCCAGCCTCACTGTCAGAGCACCGAAAAGTTGTAACTCACAATCAACCGGGTCTCATCCACATCCCGGGCAAACTTCTCGTAGTTGGTCCGGTACGTCGCATTGCGCAACCGCAGGCTGACATCCTTGAACGTCCCGCTCTGCACCACGTACTTGAGCTCGCTGTCGCGCTCCCATTCCTTCCCTTCCTGATCACTGCCCAGCACCTTGATATGGTCACCGTTCACGTAACGGGTCAGGAAACTCAGCCCATTAATGCCAATCGCCTTGAAGTCATAGTCGTAACGCAGCTGCCACGAGCGCTCCTGTGCAGCAGCGAAGTCGTTGACCTGTACATAGTTGACCAGGTACGGATTGGTCCCATCCAGATACGGCATCGAATTGTCGCCGTTCATGCGCTGCCAACCGGCGCTGAAGGTGTGGCCGCTGATGGCGTAAGCAAGCATGCCGCTCAGGGCACGGTTGTCGATGGAACCTGCACGAGCAGCGCCGCTGTCGGCACTCTTGAGCAATCGAAGGTCAGCCTTGAGCACGCCCTCGCCCAACGGCTGGTTGGCCAGCAAGCCTACAAAGTGCTGACGGTAAATGTCCTCCAGCTCGGCATAGTGATACTGGCCGGTCAGACGCTCGTTGATCTTGTAGTCGAAGCCGTACATGTCGAAATGATCGGCGGTGACGTTGCAGGCATAACGCTTGTTCTTGCAGTGCACGCGGATGTCCTGGGAATCGGTGGAATCCCGGGCGGTGTACTTGTCCAGCCGCGCCGCCATAAAGGTCAGGTCCTTGACCTCGTTGGACGTGAGCATTGCGCCGTTGAACATCGTCGGCAACAATCGACCGTCGTTGTACTTGAGCAACGGCACGTCGGGCAGCAATGCGCCGTACTTCAACACACTTTGCGAAACGCGCACTTTGGCGGTCAGGCCCAGTTTTGCGTATTGGTCTTTCGACCCACGCGGATCCTGCCCCGTGGACGGCAGCAAACCACTGTTGCTGCTGTCGGCGCTGGAATCGAGCTTGAGCCCCAGCATGCCCAAGGCGTCGATACCGAAGCCGACGGTGCCTTCGGTGTAACCCGATTGCAGATTGAGGATAAAACCTTGGGCCGACTCTTCACGTTTCGAAGCGCCCTGCTCGGTGGACGTGTGTCCATCCCGGAAGTCGCGATTGAAATACACCGTGCGCGACTCGAGTTTCGCCGTGGTGTCGTCGATAAAACCGCTCGCAAAGGCCGACTCGGTAAAACCGGCGCACAGGACTAAAGCGCCGAAGCCGAGTGACTGGCGCGCGGTGATGAGAATAAAGGGGGGACGCATGAAAAAAAGCTCCAACAGTGCAGCGTTTGCGCAAGGCGCAATAAGCCAGAAAATAGCCTTCAGCCCGGACAAGTAACTTGCCAGGATTAAGTGGACACACAGAAGTGAGCGGCGATGATGGCAGAAGGCTGTTACAGGCTACAGACGACTTTAGTCGGTAAATGACCATTCGTTTCCTTGAACGAGGCGCTTTAATCCTGCACCATCCGCCCCAGCTTATTCAAAGGACGGAATTAAAGGCATGCTGGACGCGAACGCAACCCATATTTCCCTGACGCTGGAAGGCGTTTCCGTTGACCTTCAGGTACTCAGCTTCGTCGGTCGCGAAACCCTCAACCAGCCGTTCTGTTTCGACATCGAACTGGTCAGCGCGCGCCCCGACCTGAAACTCGAAGAGTTGCTGCACAAGCCCGGCTGCCTGACCTTCGGCGCCACCGGCAAAGGCATCATCCACGGCCTGGTGTACCGCATCGAGCAAGGCGATTCCGGCAAAAGCCTGACCCGCTACAGCATCAGTCTGGTGCCACAACTCGCCTACCTGCGCCACAACCATGACCAGCAAATTTTCCAGCATTTAAGTGTGCCGAAGATCATCGCTCAGGTCCTCGAAGCGCGCGGCATCCTGGCCGATGCCTACAGCTTCCAGCTCGGCGCGATCTACCCGGAACGCGATTACTGCGTGCAGTACGACGAATCCGACCTGCATTTCATCCAGCGCCTGTGCGAAGAAGAAGGCATTCACTTCCACTTCCAGCACAGTGCCAGCGGCCACAAACTGGTGTTCGGCGATGACCAGACGGTGTTCCGCAAACTCGCGCCCGTGGCCTATCAGCAAGACTCCGGCATGGCCGCCGAGAAACCGGTGATCAAGCGCTTCAACCTGCGCCTGGAAACCCGCACCACCCGCGTCAGCCGTCGCGATTACGACTTCGAGAAACCGCGCATCCTGCCCGAGGGCTCCGCCAAAAGCACGTTCGCCCCGGACCTTGAAGACTACGACTACCCCGGCCGCTTCACCGACCGCGAACGCGGTAAGCAACTGGCAACCCGCGCCCTGGAACGCCATCGCAGCGAATACAAACTGGCCGAAGGCAAAGGCGACGAGCCCACCCTGGTCAGCGGCCACTTCATGGCCCTGAGCGAACACCCGCGCGCCGAGTGGAACGACCTCTGGCTACTGCTGGAAGTGGTGCACGAAGGCAAACAGCCGCAAGTGCTCGGCGCAAACGTCACCAGCGACGTCACCCAGAACAAAGACGATTTCCACCAGGGCTACCGCAACCGCTTCCTCGCCACCCCGTGGGACGCGCACTTCCGCCCTGCCCTCGAACACCCGAAACCCAAAGTCCTCGGCAGCCAGACCGCCATCGTCACCGGCCCTGCGGGTGAAGAAATCCACTGCGACGAATACGGTCGCGTCAAAGTCCAGTTCTACTGGGATCGCGAAGGCCAGGCCGACGACAAGACCAGCTGCTGGCTGCGCGTCGCCACCGGCTGGGCCGGCAGTGCGTACGGCGGCATCGCCATCCCGCGCATCGGCATGGAAGTGCTGGTGTCGTTTATGGAGGGCGACCCCGACCAACCGCTGATCACCGGCTGCCTGTACCACAAGGAAAACGTCGTCCCCTACGACCTGCCGGCGAACAAGACCCGCAGCACCTTCAAAACCCTGAGCTCACCCGGCGGCAGCGGCTACAACGAGTTTCGGATTGAAGACAAGAAAGGCGCAGAACAGATCTACCTGCACGCCCAGCGCGATTGGGATGAAAACATCGAGCATGACCAGAAGATTCGTGTCGGTAACGAGCGACACGACACGGTCGAGGCCAATGTTTTAAGCGAGTTCAAGGTTGAAGAACATCGCATCACCCACCTCGACCGCAAGACTGAAACCCGAGCGGATGATCACCTCACCGTTGGCGTGACTCAGCATGTGAAGGTGGGGACGGCGCAGTTTGTCGAGGCCGGCCAGGAGATTCACTACAACGCTGGGGAAAAGGTTGTGGTTGAGGGCGGCATGGAGCTGACGGCCAAGGCTGGCGGGAGCTTTGTGAAGGTGGATGCGGGGGGCGTGACCATTAGTGGTGCGCAGGTGAAGGTTAACTCGGGGGGTGGGCCGGGGTCGGGGACGCCTGCTGCGCCGTTGTTGCCGGGGCCGATGAAGATGGCGGATGCCGATAAGGCCGGCAAAGTCCCGATACCGCTGCCAAAACGCCTGAACGAGTCCGGCATCACGCCGTTGTGCGGCAAACAAAGCAACGGCGCCTGCAGCCGTAAGGATTGCACATGCATGTAAAAGCGTTGAACGCCCTCCTCGCCGAACCCCGCCATTCGTTCGAGCAACTGCCGAGAGAACCGTCGAGCCAGACACTGTGCTTCATCATCGACCGCACCCGCCAGCCTGAGGCCACGAGCCGCCTCTACCGCGTCGGCGAACCGATGAACTCCCAAGGCTTGTTCATCGGCACTGATTTCGCCGAGATCGCCGCTGACGGCCCCTTGTGGCTCAACGCGCCATGGGGCAGCCGCCTGGCCGCCGAAGCCGCAAAGCTTTGTGAAGAAAACTTTTCCGGCATCGCCCTGACCACTGACGACCCAGCCAAAGCACTAACCCATGCGCGCTGGCTGTTACGCGCCAATGACGGCTCCGGCGGACAAAGCCTGCTGAGCTATCACAAGCCAAGCCTGTGGGCCGCACTGGCCTACACCGCCGGCGAAACCTCGCATCAGCTCTTTGGTCCGTGGCATCACGTCTACACCCCGGCGCCGACTCATTTCGGTGCTGGCAACGGTAATTGGTTGAGCTGGCGCCCGGTCTCGGAACTCGAATGGCTGCGCGACGCCTCAGCGTTCAACATCCCGGACGATGCACCAAAGGTTCAAGAGCGATTGGGCTGGATCTACTGGGTCGATGAGCAATACGCCGCATTTGGCGAGCCGACTGACGAAGAACTGCCCAACATCGCGGAAAACCTCGATGTGCTGGTCAATCACAACATCTACGAAGGCCGGCATTTGCTCAAACTGGCCCACATCGCCAATGGCCCGCTGCTCGAAACACAGCCCCAGGCCATGGCCATCCTGCAATCCAGGGAAGAGTCGTTCATCAAGGTTGAACAGCTGAAGCAACTCGCTACCAGCGCCGCCTGATGAACCCGTCCGTGTAACGAATGAATGGAAGCATTTATGGAATCCAATACCAGTGCTGTACCTACTGCACCAACAGCCGAAGAAACCTGTGCGAAGCCGCCACGGGATCTCGGTGAGCAGCCCAATGCACCTGATGAAACGCCCGGCTCTCATGACAAAGTAAAAACGCCGTGTTCAACAACCTACGGCAGCGCGATTTACGACACCGAAAATGAATCGTTCTGGCTACTGCCGGAACGCACGACTTCGGCGCTTAAAGAAGCGGCCAATGACCTGGACCAAAAAGTAAGTTCAAGCAAGTCTGCCGAGGAGCGCAAAAAAGGCCTCTACAGCACAGGGTTGCTTGAATACTTCCTCGAACCCAAATTGGGCAACTTTCTCGCGGGCGAAGAGCAAGTGCGAATGCTCGAGATTGAAGCGCAATACCCAAGCATCAGTGACCTGGATGCCACGTTGCTGGAGGCGCAGCAACAGAGAAAGGCTGCAGCGCCACCGGCTCCGGCTCCCTCGACGCCTCTAACCCGACTTGAACAAGATGACATCAAAAAGTCCGAGTGGATGGCGGCGCAACAAGACGCAACGCGGGTGCACAGTGTTCATGCTGAATGGCAAAAGTTGAAGCGCACTGCCATCGTCGCCGCTAAAGAAAAGGGTTACGCCTACGAAAGTGGAAGTCTGTACTCCCCTGAATCCATTGCAGCGCGCGAGGGCGTTCAGAAATACCTCAAAGCTCGAGAAACCTTACTCAAAGAAAAAGACCTGGCCACATTAGGCTCGGCTGAACTCGCGCCGCTGCTGGCTAATGACAAAAAGCGACTAGACGAGGTCGCGACTTGCGGGGCGAATAACCAACTCCCTCTTTGTACGTACGTGCGCGATCAGGAAGCACAGCGTTTAAAAAGAAAAGCGATCTATGTTGCTTACCTTGAGTCCATTACTAGTGTTGCTCAATACGGAATTGCCTTACCCGAATTCGCCCTGATTCCTGCGAGCGGTGCTTCGGTCGAAGGTGGCGTCGACCTGTTCAAGCAATACCTGGCGCTTGAGAAAAAGCAGACCGAGGTCAACGAACGACTTAGCACAAAATATAAAGGCTGGATCGAAGCAAGCGGCCGGCAGGCCAAAGCGCCGGCCAACCTTGTTTCCCTCGAGCGCGCCGAATGGGACCGTCTGCAGGCAGATAAAGAAAAGTTACGACTGCAAGCCGAGAAAAACATGGAAACCGCACCTGTTCGTCGACATCTGTTGTGGGAGCCCGAGCAGTTCCAGGCCAAGCCGATGGATCGGCTGGTCAAGGATGGTTTTCCGCTTCATGAAATGAGCATGCTGGATGACCTCAAGAAACCATTGACCTACCTGAGCATGTATTCGCTTCCAAGACTTCAGGCCACCGTCAAGAACGACTGGAAAAAGGTCGGCGCCAAAGTCAAAGACTTGACCAAACGCCCAGGTAACAGCACTGGCAAAGCCGCCACCGACAGTGAATTGAATTTGTTCGGCCAATGGCTCGAACAGGAAGGCGCTCTGCGGATCAAGGACCAGGAAAGCGACTGGTTTTCCCCCGAAGGCTGGTTCGAGATCGAAAAGTTTTACACCTTTCTGCAAACCAAGAATTACAAAGTCACTGCCCTTGATAGTGCCGGCAGCCGCAAGGAATGGGGTGTACGCCTGCAACAGGTGTTGTTCAAAGACAACGTGCGCAAGACCTTTCGCATTTTTGATATCAGCCCCCAAGCGCAACTGGTTCGCTGCCTGACGTCGTCATCCACTGAGATCATTCACGGGTCAACAAAAGTCGAAGGCCCCGCTTTTAGCCTGGCGGAAGGATTTAAAGCCTCGGCCAAAGCGTCATTCGGCGTCGACCTCGCCCGTGGTGAAGTCGAACTGTTTAAAGTCGATCTGCCTGAACGCAGCAAAGCCAAAGAAATCACGTTTACCTATCTGGACGGTAATAGCGTCCAACAAACACTCAATCTCGGCCGGTTTTCGTTGTATCTCGGCGCCAAGGCCTGGGGCTATGCCGGCGCCTCGCTGCTGCTTTCCTCCGAGATAGCGCTGGACGTTGGCAACGCGGGATTCCATTTGGCTCCGCCAGAACCCGTGGTACGGACTGGAGACAAACGCGATTTCGTCCACACCGAAACCAGCGATCAAATCAAGGGAGTCAATAAAAACCTGCAAGTACAGAATGGAGGCAAAGCCGCCTTCAATTTATTCGCCGGTTTGCAATCGGGAATCATGGTGACCGGCGCCTTGAACTGGGCCCCGCCTTCCGAAGTCGCCCTGCTACAACGGGCACCCACATCGGGGTCCAAAGACTCGATGAAGACCAACGAGTGGTTCAGCCTCGCTCGTTTAACCGCCGAACTAAATGTGGCCGCAGGTTTGGGGATAAAGGGCGAAGCGAGTATTTCGTTGTATGACGGCCGGTTGATTCTGGTACTGAAGGCTTCGTTGGTAGCCGGCCCTGGTGTGGGTGGGGCTTTCAAGTTTGAAGTAGGTTACGACGCAGTGACAGAGTTGATCAACTTGTTCCGTAGAGAGCTTTATAAAAACAAGCAAAATCCTTTCTTTGCCATCGATAAAAATACAAACGATTACATGTCCAAGCTAAATGCCTTGGCCATTTGCGGCTTTGATATCCCTATGGTCTATATCATGGGAGTGGATGCAGTCATGGCCCTTTATGAGAGTTTGACCGCTACCGGCAAGGGAGGGCCGATTGCAGATACTATTATTTATTATGCGAACCAAGCAGAATTGGAGGAATGGTGCGTTAACGCGATTCCGGGTGCTTTGGGCCCGCTATTAATGACTTTAATTAGCCCTGCAGACGAATTCAGTATTAGCAGTACCAATTCATCGGGCGATACAGCGAAAGAAGAACGCAAATACGACAAAAGCGAAGCGCACTTGATACAACAAAAAGCTATTGAGCGTATTCTTAGATGGATATTAGATAACGCAAAAAAACAGAATACCGTCGATAAAGCCCAGAGTCAGTTCGAGGAGATCTGCATGTGCATGAATCGCTTTGGACTAAAGCCAGCGAACGAAAGGCAATTTTATTGTGATAATCGACTGGCGCTTGATAACTTTATGTCAGATGCAGTTCTAAGGCTTGCCGATCCAGAAAACGACAAAATGCGTACACGATATGCTCAACATGTGAAATTATTAGGCTCAAATAGTGATAATTACTGCCAGCGCAGTCAATTTTATGGCCGAACATATATACCCGCTGGCAAAGCCAAATACATTGCTCCAGACCAGTAGAAACTGAGGACAACACATGCGCCAAAAATTCACACTCGCTACTGCAGTTTTTTCGCTGCTTTTTTCTTGCCAATTGTTTGCAAAACCTACAGCTGAATTGAATGCAGCCAAGCAAACGGGAATAGTTCTTTACAATCAGTACAAGATGGCGCCTGCAATACAGTATTTGACGATAGCCGCAACAGGTGGGGATGCGGAATCCCAGTACTATTTAGCTGAATCAATTAGAAATACAAAACGCTACATGACCGAGGACGCTCAAAAGTGGTACGAGGAATCAGCAAACCAAAATAACGTTTATGCGATGATACAGCTCGGACGAAGTGATGATAATCTCTGCGTCAACATGGGCAACTGTCCTGAAAGTACAAAAACACCGGCGCAATGGTTGAAAGGCGCGCTAGATTTGACGAAACCTGTTGCTGAAAGTGGTGATCCCGAAGCGATGTACTTAATGTATGAACTAACGCTTAAGGATGAATGGCTGGAGAAATCTGCAAATTCTGGATATGCATTAGCTCAATACTGGATGGCAATTGGAACTAGGCAAGGAGACGGTTTCTTCTTGCCGTGGAAGCGGCATGAGGCAATTGGAAATTGGCTGAAACTATCTGCAGAAGGAGGATACCCCCCTGCAATGATGGAATACGCTGCGTTTATTTATGAAGATCAAGGTGACTTAACAGTCGCTCGCCATTGGATTGTCGAAGCAGCTAAAAAAGGGTACAAATCAGGCGTCAGTAGTTACGGCGCATATTCAGCCCATTCACCATCGCTTTATGACTTCCCATTAGATAGAGTTAAAGGTTATGCATTGACCTCGCTACTATCTGAACTTGACGGCGGCGGAGATGTACAGGTTTACGTAAATGAAACCCTTCCGGAAATTGCCGAAAAAATGACACCGGATGAAATTTCAGAAGCTAACGATTTTGCAAAAAACTGGAAGGCCACTCATCCCCCTCTGTCGTTTTTCCCGGAAAAATTGAGCCGTTAACGTTGATAAAGAAAAGTCTATTTACCGCATTGTTGATTATTGCGTTTGCAAATCCAGCATCCGCCGAACTTTCCTCGGAACAGCTATCAGCAAAAACACAAGGGATTACTTTCTACAACCAATACAAAGCTGTTTCTGCCACCCCCTTCCTGACCATTGCTGCGGAAGCCGGCGATCACGAAGCACAATATTATTTGGGTGAATCGCTCAGGAGGAAAAATCATTATATGAATCCTGAAGCACGAAAATGGTATGAGGCCTCTGCCGCACAGGGGGATCTTTACGCCATGATTCAGCTTGGGCGTAGCGAAAAAGATCTATGTACGTTTTCAAATGATTGCCCTCCTGATCAAAAAAAGCCCATTGAGTGGTTGAATCAAGCTAAAAATATAGCCATGCCCAAAGCAATTCAGGGTGATGCGGAGGCTATGTATATATTGTACGAGTTAACTTTAGACGACGCCTGGCTTGAAAAGGCTGCCATGGCAGGTAATGCACTTGCTCAATACTGGATGGGGGTAGGTTACCAACAAGGTGAAGGTTTTTTCCTGCCATGGAAACGTGGAGAGGCCGTGGCAAAATGGTTTAAAGCTTCCGCCGAAGGTGGTTATCCAAAGTCAATGATGGAATACGCCGCAATACTATTTGAAAGTGGGGATGTTGAAGGTTTTCGGCATTGGAATGAACAAGCAGCGCTGGTCGGTTACGCGGATACGGTTTATGGATACGGATCTGATATAGCGCATGAACCCGACACCTATGGATTCCCGTTCGATATCATAAAGGGCTATGCGCTTGTATATTTACTCTCCGAGCTTGATGGTGGTGGCGGAATGCAAGTCAATGTCGAATACAAACTTCCTCTAATCGCTGCAAAAATGACACCTGAACAGATAATAGAAGCTAAGGAGTTTGCAAAAAAATGGAAGTCCACCCATCCACCCCTATCATTTTTTCCTGACAAGTTGAGTCGCTAATTTCAATGAGCACCCACTTAGCATGCGCGCTATTAATTACTGCCCTTTCAAGTAGTGCATTCGCGCAAACATCCGTGGAACAACAAGCAGCAAAAATACAAGGAATAACTTTATACAATCAATACAAAGCCATTTCCGCAATCTCATACCTAAAGCTTGCAGCCGAAGGTGGAGATGATGAGGCTATGTATTATTTAGGCGAAGCCATAAGAAAAAATAATCGCCATATGAATACTGAGGCACAAAAAGCTTACGAAGACTCTGCGACTCTAGGAAATGTCTATTCAATGATAAGGCTTGGTCAAGCGACTGATGACTTATGCATTGCAATGAATAATTGTCCTCAAGGAAATAAAGCGCCCAAGGAATGGATGAACTTAGCTAAAAAATCTGCAAGTCTAGAAGCCGGACGTGGAAATGCGGAGTCAATGTACCTAATGTATGAGATATCCGGCGATGACAAATGGCTCGAAAAGTCGGCACAACATGGTTTTTCTCTCGCGCAGTTTCGCTTAGCCACAAAATATCAAGAAGGCGGCGGATTTTTTCTACTTTCAGCAAGTCGATTAGACGCTGTGGAGCGCTGGATGAAAGCTTCAGCGGAAGGTGGCTATCCACCAGGGATGATGGGGCTAGCAGCAGTTTCAGTTGAAAAAAATGATCTTGAAAGTTTCAGATTCTGGAGCGAAAAAGCTGCTGCCTCAGGATATGTCGAGGGAGTGTTCGGATACGGCTCCTATTTGGGAGAGGATCCGTCTAATTATGGGTTCAAATTAGACCTTGTTAAATCATACGCTCTGCTTTCTCTCCTTTATGAACTTGACGGAGGAGGACATGTTCGACGAGATGTTGAGGACGTGCTACCGGACATCGCGAAAAAAATGTCACCAGAGCAAATGAAAGAAGCTAAAGTTTTTTCGGAGAACTGGAAATCCAGCCACCCTCCGCTGTCGTTTTTCCCTGACAAGCTATGAAGCATTAACACTATGAGAGCGTATTTTTTCATAGCCCTCTTCGCGATCGAAATATCTATCCAGGTTAACGCACAGCCTACGTTGAACCTGAATTCCACGAAAGCGCAAGGCATCACACTTTACAATCAGTTCAAAACAAGTGCAGCAGTGCCATTCCTTGAATTAGCAGCACAATCAGGTGATCACGAAGCCCAATATTATTTGGCTGAGTCACTTAGAAAGAAAAACCGCTACATAGATGCCGAAGCACGGAAGTGGTATGAGGCTTCGGCAGCGCATGGTGATGTTTACGCAATGATTCGGCTAGGTCGCAGTAGGATCGACCTTTGTCATCAAGTGGAAAATTGCCTCGCAGGACAAAAGACACACGCCGAATGGTTGGTACAAGCCAATAACACAGCTTTGCTCAACGTGGAAAAAGGCGACCCTGAATCCATGTACCTGATGTATGAGATCTCTCTGGATCGGGCTTGGTTAGAAAAGTCCGCTAACGCCGGTTATTCAATAGCGCAGTACTGGATGGCTGTCGGGGAACGCCAGGGAGAAGGCTTCTTTTTTCTCCCGGGAAAACGCCAGGAATCAGTTCGCAACTGGTTGAAACTCGCCTCAGAAGGTGGGTATCCAGCGGCCATGATGGATTATCTGCAAATCTTGTTCGAAGAGGGTGACATGGCAAGTATTCGTCACTGGTTGCGGGTCGCAGCAGAGACCGGTGAGCAGCGGGCTGTGAGCAATTATGGCGCTTACATCGCACACATGCCCGACAAGGTCGGCTATCCCTTGGATTTGGTGAAAGGTCATGCCCTTTTTTCCTTGTTAAAAGAACTAGATGGCGGCGGCGCCATACAGGATTACGTCCAGGAAAAGCATAAAGAAATTGCCGAAAAAATGACGACTGAACAGATCGAAAATTCAGAGAAGGTGGCGCAAGAGTGGAAAGCATCGCACCCTCCCCTATCGTTTTTTCCTGACAAGTTGAGTCGTTAACTTGGAGAAGAATATTTCTTGCACGCGGACTGTTATGAGAAAACTCATTATCGGTGCATTATTCGCTTTAGCTTTATCAGGTTACGCAAACGCGCACCTTACTCAAGATGAGCAATCAGCCAAATCGCGAGGAATATTGCTGTTCAACCAATATAAAAATGCGCAACTTGAGTTGCGTATTGCAGCTGAAGCTGGAGATGCAGAAGCACAGTTTTATTTAGCCGAAAGACTACGCAAAGAAAAGCAGTTCATGACCGCCGAAGCTCAAAATTGGTACGAGGAATCAGCAAACCAAAATAACGTTTATGCGATGATACAACTCGGACGAAGTGGTGATAATCTCTGCGTCAACATGGGCAATTGCCCTGAAAGCACAAAAACACCAGCGCAATGGTTGAAAGGCGCGCTAGACTTGACGAAACCTGCTGCTGAAAGTGGTGATCCCGAAGCGATGTACTTAATGTATGAACTAACGCTTAAGGATGAATGGCTGGAGAAATCTGCAAATTCTGGATATGCATTAGCTCAATACTGGATGGCAATTGGAACCAGGCAAGGAGACGGTTTCTTCTTGCCGTGGAAGCGGCATGAAGCAATTGGAAACTGGCTGAAACTATCTGCAGAAGGAGGATACCCCCCTGCAATGATGGAATACGCTGCGTTTATTTACGAAGATAAAGGTGACTTAACAGTCGCTCGCCATTGGATTGTCGAAGCCGCTAATAAAGGGTACGAGTCAGGCGTTAGCAGTTACGGCGCATATTCAGCCCATTCACCATCGCTTTACGACTTCCCATTAGATAGGGTTAAAGGCTATGCGTTGACCTCGCTACTATCTGAACTTGACGGTGGCGGAGATGTACAGGTTTACGTAAATGAAACCCTTCCGGAAATTGCCGAAAAAATGACACCGGATGAAATTTCAGAAGCTAACGATTTTGCAAAAAACTGGAAGGCCACTCATCCCCCTCTGTCGTTTTTCCCGGAAAAATTGAGCCGTTAACATTGATAAAGAAAAGTCTATTTACCGCACTGTTGATTATTGCGTTTGCAAATCCAGCATCCGCCGAATTATCCTCGGAACAGCAAGCAGCAAAAATACAAGGAATAACTTTTTACAACCAATACAAAACTGTTTCTGCTACCCCCTTCCTGACCATTGCCGCGGAAGCCGGCGATCACGAAGCACAGTATTATCTGGGAGAGTTGCTCAGGAGGAAAAATCACTATATGAATCCTGAAGCTCAGAAATGGTACGAGGCGTCAGCTGCCCAAGGTGATCTTTACGCAATGATTCAACTCGGGCGAAGCGGCGACGACTTGTGCAAGACGATGCAGCACTGCCCCGAAGCAAAAAAATCTCCTGCAGAATGGCTGACTCATGCGACCGATCTTGCAAAGCCTAAGGCGGAGCAAGGTGATGCACAAGCGATGTACATTATGTATGAGTTGACATTGGATCGAGCCTGGCTCGAAAAATCTGCTAATGCTGGAGATGCCACAGCCCAGTTCTGGATGGCTATTGGCGATAAACAAGGCGAAGGTTTTTTGCTTCCATGGAAGCGCAAAGATGCTGTTGGAAATTGGTTTAAAGCATCGGCTGAGGGTGGTAACCCACGTGCAATGATGGAATATGCAGCCTACCTTTATGAAAATAAGGGTGATCTAGAGTCCGCTCGCCATTGGATCAAAACAGCCGCAGAAAGAGGATATGAAAGCGGCGTGAGTAGTTATGGTGCTTATTTGGCTCACGCGCCTGCGTTGTTTGATTTTAAGCTTGACCTAATCAAAGGCTACGCTATCACTTCCCTCCTTAAGGAACTGGACGGCGGCGGAAATGTTCAAGCCTATGTTGAGGAAGTACTTCCAGAAATCGCAGCAAAGATGACTCCCGAACAACTCAAAGAAGCAGAAGAATTTGCAGTTAAATGGAAAACTACACACCCTCCGCTGTCGTTTTTTCCTGATAAGTTGGGTCGTTAAAATCGCTGCACATTCAATACGTGCGAGTCCCCAACACCGCAGAAAGCAGCACAGACGCCGTAATTGATTCTCGTACTGTGCTGCTCGTAACCTTAAAGTAAAGCGTCAGTCAGACCGGCGCCTTCCACCCAATCATCTGCTGCTGCGCTACCAGCAGTAAATCGGACCCATCCTGCGTCAGCAGATAAAGCGCGTGAGTAATGTGTGGAATATCTTGAACATCACCGTTCTTGAAGCATTGGCAATGGAGCGTTTCAAGTAACTGGCTGGCGGCTCGGACGCGCTGTAAAGCGGCTTCGAGTATGTCTTGGGGATTGGCCTCGGTGTCGATGACCATTGGGCTTGTCTCGGTAACGCTGCTTTTGATTGAGCGATAGCGATCGGGGAATGCATTTAGCGTTGGCATAGTAATTACTCGAGCATTAATTAGTAATCGCCAGCACCGTGACCAAACGATGGAGGCGGCTGTGTACAGGCTTGGTCAACCGCTAACACTCAAAACGGCTCGCCCGAAAGCGTCTTGCACACAGCCACCATTGCAACGCACTACGAGACGTAGAAGTCCGCAGCGCGAATGATGGCACATATATGCGCAGTGTTAATCAGGTGACCAAACCTGTTCGCTGATTTTGCAGCGAGGTCAAACAGTAAACGCTGGCACCTCGCCGACGAAAGACGACAAAGAGTCCAAGCGTGTAGGACCTCGCCGAAGCTCCCCCAAGTTTTTTTACCTACATGAAACCTCTGTCAGAAACCTCCTCACGACAGGCGGCATTCAGTCGGGTTAACCATCGCTTAACCCCGCGGTCCAAAACTTTACTGGACCGCACGCCCTCAGAGTTCTCTGACGCCCAGTGCGGCAGGTTCGACGCCAATACGTCGAGCTGACTTCCCTCCCGCACCGGAGATCGTTCATGAACATGCGCACCTTGCTGATCACCACCGCCCTCGCCTGCACCGCGTTTGCCGGTCTGGCCCAGGCCAATGACACTTCGAGCTCCCAGGCGGTGCCGTACCACTACGGTATGCCGCTGCACGTGGGCAAGGTCATTACCTTGACCGAACCGTCGACGCTGGACTGTAAGGTGGTCACAGCGGACATGAAGTACATCGATAGCGCCTCGGGCAAGCCTGCGGAAATCTCCTACCGTAAACTTTCCGACGCCTGCAGTTATCAGAACTGACGGAAAGGTCTGATTCAACACTTTGCGGTATTCCCGTGAGGGGTTCTGGCGCTATGCTCTAGCGCCTCCCCTCACTGCCGCAAGGATTCGCCATGCAGTTATCGTTTCGTGCCTTGTCGACTTTTACCGCCGCGCTGTGTTTTCTGCTGGCCTTGGTCTGGGGTTTGATGCCCGACTGGTTACTGTCAATCTGGGGTCTTGAATACTCGTTGGCGGTGGGCGTTGTCGCGCGGCGCAGTGCAATGCTGTTCGCGGCATTGGGTGTGATGTTTTATCTGGTTCGAAACGAGTCGCCTTCGACCACCCGCCATGCGCTGAGCAACGGTTTCATGGTCGGCTGCTGGGGGCTGGCAGCATTGGGCTTCGGTGAATGGCTCAATGGCCATGCCGGTCCGGGCATATTGCTTGCGGTGATGGTCGAACTGGCGCTGGGTCTGGCGTTTCTCCAGACCAGGCGCGTGTCGATGGAGCTCGAAACCGTGGGTTAAAGCGCTTTGCGGTCTGGATGCAGCGTCTGGGCAATGGTTTGGTGCTGCATGTCAGAGCGCAGTCCAGCGATCAGGTCATTGATTTCTCGACAACCATTTAGCCGTTTGGCATTTATTCCTGTTTTTATTAGATCAAGGTGATCGGTTTCACGATCGGAATACACCTTGACGGTCATCGACAGGTCCGGCGACAGCGTGCATTGACAACGTTTCGGCAAAAAACTGCTTTCAATGATGTTGCGAAGTTCCAAGGCAGAAAGAAACATGGCGACCCTCTCCTTATTGTGAGACTGCCAATCAACGATCGATACTGACGCAATGACATCCCCGGTCAGCTCAAGACCAGCTAGAGCATAAAACATGCCCGGGATTTCGCCCTGCAGCTCATCGGCAAATCAACGATTTAGCCAAACGACTGCTAAATGGCCTCATGCAATCTGCAAGAAAGGCGTTGCTGTGTCCCTGCAATCCGCATACATCTCGCGACAAGTTTGCATTGGCCGACGACGCCAGTAAGAATGCGGCCAATCAATTCAGTATCCGCTGACCCCACTCGCACGCAAGGAGGCATCATGGGTTCGTTGATCCAAATCAATACCGTTGGGCTAATAGTTGCTGGGCTGTCGTGCGCTGCGCACGCCGCGAAACTCGAAGAAGTCGCGCCGTTCCCCAAACCCGAGAGCGGTTTCACCCGCCAGGTCATTCACCTTGCTCCACAGGCTCAGGAAGACGGCTACCAGGTCGAAATCCTCGCCGGCAAAACCCTGACCGTCGACTGCAATCGCCAACGCCTGGGCGGCATTCTCGAGGAGAAAAACCTCGAAGGCTGGGGCTACCCGTTCTACCGACTGGAAAAAGTCATCGGCCCGATGAGTACACAGATGGCCTGCCCGGACGGCAAGAGCAAAAAGGACTTCGTGCCGGTGGTCGGTGACGGTTTCATGCTGCGCTACAACAGCAAACTTCCGATCGTGCTCTACGTGCCCAAAGACGTCGAAGTCCGCTACCGGATCTGGTCGGCGTCGAGCAAGGTCGAGAAAGCCGTCCTGGAATAACCGTTCTGTCCCGTTACAGGAGCGCCATTTTGATTACCTGCCACGTCAAATATGTGATCGATCCGTACCAACTCAGCGAATTCGAAGCCTACGCCAAAGCCTGGCTCGGCATCGTCGAGCGTTTGGGCGGTACGCACCACGGGTACTTCCTGCCTTCCGAGGGCGCGAGCAATATCGCCTACTGCCTGTTCAGTTTTCCTTCGTTGGCGGACTACGAAAGCTACCGGCATATCGCGATGACTGACGCCGAAAGCGCCGCGCTGGTGGCTTCGCTGGTGGAGAAGAAGTTTATCGTCAGCTATGAGCGGACCTTCCTGCGCCCGCTGCTGGCCTGATACTGCTCACGCCGGGGCGCCGCTCAACGCGGCGCGCTCGGCCACATGGCGCAAACTGTCGAAATTGATATTGGCGCCCGAGTCGATCGCTACCAGGGTCTGACCACGGGCACCGGTTTGCGCCACGTACTTCTTGATTCCGGCCACGGCCAAGGCACCGGAAGGTTCGGTGATCGAGCGGGTATCGTCGTAGATATTCTTGATGGCAGCGCAGAGCTCGTCGTTGCTGACCGCCATCACCTCATCTACGCAAAACCGGCAGACTTCGAAACCATAAGCACCAATCTGGGCAACCGCGACACCGTCGGCGAAAGTGCCTACGCTCGGCAGGACAACGCGCTCGCCGGCCTGTAATGCCGCGGACAAACACGCGGAATGCTCCGACTCGACGCCGATGATGCGGACTTCAGGTCGCAAGTATTTGACGTACGCCGCGATGCCGGCGATCAGTCCGCCACCACCCACCGGGACAAAGATCGCGTCCAGTGGACCTTGATGCTGACGCAGGATTTCCATGGCGACGGTGCCCTGCCCCGCGATCACATCCGGGTCGTCGAAGGGCGAGACAAAGGTGCGACCGGTTTGCCGTGCCAGGTTCAGCGCATAGTCCAGGGCAAACGGAAAACTCTCACCGTGCAGCACGGCGTCGGCGCCCCGGCTGCGTACACCGAGCACCTTCAGTTCGGGCGTCGTGCACGGCATCACAATGGTCGCGGCGATCCCCAATTCACGCGCCGCCAGCGCCACGCCCTGGGCATGATTGCCCGCCGAAGCGGTGATCACACCACGAGCCTTCTGCTCATCGCTCAACTGCACGAGTTTGTTGTAGGCGCCGCGGATCTTGAAGGAAAAGGTCGGTTGCAGGTCTTCGCGCTTGAGCAGGATCTGATTGCCGAGCGCCTCGGACAACGCTGGCGCCGGTTGCAGCGGCGTACGCACCGCGAGCTCATACACGGGCGCGGCGAGGATCTTTTTCACGTATTGCTCAAGCAAGGTCTGCTGGGTGGTGGTGCTGCTCATGGTCGTCTCCTGACGTTGATCAGAACCCAGGAGGCAGAAAGTAAAAACCCGCCTCTAGGGCGGGTTGGGTGCTGCAGTCGTGAGCTAGCCCGCCAAATAAGGAATGGCGGTAATAATGCTTGGCTGGCAGCGCAATACAGTGGAAGTCATGCCCGGAAATTAGCCGGGCGCTGATGGCAAGTCAATGGTCAATTTTACTCGGCCTCTGTAGGCTGACGACTCTGCTCATTGTCCCAAGGAAGGAAACCATGAAGTCTGTCGCCCTGCCCCTCATTGTCCTGATCGCGTTTGCCGGCTACACCGTTTCGGTGATGCTGCAGGCCGAACAGTCATTGATCGACTTCGGCATCAGCCTGATGTCGCGCCCCGACACGGCGCAGGTGGTGATTGATTTGTACCTGCTGGCGACGCTCGCGGGCATCTGGATGTACACGGATGCGCGCAAGCGCGGGCGGTCTCGGTTGTCGGTGATTCCTTATCTGCTGATTACGGCGATTTTTGTATCCATCGGGCCATTGTTGTATTTGGTGGTTCGGGGGCTGCAAAGCCGTAAAGATTCTGTCGATGCGAGCCAAGGAATTTGATCCCGGAATTGTTGTGATTTTGAGATGGCCTTCGCGAGCAAGCCCGCTCCCACAGGGGGCTGGTGAACGCCACAGTTCCAGTGTGGGAGCGAGCCTGCTCGCGATGGCAATCTCACAGCCACCGAAGTTACTTAGCCAAGCGCCTCAGCCCAAGCACCATCACCCCCGCACCTAACGCCATCGCGGTCAGAAACAGCGGATACGAAACCCACCACGGCACGCCCGCCGTCATCATGCTGAACTCCGACATGCCGCCGATACTTGCAATCAGGTTCAGCGGCAGAAACACCACATTGATCAACGTCAGCTTGCGCAGCAGGTTGTTCATGCTGTTGTTCATCAGGTTGCCCCGGGCGTCGATCAGCCCGGAGAACACCGTGGAGTAGATTTCCGCCTGTTTGTAGCACTGGTTGTTTTCGATGATCAGGTCGTCGATCAGGCCAATGGCTTCAGCGCTGAAGTGTTCCTTTTCCGCGTGGTTGCGCAGCCGGGTCAGCACCGCGCCGTTGCTGTGGATGGCATTTATGTAATAGATCAGGCTCTCGCTGAGGTTGAACATCTGGATCAGGTGCTGGTTTTCCATCGACGCATTGAATTTTTGCTGCAACTCCCGGGCAACCAATTTGATCACCTTCAAGTGGCCCAGGTAGTGATGGATGTTGTTGAACAACAAGTCCAGCAACACATCCAGCGGCGTGTTCAGCCGCTGCCGAGTGCCGAGCCCGTGGAGCGGCGAGTCGTCGGTGGCGATCACCAGCAAACGGCCCGGCGAGAACAGCAAGCCGCAGGACGACACCTCGAAGACCAGGCTCCCGCCACCAGAATAGTTTTCCGGGCGTTTCCAGATCAGGAACAGGTTGTCGGGGTGAAACTCGATACGCGACACCTCGTCGGGGTCCAGGGCCGAGGCCAGCGCGTGTTCATCGAGCTTGAAATGGCTGTGCAGCAGGTCCCGCTCGGCGGCGTCGGGGTTGCTGAAGAGCATCACTTCGGCGTCCAGCCGTTCGACTTTGTGCAGGGCGCCGTGGATCAGTTGAAAGCTCTTGATCATCGGCCGTTCACCAGGCCTGGCCGCGGCGCTTGAGTTCCAGGCGACGGACAAACTCCTCCAGCACCAGTGAATACAGATCGTCCTGCAAGTAAGCGTCTTCGATGCCGGCGTCCATGTTCGGGTTGTCGTTGACCTCGATCACCACCACTTTGTCGCCGGACTGCTTGAGGTCGACACCGTAGAGGCCATCGCCGATCAGGTTCGCGGTCTTCACTGCCAGTTCCACCACCGCCCGCGGCGCTTCGTGAACCGCCAGGGTTCGGCATTCGCCGTTGATGTCCTGACCCTTGGCTTTGTGGTTGTAGATCTGCCAATGGCCCTTGGACATAAAGTACTGGCAGGCAAAGATGGGTTTGCGGTTGAGCACGCCGATGCGCCAGTCGTATTCGGTGTAGAAGAATTCCTGGGCCAGCAACAGCACCGAATGCTCGAACAGTTCGGCCGTGGCGTCGAGCAAGGCTTGCTGGCTTTCGACCTTGATCACGCCCCGAGAGAAACAACCGTCGGGGATCTTCAATACCAAGGGGAAACCGAGACGCTCGCCAACCCGCTCAAAGTCTTCCGGTCGCTCTTTGTAGAGAATCTCGGTGGCGGGCATGCCCAGTTGATGGCTCTTGAGCAGATCGGTCAGGTACACCTTGTTGGTGCAACGCAGAATCGACGCCGGGTCGTCCATCACCACCAGCCCTTCGCTCTCGGCTTTCTTGGCAAACCGGTAGGTGTGGTTGTCGACGCTGGTCGTCTCGCGGATCAGCAGCCCGTCGTATTCGGCGATACGCGCGTAGTCCTTGCGCTCGATCAGCTCGACGTCGATGCCCAGCGTCTTGCCAACCCTGACGAAGTTGTCCAGCGCCTTGGCATTCGACGGCGGTAACGCTTCCTGAGGATCGTGCAGGATGGCCAGGTCATAACGGGCCAAACGCCGGGAACGTGGCACGCGCCATATCTTGCGACTGAAACTGTCGAGTGAGTGGGCGAACTGATCTTCCTGATCTTCGCGCAACTTATGTAAGGCACCGGACTTTATCCCTTCAATGTGCCAGCCGTTAGCTCGACGAAACTCAACTAACAATATCGGGCACGGAAAGACTTCAAACAACTGTCGCGCCAGATCCTGTAACGGCTCGATATGAGTCTTGCCAAAGTACAGCGTCAGGGTAAAGCCTTCGGTATCGCTGTAAAGATGATGACTGAGGGCTTTTTCCAGGGTTTTATCCAGATCATCCAGGGCCAGGCCGTACAAGGATTTTCGAGTCAGTTCGCTGATGGTCCGCACCGACGGAATCACCTTGTGCCCACGGGCTTCGGCCAGCAGCGAGCAGTAGTAGCCGTGCCCCAGGTACTTGTAGCTGCGGCACAGGTTGATCACCTGGACCCGCTTGCCTCGCTCGTTGTCACGGGTTTTTTCGAGGTATTCCTGAGCCGTCACGATGTCTTCACTGGGGAAGTAGGAGGCCCAGTCTTCCTTGCGTTCGACGATGATAATCAACTGGCTGGAAGTTCTGACACCGTCATTTAAATAAGTTGCTGCCGGCAAAGTTTGCTCGGATACTTCGCGCCAATGACCCTGTACCGCTGACATAGTGATTGATCCGTTGGAGAACAAGACCTTTCCTATTAAGCACGAACTTTTTAGAAAGTCCCGTTTCGTTACGCAACTTTTACGGTGGTCATATGAATCTGGTTTTTCGCTTGGCGGTGGTTGAAGACTTGCCGGCACTGCTGGAACTCGAACAACACTGTTTCACCACGGATCGGCTTAACCGTCGCAGTTTTCAATGGATGATCACCCGGGCCCATGGGCAACTGCTGGTGGCCCAGCGTGGCGAGCACCTGGTCGGTTACGCCGTGGTGCTGTTCCACCGGGGCACTTCGCTGGCGCGCCTTTACTCGATTGCGATCGCCACCGAAGCGCGCGGCAGTGGCCTGGGCAAACAATTGCTCCAACACATCGAGGCCTGCGCCGTTGAACACGACTGCGCCTACCTGCGGCTGGAAGTACGCATCGACAACCCGACAGCGATTGCCCTGTATGAGCGCAACGGTTATCGACGCTTTGCCCTGATTCATGACTATTACCAGGACCATGCCGACGCGCTGCGGCTGGAAAAGCGCATCCTCCAGCACCGCGACTCGCGCAACATCAAGGTGCCCTGGTATTCGCAGACCATCGATTTCACCTGCGGCCCGGCCTGTCTGCTGATGGCCATGGGCGCGCTGCAAGCGGATCGCGTGCTGGCGCGACGCGAAGAACTGCAGATCTGGCGCGAAGCGACCACCGTGTTCATGACCTCGGGCCATGGTGGCTGCAGCCCTCAAGGCCTGGCGCTGGCGGCATGGCGACGGGGTTTTGCAGTGCGTCTGCAACTGAGCATGGCCGGGCCCCTGTTTCTCGATGGCGTACGCGATGCGCATAAAAAAGAGGTAATGCGGCTAGTACACGAGGAGTTCACCACGCAGCTACAAGAGACTGATGTGGAACGAGTGATCGGCGGACCACTGAACCTTCCACGGTTACTGGACGGTGGCGGACAACCGCTGGTGCTCATCAGCAGCTATCGACTGACCCGCTCCAAATCGCCGCATTGGGTGATCGTCACCGATTGCGATGAAGAGTTCGTCTACCTGCATGACCCGGATGTCGATCACAGCCAGCATCGCCAACCCATGGACTGCCAGCATTTGCCGGTCAGCCATGGGGAGTTCGACAAGATGAGCAGCTTCGGTCGAGGCAAGTTGCGGGCGGCAGTGGTCCTGTACGCCCGATCATGAGCTTCAAAACCCCTGTAGCCGCTGGCGAACTGTGGCGAGGGGATTTATCCCCGTTGGGCTGCGAAGCGGCCCCAGTTTTTCCAGCCACACTGCGTCCAATGAATTACGACGGCTTCGCCGCCGAACGGGGCGGTGCGACGTTTCGCCAAATCCCCTCGCCACAGTTCGCCAGCTGCTACAAGGGATGCGTTACTTCAGGCCAATCCTGTACAGGGCTCCGTCGTCCTCATCGGTCAGTACATACAAGTACCCATCGGGCCCCTGCCGCACATCGCGAATGCGCTTGTTGAGTTCGCTCAGCAATCGCTCTTCGTGAACGACCTTGTCGCCATCGAACTGCAAGCGGATCAACTCCTGGCTCACCAGCGCGCCGATAAACACGTTGTGCTGCCAGGCCTTGAAGCGGTCAGCGTCGTAGAACGCCATGCCACTGACGCCGGGGGACTTCTCCCAGACATGGTGCGGGGCGACGGTGCCTTCGGCGGTCTTGCCCTTGGCTTCCGGGATCGGCTGGCCGGAATAGTTGATGCCATGGGTTGCTACCGGCCAGCCGTAGTTCTTGCCTCGCTCGATGATGTTGATTTCGTCGCCACCCTGGGGACCGTGTTCGTTTTCCCAAAGGGTGCCGGTCCAGGGGTTGAGCGCCGCGCCTTGCGGATTGCGCTGGCCGTAGGACCAGATTTCCGGGCGTACGCCGGCCTGACCGACAAAGGGGTTGTCATCCGGCACCTGGCCGTCCGGGTAGATCCGCACGACCTTGCCTTGCAGCTTGTCGAGGTCTTGAGCGGTCGGCCGGTCGTTGTTCTCGCCAAGGGTGATGAACAGATAGCCGTCGCGGTCGAACACCAACCTTGAACCGAAGTGGTTTCCGACTGAAAGCTTGGGTTCCTGGCGGAAGATCACTTTGAAATCCTTGATGGCCGTCAGGTCGTCAGACAGACGTCCGCGACCAACCGCCGTCCCGGCCTTGTCGCCCTCACCGCCACCTTCGGCATACGACAAGTAGACCGTGCGGTCTTGATTGAAGTCGGGCGACAACGCAACATCCAGCAAGCCGCCCTGCCCCTTTGCCCAAACCTTTGGCACGCCACTGAGCGGAGCGGACAGTTTACCGTCGGCGCTGACCACCCGCAGGTTGCCGGGCCGCTCGGTCACCAGCATCCCTTGGTGATCGGGAAGAAACGCCAAGGCCCAGGGATGTTCGAGCCCCGTGGTCATTGTCGTCACCTCAAGGGTGCCCTGTTCGCTTTTGAAATTCTGGGGTGGCGCTGCGAAAACGGGCGCCGTGACGGTGATCAGTGCGCTGGCACACAGCGTGGCCAGAAGGGTTTTACGCAACATGCACGATTCCTTTTGTCGTTCGAATGGCTGGCAAGAACGCTGTCGTGCCGTTCAACGGTTGCTGGTGTCTGCGTCTCGATGAGGTGGATTGGGAATGAATTTCGGTGGGGTGGCGGGAGGCGAGCGATCCTGGGGATAGCGGTTGCCGACGCCACCATTGTCAAGCGTCGGAGGGCGCGGCACAGGCACTGTGTTCGGCCCACGGATGGCCGGCGCGCTGGGTTGCGTGCCTTGCATGCTGTTGGGATTGGCCCGGCGAATCGGACTGTTGTAAGGGTTGCTGGCATTGCCTGCCGGGCTCTGGGCCAACAGCAGTGAAGAAGGAGACGGCGCGGTGTCGGCCTGGGCCAGATTGCTCAGCATGCCACTCAACGCCAACGCGGTGCAGCCGAGCACAAATCTGTTCATGGGGAGCCTCTCGACATCAGCGTGGATAGAAACTTCGTTATCACGCTACGCCCGGGGTTCGGATTTGTTAACTAAAACCTCCCCGGCAAGATGTAACACGAAGTTGAGGACGCCGCTGATCCCCCACTGGACCGGGCCTCAAGCCACTGAAACTTTTGTACCGGGCCACAGGTCACCTGAACATCACTCGCGAGAAGACGACCATGGCACGGGCAATCTGGAAAGGCGCGATCAGTTTCGGTCTGGTGCATATCCCTGTGGCGCTGGTCTCGGCGACGTCCTCGCAGGGGGTGGATTTCGACTGGCTCGACAGCCGCAGCATGGACCCGGTGGGCTACAAGCGCATCAACAAGGTCACCGGCAAGGAAGTGACCAAGGAACACATCGTTAAAGGTGTGCAGTATGAAAAGGGTCGGTATGTGGTCCTCAGCGAAGAGGAAATCAAGTCGGCGCACCCGCTGTCCACTCAGACCATCGACATCTTTTCCTTTGTCGACAGCGAGCAGATCCCCCTGCAAAACATTGATACGCCCTACTACCTCGCGCCGGATAAACGCGGTGGCAAGGTCTATGCGCTGTTACGCGAAACGTTAAGCAAAACCAATAAAGTCGCCCTGGCTCATGTTGTGCTGCACACGCGTCAGCACCTCGCCGCGCTGATGCCGCTGGAGTCGGCGATGGTATTGGTGATGCTGCGCTGGCCCGCCGAAGTACGAAGTCTGGATACGCTTGAGTTGGGCAGTGACGTCACCAAGCCCGAACTGGCCAAAGGTGAACTCGATATGGCCAAACGATTGGTTCAGGACATGAGCGCAGACTGGAATCCCGAGGATTATCGCGACAGTTTTGAAGACAAGATTATGGCCTTGGTTGAGAAGAAGGCTAATGAAGGAAAAATCGAAGATGTGGAAACGGCGACTGGCGAAGAGGAGCGTAAAACCGCAGACGTTATCGATCTGACTGAGCTGCTTAAACGTAGCCTGGGTGGCAAGAACACGGGTAAAACGAAACCGGCCGCGAAACCCGCCGCGCAGAAAAAAGCCACGAAGACTTCTCGTGGCTGATTGAAGGTTTGCGGTAAATGTTATGGCCCCTTCGCGAGCAAGCCCGCTCCCACAGTTGACCGCGATCTAATGTGGGAGCGGGCTTGCTCGCGAAGAGGCCATACGCAGTGAAACATCCTTAGATCAAGACGAAAATCGCCACCAATCCGCCAAAAATCGCCCACTTTTCGAGGTAGTAAAGCTTGCGGTTGCGCTTCTTCAGCGCTTTACCGCGAAGTCGAATCTTGTAGATTTTGGCGAAAAAGCGGTTGATACCGCCGGTCTTGTCACCCACATCGTTCGGTGCGCCCGCCGCCGACATCACATGACGGCTGAACCAGCTGTTGAACGCCGCCGCCCAGCGATACTTCATCGGCCGCTCAACGTCGCAGAACAGAATGATGCGGTTCTGCCCGGTGGTGTTTTCAGCGTAATGAATGAAGGTCTCGTCGAACATGACCGCTTCACCGTCGCGCCAGTGGTAGTTCTCGCCATCGACGTTGATGTAGCAACCGGCATCGTTCGGGGTTTCCAGGCCCAGGTGATAGCGGTAGGAACCGGCATACGGATCGCGGTGACGGACCAGTTTCGAACCCGGTGGCAACTCGGCGAACATCGCCGCCTTGATCGAGCCGATGCTTTGCACCAATTCCGTTGTGCGCGGACAAAGTTTCATGGCCGAAGGATGGCTGTCGCCGTACCACTTCAGGTAGAAACGCTTCCAGCCCGTCTTGAAGAACGAGTTGAAGCCGACGTCGTCGTATTGATTCGACCGCTTGATCTCCCCGGCCCTGAGCAGGTTCTGGCCCTCGGCGCGAATTTCTTCCCAATGGTCCTGCAACGGACTCAGATCAGGAAACTCGGCCGGGTTGAGGTAAGGCTTGTTGGGGATTTTCGAGAACAGATAAAGGAAGCAGTTGATCGGCGCCAGAAATGTCGAGTGGTCGCTCAGTTGACGGCCCAGTTTGTGGCGCACGCGTCCGCGCAGGTGGACGTATGCAATGGAGACAACGTAAACAGCAACAATGATCAATTTCACAACAATCGTCACATGTCAGAAGTGAACAAGCTGCGTCCCTTGCCAGCCAATCGGCCCAAGGGTCTTGTGCAGCGTCTGAATTAAGAACAGCAGTCCCGAATGGCGCGTTCTTGAGCCTATGCCGCCTGTCGGCATCAGGTGATAGATGGCATTTTAGCCACAGTTTGTAACCAATAGTTAACCTTCAACGGTGAAAATATGTCCACTGGTGCTGCCAAAGTGGCCGTGCGGCCTTAACGCCCTATCGTTTAAAGAGCCAGACCAGTACAATCGCCGCCAAACATTACGCGCCCCCCTTGGTTGACGACGGGAATGAACCCCGTCTCAGCGCACTTCGACTCGGGCCAAGCGCTCCATATGCTGCTGTCCACTTATTGCCAGATGGACCTTCCGCTTCTGACCGGGATGCATTTCCTGTGGTTCGAATAACGGAAACGGGTACTGAATCGGTACTGCCGCAACCCTAGCTACTCTGAATGCTTCGCAGGAAAAACCTTTGATCTCTACAGCTAACATCACGATGCAGTTCGGCGCCAAGCCGCTATTCGAAAACGTTTCGGTCAAATTCGCCGCGGGCAACCGCTACGGCCTGATCGGCGCCAACGGTTGCGGCAAGTCGACTTTCATGAAAATCCTCGGCGACGACCTCGAGCCGTCCGGCGGCCAGGTCATGCTCGAGCCGAACGTGCGTCTGGGTAAATTGCGCCAGGACCAGTTCGCCTACGAAGAATTCACCGTGATCGATACCGTGATCATGGGTCACGAAGAGCTGTGGAAGGTCAAGGCCGAGCGCGACCGCATCTACTCGCTGCCGGAAATGACCGAAGAAGACGGCATGGCCGTTGCAGAACTGGAAACCGAATTCGCCGAAATGGACGGCTACACCGCCGAATCCCGTGCCGGCGAACTGTTGCTGGGCCTGGGTATCGGCATCGAGCAGCACTTCGGCCCGATGAGCGAAGTGTCCCCCGGCTGGAAACTGCGCGTATTGCTGGCCCAGGCGCTGTTCTCCGATCCTGAAGTGTTGTTGCTCGACGAACCGACCAACCACCTGGACATCAACACCATCCGCTGGCTGGAAAACATCCTGACCCAGCGCTCCAGCCTGATGATCATCATCTCTCACGACCGTCACTTCCTGAACAGCGTGTGCACCCACATGGCTGACCTGGATTACGGCGAGTTGCGCCTGTTCCCGGGCAACTACGACGAGTACATGACCGTGGCGACCCAGTCCCGCGAGCAACTGCTGTCGGACAACGCCAAGAAGAAAGCGCAGATCTCCGAACTGCAATCGTTCGTCAGCCGCTTCTCGGCCAACGCCTCGAAAGCCAAGCAAGCAACCTCCCGCGCCAAGGCGATCGACAAGATCCAGCTGGCCGAGGTCAAGCCTTCGAGCCGTGTGAGCCCGTTCATCCGTTTCGAACAAACCAAGAAGCTGCACCGTCAGGCCGTTATCGTCGAGCGCATGGCCAAAGGCTTCGACGGCAAGACACTGTTCAAGGACTTCAGCTTCCAGGTTGAAGCCGGCGAGCGCGTGGCGATCATCGGCCCGAACGGTATCGGTAAAACCACCCTGCTGCGCACCCTGGTCAACGAACTGACCCCGGATGCCGGTACTGTGAAGTGGACCGACGCCGCGGAACTGGGCTACTACGCCCAGGACCACGCTCACGACTTCGAAGACGACTGCAACCTGTTCGACTGGATGGGCCAATGGACTCAGGGCGGCGAGCAAATCGTTCGCGGTACCCTCGGCCGTATGCTGTTCTCCAACGACGAGATCCTCAAGTCGGTCAAGGTCATCTCCGGTGGTGAGCAAGGTCGCATGCTGTTCGGCAAGCTGATCCTGCAAAAGCCGAACGTGCTGATCATGGACGAACCGACCAACCACTTGGACATGGAATCCATCGAGGCGCTGAACCTGGCGCTCGAGAACTACCCGGGCACGCTGATCTTCGTCAGCCACGACCGTGAGTTCGTATCGTCCCTGGCCACCCGCATCATCGAGTTGAGCCCTAGTGGCGTGATCGACTTCAGCGGCACCTATGACGACTACCTGCGTAGCCAGGGCGTTGTGTTCTAAGCACCGGCTGAAAATGGAAAGCCCTGTCCTGGTGACGGGGCTTTTTGCATTCAAGGGTGAAGGGATAGTTTGGTTCAGAAACCTTCGCGAGCAGGCTCGCTCCCACAGGGAAATGCGTTCCAACTGTGGGAGCGAGCCTGCTCGCGAAGAGGCCCTCAAACCCTACGAATATAGTTAGCCTGCTTTCTTTTATTTTGCGCCCGCGCCATGATGCAGTTCTCCTACCGCCGCCCGCGAACGAGCCCTCATGTCTGCGCAGCAACAGCCACCACAAAGCTCCATGGCGATCACCCTGCAGATCGTCTCCATCGTCTTTTATACCTTTATTGCCTTCCTCTGCATTGGCCTGCCGATTGCGGTATTGCCGGGGTATGTCCATGAACAGCTGGGTTTCAGCGCGATCATCGCGGGGCTGACCATCGGCTCGCAGTACCTGGCCACCCTGCTCAGCCGCCCGATGGCCGGGCGCCTGTCGGACAGCATCGGCACCAAGCGGGCGATTGTTTACGGGTTATCGGGGATTGTGTTGAGCGGCGTGCTGACGTTGATTTCAACGCTGCTGCAAAGCCTTCCGTTGCTGAGCCTGTTGATCCTGATCGCCGGCCGCTTGTTGCTGGGGATTGCCCAGGGCTTGATCGGGGTCGGCACCATCAGTTGGTGCATGGGTCAGGTGGGCGCGGAACATACTGCACGATCGATCTCCTGGAACGGCATCGCCTCCTACGGCGCCATCGCCATTGGTGCGCCGCTGGGCGTGGTGATGGTCGGTGAGCTGGGGTTCGCCAGTCTTGGGATCGCGCTGTCGGTGCTGGCGCTGGCGGCGTTGTTGCTGATTCGAAACAAACCCTCGGTGCCGGTGATTCGCGGCGAGCGCCTTCCGTTCTGGGCGGTGTTCGGGCGCATTGCGCCGTTCGGCGCGAGCCTGAGCCTCGCCTCCATCGGTTACGGCACGCTGACCACCTTTATTACCCTGTATTACGTCAGCCGTGGCTGGGCCGGCGCGGCGTACTGCCTGACGGTGTTCGGCGTGTGTTTCATCCTGGCGCGATTGTTGTTCATCTCCAGCATCAGCCGTTTCGGTGGGTTCACCTCGGCCATTGCCTGCATGAGCATTGAGACGGCGGGCCTGGTGTTACTGTGGCTCGCGCCTTCGACCGGTTATGCGCTGATTGGCGCAGGCCTGACCGGATTCGGTCTGTCACTGGTCTATCCGGCGTTGGGGGTCGAAGCGATCAAGCAAGTGCCCAATTCCAGTCGCGGGGCGGGATTGAGTGCTTACGCAGTGTTTTTCGATCTGGCCTTGGCGATTGCCGGGCCGTTGATGGGCGCCGTGGCGTTGAATCTGGGGTACACGTGGATATTCTTCAGCGCGGCGTTGTTGTCGGTGACTGGCCTCGGCTTGACCTTGTTACTGAAACGCCGCGCAATGGCCTGACACCGCAACCCACTGTGGGAGCGGCGGTGCGGCGATCCGACTTGCTCGCGAAGGCGGTGTATCAGTCAGTATTAATGTCAACTGAACCACCGCTTTCGCGAGCAAGCCCGCTCCCACATTATTTATTGATCGGCGGTCTGCATTCCGGCCCGGGTCGGTTTGCCCAGCGCATGAGAGAAGAAACGCCCGGCTTCGGAAATCATGTTGCGATGAATGTCTTTGCGATCGACGCCATCGGCATCGGTACACAGCGCCGGCATGGCGATGATCTGCTCTTCGTTGCAAGGCGCCAGGAACACGAAGTGCCCTGCCCCGACCAGCAACTTGAAGTCCGGTGCGATCGGCAGTTTGCGCGCCAGGGCGGCGGCATTCTTGTCGAACGCCACCAGTTTGTCGCCGTCGCCGCTGTAGAGCAGCACCGGCACATGCACATCGGCCAGGGTATGACGGCCAAACTTCAGGCTCAGTGGCGCCATGAGCAGCAAGGCGCGAACCCGCGGGTCAGCCACCGGCTGCAAGTCATCACGGTCAGCAATCAATTCGCCTTGGGTGTTGCAGGCATCGCGGTCGTCCGGGCGTTCCTGACAGTAGCGGCGCAGACGGTCCAGGTCCGGTGTCGCGCCGGACAGAATCAGCGCCGTCTCCCCGCCCGCCGAATAACCGATCACACCGACCTGATCGGCATTGACGAAGGGCGCGAGCATTCGGTCGCCCAGTGTCGCGGTAATGGCTTCGGAAATCTGGATGGGCCGACCGTAAAGGTTACTCAACGTACCAAGGCGGCTATGGTCTTTGGAGTTGTCACCGGGATGGATCACCGCCACCACCACAAACCCTTTGCGTGCCAGCGACGTGGCGAGGTCGTGCAAGGCCAG
The DNA here is from genome assembly GCF_019219045.1 of Pseudomonas sp. PDM25. NCBI lineage: Bacteria > Pseudomonadati > Pseudomonadota > Gammaproteobacteria > Pseudomonadales > Pseudomonadaceae > Pseudomonas > Pseudomonas sp. PDM25. The sequence goes on from NZ_JAHUWL010000001.1 coordinate 568,550, forward strand.
CGGGGTTCCGATGTTGCCGTGGGACAGCATCAGCATCGGGAAACGACCGATGGCAACTCGGGTGTCTTCGCCCGCTTCGACCGTGTAGCCCTCGAGGATGCTGGAGTGTTCCTTCTCGCTGGAGGGGTAGAAGGCGATGGCGCGCATCGGCTGCAAATCCAGAGGGTCAAGAAAACTCATCTCATGGAAGCCGACGCTCCAGTGAGGATGCGGCGCAGGCGCGGCGTGCACTGAGTTCAGGCTGCTGAGCAGGCAAATCAGTAAAATTGCACAAAGACGCACCATGGGATGCCCCACCTTGTTACTGGACCGGAGACGGTAACCCTCGATTGCATAACCCGGGCCACTATTTAATGAAATTCCGAAATAGCCAGAAACAAAAAACTCCGTATCTGACACTTGCGTGATCAGAATACAGAGTTTTTTGGGTATTGCCCGAGCTGTTTGATTTTCTTTACACACACCTTACGCGGCGGCGAACAACTGCTCGCTGATTTGCGTGTGAGCGTCGCTCATGGCTTTGGTGCGGACTTCGTCACCATAGGCAAGGCCATGGGCGCGGACGAACTCGATGTCGGTGATACCGATGAAGCCGAACAGCACCTTCAAGTACTCTTCGTGAGCAACGCCAGTCGCCTGACCCGCATGCAGACCGCCGGAAGTCGAAACGATGACGACTTTCTTGCCACCGCACAGGCCTTCAGGACCGGCTTCGGTGTAACGGAAGGTCTGACCGGCAACGGCGATGCGGTCGATCCAGGCCTTGAGTTGGGTCGGGATGGTGAAGTTGTACATCGGAGCTGCAATCACCACGGCATCGGCGGCGAGGAATTCGGCCAGGGTGGTGGCACTCAGCTCGGCTTCGTGTTGCTGCGCGGCGTTGCGCAGTTCAGCGGTGGTGCCGGCGGCAACCAGGGTCGTGGCGGAGAAATGGCTGATGGCATCGGCGGCCAGGTCGCGGTAGGTCACCACGGCCGTCGGCTCGGCGGTTTGCCAGGCTTTAACGACTTCGCTACTCAGCTGACGGGAAGCCGAGTTGTCACCAAGAATGCTCGAATCGATATGCAGCAGTTTCATGTGGGATCTCCAGGTGAGGATCGCCACGAGGCGATCTGATGGGGAGAATCCTACAGACGAAACTAATAGCTGATTAGTCGGCAACAATGCGATAGTTCGTCCCACTGATAGAACAATCGAGCGTCCACCATGCAAGACCTCAATGATCTCTACTACTTCGCCAAGGTGGTTGAAGCCGATGGCTTTGCCGCAGCCGGGCGTTTGCTCGGAATTCCCAAGTCGCGGTTGTCGCGGCGCATTGCCGAACTGGAAGAACGCCTTGGCGCGCGCCTGCTGCAACGCACCACCCGACAACTGAAGCTGACCGCCGTGGGTGAACGTTACTTGCGGCACTGTCAGGCAATGCTGCTGGAAGCCGAGATGGCCGATGAAGCCGTCGCCAGCATGTCGAGTGAACCTCGCGGGCGTTTGCGGGTGTCTTGCCCCGTCGGGCTGGCCCACGAAATTCTGCCGACAGTGATCAGCGATTTCCTTGAGAAATATCCTCATGTTCAACTGGAGGTCATGTTGCTCAACCGCCGCGTCGACCTGGTGACCGAGGGCGTCGATGTGGCGCTGCGGGTGCGTGAGTTGGGCGATGAGGATCCGCTGTTGGTCACCCGACGTTTGCGCCAGGCGCAGATGGCGATGGTCGCCAGCCCCGGATTTTTGCACGGCCGTGAAATCAACCACCCCGAAGACTTGAAAAACCTGCCCGTGCTCGGCGCCCTGGAAGCCGATCGCCTGGTGCATATCCGCATGCTCGACCAACAGGGCAAAAGCTGCGATCTCACCCTCGAGGCGCGATTGGGCATCGATGACTTTATCGTGCGCAAGGCCTGCACCCTCGCCGGCCAGGGTTTTACCATGCTGCCGATGATGTATTGCGAGCAGGAACTGGAAAACGGCACGCTGGTGCAGCTGCTGCCCGACTGGTCGTTGCCTGGCGGCTGGCTGCAAGCGGTCTACCCTCATCGGCGCGGGGTGATGCCGGCCGTACGCGCCTGGCTCGACCATTTGATCGAATCATTCAATGCCTGCGGGGACCGACTGATATGAAGGCTGGACGTATGAGCGAAGAGGATGTCGCGCAATTCTGTCTCGCGCTGCCGGGTGCGCGGGAAGACTACAAGTGGGGTGGCGTGCGGGTGTTTTCGATTGCCGGGAACAAGATGTTCGCCTTGCAGAATCTGCGGGGCGAATCCCTGGCCTTCAAGGTCGACAAGGACGTGTTTCTCGGTCATTGCGACCGCCCGGGAATCCGCCCGGCGCCGTATCTGGCGCGAGCTCAGTGGATCATCATGGAAACGCCCTACCCGTTGGGCCCTGAAGAGCTGCAAGGCTTGTTGCAGCGTTCCCATCAATTGGTGGTGAGCAAGTTGCCCAAGCGCACCCAGGTCGGACTGCTGCTTTAAAGCAGCGCGAACAGATGGGCGCCGAGAAACAGCTGGTCGATCCAGAACACCTGATGCATCAGCACGATGATCCAGAACACCAACTGAAACGAGAGCTTGCGCGTCTTGTGCCGAAACAGCTGCTGGGCCAGTAAGGCGCCCGGCCAGCCTCCGGCGAGTTCCACCGCATGCAACACGTTCTCCGGTGTGCGCCAATGGTCGGCGCGCGCCTTGCGCTTGTCGCTCCAGTACAGCAAGAACGCCAGCAGGCTGACGACCCCGTACGCAGCCAGGGGAATCACCGAAACCCCACGCAGCCACAACGACATCGAGCCAAACAACGGCAGCGCGCACAGGAGCGCAAACACCAACAGTTTCAGCTGGAGATTGCGAACCTCTCCTGCGGGCTTGCGTCCGGGGTTGTTGCGCGCACTGGCGTCATTCATGGCTTGACCGCAGTCCAGTCAACCCAGCCGAACTGCCAGGTGGCCAGGATGACCAGGCCGAACGCGATGCGATACCAGGCAAACGCCGCATAGCTATGGCTGCCGATGAACACGAGCAAGGCTCTGACGGCAATCATCGCGAAGATGAACGCCGTGACGAAGCCGATGGCGAACACCGGAAAATCCGACGGGACGAACAGGTGGCGGTATTTGAAGCCCGAGTAAACCGCCGCAGCGACCATGGTCGGCATCGCCAGAAAGAACGAGAACTCGGTAGCGGTCTTGCGCGACAGCCCGAACAACAAGCCACCAATGATCGTCGAGCCGGAGCGTGAGGTCCCGGGAATCATCGCCAGGCACTGGGCGAAGCCGACTTTCAGGGCGTCTTTCCACGTGATCTCATCAACGGTTTCGGCATGCACTTCATGCTGACGCTTTTCGGCCCACAACATGATGATCCCGCCCACAACCAACGCCGTCGCAACGGTGATCGGGTTGAACAGGTACTCGTGGATCAAATTGGAAAAAATCACCCCCAATACCACGGCCGGCATGAAAGCAATCAACAGGTTTGCAGTAAAGCGGCGAGCGCCGGGCTGCGTTGGCAAACCGGTCACCACATCGATGATCTTGCGGCGGAACTCCCACACCACCGCCAGAATCGCCCCCAGCTGAATAATAATGTTGAAAGCGATGGCCCGCTCGCCACCGAAGTTGAGCAGGTCAGCCACGATGATCTGGTGGCCGGTACTGGAAATCGGCAAAAACTCCGTCAGTCCTTCTACAACCCCAAGAATCAATGCCGAAAAGGCAGTCCAAAGATCCATCAATCCCCCAAGAAGCAATGCGCCACGGCATGCCCCGTTAATATTTTTTCAGAACGTTGACTGCGGTCAGCGTCGCTGCTGCGCCGCGCGCATAGAATCCAGACGAAACCATAAAAATTCCGTGAAAAATCGACTGGGATTCAGGTTTTTCCATGCGGGGCCGAAATCCTATCAGACAAGTCTGATTAACGCTGCCGCGTTATTGGACTTGGGTCGGATATGACTGATTGGCAAAGTGTGGTTGGATGCTGGCGATCATTTATTACAAGAAAAAGAAACCGGAGTGACAGCGTTATGAACAGCTTGCGCAGTATGTCGATCAGCCGACGTTTGTGGCTCATCTTGATCGTGGCCGTCCTGATGCTATTGACGTTGGGCGTCTTGATGCTCAAGCAGATTCACGATGACCTGTACCACGCCAAGGCTCAGAAAACCCAGCATGTGGTGCAAACCGCCAGCGGCATTCTGACCTATTACCACGACCTCGAAACTGCCGGCACCCTCACCCGCGACGCCGCACAGAAGCAGGCACTGAGCGCCGTTCGCGGCCTGCGCTATGACCAGAATGACTACTTCTGGATCAATGACCTGACGCCGGTGATGATCATGCACCCGGCCAACCCGAAACTCGATGGCCAGAACCTCTCGGCGATCCGCGACCCCGACGGTTTTGCCCTGTTTAACGAAATGGTCGCCGTCGCCAAGACCAAGGGTGCCGGCACCGTCGACTATCGCTGGCCGAAACCGGGCGCCAGCGCGCCGGTAGAGAAAACCTCCTACATCAAACTCTTCGAGCCCTGGGGTTGGGTGATCGGTTCGGGCGTGTACATCGATGACATGCAGGCCGAGTTCTATGGCCAGGTGTGGAAGGCCTCGTTCGTGGGGCTGGTGATTGCCCTGATCATGGTGCTGCTGGTCATCCTGATTGCCCGCAGCATCGTGCGTCCACTGCAGGAAACCGTGAATGCCATGGCCAACATCGCCAGCGGCGAAAGCGACTTGACCCACAGCCTCGATACCCATGGCCAGGATGAAGTCACGGAACTGGCACGCCACTTCAACGCCTTCACCGCCAAGCTGAGATTGGTGATCAAAGAACTGCAAGTATCCGCCAGTGCCCTGGGCCAGTCGTCCAGTGAACTGGGCAACGACGCCGCCCAGGCCCAGCAACGCAGTCAGCAACAATCCCAGCAAATGGAACTGGTGGCCACAGCAATCAATGAAGTGACGTATGGCGTGCACGACGTCGCGAAAAACGCCGAGCACGCCGCCAGCGAAATGCGCGATGCCGAGTCTCAGGCGCAGCAAGGTCAGGTCAACATCGATGGCAGCCTGCAACAGATCGACAAGCTGTCCTCCACCATCGATCAAGCGGTGGAAGTCATTCGTACTCTGGCCGCCGAAAGCACGCAGATCGGCAGCGTTCTCGAAGTCATCCGTTCCATCGCCGAGCAAACCAACCTGCTGGCCCTCAACGCGGCCATCGAAGCCGCCCGGGCCGGCGAGCAAGGTCGCGGTTTTGCGGTGGTGGCCGATGAAGTGCGATTGCTGGCCCAGCGCACCCAGAAGTCCACGGCCGAGATCCAGTCGATGATCGAACGCCTGCAAAGCCACTCCGAAGCAGCGGTCAAAGTGATCGGCGACAGCAGCCGTGCATCGCAGTTGACCATCGAGCAGGCCGGCCTGGCCGGCGCAAGCCTGAATGCCATTGCCCAGGCGCTGCGCAACCTCAACGGGTTGAACGCCTCCATCGCCAGCGCGACCTTGCAACAGGCGCATGTGGTCGAGGACATCAACCAGAACGTCACCCAGGCCGCCGGTTTGTCCCACAGCACGGCGCTGGCGGCTGAACAGTCGAGCGTGGCCAGCGTTCACCTGAAGGAATTGAGTGAGCAGTTGAACGGGCTGCTCAAGCAGTTCCGGGTGTAACGACAGTCCCTGTAGCAGCTGCCGAGCCCGTGGCGAGGGGATTTAGCGAAACGTCGCACCGCCCCGTTCGGCGGCGAAGCCGTCGTAATCCATTGGACGCGGTGTGGCTGGAAAAACAGGGGCCGCTTCGCAGCCCAACGGGGATAAATCCCCTCGCCACGGGCTCGGCAGCTGCTACACAGTGTGTGTGTGTACGCCGGTTCTACTTGGCAGCGCCTGCCGTTACAATCCGCACCCTCTTCGATTTTCCCAAGGTACCTCCATGTCCGGGCTTGAACTGTTTGCCGCTGCCCTCGGTGTCATTGCCGTCTGGTTGACGGTCAAACAGAACCCCTGGTGCTGGCCGATCGGTCTGGTCATGGTGCTGCTTTATAGCTGGATCTTTTTTGAGGTGAAGCTCTACTCGGACATGCTCCTGCAGGTGATCTACGCCGCATTGCAGCTCTATGGCTGGTGGCAGTGGACACATGCGGGTGACGCACACCAAGGTCGGCAGGTCAGCCTGCTCGACGGTAAATCGGTTGCTATCGGTCTGATCATTGGCGCGGTCGGCAGTCTGTTGCTGGGCGCTGCAATGGCGAACTGGACCGATGCCGCACAACCCTGGCTCGATGCGGCACTCACTGGCTTCAGCCTGGTGGCGCAGTTATGGATGGCGCAAAAACGCGTTCAATGCTGGCCGCTGTGGTTCACCCTGGATGTGATCTTCGTCGGGCTGTTTATCTACAAAGGTCTGTACCTGACCGCCGGGCTCTACGCGCTGTTCGCCCTGATTGCCGTGCAAGGCTGGCGAGAATGGCGGGCCGATCCGGCGTTGCGTACATGAAGGTGCTGGTGCTGGCAGGGCCGGAATCCAGCGGCAAAAGCTGGCTTTCGAGTGAGATTCACGCCAATTTTGGCGGCATATTGGTCGGTGAGTACGTTAGGCACTTCATCGAAAGCGAAGCCCGCGAAACCTGCTACGATGACATTGCATCAATAGCACATGGCCAGCTGAGATGGGAGGACGAGGCACGCGCCCGGCAGCCGCATTTGCTGATTCTCGACACTCACTTGCTGAGTAACATCCTCTGGAGCCAGACCTTGTTTGGCGCTTGTCCGACATGGATCGAGCAAGCATTGCTGGCACGGCACTACGACCTGCATTTGCTGCTGAGCCCTGAAACCGTGGCCTGGCATGACGACGGGCAACGTTGCCAACCGCAACTGGCAGAACGCCAGGTGTTTTTCCAGGCCAGCCGCCAATGGCTTGACCTGCACCACCGGCCTTGCCAGGTGCTGCAAGGTGATTGGCAACAACGCAAGGACGCGGCATTCGAGGCTGTGACGCACTTGCTCACGACCTGACAGCCCCCCGCGCCCTGCCGAAAATGTCCACTCCTGATACATCTACCCCTGCGCAAACCCGCGAGCTAAAGCGGCTCAAGCACTCCTGCAAGAAAATGTTAAGCCTCTGATACAACCTGCCTTCAGCGCCCTTAGCGAGCAATACCGCCACCCTCGACGGCGTTTTTGCGTGGCCCTGTCTCAGTGGCGTTACACAATTTTTTGACTACCTCGACAATTAAATCCAACCACCTGTTTTCAAAAGAAAAACAAAAACCGGCACACCTTCTGCTCTCTTCCTCGCAACGCTGATAAGGGCCAGCGCTCCACTCACAGAAGGAATTGCCGCCGTGGGGAAACCTGATAACAACTTTTTTAGCCTCCTGCTGATCGGATGTGCACTGGGCTCGATTGTCTGCATGCCGGTACAGGCTGACAACGGCATCATTATTATCAAACGGGATGTTCAGCCGCGCATGGCAACGCGTGCGCCAGTGATGCCCGATCCTAGCCCCACGACCGCCAATGCCAACCCGTCCAAACAGATCATCAGTCAAACGAACGAGTTGAGCGACGGCGACTTTGCCGGTGTCTCCAGTGGTGCAGGCATCTCCCGCCTGATCACTCAAAACACCAACAACCTGGGCGGCAATATCAGCAACCAAAGCCAGCTTTCCAACCTCCCCGCCGGACGTTCGGGAAATGCTGGCGGCGGCATTGCCAACATGGTCAATTCAAGCGTCCAGCAAGGCCTGGGTGCTCTGAAAGTCATAACGGGAGACCGTTAAGATGAATCGTACGCTGCTGATTATCGCCATGTTTTGCAGTGCATCGACCTTCGCCCAATCCCCCGTCATCGATAACGCCAACATCGACGGTTCGGGCGCCCAGTACCAGGGCAACCTCGGGGTCAATCAGGCTGCCGGCGACCTGCAGCAGCAGGCGAACGCCCGGGCCATCGCCGTTGGCCATGGAGCCAGCGCGACCACACAGATTCGCCAACGGCTGCGTACGGTGGTCGACCCCAGGATCGATGCCCGGTCCAGCATCCAAGGCAATTCCTTCAGCCACGGTAACGGCGTACTGGGTGTCAACCAGAGCGCGGGCGCCAGCAACCAGCAAGCCAATGCCCTGCGGATAAGCATTGGCACACAGCCGCAAAGCATCGACGACAGCGTCCTCAGGCAACAGAACGTGACGCTGATCACCAACTCCGATCCAACTGACTCTGCACCAGGCTATCGCCAGGTCGCTACCAGCGATCAGGCCTTCACCGGTAGCCGTGGGGTGATCCAGTTGAATCAGAGCGCCGGGGTGGGAAACCGAACGGCCAACACCCTGAGCGTACGGGTCACGGACTGACCCAAACAGGTAGGTACAACACTTAACCTAAAATAAGTACGGAGAACCACCATGAAACCTTCGATGGCAATAAAACCTCTGGTTTTTGCAATCGCTGCGGTCTTGGCTGTTGCTGCACAAGCTGGACAGAACGATCGGCGTGGCCACCATGGTCATAACAACGATCACCACACTCCTCCTCCAACCTGGATCCATACCGACGCGACCGCCAATGCGAACGATAGGCAGTCCAACACCGGCAACCGCATCTACAACGAAGGGACTCAGAACTCAGCCGAGATGAGCAGCTCTGGCTCAGGCGCGAGCGGCAACGTGGGCGTCAACGTCGCAGCAGGCGCCGGCAACCAACAAGACAACGCGGCCGCCATCGCAAACGCTGGCTCCACCTCCAGCCTCGATAACAGCTTCGTGTTTGGCAATTCCGAAGCTACCGCTCGAGTCACGCAATACAGCAGCAACAACAAGGTCTGGAACTACGGCGTCACAAACTCTGCCGTGATGAGTGGATCGGGCGATGGCAGCAGCGGCAACATGGGGATCAACATTGCTGGCGGCGACCTCAACCAACAGAAAAACACCATGGCAATTGCCAACTCCAATGCTCCGTTGGGTAACGCATCAGCCACCGCCTCTGCCAATCAAGGCGGTCCTGGCCTGACAGTGGATAACAAAGCTGATCGGACCTACACCGTGGATACGCTAACGTTTACCAAAACGGCCAGCGGTAGTTTCTCTAAAGACAAGTCGTTCGAGGCCAGCGGCAGTGAAAGCGCTTCTTCGAGTTGGGCCGCGGCCGGTGCCAAGAGCGCTAATTCCAGCGGTTCCCTTAGCGTTGATATAAGCGGTTCGAAGAGCAGCAATGCGAGCGGTTCCAACAGCAGTACTGCGAGCGGTTCTAACAGCAGTTCTGCAAGCGGTTCCAACAGCAGCAGTGCAAGCGGTTCTTCGAGTTCATCGTTGAGCGCTTCCTTGAGCGCTTCCCTGGACGCTGCTGCCGCGGCTTCCAGTTCCGTTACCTTCAATAATGGCAATGGCGATCGTACCCGCAGCAGGAGTGCCGACGCATCGCTTACCGCATCGCTTGACGCATCGCTTGACGTATCGCGCGATTCCTCGTACGACAGATCTCGCGATTCTTCGTTCGACAGATCTCGCGACTCCTCGTACGACAGATCTCACGAATCCTCGTACGACAAATCGCGCGATTCCTCGTTCGCAAAATCGTTCGATAAGTCGTTCGAGAAATCGTCCGCCTCTTCGTTCGAAAAATCGGGCTCGAAATCGTCTGAATCCGAGTTCGCAAAAGCGGGAAGCTTCAGTGAGAGCAGTTCATTTGATCTGAGCAACACCTACTCCTATCAAGTGCTGACTCCAACTGGCTGGGCTAACCCTGTAACCAACACTGCAACCCTGAGCGGTTCGGTGAATGGTGGCAGCGGCAACCTGGGCGTCAACGTGGCTGCCGGTGTGGGTAACCAACAAAGCAACTCGTTGGCCATTTCCAACCAGTCGTTCTAATTGCTGTCTCTGGAGGCCCCCTTACGGGGGCCTTTTTCAACACCACCAGAAGGCATCCCACCATGCGCATTATCGCCTTGGCATTTTTGCTTTGCGTGGCCAGTGTGATCGAGGCTGCACAACTGCCGCTTGCCGTCCTGCCGGGCGGCGCCTTGGTATATAAGCCGATCCAGAGCATACGCGAGCGTAAATTTGCCGACCTGGTGCAACAGAAAACCGACTTCAGTTGCGGCGCAGCTGCGCTGGCGACGATATTGCGCCAAGCCTATTGGCTGGACGTGAACGAAGAACAAATCATCGAAGGCATGCTGGCACACTCCGATCAGGATCTTGTCCGCGTCCAGGGCTTTTCCATGCTCGACATGAAGCGCTACGTGGAAAGTCTCGGCATGCGCGCCCGTGGTTACCGGGTAGCGACGCAAACGTTGAGCGAGATCAGAATTCCGGTTGTGGTACTCATGGATATCCGTGGCTACAAACACTTTGTGGTCATGCAACGAGTTCATAACGGCTGGGTATATATCGGAGATCCGGTACTCGGTCATAAACGTTACAAAGTCGAAGACTTTGTAAAAGGCTGGAACGGCATCATCTTTGCCGTCATCGGTCAGGGCTACGACAAAGCCAATGCGTTGCTCGACCCACCCCTGCCGCTGACCGCCAAGAACCGCATCAACACCTTCAGCCCGGTGCAAGACGCAGAGTTGATGGATTTCGGATTCATCCAGAGTGACTTCTTCTAATAACAAGGGAGCACGACGCTCCGGGAGCATTCCAATGAAGACTCCAATCTGGCTGGCCGTGGTTTGCCTGGCCGCCAGCCTGCCGACCCAGGCACAGATGTTCAAACCCATTGAACTTAACGATCACGAACTGGCAACCCTGCGAGGCCGCTATGTCATGCCGGGACGGATCATCAGTTTTGGCATCGTCATGACCAGCACTTGGCAAAACGCCAACGGTGAAGTGATCGGGGCAACTTCCTCGATGCAAATTCAACAATCGACCATCCAGCCACAGTTCTATGTGTCGATCATCAATGAAAAAGGTAATGGCTCAGCAAGTTCGCAAGGCACCGGCACCGTCACTGGCGGCAGCGGCCTCAGCAGCACCGAAGGCGTCACTCAAGTCGTGCGTGCTGCCGGCGACCATAACACTGCCTACAACAACGTTGATATCAACGTTACACGGGCTGACCAGGCGCCAACAACGCAACAGCAGGGCCAGGCATTGACCGCAGGTTCGACGTTGGCCGACGCCAATGGCGCGGGCGCGCTGAGCATTACCTCGACCCGTAACGGTGTGCAACTCAACATCGTGGCCAACAACAATCAGGGCAGTACCGTACAACGTCTCGCCCAGGGTGGACTGATGCAAAACACAACTTTGCTCGGCGGTGGCAACCAGGTCCGCAACCTGACGTCCCTCAATGTCGTGCTGCGTGACAACGTGGCGACAGGCGGTTCGCTGAACGGCAATCTGGACCAGCTCAAAGGTCTTCGCACCCAAGGATTCTGATCTACGCTCAGTTTCACCAGATGAAGTCAGAAGGGACGGCTAACCCATGCACCGATCGTTGACGTTCAGAGCCATCGTTTGTTTGAGTAGCCTGGCCCCGGCGACACTGCTATACGCAGCACCGGACCCCCAGGTCGAGATACTAAAACAAGAACTCATGGAGTTGAAACAGCGTTACGAAGCACAACAGAACGCGCTGATGGTACTCGAGCAACGCGTTCGCCAAGTCGAAGAAACACCTGCGACACCGCCTCCCAAACGCCTGACCAAATCCCCCGCCGAAGCGCCCAAGGGTGGCCAGACTTTGGCCGCCGGTGCACCGGGAACCACAGGCAGTTCATACGGCCAATCGCTCAAGGATGATTCGGAGCCTGCACAAAGCGTTTCCAACCTGTATGACGAAGCCAGCGGCTTCTTCGGTGGCGGCAAGTTCAGCTTCGAAACCGGCGTGACCTACACGCACTACGATACCCGTGCGCTGACGCTCAATGGCTTTCTGGCACTGGACTCGATTTTTCTTGGCAACATCGATATCGACCGCATCAAGGCTGATAACTGGACCCTGGACCTGACCGCCCGCTACAACACAGGGCAACGCTGGCAGTTCGACATTAACGTTCCTGTGGTTTATCGCGAATCAACGTATTCCTCCGGTGGCGCCGGTGGCGCCGGACCGGTGACGTCGGACGCCACCGTTACCCGCGACCCGACCATCGGCGATGTGAACTTTGGTGTTGCTTACAAGTTTCTGGATGAGTCGGTCAACCTGCCCGATGCGGTCGTTACATTTCGCGTCAAGGCGCCTACCGGCAAGGATCCATACGGCATCAAGCTGGTCCAGGAATCGAACAACGATAACCTCTCGGTACCTGAGGACTTGCCGACCGGCAACGGTGTCTGGTCGATCACCCCGGGTATCTCGCTGGTCAAGACCTTCGACCCGGCCGTGCTGTTCGGCAGCCTGGCCTACACCTACAACCTTGAAGACTCTTTCAGCGACATCAGCCCTCAGGTCAACTCCAAGGTGCCCGGGGACGTGAAACTGGGCAATTCCTGGCAGGTTGGCGGCGGCATTGCATTCGCCTTGAACGAGAAGATGAGTATGTCGTTCTCGTTCACCGACCAGTTCGCCCGCAAGAGCAAAATCAAGCCGGACGGTGGCGATTGGCAGTCGATTACCAACAGCGATTACAACTCGGCCAACTTCAACATCGGCATGACCCTGGCAGCAACCAATAACCTGACGATCGTTCCCAACCTGGCCATCGGCCTGACTGACGACTCGCCAGACTTTTCCTTCAGCCTGAAATTCCCGTACTACTTCTAATCCGCCACCCACAAAAAACCCGCTTTTTCGGCGGGTTTTTTTGATCCTGCAATCGCTCAACGTATCTGATGCTTGTGCAACAAACGGTAGAAGGTAGGTCTGGATATCCCCAGCACCTTGGCGGCGATGCTCAAATTATCGCTGTGGCGGTTAAGTACATCGTACAAGGCCTGGCGCTCTGCCCGGTGCTTGTAGTCTTCCAGTGTGCCTATCGGCGCGGCAATGGCCTGCGGTCTGATCAGCCCCAGGTCTCGCGCTTCGATCTGCCGGCCTTCGGCCAGTACCAGCCCGCGACGTACCCGGTTGGCCAGCTCGCGCACATTGCCCGGCCAGTCATGCTTACCCATGGCAATCAAGGCGTCTTCACTGAAGCTGCGCGGACGTCGGCCGGTTTCATGGCTGTAGAAATGGGAAAAGTGGCTGGCCAGCATCGACAGATCACCATTGCGCTCACGCAGGGGCGCGGTCGCGACCTGCAACACGTTCAGGCGGTAATAAAGATCTTCACGAAAGCGTTTTTTCTCGATCGCGGCTTCAAGGTCGACATGGGTCGCGGCCAACACCCGCACATCCACGGGAATCGGCTGGCTGCCGCCCACCCGCTCGATGTGCTTTTCCTGGAGGAAACGCAACAGGTTGGCCTGCAGCTCCAGGGGCAGATCACCGATTTCGTCGAGAAACAGCGTGCCGCCGTTAGCCGCTTCGATCCGCCCGATCTTGCGTTGATGGGCGCCCGTAAAAGCACCCTTCTCGTGGCCAAACAGTTCGGACTGGATCAAGTGTTCGGGAATTGCGCCGCAATTGATCGCGACAAAGGGTTTGCTGTGACGTTGGGATTGTCGATGGAGCGTGCGGGCGACCAGTTCTTTACCGGTACCGCTTTCACCACGGATCAATACCGGAGACTCGGTGGGCGCCAGCTTGCTCAGCAACTTGCGCAGTTCGCGAATGGGTTTGCTGTCGCCAAGCAGCTCGTGTTCAGGCTGATCAATGTGAACCGTGCCCTGCCCACGCAGGCGGGCCATTCCGAACGCGCGGCCCAGCGTCACCTGAACCCGGGACACATCGAATGGCAAGGTATGGAAATCGAAGAACCATTCGCAGACAAAGTCCCCGACATTTTGCAATCGCAGGACTTCCTGGTTGAGTACGGCGATCCACTCGGTACCGCTACGGCTGATCAGCTCTTTGACGGCTTCCGGGTGTTCGAGTTGAAAAGGCTGCAAACGCAATAGGCCGACATCGCAGGTTTTGTTGGCAACGTTTTCCAGGGTGCAGCTCTCAACGTCCCAACCGGCAGAGCGCAAACCCGGCAGCAGACGGTAACAGTCGTCGCAAGGGTCCACTACTAACAGACGTCGTAAGGCAGGCACTTCGATCATGACTGTTCCTTGGCGCCAAATTTATGAAATATTATTAAAAACAGTCGTTTGGCGGATCTGGATGTAACGTTAGCAATAATTTGACGCGGCCTTGTACCGTTTGACTATAGAACGGTTGCGTTATTAGTTATAAGAAGCGTTTAGTCAGTTACCTAATGAGTCCTTCCTTTCATTCAGCTTTCAAATCCTGTCCGAACCTTGAGCCAATGAAAGAAAGTTGATATTTCTTTTAATTGTATGTGACCCGCCCCCCGGTTGCGGGCATCAGTACAAGTAACCAGCCGATCGGTAAGCCCAACCGACGGCACATCACTTGATTGGGCATACAGAGAGAAAAACCCATGAACGCCCCGCTCCGCATCAACGAAGCTCTTTTGATTGCCGACCGCGCATTCCAACCGTTCCAATGCGTGGCCTGGGCCCCACAAGACGGCAATGGCGAACTCAGCCTGACCGTTATCGATCGCACCAACACCCGCAGCATCGGCCGCAAGCAGATCCCAAGCAGTGCCTATACCGATCCTGCGCAACTTGAATGCCTGCTTGAAGCGGCACGTGCGGAATTGAGCGAGGAGGGTTACAAACTCCAATCGTGGTCGATGCCACACTAAATATTTTGCGGGTTACCCAACGGTAACCCGCGCCCTCCCCCGATAATTATTCGAAACTGCACACGCCTAACTACTTGGCAGGCTTGTCAGTGGATCGAAAAGACACTGTTCTGGCACACAGCGACCCTCCGCCTGTTAGTTATGACAGTTGTGCATTCAGTCGTTCAGGGATTGAATGTTTCCTTATACAGTCGCCACCCAAACTCTCGGTTCAGGACGACTCGCAAGGAGCTGCGTGCATGTCAATCCAGACCGCGTTTGCAATACCGGCAACCCTGAGTGACGCCGGGAAACTCGATACAACCTTTGCCTCGTCCGGCAAAACCCAGGTGTATTTCGCTGGCAGCCTCTCAAGCATGGCCAACGGGGTCGCGATTGATTCACGTGGCAGGCTGTTAGTCGCGGCCAAGGTCGGAACGCCAGGCGGCAGTCGCTTCGGCCTGGCTCGCTTGCTCGAGGACGGCTCGGCGGATCTGGCGTTCGGCAATCAAGGTAGCGTCATCGGGCAATTTCAACACGGCTTCGAGGCCATGGCCGGCAAAGTCCATGTACTGCCCGATGGGCACATTCTGGTGGCCGGGCTGCACTACGAAAATGCTCACCGGACACTGCCCGCCCTCGCCCTGTTTGATCAGCACGGTCGGCCGGCTCAATGTTTTGGCGACAATGGCCGTTGCGTCGTGCGCCTGCCGGGCGATCTTTCACAAGGCGTGCGTGACACCTGGCTCCCCCCCGGCATACCGGGCGCTGAAGCCTGTGATGTCTGCGTGCAGGAAGATGGTCGAATCCTGCTGCAGGCCAATCATCACTTCGAGCTGTCCGATCATGTTGGCATGCTGATACGGCTCAACACCGACGGCTCTTTGGACAACACCTTCAACGGTCGTGGCTTCGTGATTGTCAGGCACTTGTTGATGAACACCTGGCTCAGCAGCCTGATGGTGCAACGAGACGGCCGGATCCTGGTGGGCGGGTCGATCAACTTCCCTGAAGAAGGCCTGCTGGCCCGCTATCACATCGACGGCAGGCTCGACGACTGTTTCGCCGTGGACGGTTTCATGACCTTCAAGGCACGGGGGTATAGCGCTCAGGTCAGCCAGATCGTCCAACACGAAAATGGCGATGTGCAGTGTTTTGGCAGCAGCCGCGACCCGATGCATTGCCTGGCACTGAAAGTACACAGCAACGGCCGCCCGGACATTCATTGCAATGGAGGCCAGGCCCGATTGCTCGAAATCGGTCACAGTGGCTGCCAGTGGACCGACGCAAAAGTACTGCCGGACGGCAGCGTGGTCACAGTCGGAGCCACGATCGGCGGCGTCGAGGCGGATTTTATTCTGGCGCGGCATCTGCCCGACGGGCAACTTGATCGCAGCTTCGGCAATGGCATCGGCTGGGTTCGCACCCGCCTTGGCCGCAGCCTGGATACCGCGACTTCAGTGACCATGCAGGCCGATGGAAACATCGTCGTCGGAGGTTATTCACTGGACGGCAACTATCGAGCGGTCGTCGCACGCTATCTCGGTTAGGCCCGCACAGTTTTCCTACACTTGATCTTCCCTTCTGCTTACGGCAAGTTGCGCGCTTCTTAATACAAGGAGTAGCCGATGCCCGGTTCAATGGCTCAGGCGTTCGCGCACAATTTTCTCGGGCATTCACCCCGCTGGTACAAGGCAAGCATTGTCGGTTTCCTGATTCTCAACGCAGTGGCGCTGTGGACTGTAGGGCCGGTGGTGGCTGGCTGGCTGCTGGTGCTGGAGTTCATCTTCACCCTGGCCATGGCGCTCAAGTGTTATCCGTTGATGCCCGGTGGCCTGCTGCTAATCGAAGCACTGTTGTTGAAGATGACCACGCCCCAGGCACTCTACGACGAGCTGGTGCACAACTTCCCGGTGATCCTGCTGCTGATGTTCATGGTGGCCGGCATCTACTTCATGAAAGACCTGCTGCTGTTTCTGTTCTCACGGCTGCTGCTCGGGATTCGCTCCAAGGCGCTGCTGGCGTTGCTGTTCTGCTTCCTGTCGGCGTTTCTGTCGGCGTTTCTCGATGCCTTGACCGTGACCGCCGTGATCATCAGTGCAGCCGTCGGCTTTTACTCGGTGTATCACCGCGTCGCCTCCGGCAATGATCCACGTCAAGACAGCGAGTTTGGCGACGACCAGCATCTGCCCACACTCCATCACGCCGACCTCGAACAATTCCGCGCCTTTCTGCGCAGTCTGCTGATGCACGGTGCCGTGGGTACCGCACTGGGCGGAGTTTGCACATTGGTCGGTGAGCCGCAAAACCTGCTGATCGGCCACGAGATGGGCTGGCACTTCTCTGAGTTCTTTCTGAAAGTCGCCCCGGTGTCATTGCCGGTCCTGGTGGCAGGCCTGGTGACCTGCGTCCTGCTGGAGAAACTTCGCTGGTTCGGTTACGGCACGCTGTTGCCGGACAACGTGCGTGCGGTTCTGGCCAATTACGCCGCCGAAGACAATGCCGAACGCACCTCGCGTCAACGTGCAGCGCTCATCGTGCAGGGTTTGGCAGCGCTGATTCTGATTGCGGGGTTGGCGTTCCATATTGCTGAGGTCGGCCTGATCGGCTTGATGGTGATCGTGCTGATCACCGCCTTCACTGGCATCACCGACGAACACCGTATCGGCAACGCGTTCAAGGACGCCATGCCATTCACAGCGCTGCTGGTGGTGTTTTTCGCAGTGGTGGCGGTGATTCACGATCAGCAACTGTTCACGCCACTGATTCAGTGGGTGCTGGCGCTGCCAGCGGATCAACAACCGGGCATGCTGTTTATTGCCAACGGCTTGTTGTCGGCCATCAGCGATAACGTGTTCGTCGCGACCATTTACATCACCGAAGTCAAACAGGCCTTCATCTCTGGCCACATGAGCCGTGAGCATTTCGAGACACTGGCGATTGCGATCAACACCGGCACCAACCTGCCGAGCGTGGCGACGCCCAATGGTCAGGCTGCGTTTCTGTTTCTGCTGACCTCGGCGATTGCACCGCTGATTCGCCTGTCGTACGGGCGGATGGTGTGGATGGCGTTGCCGTACACCGTGGTGATGGGTGTTCTTGGCTGGTATGCAGTGAGTTTCTGGCTGTAAACCTGGAACAAAATGTGGGAGCGGGCTTGCTCGCGAAGGCGGTCTGACATTCAACATCTACGTTGTCTGACACACCGCCTTCGCGAGCAAGCCCGCTCCCACAGGGGTTTTGCATGAGTTATCGAGGGAGGATGTAGCGCTCGATTGCCTGGGCCGCACCGTCCTCGGTGTTGGCGCCCGTCACCACGTCCGCCTGGCGCTTCACCGCCTCTTCTGACTGCCCCATCGCGATCGACAAGCCTGCGCGGTGAAACATCGCCGGGTCGTTGCCGCCATCGCCCAGCGCCGCGGTCTGCTCCAGCGGCACACCGAGGAATTCGGCCAGTGTCACCAGCGCCGCCCCCTTGTTGGCTTGCATCGCGGTCACGTCCAGATAAATCGGCTGTGAACGGGAGACCTGTGCCTGGCCCTCCACTTTGGGCAGCAGGAGCGCTTCCAGCTCAATCAACAATTGCGTGTTGTTGCTGGTGGCGACGATCTTGTCGATGCGCTCCAGGTACGGCTCAAAACTCTCGACCACCACTGGCGGATAACCCAGGCCGTGCTGTTCACGAGGCACCATTGGGCCGTTCGGATCTTTCAGCAACCAGTCGCCACCACTGAACACCCAGATTTCGATGTCCGGCCGGTCGGCAAACAGCGCCAATGCCGTCAGCGCAGCCGTCGCCGGCAGGTAATGTGCGACCAGCAAACTGCCGTCCGGATTGACGATGGTGCCGCCATTGAAGGCAGCCGTTGGCAAGTCGACGCCCAGGGCTTCGATCTGCTGCAACATGGCTTTGGGTGGACGGCCGGTGGCCAGGCTGAACAACACGCCCGCCTCGCGCAAGGAACGGACCGCTTCGATAGTGCGTTGGCTGAGACTGTGATCGGGCAACAACAAGGTGCCGTCCATGTCACTGAGCAGAAAACGGATGGGATGCGACGTTGTATCACTCATCCGAGGCCGTGCCAGACGCGACCATCGCGAGTCAGCAGATCTTCTGCAGCCTGTGGGCCGTCTTCGCCAGCGGCATAGCTCTGCACGCTCGTGTCCTGCTGCCAGGCGTCGAGGAACGGCTGTACGGCGCGCCAGCCATTCTCGATGTTGTCGGCGCGCTGGAACAGCGTCTGATCGCCGGTCAGGCAATCGTAGATCAGGGTTTCATAGCCGGTGGACGGCTGCATTTCAAAGAAATCCTTGTAGGCAAAGCCCAGTTCGATATTGGCCATTTTCAAGGCGGGACCGGGCCGTTTGGCCAGCAGGTCGAACCACATGCCTTCGTTGGGTTGAATCTGGATGCGCAGATAGGTCGGTTGCAGTTCATCGACCTCGGTATCGCGGAACTGTGCATACGGCGCTGGTTTGAAGCAGATGACAATCTCGGTATCGCGCACGCTCATGCGCTTGCCGGTGCGCAGGTAAAACGGCACGCCGACCCAGCGCCAGTTGTCGATCATGACTTTCAGCGCGACGTAGGTTTCGGTATTGCTGTCGGGCGCCACGTTGCTTTCCTGGCGATAACCCGGCATTGGCTTGCCGTCGATTTCGCCGGGCGCGTATTGGCCGCGTACCGAATTGACCAGCGCTTCCTCCACCGACCAGGGGCGAATCGCGCCGACCACCTTGGCTTTCTCGCCGCGCACCGCATCGGCGCCAAAGGCGGCCGGCGGCTCCATTGCGACCATCGCCAGCAATTGGAACAGGTGATTGGGCACCATGTCCCGCAAGGCGCCGGTGTGTTCATAGAAACTGCCACGGGTTTCCACGCCAACGGTTTCGGCGGCGGTGATTTGTACGTGGTCGATGTAGTGGTTGTTCCAGAACGCTTCGAACAGGCTGTTTGAAAACCGGCTGATCAAAATGTTCTGCACGGTTTCCTTGCCCAGATAGTGATCGATCCGGTAGATCTGGTTTTCCGTCATCACCTTGAGCAAACAAGCGTTCAAGGCTTCGGCCGTTGGCAGATCGGAACCGAAGGGTTTTTCGATTACTACCCTTCTGAACGCTTCCGGCGCCTCTTGCAGCAAGCCGGCGGCGCCGAGACGACGCACCACTTCGCTGAAGAAACGTGGCGCGGTGGCCAGGTAGAAGACGGCGTTGCCAGTGCCGCTGGCGGCGATTTTCGCCGCCAGGGCTTGATAGGTGCTGTCGTCCAGGAAGTCGCCCTGGACGTAGCTGATGCCTTTGGCCAACTTGGCCCACAAGTCCGGATCAAGGGCTTGATCGCCCTTGCCGACCTTGGCGGCCACTTCGGCCCGAATGAAGTCTTCGAGTTTTTTCGCAAAGGCTTCATCGGTGATGGCGTTATGGTCAACGCCGATGATCCGCAGTCCATCCCCAAGCAGACCGTCACGACTCAGGTTGTACAGCGCCGGCATCAGCAGACGCTTGACCAGGTCACCATGGGCACCGAACAGAAACAGCGTGGTCGGTGGTGCGGGTTCTGCCTTGGATTTATTGCGGATCAAGCGGGTCATTTTTTCGAAGTCTCCACGTGGCCGCCGAAGCCGAAGCGCTGGGCCGAGAGAATCTTGTCGCCAAAGGTGCCTTGCCCGCGCGAACGGTAGCGGGAGAACAGCGAGTTCGACAGCACCGGTACAGGCACCGATTGCTCCATGGCGGCTTCGATGGTCCAGCGACCTTCACCACTGTCAGCGACCGACCCGGAGTAACCGTCGAGTTTCGGATCGCTGGCCAGCGCGTCGGCGGTCAGGTCGAGCAACCAGGACGACACGACGCTGCCACGACGCCAGACTTCGGCGATGTCGCCTACGTTCAGGTCGAAACGCTGGTCTTCCGGCAGGTTGGTGCTGGCCTTGGTCTTGAGGATGTCGAAGCCTTCGGCGAAGGCCTGCATCATTCCGTATTCGATGCCGTTGTGGATCATTTTCACGAAATGGCCCGAACCCGCCGGGCCTGCGTGGATGTAACCGCGCTCGGCGCGATCGTCTTCGGACTTGCGGTCCTTGGTGCGAGGGATGTCGCCCAGCCCTGGTGCAAGGCTGTCGAACAGCGGATCAAGGCGTTTAACCACCTCGGCTTCGCCACCGATCATCATGCAGTAACCACGCTCCAGGCCCCAGACGCCGCCGGAGGTACCGACGTCGACGTAGTGCAGGCCTTTCTCCGAGAGGGTTTTCGCCCGGCGGATGTCGTCTTTATAGAAGGTGTTGCCGCCGTCGATGATGGTATCGCCCGCTTCGAGCAAGGTGCTCAGGGTGTCGATGGTGTCTTCGGTCGGTGCGCCGGCTGGCAGCATGACCCACACCGCACGTGGCTTGGCCAGGCCAGCGACCAGCGCCGGCAGGTCGATGACGCCGGAGGCGCCTTCTGCGGCCAGGGTGTCGACAAAGGCGGTATTGCGGTCGTAAACAACGGTGGTATGCCCGTTGAGCATCAGGCGCCGCGCAATATTTCCGCCCATGCGGCCCAGTCCAATAATCCCGAGTTGCATGTTCTGATGCTCCCTACTACAAATAATGTGTGTCAAAGGTTATAGCCCAACGCGACTAATGAGGGTTAGTCCAGAGCGCTGGCACATAGTTTCCGGGCATTGTGCCCGATCCAGATTGATAACGTCGGTAATCGCGCCGAAGACACAACGACCATTAAAAATAAAAAAGTTCCCTTCCGGGGCAAAAGAAATCAAAATCGCAGCCGATAGTAAGTCAGCACCCGATGGCGGGGGCAGGTTTACAGTTGAGGCAGCCATTTGCGAGGTGAGCAATGGGCACAGTACAAGCAGCACGGCCAGCACAAACCCTTTACGTCACGATTCGTCGTGATGAATTGCGCCAGTTGAAAGACGAGCGTGACCAGTTGAAGCAGGAGCTCGCGCAATTGCGCTTGTTGACACAAAGCAATCAGGCCCAGCCTTTGCCCGTCACCCACCGTGTGCCTCACGCCTGATCCCCTCGCTTGATTCGGAAGCAGCCCACTGCTGTTTCCGACCTGCCATCCCCCCTTTTTGACAAAACCCGGCACTCGCGAAAGTAATAATTATTCTCGTTTGCAGCTAAATCCTGTCCCTCCCCTTCGTCTTTGAACAAACGGAAATTTTCCCTCGAAGACAAGGAGTCGGCCGCGATGTTCGCGCCTATCACCCGTTCCATGACTTTTACCCTGGGCCTGTGCAGTACCGCCCTGTGCCCCGACTTGCTGGCCGAAATCAGCCCTGATCAAGAACCCGGCCGCACCCTCGAGCTGGGCGCCACCCATGTCACCGCCCAAGGTTTGGGCAGCACTACCGAAAACACCGAGTCGTACACCACGGGCGCCATGAGCACTGCGACGCGCTTGAACCTGTCGATCAAGGAAACGCCGCAATCGGTGTCCGTGGTCACGCGTCAGCAAATGGACGATTTCAAACTCGGCACGCTGTCCGAAGCCATGAGCCAGACCACCGGCGTGGTGGTTCAGCACAACGATTCGGACCGGGTCAGCTATTCGTCCCGGGGATACTCGATCAGCAATTTCCAGATCGACGGCATGCTGAACACCTTCACCTACATGAAGTCCGATTCCGACACCATTATCTACGACCGTATCGAAGTTGTTCGCGGTGCCACCGGCCTGACCACTGGCGCGGGCGACCCTTCCGCCACCATCAACATGGTGCGTAAACGGCCGACGTCGCAGTGGCAAGTCCAGACCGGGGTCAGCGGCGGCAGTTATGACGACTACTACAGTTACCTGGATGTCGGCGGTCCGCTGGCGTTCGACGGCCGCTTGCGCGGACGCAGCGTGCTGGCCTATCGCGACAGCGATTCGTTCCGCGACAAGTACCAGCAACAACGGGAGGTCGGTTACGGGATTCTCGAAGCCGACCTGACCGATGACACCGTGTTGGCCGTGGGTTACGACTATCAGAACAAACATGTCCACGGCACGTCCTGGGGCACGGTGCCGTACTGGAACGCTGACGGTGGCAAGGCCAACCTCGGACGCTCGACCAACATGGCCACTTCCTGGAGTTCCTGGCCGCTCAAGGACAAAACCGCGTTCGCCACGCTGGAACACCAATTGGGTGCCGGGTGGCAGGCCAAGGCCGCCTACACCCATCGCGAGAGCGACACCGACGGCAAGATCTACTACGGCGGCGCAGGCTTCCCTGAAGCTGATCGCAGTGGCATGAGCGCCAACGTCAGCCACATGCTCAGTACGCAAAAAATGAAGGCTTATGACTTCAACGTGGCGGGCCCTTACTCGCTGTTCGGACGGGAACACGAAATGATGATCGGCTACGGCGAGGCCGAGCGCCGGGAAGATTCCCCCCATATGGTGGACGGCCCCAGGGCGGCGGATTATGAAAACATCCGCGACTGGAAATACATGGGCGACATCGCCAGGTTTCCCGACACGGTCACCCGCCTTTCAGGTTCAAAAGACAGCACCCGCCAGAAGGCCGGTTACCTGGCCACTCGCCTGAGCCTGACGGATGACCTGCACGCCGTACTCGGCAGTCGTTATGGGAGCTGGAAGGTGTCGAGCAAGACCAACAAGTACGACAACAACCTGCAACTGAGCAGCGTCGATGCCACAAGCCAGGAACACAACGACATGTGGACGCCCTACGCCGGGCTCCTCTACGACCTCACCCCCGAATACACCGCGTACGTCAGCTACACCGACATCTTCAAGCCGCAAGACAACCGCGACAGCCATCGCAAATACCTCGAACCGGTGGTGGGCAGCAACTATGAACTGGGGCTCAAGGGCAGCCTGCTGGAAGAACGTCTGAATCTCGCCACGGCGCTGTTCTGGAGCAAACAGGACAACGTTGCCGAGCTCGACGATTCGGTGCCACCGGACCCGGTCACCGGTGAGGAGTTCTTCAAGTCAGGCGGTAAAGGCAACAAGGTTCAGGGCTTCGAAGCCGAGGTCTCGGGCGAGGTCATGGCCGGCTGGAACATGACGGCCGGCTACACCTACACCCACGCGGCCAATGGCGAAAAGAAACGCGCCAATACCAACCAGCCGTTGAATATGTTCCGGCTCTCCACGGCCTATCGTCTGCCCGGCGACTGGCAGGCCCTGACCGTGGGTGGCGCAGTGAACTGGCAAAGCGATGTGTTCCGCGCCGCCAGTCGCCCGGTGAGACGTAGTGCCGACGGTGCGGTGATCACCGAAAGGAGCAATATCCGGCAAGAGGCCTACACCGTGGTCAAGCTGATGTCGCGGTATGAGTTCGACAAGCACCTGTCCGCCTCGCTGAACGTCGATAACCTGTTCGACAAGAAGTATTACGACAATGTCGGGTTCTATAACGGTGCGTTTTGGGGTGACCCGCACACCGTGACCCTGAGCCTGGACTGGAAGCTCTAGGCGCAGGTTCCCATTTGACGGAATCGGCGGATAATGTCTTTTCGACATTGCTTCATGGACGAAAGGACCCGACAACTCGTAGTGGGGCACACCATGAAACGTACAACCATGATCCTCGCCGGCCTGATGCTGATCAGTTCAACCGCTGCATTCGCCGAAGGTGGCGCTGAACGCATGCGGTACTACTTTGAGAGCCTGCGGTTCAGCCAAGCGGCGAATCAAAGTCACGCCAGCACCGCTGAACTCAGGGTTCCGAGTGATCAAACCGCGCAAGTGACAGAGCACTACAAACCGTAACGACAAAGGGCGTCCTGATGGACGCCCTTTTTCATTGCTCGTATGACCTTAAAGCGCCTTGGTCCAGAACAGCATCCGACCGTGCGCCGGGTCGAACATGCCTGCAGCAAAACCGAACTTGCCATAGGAAGCCTGGGCGATTGCATTACCTTCCAGTACCTCTAGCGTGATTTTGCAGCAGCCGCGCTGGCGAGCGATGTCCTCGACCTTTTGCAGCATCTTCTGGCTCAACCCCAAGCCGCGAAACTTCTTCACCACCGCCACATCGTGCACATTGACCAATGGCCGACAGGCGAAAGTCGAGAAACCTTCAAAGCAATTGACCAACCCGGCCGGCTCGCCACCGACAAACGCCAGAACGCTGAACGCGTGGGGACGCTTGGCCAGTTCCGCCGGCAGTTGCTTCAATAAGTCGGCGGGCAACGAGTGGCCGCCACCCATCGGGTCTTCGGCGTAAGCATTCAACACCAGCCCAATCGCCTCGGCATGCACCGGATTGGTGTAACTGGCCTGAAGCACAAGAATTTCTGCGGATTCCATTTCCACCCTCGTTCACACATTAAGTTGCCCCAGTGCATCTCGCACTGAAAGGCCGCCCGACAATATCGCGAGCACAGTCGTGTCGACAACCGGGTCCTGATGTAATTTTTCGCTCAAGCGCCCCAGATCAGCGCCTCGGTCCACCCCAGCTCGGCAAAATCCTCGGCCCTCAGGCCTGACTCGCCAGCACAGAAAAACTCGTCCAGTTGCGGTGGTTTGACCGAGGTGCCGCTGAGTATGGCGTGAACTTGCCCGCGATGATGAATCTGGTGCTCGAACAAATGGGACAGCAGACGCAAGCGACTGTCATGTTGCGGCGTGTCCCTGGCGATGGTCACGATCTTCCCCAGGTCTGCATCGCGCATTTGCTCGCAGTAGGCGATCAGTCGACGGTCCACCAGCGCTTGTTCGCGCTTGAGGTCTACCGCTTGTGTAAACGGCTCATCCAGATTGAAAAACACGTAGCACTCGGGATGCGGGTCATCGCCGCGCAACTCCCGCTCCAGCGCATCCACGTAAAACCAGTCGCAGGTCAGGATGTGATTGAGGGTCGCGCGCAGACTGGGAAAGAAGCTGACCCGCGGTGCCGCCAGATCGGTCGGGCTCAACTGGCTCCAGGCCTTGGCGAGGCGATGATTGGCCCAGGCGTTTTGATAGGCCATGGTCAGCAAATGGTGCGACAGAGGCTGATTCATGTTCGCGGCTCCTTGTTCAAGCTTCGGCGAAACGTTGCAGCTGCATTTCCTGTAAACGGCTGAGGGTGCGGCGGAACGGAAACTCCAGATAACCCTCGGTGTACAACGATTCCATGGGCACCTGCGCTTCGAGGCACAGCGGCACTTTGCGGTCGTAGCACTCGTCCACCAGGGCGATGAAACGCCGTACACCGTCGTCATGCACCGACAATTGCGGCAGCTCGCGATCGCCCGCCACCACCCGCTCGACGCCATCTTCAGTGCCTCGGGCGATGCGCCCTTCGCGCTTTTGCGCGCTGAGGTTGGGCACGTCACTCAACAGAATAGCGCTGAAGGTGTCGCACAGGGCGATGAAATCCATGGCGGCAAACGGCTGTTCACAGAGATCGGCGTAACGAGTCCAGAGTACGGTTGGACTGGCCTGCACGACATTGAGTGAGCGGTAGCCCACCTTGATCGGGGCACTCGACACCGATTGGCCGACGCTAAGTGCCTTGAACACTTCACCCAGCGCGCTGGGTTGCCCCGGTGCCGCCACCCAGTAACGTTGCAAACCTTTGCCTGGGTGCAGGCGATGATCTTCGCCGCCATCCACCGCAATCACCTGCATATGTTTCTTGATGGCCTCGATGGCGGGCACGAACCGGTCGCGGTTGAAGCCATCGGCGTACAGCTGGTCCGGTGGCTGATTGGAGGTGCAGACCACCACCACGCCCTGCTCGAACATCACCTGAAACAAACGCCCGAGAATGATCGCGTCGCCAATGTCGTTGACGAACAATTCGTCAAAACACAGGACCCGCACTTCCTCGCTCAGTTCGCGAGCCAGCGCCTTCAACGGGTCGGCGGTGCCGGTCAGTTGAAACGAACGCTGATGCACCCAGCCCATGAAGTGGTGGAAATGTTGGCGGCGGGCCGGGACCTTCAGGCTTTGATAAAACTGGTCCATCAACCAGGTCTTGCCGCGCCCGACCGGGCCCCAGAGGTACACGCCAGTGATCGGCGTGCGCCCTTCATGCAGCGCCTCATAGCATTTCTGCAGCGCCCACACGGCATGTTCCTGGGCTTCGTCCTGGACGAAGCCCTTCTGTTCGATGGCCTGTTGCCAGGCGCTTAAGGGGGAGTCGACATTCATGCGCGGCAGTATACGTCCATGTAGCAGTGCGTTGTGGCGAGGGGATTTATCCCCTCGCCACAACGCAGCAGCTACAGGGGATCTCGCTGTCGATTAGAGGGAGATGTCTAGCCGGGCGATCTTGCCCTGTTCATTCAGGCGGAACATGTAGCGCAATTCCAGAGGGCTGCCGGGAAACGTTCCGGAGATCAGGTTATGCACCAGCACCTTGCCGGTGCGCAGTTGCACGTCGAGCACTTCAACCCGTGGCTGGTAACGCTGGGCGGTGTCTTGCATCCATTGCGCGATGGCCTGGGTGCCGACCTGGTGCTGGCCTTCATCGAACACGTTGGCATCCTCAGCGAAAAAACTGGCCACCCGTGAGGTGTCGCGGGCATTGGCGGCTGCAATGTAGGCGGCGATGGCGGGTGCCAGTGAAGAGGCGATATTGGACATGGTTACGGCTCCTTGTTTGTTGATTCTGGAGCCATGCTAAAACAAGCCTGTGTCAGTTCTTGTCAGGAGTGAAGCGCCCTGCTTCGTCCAGTTGCATCTGTGTGCGCCAGGTGCGCAACAGGTCGCTGCGCCGCCCCGGATAACGCTCGCCCTGCTCGTTCGCTGCCGAGATCCGGTCGGTGCGAAAGGTGCGATAGGCGCTGCGTAATTCACACCAGGCGACGATGATCCGCACCTCGTTCAGAAACCCCAGGGCCAGCGGCCAGATCAGCCGCTGACTCGGCACCTGGTTGGCGTCCGCGTAATCGATGTGCAGCTTGGCCTGATCGCGGATGGCCTGGCGAAATAGATTCAGTGGCACGGCGTTGGGCGCAAAGCCATAGCCGGGCGGTCCCGGCAACACCGTCGGGTTGTGTAACGCGTCCAGTGCTTCAGGCGCCAATACCGCCGCAATCTTGGCCAGCGCATCCGCCGCAGCCTTGCTCAACACCTCATCCCCACGCTGATCCACATAACGCAACCCCAGCACGATGGCTTCGGTTTCATCGGCGTTGAGCATCAACGGCGGCAGAAACAAACCGCTGCGCAACACGTAACCGATCCCCGCTTCGCCATAGATTGGCGCGCCAAGGGCGGTGAGTTCGGCGATGTCGCGGTACAGCGTGCGTTCGGAAATCTCCAATTCGCCGGCAAGTGTCGCCGCAGTCACCGGACGACTTTTGCCACGCAGCACTTGCAACAGGGTCAGTAAACGAGTGGTACGCGACACGATCGGCAGGCTCTGTCCGTAAAAGTTGTCGGAGCTTAGCAGAGGACCCTGTCAGAAAGTGGCAGTAGCCATGAGGCCGGTGGTCGGCCTTTCTCTTGTGAATGTAAAAGCGCCTTGACGGTAAATATTACTCGCATCATATTAAATACATGTCGACAGACATTTATATTCGACCCCACGTCTTTTCCTTCAGGAGTCATCCCATGCATTACAAAGTCTTCGGCCGTAAAACCGGCTTGCGGGTCTCGGAACTGGCGCTGGGCGCCGGCAATTTCGGCACCGGTTGGGGTCACGGCGCCGAGCGCGACGAAGCCAAACGCATCTTTGATGGCTACCTGGAGGCCGGCGGCAATTTCATCGACACCGCCAACGGCTATCAGGCGGGCCAGTCGGAAACCATGCTCGGCGAGTTCATTGCAGCGGAACGGGATCGCCTGGTCATCGCCACCAAATACACCCTGGGGACCACGCCGGCTGCGGGCATTTCCCACACCGGCAACAACCGCAAGAACATGATTCGCGCCGTGGAAGAAAGCCTGAAACGACTCAACACCGACCACATCGACCTGTTCTGGGCCCACATGAGCGATGGCGTGACGCCCATGGAAGAAATCCTGCGCGGTTTCGACGATCTGGTGCGCGCCGGCAAGATTCATTACGCCGGGCTGTCGAACTTCCCGGCGTGGCGTATCGCCCGGGCCGATTTGCTGGCCGAGATTCGCGGGTTCTCGCCGATCGCGGCGATTCAGGTGGAATACAGCCTCGCCGAACGCACCGCCGAACGTGAACAACTGCCGATGGCCGAAGCCTTGGGCCTGGCCACTACGTTATGGTCACCGTTGGGTGGCGGGTTCCTCACCGGCAAGTACCGCACCAACGATGGCGACAACCGCGCCGCCAAACTCGGCATGCTGATCCACGCAGAGAAAAGCGCCCGTGAAACCGCCCTCCTCGACACTTTGCTAGCCGTCGCAGCAGAACTGGGCGCCAGCCCCACGCACGTGGCCATTGCCTGGCTGCGGGAAAAAGCCAAGCGTTCGACTACGGCGCTGATTCCGATTCTCGGCTCGCGCACCCGTGAACAATTGGATGCGACGCTGGGGGCGTTGAATGTGCAATTGAGTGCTGAACAGTTGTCGCGGCTTGATGGGGTCAGTGGTGTGGCGATGGGCGTGCCCCATGAATCCATTGCCGGGTCGATGGCGCGATTTACCGGGACGGAAACACTGGACCTGCCGATCATCCCAGTGGCCTGACACAGTTCAAAATGTGGGAGCGGGCTTGCTCGCGAAAGCGGTGTGTCAGTTGATATAAATATTGGCTGACACGGCCCCTTCGCGAGCAAGCCCGCTCCCACATTTTGACCGTGTGTTACCTGTCGACTTTGTGTTTAGCCGCATACAAACACAGCATTTCCATCGCCAACGTCGCCGCCGCCAGTGAGGTAATGTCCGCACTGTCGTAGGCCGGCGCCACTTCCACGACGTCCATTCCCACCAGATTGATCCCGCGCAAGCCACCCAGGATCTCCAGCGCCTGCACCGTGCTCAGGCCACCGCACACCGGCGTTCCGGTGCCTGGAGCGAAAGCCGGATCAAGGCAATCAATGTCGAACGTCAGGTACACCGGGTGATCACCGACCCGCGCCCGAATGGCCTCGACAATCGCATCAACACCGCGTCGATGCACTTGCCGCGCATCCAGCACTTGAAAGCCCTGGTGATCGTCATTGGTGGTGCGCAAACCGATCTGCACCGAACGCGAAGGATCCACCAACCCTTCCTTGGCCGCGTGCCAGAACATCGTGCCGTGATCGACGCGTTTGCCGTCTTCGTCCGGCCAGGTGTCGCTGTGGGCGTCGAAGTGGATCAACGACAGCGGACCATGTTTACGCGCATGGGCCTTGAGCAGCGGATACGTGATGAAGTGATCCCCGCCGAACGTCAGCATCGCGCTACCGGCGTTGAGAATGTGTTCGGCATGGGCTTCGATGCTTTCCGGCACCGACTGCGGTGTGCCGTAATCGAAATCGCAATCGCCGTAGTCGATGACTGCCAGATGATCGAACGGGTCGAAGGCCCATGGCCAATGGCGTTCCCAGGCAATTCCGGTGGACGCGGCACGAATGCCCCGTGGTCCGAAACGCGCACCGGGGCGGTTGCTGGTGGCGGTGTCGAACGGGACACCGCTGACCGCTACGTCGACGCCGCGCAAGTCGCGACTGTAGCGACGACGCATGAAACTGGTGATACCGGCGTAGGTACTTTCGGCGGCAGTGCCGTAGAGGCTGTCGCGGGTCATGGCCTGATCGTTTTGCATCGGGACGTCCATCAGGTACTCCTTGTTATTGGCTTATTGGCGGCTACGGAAAGTGGTCCACAAGCGAGTGCGTTGGCGCAGGTCCTTGAGGCTCATGCTGCGGTCGGCGTACAGCAAACCGCGAACGTCGGCGGGTGGGTAAATGTCCGGGTCGGTGCGCACCGACTCATCCACCAGCGGCGTTGCAGCCTGGTTGGCCGTGGCAAAGAACAGTGTGTTGGTCAGCGCCGCGACGGAGTCCGGGCGCAACATGAACTCGATAAAGGCGCGGGCCGCTTCGGGGTGAGGCGCGTCCTTGGGGATCGCCAGGTTGTCCTGCCAGACCAGCGTGCCCTCTTTCGGAATCCGGTACGCCACTTCGAACGGCTTGTTGGCCTTGCGTGCCTGATCGGCGGCCATGCTGGCGTCACCGTTGTAGGTCAACGCCAGGCATACACTGCCGTTGGCCAGATCGCTGATCTGCCGACCGGTCGCGACGTACAGCACATTGGGTTGCAGCTGATGCAACAACGCATCGGCAGCTGACAGATCAGCCTTGTCGGTGCTGTAGGGATTTTTACCCAGGTAATGCAGCGCCAGTCCGACTACTTCCTGGGGCGAATCGAGAATGGCAATGCCGCAGTCCTTCAGTTTGCTGGCGTACTCAGGCTTGAACAGCAAATCGAGGCTATTGAGCGGCACATTCGGCAAGCGCTGTTTCACCGCTTCGACATTCATCCCCAGGCCCAGGGTGCCCCAGGTGTAGGGCACGCCATAGCGGTTGCCGGGGTCGACGGCGGCGAGTTTTTCCAGCAAATCCGGATCGAGGTTGGCGTAACCCTTGAGGCTTTCGTGGGGAATCTCTTTCAACGCACCGGCGGCCAAGCCACGGGCCAGCACACTGGACGACGGCACGACCACGTCATAACCGCTGCCCCCGGTGAGCAACTTGGTTTCGAGCACCTCCGAGGAATCGAAGGTGTCGTAGCGCACGTGGATGCCGGTTTCCTGCTCGAACCGCTGCAAGGTTTCAGGCGCTACGTAATCGGACCAACTGTAGAGATTCAGGACTTTTTCCTCGGCCTGGGCTGATACGGCCATGGCGAGGAACAGCGCGGGTAAACACAGCTTGAACGTGGGAGCCATGACGGAACACCTGAGCAGATGAAGTGGATGCAGAATGCGTCGTCGGATACATTGCAAAAATACCAAGTTAGTTATCCTGACTTTATCCAGGAGTAATGTTTGATGCTCAGCCAGCTCCACGAGCTCGATCTGCAACTGCTTCGCCTGTTCGTCAACGTGGTGGAGTGCGGCGGTTTCAGCGCGGCTCAGGGGGAGTTGGGCTTGAGCCAGTCGAGCATCAGCCAGCAAATGGCCAAACTGGAAACCCGGCTCGGCTATCGCCTGTGCAGTCGCGGCAAGGGTGGTTTCAAGATCACGCCCAAGGGCGAACAACTGCTGAGTGCGACTCGCAGCCTGTTCGAGTCCATCGAAGCCTTCCGTCATCAATCCAATGGTGTGGCCGGGCGCTTGATTGGCGAGGTTCGTTTGGGGCTCTCCGAAGCGCTCGATCAATCCGTGTTGCAACGGGTGGCCGATGCGATTCGGCGCTTTCGTGAACGGGACGAATCAGTCCGCATCGAATTGATCAGCGCCATGCCCGGCGAAATGGAACGGTTGCTGCTGCAACAACGACTGGACCTGGCGATCGGCTATTTCTCACAAGTGCAAAGCGCTTTTGACTACCGCGAACTGTTTACCGAAACCCAGCACCTGTATTGCGCCGCCGGCCATCCGTTGTTCACCCATGATGCGCCTGACGATCAAGCGCTACAGGCTTGCGATCGGGTCGATCACCCTTACCGCTTCCTGCGCAGCGACGAGCCCTTCCAGGGGAAGAGGTGTTCGGCGCGCTCGGAGCAAGTCGAAGGCACCCTCGCCTTCATTCTCTCTGGCAAGCATGTCGGTTATTTACCCGAACACTTTGCCCGCAGCTGGGAAGACAAAGGATTGCTGAGCGCCGTGCGCCGTGACGATATGAGTTTCGACGTGGCGTTTCATCTGGCCCGCCATCGCGCCCAGGTGCCGGGGGATGCACAGAAAGCTTTTGAAGAGGATTTGTTGGCGGCGTTCACTTGAATCCTGCGAGGATCCTGTGGGAGCGGGCTTGCTCGCGAAGGGGCCGGCATATCCAACATTGATATCGACTGATACGCCGCCTTCGCGAGCAAGCCCGCTCCCACAGGATCGTGCTGGGTATGTGGCTCATCGCTCGCCACAAAATAGTCTTTCTGGCATCCTGCGCCTCCATTTTTGACCCGGCCCGCCTTCTGGCATGCACACCACCATGACCGCCTCTGAAAAAGCCCCTGCCCCGCGCAATAACGACCTGATCTACGGCCTCGACGATCGCCCGCACCTGACCGCCACCGTCTTCGCCGCCCTGCAACACGTGCTCGCCAGTTTCGTCGGTATCATCACCCCGACCCTGATCATGGGCGGCGCCCTCGGCCTGCAAAGCGAAGTGCCATACCTGATCAGCATGGCGCTGTTCGTTTCGGGGCTGGGCACGTTTGTTCAGGCACGACGTTTCGGCCCGATCGGTTCCGGCCTGCTGTGTCTGCAAGGCACCAGCTTCTCATTCATCAGCGTGATTCTCAGTGCCGGTTTCATGGTCAAGGCCCGGGGTGGCGGCACCGATGAGATCCTGTCGACCATCTTCGGTGTGTGCTTTTTCGCTGCCTTCATCGAAGTGGTGTTGAGCCAGTTCATCGGTAAATTACGGATGCTGATCACCCCGGTGGTGACCGGCACGATCATCACGCTGATGGGCCTGTCGCTGATCAAAGTCGCCATGACCGACATCGCCGGCGGCTTCGGTGCGGCGGACCTCGGCGCGGCCAGTCACCTGGTCCTGGCAGCCTTGGTGCTCGGAACGATTGTGGTGTTGAACCGGGTCGATGTGCCGTTCCTGCGCCTCGGTGCGATTGTCATCGGCCTGACCCTCGGCTATCTCGTGGCCTGGCTGATGGGTGACGTCAATTTCGCCAGCCTGCCCGAAGTCCCCCTGATGAGCGTGCCGGTGCCGTTCAAGTACGGCTTTAACTTCGATTGGGTGGCGTTTGTGCCAGTGGCGGTGATTTTCCTGGTGTCACCGCTGGAAGCCGCCGGTGACTTGACCGCCAACTCGATGATTTCCCGGCAGCCCGTCAAAGGCCCGATCTACATCCGCCGGATCAAGTCCGGCCTGCTCGCCGACGGCCTCAACTCGGCCATGGCCGCCGTGTTCAACAGCATGCCGATGGTGACCTTCGCCCAGAACAACGGCGTGATTCAGCTCACCGGCGTGGCCAGCCGCTACGTGGCGTTCTTCATTGCCGGTTTGTTGGTGGTGCTGGGGTTGTTCCCGATGATCGGCGCGGTGCTGCAACTGATGCCCAAACCGGTACTCGGTGGCGCTGAACTGGTGATGTTCGGCACCGTCGCCGTCGCCGGGATCAAGATCCTCGCCGAAGCCGGCCTGCATCGACGCAACATGCTGATCGTGTCGATTTCCCTCGGCATGGGCCTGGGTGTCGCGGCGGTGCCGGAAGTGCTGCGCGAGTTGCCGAAGGCGCTGCACAACATCTTCGAATCGCCGATCACCGTCGGCGCGTTGTGCGCAATCGTGCTCAACATCTTCCTGCCCGAGGAATTCATCGAGCTGGATGAAGATGACTTCGATCCGGAAGCCTCGATCCTGCGGGTCATGGAAAACCCGGATGTCCCGGCCAAGGGTGAACCCGTCTCGCCTGCCGCTGTCGCACCCTTGAACCGCTAGAAAATGCTCGAGGCCGAGCCACTGGTGGTTTGGCCTTTTCTTTAAGAGAGCACGTTCATGCGCAGTGTCCACGCCGTTGTCCTTTTCCTGTTTTTGCTCTCCCTGAGCGCCTGCGCCCTGCTGCCCAATCGCGACCCACTGAACATCAATGTCGTCGGTATCGAGCCGTTGCAAAGCCAGGACATGGAAGTACGCTTTGCCGTGAAAATACGCGTGCAAAATCCCAACGAGACCACCATCAATTACAACGGCGTCGCCCTGGACCTGGAAGTCAACGGCCAGCCACTCGCCTCCGGCGTCAGCGATCAATCGGGCTCGATTGCACGTTTTTCCGAAACCGTGCTGACCGTTCCGGTGAGTGTTTCGGCGTTCTCGGTGCTGCGCCAGACCCTGGGTCTGAGCAAAACCCAAACCCTCGACAACCTGCCCTACGTCCTGCACGGCAAACTCGCGGGCGGCGTGTTCGGCACCCTGCGTTTCGTGGACACTGGAAAACTCAGCCTGCCAACGTCGACGACCGGCACCTGGTAAATCACGACTCAAGGAGCGAACTCTATTCATGAACACAACAGGTGTGGACGCCACAAATCAAATGTGGGAGCGGGCTTGCTCGCGAAGAGGCCGGCACATCCAGCATAGATGTTGAATGTTATGGCCCCTTCGCGAGCAAGCCCGCTCCCACATGGGTTATGTGTTGAAACGCACGCCAGGTTTGGCCCGCTCATCCACCGTTAGCTCAAACACGTCCGGGCGCGCGTAGTGCCCGACCACGTCGTAGTCGTAACGGGCGCGGATCAGGTCATCAGTGTCGATTTCTGCGGTGAGCAAACCGGCGCTGTCACGCAGCGGCCCCGCCAGAATGTCGCCCATCGGCCCGACGATCACACTGCCACCGGCAATCAATGGGCGGTCCGCCGGCCAGTTGGCGATCTCCACGCCCAAGGCGTGCGGTGAATCCTGAACCTGACAGGCGCTGACCACAAAGCAGCGTCCTTCATGGGCGATATGGCGCATGCTGACCTGCCACATTTCCCGCTCATCCACGGTTGGCGCGCACCAGACCTCCACGCCTTTGGCGTACATCGCGGTGCGCAGCAGCGGCATCATGTTTTCCCAGCAAATCACCGCACCGATCCGCCCGACCTGACTGTCGATCACCGGTAACGTCGAGCCATCGCCTTTGCCCCAGATCAACCGTTCGGTGCCGGTGGGCATCAGTTTGCGGTGCTTGGCGACCAGCCCGGCCTGCGGATCGAAATACAACGCAGTGCAGAACAAGGTGCTGCCGGCGCGTTCGATGACACCGATCACCAGATTGGCGCCGGTGCGCACCGATAACCCGGCCAACGCTTCGGTTTCCGCGCCGGGCACGTCGATCGCATTGGCAAAGTACCGGGCAAAGGCTTCACGCCCTTCCGGCAGGCGATAACCCAGCTGAGTGCCAAAGCCCTCGCCTTTGGGGTAACCGCCGAGCAACGCTTCGGGCATGACCACCAGCGCAGCGCCGGATTCGATAATCGCGTTTTCCCAAGAAAGGATCTGTTCCAGGGTCTCGGCCTTGCCACCGGGCAAGGCGCCGATTTGCAGTGCAGCAACGATTGACTTGGGCATCGCAGTAACTCCGAAAGCATTGAGGTGTTGCTCATTCTCCGGCGCCACGGGATCATGAATAAAGCCCCGTTTACTGCTGAATGATATGAACCAGATGAATATCGCCACCGTCGATCTCAACCTGCTGAAAGTCTTCGAAGCGCTCCACGAGGAGTCCAGCGCCAGCCGGGCCGCGTTGCGTCTGGGCGTGACGCAATCGGCGGTCAGCGCGGCACTGCGAAGGCTGCGCGAGGTGTATGGCGATCAGTTGTTCGTGCGCACAGGCCGCGGACTCGCGCCCACGCTCAAGGCCAACCAGTTGAAACCGGTGGTCAGCGACGCCCTCAACAAATGCCGGCAGAGCCTGGCGATGGTCGATCCGGCCGCCCACCATTACGACGGGCGCTCGGTGACCGTGGGTATGTCCGATGATTTCGAAATCGCTTATGGCCGCCGGCTGATCGAAGAGATCGCCCGCGTCGCGCCGAAGCTACGGCTAATCTTTCGTCAGACCCACAGTCAGATCGTCGCGCAAGCGTTGATGGAACGCAGCATTGATCTGGCGATTACCGCCGGTGGGTTTGCCGAGCGCTTGCTCAGCCGTCAGGTGCTGGGAGAAGGCGGCTATCTGTGCCTGGCGGACCCGCTCAGCCTGGCCGTGGGGCAGCAGACCCTCAGCCTTGATGAGTTCGTCGCCCGCGAGCACATTCTGGTGTCGTCGGGCGGCTTTATCGGGATCACCGATGAAGGGCTGGCGGCGCTGGGGTTGACTCGGCGGGTATGTGCTTCGACCACACACTTTGCCGCGTTGCCGCACTTGCTCAAGGGCAGTCAGGCCGTGGCGACCATTCCGGCCCATGCAGCCCAAAGCATTGCAGCGCTCAGCGGACTGGCACTGCTGCCCTGCCCTCTGGCGTTGCCGCGATACCCGATCGAACTGGGCTGGCGCACCAGTACACAGCTCGATCCGGTGGTGCTGAAAGTACGGGAAGCGATTGTCGCGAGTTTTGCGAACGCTACTTGGCAGCCATCAGGCGATTGACTTCGCTGCGCACCATGTTCGCAAATTCCGGGGGTGACATGCCGTCAAGTTCGGCACGGACCCACTCGGCCCATTTGCCTTTGCGCTTGGCGCGTTCACCGAACAACCGCGCGGCTTCGCCCTTGGACTTGCCCAGGTTGCTTTGCCATAGATCGAACAGACGGGATTTCTCATCTTCCAGCGCAGCGCGCTCGGCAAGGGGTTTGTCGGCCAGATTGAAGCTCATGGGAGTTACCTGCTGCGTAAAATAGACGACATCTTACACTGTAGGAAGAAATGTCCGACTCAGGATTTTTCGTCAAGGTGGGGGCAGTGCGAAAATCCACTGCAACTTTTTCGCTGACGACAGACTCCACTGTTCACTGTCCATTTATCTGCAAGGAGTACCTCAATGGCCCGCAAAACCCGCGCACAAATCGCCGAAGATCAAATCAAGGATCAGGCCTTCAGCGAACTTCAGTCTCTGATCGAAGAATCGGAAAAACTGCTCAAAAACAGTGCCTCGCTCGTGGGTGAAGAAGCGGACACGCTTCGTGGGCAGATCGCCCAGAAACTTCAACAGGCTCGGGACTCCGTCACCCGCGTTCGTGACCGGACCAAACCGGCGGTCGAAGCCACTGAAACCTATATCGGTGGTCACCCGTGGCAAACCGTGGCGATCTCTGCCGGTTTCGGCCTGGTAGTCGGGTTGTTGTTGGGTCGGCGTTAAGCGACCCCGTTTTAATCAGTACCCAGCAAAAAGGCGAGCACGCAGCTCGCCTTTTTCATGCCCGGCTTTTATGCAGACTGAGAGTATGCAGGACTCAGAGCCCGGCCAGTTCCCGCAGATCCGCCAACGTCTGAGCATCGAGCTTAATGCCTTCAGTGCTGGACTTGGCCCGTTGTTGATGACGTCGATCCCCCGGCAAACGCTTGAGCCCCACACCGTGCATCTGCCGGACCAGCTCCTGACTGCGCTCGGCAAAATTCTGCCCGGCCGCCTTGCTCGGGTCGATCACGATCAGCAGTTGGCCCGTCCACGGCGTCTTGGCCCCCGGATGGTTCGACCAATCGAACTCGAAGGAAAAATTGCCGCCGGTCAACGCCGCTGCCAACAGCTCGACCATCATCGACAGCGCCGAACCTTTATGGCCGCCAAACGGCAGCAACGCGCCGCCCTCAAGAATCGCTTTCGGGTCCTGGGTCGGCTGGCCGAGACTGTCCACCCCCATGCCTGGCGGTAAACGCTCGCCCTTGCGCGCGGCGATCTGCACATCGCCATGGGCAATGGCGCTGGTCGCCAGGTCGAAGACAATCGGATCGCCGTCAGCCCGGGGAGCGGCGAAAGCAATCGGGTTGGTCCCGAACAGCGGACGATCGGCGCCGTGCGGCACCACGCAGGTCATGCTGTTGACCACGCTCAGCGCCACCAGGCCTTCATAGGCGAAAGGCTCGACATCCGGCCACAAGGCGGCGAAATGGTGGGAATTACGAATCGCCAGCACCGCAATGCCGGCACTGCGGGCCTTTTCCACCAGCAAGGCGCGTGCTGCCGCCAAGGCCGGTTGGGCGAAACCATTGCCGGCGTCGACCCGGACAAAGCCCGAAGCCACGTCCTCGACCACCGGCACAGCCTGGCCATTGACCCAGCCGCTCTGGAGCGTCGACACGTAACCGGGAATGCGGAACACGCCATGGCTATGGGCGCCATCGCGTTCGGCGCCGGCGCAGTTGAGGGCCAGTGTCCTGGCGACATCGGCGGAGGTGCCGTGGCGCTGAAAAATCTGCTCAAGCAAAAGAACGAGCGCGTCGAAATCGAGCGTTTGAGTGTTCGAACTGACGGCCACTTCGGGCGTTGCGGTCATCTGAAGCTCCAGTTTTATTATTGAGTACGGGCAACAGGGTGAAACGGGTTGCAGGGCAACCCAAAACAGTTGTCGATTAAGCGCTGTTCTACCGGCGTCCTGTCAAGTCTCGCCAGCCTGTTTGCATCAAGCAATATGTACCGCACCCGAGCCTTCCATTGACCGTACTGTTTTTCCTCAATCCAACGGCCTGCGATTACCCGCCGATCGCAGCACTTCGAGGAAAAACCATGTCTGCTCCCCCACTGCCGTATTTTTTCGACGAGGCAGCACTTGCATCCAAAGCCAAACAGCCCGGTGAACGCGAAAAGGCACTGTCTTTCACGCTTGATGACCTGAAGTGGTTGAATGCTGTTTATCTGGCGACGCATGCAGCCCGTATCGCCAACAGCGAGCCCATGCACGTCGACCAGCTGCTTTTAAGCGTACCTGATGCGCCAGGCATCCTCCTGGCCGGCGCTTTTGCCATGAGCCGGCCCAACGATGGAGAAGTCACGCTCTACACACCGTGGAAAGGCCTGATCAAATTCGCAGACATGAAGGGCCTCAAAAGCAAACTCAAGGAATGGTTGGCACAGCCCACTGGGAAGCGTGAATTATTGCGTTTTCTCTCCATCGAACAACGCAGCGCTTTACCCGCCGCCACCGCGCCAGACATTGCCACGCAAGCCATCGCAGGTGCGGTGTTCCAGACCCAGGAGCTCACCCTCGAGCGCAATCAGGCTCAGAACATCAGGACGATGATGGGCGAGTTGCTCAAGCTGCCAACGCTGCAATCGATGCTGGACGAGACCCTCAAGACCGCGCTGCATGAACCGTTCCCCACACTGGACCAGCGCCTTACCCGACTGAAGAGCTTTGTCATCGGCAGCGATGACCAGCAATTGCTTTCCTCGCATTCACTGAGCGATACCCTGCTGCATTACTACCTGACCCATCAGTGGCCCACTGGCGATACCAGAGTTTTTTCCAACCCCCGGCACAGCGTGAGCAGGGCCGCCGATAACCAGGCCTGGGAAAGTGCAGTCAAAGAGATCGCACAAACGTTGACCCCGCGCTTGCAAGACCTGCTCAAGACGTTCTGGAACACACCGATGAACGATGGGCAATCACGCCGGAAGGTTTTTGCCGAGGGCTTGCGCGATACCTTTCACCTGAAGCTTTTGCTTCAGCGTCAGCAACGTGTTTTAACGACGCAGCAATACCTGCGGCTGATGAACCTCAGCCTTGAACCTGACATCGACGATCCTCTTCGTGCCGAAAAAGTCCGTGTCACCGCCCCCTTCAAGCATTACGTGGAGCTCGCCTCCACTGTGATGATCGGCAGCAGCGACGCGTTGGATTTTCTGTACACCCCTTCCAGAGGCATCGAGGCTGCGAGCGACCTGCTCGCTGTCGGGAAAATCGTCGCGCAGATGTTGAAAACCCAAAGGCATGAAGACACGCTGCTCAACTTCATGTCGTTAGACGAACGCGCTACGTTTCTTTCAATGAAGCCGGATGAACAAGTGATTGTCGGTGAACCGATCATCGGCCCGGTGTTTGAACAGTTGATGACCGACATCCTTGGCAAGCAACGCGAGAATCTGGCCTATGCGCTGAGCGAATACCGTGAAAGCGAAGGCACGCAGGATCCCCGAGCCTTGTTCGACAAGGCACTCGATGTCCGCGGACTGATCGACGATCGCCTGCTGGCTGCCGATGCCGAAGGACGCTGGAGCACACACGCAGACCGGCGCCTGAGCGCGCAACCTGCCACTGTTCACGGCGAGTCGGCCAAAGAGCATCAGGCCCTTCTTTCCACCGTTAAGCGGCCGCTCGACCTACTGCTTGAAAACCAGCCGGTCATTCCCGCGACAACTCGAACGATTGCCGAAGCGCAGCGCATCTTCAATTCCTCGCTTGGGAGCCTGCAATCGCGCTTCACTCAAACCCTGTCAACGGCATTGCGCAGCGAGTTGAAGCTGCACAGCGTCATGCGCACCCTGAGTGCGACGGAACAGGCAATCATCAGCACCGTGCTTGATACCCCGGCACGCCTGCAGCGAGCGGCATTGAACGGGTTTTTGCCGGACGTATTTTCCTTGGCATTGAAGGCAAGTGGGACCACCGCCCCGTTGAAACTGGCCAGTTGTTTTGTGCTGACGGAACGTGGAGGCCTGGACCCGAAGCATTCGGGCAAGGCGATTTTGTGGACGCCGGCCTTGGGATTTGAAGCTTTCAGGGCATTGACTCCGTTGCTGAACGAGCTCAATCGACGCCTCAAGGACACCGATGATCGCCCCTCCCTTCTGGAGAACCTTGGACGCAGCGAGAGAGTGGCTGGGCGGACTTACACCCTGGCGTCGCTGCAACGAATAGATGAGCATTTTCTCGATCACGTGCAAAAGCCCTATGTCCAATTGGACCAGGCGTGCGTCATCCGTGCGCTGGCCACGAAGCTTCCCGCGGCGCCCCTGGCCAGTCTCCTGAAGCTGGTGGCATTGCGCCAACCGATGACCGGGCTAGACCGCGCGACGGACATTGCCCAATCCCTGATCACTCAGCAAAAACTGCCGGTATGGCTGGCCAAGGCGTCCATTCAAGATCAGATATTGCACGGGGAGTTGCTTCAGCAATACCTCAACAACGTAACCAACGATCAGGACTACCTCACCGGCATAAGCTCCCTGGCACGCACGGCGCACGATGCACTTGAAAAACAACTCAAGGCAGATACGTTCGACATTGATCCGGATAAGGTCCAGATACAGATCGACAAGCGCTCAAGGTCTGCAGCCAGCACCCAAACCCTGACCGATTTTGCACTGACCCATTTCAAGGATCTGGACAAAATCCATTTCAAACTGGTGTCGCTTGATAACACCGCGATCCCTCAGGATATGGACCAAAGCTACATCAGGGACCTGGTACGAAACTTGAAGCTGGGTGAACTTCAACAAAAGACATTGAACGAAGCCTTTGCAGCCACCCAGGCGAATGCCAAGGACCGCAGGAAGCGTTTTTACACGCAATTACCCTGGCAACTGATGCATTACGCCCACACGGAAAAATTGCAGGAGCGCCTCAGCGAGACCGGGTTTGATCTGATACGCCAAGTCATGGACATGCCTGACGCTATCGCCCGCGCGGCAGTCGACGGTGCCCACGCGATCATCCGCCCACTTGAGCTCCTGGGCATCAAGCGTGAACAGGCGATCAAGGTGCCAGGCGTCTATCTGATTGGCTCATCGGCTGACAGCTCCGCGCCACAGGTCCTTGTCGCGCCTCATAGCCCCGGTCACGGGGTGAAAGAATATAAAAATGAAACACAACTGGTGACCGAACTGAAGACACGCGGCGATCTGCTCGACTGGGTACTCATGAACCTCCCGCAGCCTGAACGGATACTGCTTGAACTCAGGATGGCGACCTCCAATAGCCGCCTCGCCGAGGTGAGGCTGGCGTCCAACCCGATCAAGGGCAATCTGTTCGGACATTTGTTCAACGACAATGCCGATTTATTGGCACGATTGCTCGGTTGTCAGGCCGATGACAAAAAGCAGAGCGAATGGGCAACCATCAAGCATGTGCTGGGTGAAGATCTGCAAGGGGCATTTACGTTCGTGATGGGCAAGCTTGCCTACCCGATTACGGTGTGGCGCAGTTACCGAGACATCAAGCAGTCCGCCGAAGACCTTCAAACGCACAAATGGGGAGCGGCGTTAAAGGAATTTATCAGCGGCATCGCACAACTCGCCACGTTGCGACTGTCGCTGGAATCGCAAGCGAAGCCATCTTCAACGTTAACTGCACCGGCGCCAGCAACGCCCGATACCCGCTTCAAATGGCAGGATGTCGCCATTACAGCCCCCGAACGTACGCAGTTGAAGCGTCATGAAAGCCTGGATGTGGACCTGAATTCGCTCACATTAAATTCGAGTCTCGGCCTCTATACCCATCCGACGACAAATAAAACCTACGCACCGGTTGAAGGAAAGGTATATCCGGTCGCAAAGCGCGGCACACACTGGCGCATCGCCGACACCAACAATCGCGGTCCCCGGCTGAGTCTGAACGTGTCGAAACAATGGGTTCTGGATAGGCAAACGCCAGCCCCCCGCTTCAGCATCAGCGATCGGTTGCGCACGGCCTCTTCGGTTTGGGAGGGCATGAACATCGAGGCCAATGGAATGCGCGAAATCCGTCGACTGTTTCCGCAAAAGGCCCGCCAGATTGACCAAGCGCTGGACCTGGCAACCACCTATGCCTGGAACTGCTTTCAAAACCTGCAGTTGCTGAAGTCTTCCGACAAAACGGTGACACCCGTGCATCAACTCATCATGGATTTTATTGATGTGCCGCAAGTGCAGTCCACGCATGTGGAGCAGCTTGAAAAAGTCATGACTGACATTTTTGCGGCCTTGTTGGACCCCTCACTCAGAAAGCCGAAGTCCAGTCGTTTTGCAATCGGCAGGATGCTCGATGGCGCGGCAACAACATTCGGCTTCATCGTTCCAACGGATGCAAAGCAGAAAATCTATCTGGCAGAAAAGTTCTTCGACACCGGTTTCGAGTTCTACCGCAAACATCTTTCCGAGCCTGCCTTCCCTATCAAAACCCATGCTCAAGCAGTCACCCTTATTCATGAGCTTTCCCATATCGTCTGCAAAACCGAAGACATCGCTTACCTCGACTCCAGCAGGCCATTTCCCCATCTGATTGGACAGGCCAGCGCAACTGCCAATGACCTCAAGGACGCGTTGACCACGCTTCAGGAAACCGCACTCTCGATCAAGACTCCCCTTACCCAGCTGTTCATGACCGAGGATCCTGACACCGGTGTGTGGGAGAACCCGGGCAGCACTTCATATGAAAATACTGATCGGGTAAAGGCGCATCTATTGACCTTGACCGGGGGAGAAAACCTGAGCGTTGCCCGCAAGATTTTCAAGCGAGATCCATTGGTCAGACTCAAGGTGCAACTCGGCAACGCCGACAGCGTTTCATGGCTCATCAGCCATATGGGGCGCCAACTGCACACCAGCACCCCGTGAATCAGAACAATAAATTCTCAGTTGATGGGTAATTGCCATGACGGTTGTTCTCGCAGACTTCCCCTCAAGGTTAGAATGCGGGAAATCAGGATGGGTCAATGACCGACAACTCACTCTCGCAAGCCCAGGATGAGGCAATCACCGATGCCGCTGCGCATTGGTGCATGCGTCTGCACGCCATCGATTGCACTGCTGAAGAGCGGCTGGCATTCGAGCAATGGCATGACGCTCATCCGCTTCACGCGTTCGAGTACGAGGCGATGCTGGAG
The DNA here is from genome assembly GCF_019219045.1 of Pseudomonas sp. PDM25. Taxonomy (NCBI): domain Bacteria; kingdom Pseudomonadati; phylum Pseudomonadota; class Gammaproteobacteria; order Pseudomonadales; family Pseudomonadaceae; genus Pseudomonas; species Pseudomonas sp. PDM25. The sequence goes on from NZ_JAHUWL010000001.1 coordinate 612,436, forward strand.
ATCTGGGATGTTGCGGGGGGCCTGCCACAACCAACAACTTTGGTGGCCCCGATGGTCCGCGCCAAACTTGCTATGCCTTGGCGCACCTTCGGTATCGCCGCCACGGTTTGCGCCATGGCGTTGCCGCTGGCGGCCTATAGCGGCTGGAACCTGGGCTGGCTACCCAACTCCTACCAACATTTCGAGGCGAACGACAATGTCCGCCAGGTCACCCTGAGCGATGGCAGTCAGGTGGAATTGAACCTGGGCAGTGAGCTGACGTTCAGCAACTACAAGGATCAACGTCGGATCACGCTGAAAAAAGGCGAAGCCTTCTTCAGCGTCAGCCATGACACTGAACACCCCTTCATTGTCAAAGCGGCCGAAGGCAGGATTCGGGTCACCGGAACCCAATTCAACGTCTGGATATATGAAGATCAGGTACGGGTGAACCTGATAGAAGGTTCGGTGCTGGTGAGCAGTAATGACGCCGTTGCGGGTGACGGTTTGCGCCTCGAGCCAGCAATGCAGGCGAGCTATAGACGCGGCGACATCACTCCCCGGATCAGTCAGACCTACGACAATGACAACTCGCAGGCCTGGCGTAGCGGAAAACTGGTGCTCGATGATCTGGTGCTGACCGACGCATTGCCATTGATCAATCGCTACTTGAGCAAGCCGGTGATGGTAGCCGACCACAGTACCGGCTCGATTCGCATCGGCGGCATCTACAACATCAAAGAGCTCAACAACCTGGTGGCTTCCCTGCCCAAGGTATTGCCGGTCTACCTGACCCGCAACAAAGATGGCAATCCGGTCCTCAATTCCATTCCGCAACAAGCCCCGAAAAGCTGAAGGCCGCGACCCTTTGCGGGGTGCGGCCTTCAAAACGAAACACAGGACAAAAATTTAGGCTGTGAAAGGCGCTTTTCACGGGCATCTCACAGGCCGCTGACGTGACGGCGACAAATTTTCTACATTCGGGACTTCATTATTTGCCCTGCTCGTACGTCTTATTGAGTGAGAGCACCCATCACATTTCCTGGCCGGCTCGGAAAAGGAGTTTTTGCATGTACAACTCGCAACTGCCAACGGACGGTAGCAATGCGCCAAAGGGCTCTGCCATGGGCTCAGGTGTTTTCAGTCAACGCAACGAGCGCAATGGCAACGAGCGGATCAGGCTGCTGCTCAAAAGCTATGGTCTGCGAACCAGTCTGATCCGCCTGAAAGTCATCGACGCCTTGCTGACCGCCGCCGAAAGCGACCGTAGCCTTGGCGTGCGCGGCGTACACAGCCACTTGCTGGACCTGGATATTCCCCTGTCCTTTCTCAGTGTGCGGGAAGTGTTGAAACGCTTGTGCAGCGAGGGCGTGATCACCCTCAATCCGGACAAAAGCTACAGCCTGCATCCGCACGCTGCAGCCATGCTCCAACGCGAGTGATCCGCGCAAGATGCGTCGTTCAGGGTTTGACCTTGCGGCGCATCACACCATTGATCACCACCACAATCACCGCCACGCCGATGGCGATGTACTGAAACAGCTTCTCGCTGATGACGCCTGCGTTTTGCAGATACGAAAGGCCAAACATGATCCCCAATACCACGAGGGAGATCAGAATCGAGTATTTCAAACGTTGCGACTGAGTCATTGCGAGTTCCTGAACCTGAAAAATGTATCCGATTTGTATCAGAGCGCGTGCCGAGCCCTACCTTTCTCCGGTGATAGGACGCTACAAAACGGGATCTCATGTTACAGCCGATCACTAGATTTGGCTTTATTGCCCCGTGAGGATTTTGAAATGTTCCGTCGAATCGCACTGCCGATTCCCCCTGCTCGCTCTCCTGGCCCTGAGCAGCTGCATCGTTTCCCCCCAAGTTAGCTGGCACGGCGGTCACCATTACGACCGTGGCGGGCCGGGGTATTATCGCCATCGATAGTGTGAAGTTGAACCCTCATTCGTAAGCTAAATACCCCATCCGATGACTGCTAAATAAATGCCCGCCCTGTCGAGGGCATTTTTCGTACGCGCATATTTACCTCTTCCTATCCATCGAATATCGAAACATAACGAAAACTATCGAAACCTTGAGTATCAATAGTTCATTGGAGCTGTTCATGTTCCGTGATTAATCTCGGCGCGTTGCAAAAGACTCGTTATTAAACTTCGCGCAAGAATAGAGACGCCATGCACAAGCCTTTAATCAATATCAGCTCCCGACATCTATTGGGCTTTTGCCTTGCAATCACTTTTTTCGAACTGCTGACCTATATGGCCAGCGACATGATCATGCCGGGCATGTTGACCGTTACCCATCAATTGGATGCCAGCCCTGATCATGTCCCCTACGCCTTCAATCTTTATCTGGCCGGCGGCATTCTTCTGCAATGGCTTATCGGCCCGCTGTCCGATCATTTCGGCCGCCGGCGGATGTTGCTCATCGGTTGTGCGGTATTCGCCCTGGCCTGTGCCGCTGCGTTCAACGTGCAAAGCATTTATGCGTTCAACGGCTTGCGACTGATGCAGGGCATGGGGTTGGGGTTTGTCATTGCGGTCAGCTACCCGGCCCTGCAAGAAGTTTTCTGCGAAGCCGACGCGGTCAAAATCATGGCGTTGTTGGGGAACGTTGCGCTGCTCTCCCCGCTGCTGGGGCCATTGCTCGGCAGTCTGCTGCTGGAATGGTTGTCTTGGCGGGAGCTGTTTTTACTGCTGGGTATCGGCGGCGTGATGGTTTGGCTCGGTCTTTATTTGTTCATGCCGGAAACCGTGGGCACCTTGCGCCACGACGGTCAGCGACTGGAAGCCGTGCGCTTTGAATGGCACAGCACCGTGTGCCGCTATGTCGCGTTGCTGACTAACCCGCCATTCCTTTGCGCCGCAGTCGCGCTGGGCGTGATGAGCCTGCCCTTGATTGCCTGGATCGGCTTGGCGCCGCTCTTGCTGATCCACAACCAGGGGCTTTCAACGCTGCACTATGGCCTATGGCAAATCCCGGTGTTCGCGGCCGTCATTCTCGGCAATCTGATCCTCAACCGACTGATTGCCAACGTTGAACTGCCACAACTGATTCGCTACGCGCTTTGGCCGTTTTGCGGCGGGCTCATCGCGTTAGTCGCCGTCAGCGTCTACGGTGCTTCGACAGTCGTGCTGATCAGTTGCCTGGCGCTGTACGCCGTTGGGCTTGGCATGAGCAACGCCGCACTGTACCGGCTTGCGCTGTTCGCCAGCGACGACAGTAAAGGGCTGGTCTCGGCCATGATCGGCATGATCTCGATCGCCGTCATGGGCGGCGGCGGCTCGCTTATTGCGGCCGCCGGTGCCGGTGACAGCCACGATTCCTTCGCTTGGATGGCGGGTATCGCGGGGCTTCTGAGCCTGGCACCCCTACGCCTGTTTCTGCGGCGCTCTCACATCGCGCTTGCCGTCTGACACCACATAGTAGGTCTTTTGATGATCCATTTACCCCACACCGATGCGCTCTGCGCGTTAACGCAACCCTATTGCCTGGATTCCGTACCCGAGGGCCTGTTCGACCAGGCGATGGGGGAAATCAGCCTGTTTCATTGTCACCACACGCCTGGCTACGAACGCTGGCTAAACGCTAACGGGCTCGATGCAAAGGACCTGGAGACACTGGATGACTGGTCCAGGTTGCCACCGATTTTCGCCAACTATTTCAAACGTCGCTTGTTGTTTGGCCCCACCGGCGAAGGCGCGCTGGAGCTGACCTCATCGGGCACCAGCGGCCAGAAAAGTCGCATGCGCTATGACCCTCGCAGCATGGCAGCGGCTCAAGGCATGGTGAGCCACATTTTCCGGCATTACGGCTGGGATACTCCGCACAGCCCCTGCAATTATTTGCTCCTGAGCTACGAGCCCGAGGCTGCCATCACCTTGGGCACTGCTTACACCGACCAGTTTCTCTGCAGCTATGCGCCCGTCAATCGGGTCGTCTACGGATTACGCCGGACGGGTAAAGGTCACGAGTTCGACCTGTTTGGCGTAATTCGCGCCTTGCAGGAGTTTGCCGACGAGGGATTGCCGGTGCGGATTCTCGGATTTCCGGCGTTCCTTTCCCATGCGCTACAGCACATGGAAAACACCTGCGCACCGAATCTTGAGCTTCCCGCTCAGTCTTTGGTGTTTTTGGGGGGCGGCTGGAAAACCCAGGCAGCACAAGAGATTCCCCTGCTTGAGCTGTATGCCCGAATCAATCGGCAATTAGGTATCGACCTGTCCCGCTGTCGGGATGGCTACGGTGCCGTCGAGCATGCCGTGCCCTATATCCAATGTGCCCGCCATCATTTTCATGCCCCCATTTACTCGAAGGTTTTCGTGCGCAACCCATCCGATTTCACGGTCCAGCCATACGGCCAGCGCGGCTTGCTGGAATTCGTCTGCCCGTACATTTCGTCAAGCCCTGCTCACGCTGTGGTCATGGGCGATCTGGCGACATTACACCCCGGCGCACATTGCGGATGCGGCCTGACGACCGATTGGTTCGAGCTGCACGGACGCGCTGGCACCACCGCCAGTCGCAGCTGCGCCATGGCGGCTTCCGAATTGTTGGGAGGGGCTTGATATGTACCTCATCAATGGCCAACTGCGTGACGACGTCACCCCGCAAATCGCCCTCGACAGCCTTCGAAAACAATTGCCCGGGTTGCTTTCTGCACCGATCGACAGCGAGACCGTCATCGAAGCCGCGGCTCGTTTCGCCACGCAATTACAGACTCGCAGCCTTAACCTGCCTCTGGACGACGATCAACGTCAGGGGCTGATCGAGTTCTGCCAGCGCAGCAACCTGAACATGAAGCTTGAGCGAGAACTGGGTTCGCAACCCCGTTCGCTGAGGCGTATCGACTACCAGCAGCCACACTTTGAAAGCTGGCACCCCTTGGGACTGGTGGTGCATGTGACGCCAGGCAATGCGCCGATGCTCGCGTTCTGCGCGGTTCTCGAAAGCCTGCTGGCCGGTAACATCAACTGGTTACGCCCCAGCACCAGCGATGCGGGTTTGACTGCGCAATTGCTGGCTGCCTTGGTGAAGTGCGACACCTGCGGCAGGCTTGCCGAGTTCGTCGCGGTGCTGCCCGTGGGCACTTCCCGGATAGCCGAACTCTGCGCTCAGGCCGATGGCGTATCAGCCTGGGGCGGTGAAAAGGCGCTCAAAGCGATTCGTCAGCAGATCCCCGCCGGATGTCGCTGGATCGATTGGGGGCACCGGATCAGTTTCGCTTATCTGTCGCCTGACGCGGCCAGCCCTTCGGCGCTGGATGCGTTGGTGGATGAGGTGTGCAGTCTGGATCAACAAGCGTGTTCCAGTCCGCAATGGGTGCTGGTGGACAGCAATGATCCGGCCATCCTGCAGGACCTGGGCGAACGTTTGAGCGAAGCCTTCAAGCGTCGTGCATCGCACTGGCCGGCGCTGGTGCCCACGAACCAGGAAGCGTGCGAGATCACCACCCGCACGGCCATGGCGCAACTGGATTACTGTTTTGCGAACCAGAGCGGCCAGGTCTGGGCCGGCCGCGGATGGCGGATCATCTGGGAACATCATCAGACGCTCGCGCCTTCGCCGCTGTTTCGTACGGTATTACTCAAGCCCGTACCGCAACACTTGATCGCCGAGACGCTGTTGCCCTGGCGCACGGTCCTGCAAAGCTGCGCACTGATTTGCTCTGCAACAGAAACGCCAGGACTTGTGCGAACGCTGGTCAACGCTGGGGTCACCCGTATTGCGCCTTGCGCGGGGATTCATGACGGCTACGCCGGTGAGCCGCATGATGGTGTCTATGCGTTGACGCGTCTGAGTCGCCGTCTCTCGGTGAGTCTGGCACCTGATGTGCTGACGGGCCGTGCAACGCTCGACCCGGTCCCCTCCGCCCCCGACACCACCCATGCGCCGATCATGGACAAAAACGCCTTCGCGACCCAGCCGATGGGCACCGCAGCGCAATTGTATTTTCGCTCTGGAGGCAGCAGCGGCACGCCGGCCCTCGCCGGTTTCAGCTATCGCGACTTTCAACGGCAGATGCGCGCAGCGGCCGACGGCCTGTTCGCCGCCGGGCTCGACCCTGCACAGGACCGGGTCATGAACCTGTTTTACGGTGGCAGCCTGTACGGGGGGTTCCTCAGTTTCACCAAAATACTGGAACAGATGGGCGTCACACATTTCCCCATGGGTGCGCCCCAGGACGATGACTTCAGCGAAATCGCCCAATTGATCGTTGACCAGCGTGTCACCGTGCTGATTGGCATGCCGAGTACCTTGCATCGTCTGTTCTTCAACGAGCAGGCTCGACTCCGCAGGTACGCAGGTATCAGCAAAGTGTTCCTTGGCGGCGAGCATCCGGGTCAAACCAGCCTCAGCCTCATGGAAAGCTGCGGGGTCTCGATGATCCGCTCGGCGATCTATGGTTCCGTCGACGCAGGCCCCTTGGGGCATGCGTGCGCAGCCACCGCGAACGGGGTGTTTCACTTGATGTGCGATACCCAGCATCTGGAAATCGTGCAGATCGAACAGGATGAACCGGTTCAGGCCAATGAGATCGGTCGCCTGCTGTTTACTTCACGAGCACGGCAAGGCCAAACAGTGCGCCGGTATGACGTTGGAGACACCGGTCGCTGGATACCCGGAGCCTGTCCGTGTGGGCTGGACTCACCCCGCTTCGAACTGCTCCAGCGCCACGGCAAACTGGTGCGAATGGGCACGGAGTTCATTTCGCCCTCGGCTCTGCAGGATAGCGTCGGCGCGCCCATTCAGCTTGTTCTGGACCACACCCCTGATGGCGTCGAGCGACTCAACGTTCTAACGGATGCAGACATCAACCAGGTTCGCAACGCATTGCTGAGCCATGAAGCGCTGGCCAATGCCGTAAACGCCAACCTGGTCACTGTCGAAGTTCAAGTGTGCATGGAACAAGCGTTCAATCGAAACAAACACAGCGGCAAAACACCGTTGGTGATTGATAAAAGAAAATAAAAATACCGCCAACTACTCACAACTTGTTTTTTAACCGTCTAGACGCCTGATAAAAAAAGAGAATCCAGTGAAATCAACTTATTCGCTCGAACAACTGCTGTCTTATATACGGCGACATTCAAACTTCTACCGCCAGCAACTGGAACACTTACCGCCGCAGGGCATTACGTTACAAGATCTACCGCTGACCAACGCCGTGGACTATTGGGCTGACAGCCATGACTTGAGTCATTGGCCGGTCCTGACCGGAAAGGTCGATGATGCGCTGGTGTTTAAAACCGGCGGATCGACCAGCCAGGGCAAACTGACGGTGTATACCTATAACGAATGGCAAGCACTGGTCAGTACGTTCGGAGAAAGTATCTCCTCTCAGCTGAACGACGGCGACCGTGTCGCCAATTTGTTCTTTTCCGGTGATCTTTACGCCAGTTTTCTGTTCATCCACGACTCACTGGCGCACGTCAGGCGATCGATCTGCGAGTTTCCATTTACCGGGCAAGTCGAGCTGGAGGTATTGGCCGATGCGATTGATCAGCATCAGATCAACGTGCTGGTCGGCGTCCCGGCACAGTTGCTGCGGTTCGCTGCCTACCTGAACCAGCATCAGCGAGTACTGTGCGGGGTTGAAACGTTGCTGTATGGCGGCGAAAGCCTGTTTGCCCAGCAGGTGGCAATCCTCACCGACGTATTTCCCAACGTGCGCATTGCGTCCATTGGCTACGCCAGTGTAGACGCCGGCCTTATCGGGGCCAGCGGCCGCGACTGCGCCTTGGGCGAGCATCGGGTGTTTGAACCACAAACCTTGCTGGAGATCGTCGATGAACTCACCGGCGAAGTCATCGAAGAATGCGATCGCACCGGACTGTTGGTGGTGACCAGTCTGACCCGCCGGCTCATGCCACTGCTGCGTTACCCAGTAGGCGACCGCGCGTGCTGGCGCGAGCCCGGCTCAACCCCAAATCGCAAATTCGCCCTCAAGGGGCGTAGCGTGCACAGCCAGCGAGTGCGCGTCGGGGTGCTGTCGCTGCTGATCGATGACATCCAGCAGATCGTCCAGCGCATTGCCCACAACGACCAATGGCAATTGCTGATCGAACATGACGGCTACAAAGATATTTTGAGTGTGAAGTGGGTGCCCTCGGCGCTATCAATGGCCACCGTACCGGTGTGCCGAGCGTTGTACGCGGCGCTGGTTGAACACTATCCCGCCATCGAGAAACTGTGCCGCGAGGGCCTGTTGGAGTTGCGAGTGTTGTCCTGTGCGGTCACCGCATTGAAGCTTCACCCACGCTCCGGCAAACAACTGCGGGTCCTGGACTTGCGCGTGTATGACGCACTGTCGCCGGAGCCCGCATGATGCCGCATTTGATTTTTCGACCCTATCGGCCATCCGACGCATGTGCCGTGAGCCAGTTGTTTCGCGAGGTCTATGGCGATCATTACGTGCAACCGGATGTTTACTTGCCGAACATGATCAATCAGCACAATGCCGAGGGGCGCTGGAAGTCGATGCTGGCGGTGGACGACGTACGCGTTTTAGGGCATGCCGCGTTGTGCCATGACATACCCGCGGACACCACCGAGCTGGCCCTCAGTGTGGTGCATCCCGCCGCGCAGGGGCAGAGTATCGCGACCCGCCTGGGACGGGAGTTGCTGTCGCGGTCAGGTTCCATGGGGTTCAAGAGCGTCTCGATCAAACAAGTGACACACCATCCCTACACGCAACGCATGGCAGCAAACCTCGGCTTCCACAGCACGGGTTTGCTTCCTGACTACGTCCCTTCGCCCTTCGCTGAGCCGCTGCCGGAAACCATCGTGATGGGTTGTCATGTCGTCGAAGGACATACGCGTCCACTCCCCGACATCCCATGGCCTGACAGCTGCCGGGGGTTTATGCAGCACCTGTGTTCCGTGTTCGGGACTCATCCGGACACGACGCCGTTGTCTTCTCTGCCCTTGCAACTCAAGCAACACCATAAAAGATTCGACATGGTCATCCAGCGTTTGACCAAACGTCTGCTTGAGCAGATCCGGCAGTTGCCCGGGCACTGGCTGATCTCGACCAAACTTCAGTTGTCACGGCACTTTGCCCAGGACTTTCGCAATTTGGCGGCCCTTGGCTTCACCTTTACCGGGCTGATGCCTGCATCAACCCCCCATGGGTGGTTCGCACTGTTTCATCGAGGGGTACAGTCTCGACACCTCAACCTGCACTGCCCGCACATGCAACGCTTGCATGACGATTTACAGCAAAACGCCAACATGCAAAGTAGCGCCGAAGCGCTGAACAGAGCCCGCTCAGCCGCGTGAGTCTTTTCGATAAAAGTCATTGCCCGGCTGCGCACAAAGCTCCACCAGCCAGTCGACAAACACCCTCACCCGCCGGGACAACTGGCGGTGTGGCGGGTAAAGCGCCGCCAGTGGCATCCCCGGTGTCGGCACCGTCCTGAGAACTTCACACAAACGGCCTTCGCTCAGCTGGCGGGCTACGTGGTAATACGGGGTCTGGACCAGACCATACCCCGCCTCACAAGCGGCCAGGTAACCATCGGCGCTGTTGACCGAGACTTGCTTGGGCAGATTAATGAGCTGAACCTGATCATCAACCATGAATTCCAGCCCAAAACGCTTGCCATTGCTGCTGGAGAAGTACTCCACCATCTGATGGCCTTCAAGGTCAGCCAGACACTGAGGCGTTCCGAATCGCTTCAAGTAGTCGGGGCTGGCACACGTGACCTGGTCCAGCATGGCCAACGGCCGCGCCACCAGTGAATCGTCCAGTGAGTCGCCGCCCCGCAGCACACAATCGACGCCTTCGCGTATCAGGTCGACAGGCCGGTCGTTCAAGCCTATTTCCAGCTCGATCAAGGGATATCGAGCAGTAAACTGCGGTAATGCCGGGATCACCATCAAGCGTCCCACGCCCGCCGGCATGTCAACGCGCAACAGCCCCTTGGGGTTATTGCGTGCAGCGCTGAACACCGTTTCGGTTTCCTCCAAGTCTGCCAGCAACCGTACGCAACGAGGGTAATAGGCCGCTCCATCGAGCGTCAGGCTTATCTGCCGCGTCGTGCGTTGCAGCAACTGCACACCGAGATGCGCCTCTAGCTGCTTGATCAGAATGGTCACTGAGGCCCGGGGTAATTGCAGGCTATCCGCCGCCTTGGCGAAACCGCCCAGCTCGACGATTCGGGTGAACACGCGCATCGCGTTAAAACGGTCCATTGCTTCTGCTTACCGGCTGATTATTTAGAAATGACGAACAGTGATAGCAGTTTTAGCCGGTTTATCTTGTTTCTGTCGAGGTCAACAATGGACGCCACATTCACAGGGAGCTGATTTCATGCAAACACGTCAACTGGGAAAAAACGGTCCACTGGTCAGCGCGATCGGTCTGGGCTGCATGGGCATGACCGATTTCTACACGACGGGCGTGGACATCCGCGAAGCCACCGCCACTCTGCACCGCGCGCTGGAGCTGGGGATCAACCTGCTCGACACCGCCGACATGTACGGCCCGCACACCAACGAGGAGCTGATCGGCAAGGCCATCGTCGGCAAGCGCGACCAGGTGTTCCTGGCCAGCAAATTCGGGATCGTCCGCGACCCGGGCAATCCGGTTGCGCGGGGCGTCAACGGCCGACCGGAGTACATTCGCTCCTCTATCGACGGCACCCTCAAGCGCCTCGGTGTCGAGACCCTGGATTTGTACTACCAGCACCGCATCGATCCGCAGGTGGCCATCGAAGAAACCGTCGGTGCCATGGCCGAACTGGTGAAAGCCGGTAAGGTTCGGTACCTGGGGTTGAGCGAGGCCTCGGTCGCAACGCTTGAGCGGGCACACAAGGTTCATCCGATCAGTGCGCTGCAAAGTGAGTATTCGTTGTGGAGCCGTGACCAGGAGGAAAACGGTTGTCTGGCTGCGTGTCAGCGCCTGGGGGTTGCCTTCGTCCCCTACAGCCCTTTGGGCCGTGGCTTTCTCACCGGCGCGCTGAAAAGCCCTGATGATTTCGCGGCAGACGACTACCGGCGCTTCAGCCCGCGCTTTCAAGGCGAGAATTTCGCCAAAAACCTGTTGCTGGTGCGCCAAGTGCAGGACCTGGCCGCAGAAAAAGGCGTGACCGCCGGCCAACTGGCGCTGGCATGGGTACTGGCTCAGGGCGATTACGTGATTCCGATTCCGGGAACCAAACAGCGTAAATACCTGGAAGAAAATGTGGCCGCGCTGGATGTGAAGCTCAGCGGCGAAGACTTGCAAGCGCTGGAAGCGATATTCCCGGCCAATGCCACGGCTGGCTTACGTTACCCGGAAGAAGTCATGGAGTTGCTCGAGCGATAATCCCGCCTTACCCTGAGCGCAGGCGCTCAGCCGCCAACCTGACAATCTTGTAATGTGCGCCTCATCTGACTGACAGCTTTGATCTACGATGATCAAGGCTGCCCAGTTTTGTATTACTTCGAAACACTCCTTGAATGCCTGGCCAAAAAAAATGGTCAGAATGCATTTTTTTGGCCGCAATTCGAGACGAGATTCCCCATGCGAACCCACCTGCGTCTGGTCGCCCTGAGCGCCCTGTTCATTTCCTCCCTGGCCCAGGCTGCCGACCTGATCCCGATCGAGGTTCACCGCGATGCCAATTGCGGTTGCTGCAAAAAATGGATCAGCCATCTGGAAGCCAACGGCTTCAAAGTCGACGATCACGTCGAAGCCAATATGAGCGAATTCAAGCAACAGCACGGCGTGCCTCCGCGCCTGGCGTCGTGCCATACAGGCTTGATCAACGGCAAATTCGTTGAAGGTCATGTCCCCGCCGATCAGGTGCTGGCCTTGAGCAAGCGCAACGATCTGTTGGGCGTTGCCGCCCCCGGCATGCCCATGGGTTCACCCGGCATGGAAATGGACGGCATGAGTGATGCGTATCAAGTGATCGGTCTGAAAAAAGACGGCACTGACGTCGTGGTGGCGGACTACCCCGCCCATTGATGTTCGGTGCGTACATCGGGCTGTTCTTCGTCGCATTCGGCGCAGCCACCCTGCTGCCCTTGCAGTCCGAAGCGGTATTGGTGGGGCTGTTGCTCAGCGGCAATTATTGGCTCTGGTCGCTGCTCGCCGTGGCGACATTGGGCAATGTTCTGGGGTCACTGCTGAACTGGTGGCTGGGGCGCGGTATCGAGCGGTTTCGTGACCGGCGCTGGTTTCCGGTCAGCCCGCGCCATCTGGAAAAAGCCCGAGTCCATTATCAGCGTTACAGTCATTGGTCGTTGCTGCTGAGCTGGGTGCCTGTGATCGGTGATCCGCTGACCCTGGTGGCCGGCGTGATGCGCGAGCCGCTGGGGCGATTCCTGCTGATCGTGACCCTTGCCAAAGGCGCCCGTTATGGTGTGCTGGCCATGGCCACAGTGGGCTGGATGGGTTGAACGATCATTCACGGCGATTGCCTGTGTTTAATGTCGCCCTAATCACGCCGATCCAGCATCGGCCGATTTCCAATGGAGTTCGCCCATGTCCCTCATCCGCTTCCGCTGGCTGCCCGGCCTGCTGCTGACCGCTGCATTGCCTGTCATCGCCCACGCCGAAGGCCCGGAATACGGGCCGGAGCTGCAAGGTTTCAAGTATCCCTACACGGTCAAGCATTTCGCCTTTGAGTCCCAGGGAAAATCCCTGCAAATGGGTTACATGGATGTCGCCGCCCACGGCAAGGCCAATGGACATAGCGTGGTGTTGATGCACGGCAAGAATTTCTGCGGTGCCACCTGGGACAGTTCGATCAAGGCCCTGAGTGAGGCCGGTTACCGGGTCATTGCCCCGGACCAGATCGGTTTCTGCACCTCCAGCAAACCCGACCATTACCAGTACAGCTTCCAGCAGCTGGCGACCAACACCCAGCAATTGCTCAAGGCCCTGGGCATTCAAAAGGCCAGTGTTCTCGGGCACTCCACCGGCGGCATGCTTGCCACTCGCTATGCGCTGCAATACCCCGATCAAGTCGAACAACTGGCACTGGTCAACCCCATCGGCCTGGAAGACTGGAAAGCCCTCGGCGTGCCCTATCGCACGGTTGATCAATGGTATGAGCGCGAGCTGAAACTCACCGCCGACGGCATTCGCACCTATGAACGCAACACCTATTACGGCGGCCGCTGGAAGCCGGAATTCGATCGTTGGGTAGACATGCTCGCCGGGCTGAACAAAGGACCGGGGCATACGCAGGTGGCGTGGAATTCGGCGCTGATCTACGACATGATCTTCACCCAACCGGTGTACTACGAGTTCAAGGACCTGAAGATGCCGACCCTGCTGCTGATCGGTACATCCGACACCACGGCCATCGGCAGCGACATTGCACCGCCCGAGGTCAAGGCGAAACTCGGTCACTACGACGTCCTCGGCAAGCAGGTAGCGAAACTGATTCCCCGGTCAACGCTGGTCGAATTCCCCGGCATGGGCCACGCGCCGCAAATGGAAGAACCGGCGCAATTCCACCAGGCCCTGCTCGCCTGGCTGAACAAAACCAACCCCGTTCATTGATGAGGTAAGGCTGATGGCAGTGCAGATTGCGGTGATTGATGACTGGCAGGACGTGGCCCGTGACGTGGTGGACTGGTCGGTGCTGGACGACATCGGTGAAGTGAGCTTCCTCCATGACTACCCTGCCGACAACGAAACCCTGGCAGCACGACTGGGCGAGTTCGAGGTGATCTGCGTGATGCGCGAACGCACCCGGTTCGATGAGGACCTGCTGCGGCGCTTACCGAAACTCAAGCTGCTGGTTACCGGCAGCATGCGCAACGCCGCCCTGGACCTGAAAGCCGCTGCTGCGCTGGGCATTCAGGTTTGTGGCACTGACAGCTACAAGCACGCCGCGCCGGAACTGACCTGGGCGCTGATCATGGCGGCGACCCGCAACCTTGTGGTCGAAGCCAACGCCCTGCGCGCAGGGGGATGGCAGCAAAGCCTGGGTGGCGACCTGCACGGCAAGACCCTGGCGATCCTGGGTCTGGGCAGCATCGGCACTCGCGTTGCCCAGTTCGGCCAGGTGTTCGGCATGCGGGTGATTGCCTGGAGCGAGAACCTGAACGCCGAACGCGCAGCCGAAGTCGGCGCGACCTACGTCAGTAAACAGGAACTGTTCGAACAGGCCGATGTGCTGTCGGTCCATCTGGTGCTCAGCGAGCGTAGCCGTGGCTTGGTGGACGCCCAGGCGCTGGACTGGATGAAACCCTCGGCGCTGCTGGTCAACACGGCACGCGGGCCGATTGTCGATGAGGCAGCGTTGATCAAGGCGTTGCAGAAACGGCGACTGGCAGGCGCTGCACTGGATGTCTTCGAGCAGGAACCCTTGCCGCCTCATCATCCGTTCAGAACCCTGGACACCGTGCTGGCCACGCCCCACGTCGGCTATGTCAGCCAGCAGAACTACCAGCAGTTTTTCTCGCAGATGATTGAGGACATTCAGGCCTGGTCTGCGGGAGAACCGATCCGCGTACTGAGCTGATACCGAGTCATCGTTCTTCGTCGGAACGCCGCCCGGAGCAAGCCCGCTCCCACATTGATTTTGTGAACGACACAGATCAAATGTGGGAGCGGGCTTGCTCGCGAATGACCTCCCACCGATTTAACTGCCCTTCACCGCTACAAACGCCACCGTCTCATAAGGAACCGTCACTACGTCCCTTCCACGAAGTTCAGGCTCCCCGGCAATCAGCGCTCTCAACTGTGCATCAACCTTCGCCCTCGATCTGAGCTTTCCTAGCACAGACCGCCAGAAAGAAATGAATAATTGTTCAGCCTGTGGTGTTCACCTTGCATCGCCCCTGAGAACTAACCTGTGGAGCATCGCCCATGAACACCCGTTTCTCTGCGTTAACTGTCCAGTTGCTGTTGGCAGTCGCATTGTCCAGTTCGCTGGCGTTCGCCAATGGTGGTGGCGATGACGCCCCCGCAAAACCCAATTGCCCCAAAGGGCAGGTCTTCGACTCCCGGTCGCAAAAATGCCTCAAGCAAACCAGCAGCCTGGTCCCGGACGCCGACCGCACCGATTACGCCTATCGCCTGGCCAAGGACGGCCGCTATGAGGAAGCGCTGGCTCTGCTCGACACCCTCAAACAGCCAAACACCGCCAAGGCTTTGAACTATCGCGGCTACGCCACGCGTAAACTGGGGCGCACCGACGAAGGCATCAGCTATTACCTGCAATCGGTCAAACTTGACCCGCACTACGCGCAAGTTCGCGAATACCTCGGCGAAGCGTATGTGATCAAAGGTCGGCTGGACCTCGCTCAGGAACAGTTGCAGCAGATCAAATCCATCTGCGGCAGCACCACCTGCGAGGAATACCAGGACCTGGCCGAAGCCATCAATGATTCATCGCAAACCTGACACACCGAGCAGACGGAGGTCGCCATCGCCAGCGATCAGGCAATACGGGCAGAACTGGGCCAGCACCTGGCGCGTTTATGGCGCTACGGCCTGCTGCTGTCCCGGCAACGGCATGTCGCCGAAGACCTGGTGCAGGCCACCTGCGTGCGGGCGCTTGAACGTGCCGGGCAGTTTGTCCCGGGCACCCGCATGGACCGCTGGTTGATGAGTATTCTGCATTCGATTTGGCTCAACGAAGTTCGCTCCCGAAGAGTGCGTCATGGACAGGGGCTGGTGGATGCCGACAACGCCTTGTCGTTCGATGGTGAATACGCGGCGCAAACCCATGTCCTCGCAGCTCAGGTGATCCGGCGTGTGGATGCCCTGCCCGAATCCCAGCGGGAAACGGTGTTTCTCGCCTATGTCGAAGGTTTGTCCTACCGCGAAGTGGCCGAGGTGCTGGACGTGCCCATCGGCACCGTCATGAGTCGCCTGGCTGCGGCACGCGCGAAACTGGCCGAGTACCCGCCATTGCACACCGTGCCGAATCCTTACACTGGAGAACGTCGATGAACGATCATGCACGCCCGACGTTCCCCTCGGATGAGCAACTGGTGGCCTATCTCGACGACCAGCTCGACAGCGAACAGCGCACCCGCATCGACGCGGCCATCCTTGAAGACCCAACGCTCAACCTGCGCCTGCAATGGCTGGCCCGCAGCAGCCTGCCATTCAAGGAGGCCTACGATGAATTGGGCCGACAGGCGCCCGTGGACCGCTTGCAATCGATGCTCGACACCTTGCCTTCACCTGAACGCCCGGCCATGAATCGGCGCTGGTTTCTCGCCGCGGCCGCCGGATTGGTGGTGAGTAGCGTGGTGGCGGATCGGCTGTTCCTCGGTTGGCAGTTGAGCCAGCAAAAGAACAACTGGCGCGCTCTGGTGGCCGAGTATATGTCGCTCTACGTGCCGCAAACCCTGGACCACTTGCCCACTGACGAAGCCGCTCAGCGGGTGCAACTGCGGACCATCGATGCGCGTCTGGGCCTGAATCTTGTGCCGGCACAACTGGCCTTGCCACGCTCCGAGTTCAAGCGCGCGCAAATCCTCGAGTACGACGGGGTCGCCATTGCCCAAATCACCTATCTGGACCCGGCGCACGGCCCCATGGCGCTGTGCGTCACCCGCTCCAACAGCGGCAGCCGGCATTTTGCCCAGGAGCGCCGGTACGGGATGAACATTGTCTATTGGGCTGACATGCAACATGCCTGGATGTTGATCGGGCATAACCCGGTGGCGGAACTGGAGGACATGGCGAAATTGTTGAGAGGTCGGCTGAGCGCGTGATCCGTTTTGTCACTATGCTGGGTGTCTCATTTCCAAGGAGGAGCCTACCCATGCCTATTTCTTCACGCACAGCCTTGCTGGTCATCGACGTACAGAACGACTTCATCCCCGGCGGCCATCTACCGGTGCCGGAGGGCGATCGGATCGTCCCGCTGATCAACCGCCTCGGCGCCCGGTTCACCCAAGTCATCATCGCCCAGGACTGGCATCCGGCCGGACATGCGTCCTTCGCCTCCAGCCACCCAGGCCGCGCACCTTATGACGTGATTCAACTGCCTTATGGCAAACAGACGCTCTGGCCGGACCATTGCGTGCGAGCCACGCCCGGTGCCGAGTTGCACAAGGATCTGGACCTGCCCCACGCCCAACTGATCATCCGCAAGGGCTGCAACCCGGACATCGACAGTTACTCGGCGTTTCTTGAGGCGGACCGCACGACCACCACAGGCTTGGCCGGGTACTTGAAGGAGCGCGGTGTCGACACGGTTTATCTGGTTGGGCTGGCACTCGATTTCTGCGTGATGTTTTCTGCGCTGGATGCGCGGGCGGCGGGGTTTAACGCGTTTGTGGTGATGGATGCGTGTCGGGCGATTGATCTGGAAGGCTCTCTGGCCTCGGCGATAGAGCGGATGCAGGTGGCTGGGGTTGGGTTGATTCCATCAACCGAAGTGCCAGATTACCCCCTGTAGCAGCTGTGTGGTGAGGGGATTTATCCCCGTTGGGCTGCGAAGCGGCCCCTTTTTTTCCAGCCACACCGCGTCCAATGGATTACGACGGCTTCGCCGCCGAACGGGGCGGTGCGGTGCGACGTTTCGCTAAATCCCCTCACCACAGCCTCGCAGGCTCGACAGCTGCTACAAAGAGTGCGTCAGGCTGAGGTGGGCAACCACAAACGGAACCGTGCCCCACCCAACGGCGAGGCTTCGACCGTTAGCGTGCCGCCCTGAGCTTCCAACGCCCGCCGACTGATTGCCAACCCCAGACCAAACCCGCCCGTGGCGCGATCCCGACTGCGATCCAGCCGATAGAACGGTTCGAAAATCCGCTCCCGCTCCTCATCCGGAATACCGATCCCGTCATCGTCCACCCAGATTTCAGCCCCCTTGGCACACACCTGCACACCAATCTGAATGCGTTTTTCGCAGTAGCGCATCGCATTGCGTAGCAGGTTCTGAATAGCGCGAGCCGTCAGCCTTGGGTCGAGGATGAAGCGTTCAAGTTGTCCGTGCAGGAGCACATCGATAACGATGTCCGGGGATTCCAGTTCTTCGTCGACGCTACCAAGGATGCTGTCGATAAACTCATCCAGCGACACCTCGACCCGCTCCGGCAGCCGCGCCGGGTTTTGCAGGCGGCTGTAGGACAACAGTTCCAGCACCAGCTCATCGAGTTCGCGAATGTGCGCGACCAGACCTTGCAGACGCTCGCGACTGGCAGCAGGCAAATCGTCGGACAGCGCCAGCGCCAGGCCGAAATCCAGTCGTGTCAGAGGCGTGCGCAATTCGTGAGAGACGGCATTGAGCAGGTCCCGCTGCTGGTTGAGCAGATTCTCGATATCGCCAGCCATGGTGTCGAAGACGTTGGCCAGGCTACCGATGTTGGAGCTTTTGGAAATCTGTGTGCGCTCGCTCAAGTGGCCCTTGCCGAAACGTTCAGCCGTACCTTTGAGGCGTTCCAGGTCGCGCCAGTGCGGGCGCAACCACAGCAACAGACAGGCGAGCATGGTCGCGCCGATCAGCACGTTGATGCTCCAGTACAACAGGCTGACGTCCATCGGGTCCGGCGGCACGACCATCTCCACCACCGTCCGCTCGTTCAGCGGCGACACCGCCAAGGTGCGCCAGCCCCAGTCGCCAATGCGCACGACGTTCTCGCCACGCTGCAAACGCTTGCGCTCATCAGCGGTGAAATCGGCATCGTCGTTACCGGTCAGGACGATGTGCAGCGGCTGGAATTCCTTGTCCATCTCCGCGGCCAAGGCCGGCCACTGCTCCGGGGGCACGGCGTGAAACTGTTTGACGATGAGGGTTTGCAGCCCGCGGGAATAGTCGAGGTTGTAGGTGACAAAGCGTTCCTGGAAGACCTTGATCACCACGTCAGGCACCAGATAGATCGCCGCGCTGTACGAGACGATGGTCACCAGATACAGGCGAAACAGGATTCTGAACATCGACTCAGCATTCCCACTCGGAACGGCTGAACAGGTAACCCTTGCCCCACACGGTCTTGATCTTGCGCGCCTCGCCGGCGTGGTCGTCGAACTTGCGCCGCAGCTTGGAAATCGCCACGTCTACCGAGCGGTCGGTGCCATTGAACTCGATGCCGCGCAGGCGTTGCAGAATCTGGTCGCGACTGAGCACTTCGCCGGCATGCCGGGCGAGTACCACCAGCAGGTTGTATTCACCGCTGGACAGTTCGACCAATTGCTCGCGCCAGGTCACGGTGCGCTCGGACAGGTCGATGCACAGATTGCCCATCAGAATGCGGTCGTTGGCCGTCTGCGGTTCAATCAGGCTGCTGCGCCGCAGCAACGTTCGCACTCGGGCCAGCAATACGCGCGGTTCGCAGGGTTTGGTGACGTAGTCGTCGGCGCCCATTTCCAGGCCCAGCACCTGATCGTGACTGTCGTCGCGGGCGGTGAGCATCAGGATCGGCAACGTGGCCGAGTCGGCGCGCAGCAAGCGGCAGACTTGCAGGCCATCGAGCCCCGGCAGCATCAGGTCGAGGATCACCAGGTCCGGCGGATTGACCCGCGCACGTTCGCGCACATGGTCACCACGGCTGATCACGCTGACGCTATAGCCGTTGCGTTCCAGGTAACTGGCAATCAATTCGGAGAGCGCGGTGTCGTCTTCGACCAGGAGGATGTTGGGCATGGGTGTTTCCAGGGAGTGCAGTGGTGCCTGGTCCGGCCTCTTCGCGAGCAAGCCCGCTCCCACATTGGATCTGTGGCGTTCACAAATCCAATGTCGGAGCGGGCTTGCTCGCGAAGGCGACCTGGCAGGCGCAAACGTAATCAAGCCGTCAAGGATATACGCCCTCACGCCCGCCTGAGTAAAACCCTTACACAATTTCACACAGCGCCTACAAAGCTTCACCGCTACCCTCGTCGCCTCCCCGTAGGATGCGGGGGGTCATTATTGGGGTATTACATGTCAAAGAATCTGCTTGCCAGGCTCAGCCTGATTGCACTGGCGGTGACGCTGAGCGCTTGTGACAAGGCCTCGACGGCCGAAGAACAGGCACCTCTGGCCACGGTTCGCATTGAAACCATCCAGGCCCGCCCCCTGTCGATCACCAGTGAACTCAGCGGGCGGATTGCCGCGCCACGCATTGCCGAAGTCCGCGCCCGGGTTGCCGGTGTGGTGCTGCAACGGGCGTTCCGTGAAGGCAGTGATGTGAAAAAAGGTGAAGTGTTGTTCCGTATCGACCCGGCGCCGTTCAAGGCCGACCTGGACAGCGCTGAAGCGGCGCTGCGCAAAGCTGAAGCCAATGCGTTCCAGGCGCGCTTGCAAGAGCAGCGTTACGCGCAGTTGATCGAAGGCAATGCCATCAGCGGTCAGGACTATGACAACGCCCGGGCCAGTGCCCGGCAAACGGCTGCCGACGTCGCCGCGAACAAAGCCGCCGTGGAACGGGCGAAACTCAACCTGGGTTACGCCACCGTCACAGCGCCGATCTCCGGGCGCATCGGCCGCGCATTGGTGACCGAAGGCGCACTGGTCGGGCAGAACGAAACCACACCGCTGGCATTGATCCAGCAACTGAACCCGATTCACGCCGACCTCACCCAATCGACCCGCGAACTCAACGACCTGCGCCGGGCGTTCCGTTCCGGCCACTTGCAGCAGGTCGGTCAGGACCAGGTAAAAGCCACGCTGATCCAGGACGACGGCAGTCTCTATCCGTTGCCCGGCAAGTTGCTGTTCGCCGACATCACCGTCGACCCCGGCACCGGGCAGATCATTCTGCGCAGCGAATTCCCCAACCCGGACCTCGACTTGCTGCCGGGCAGCTTCGTGCGCGTGCGTCTGGAGCAAGCGGTCAACCAACAAGGCATCAGCGTGCCGCAACGGGCCATCCAGCGTGACAGTGCCGGTATTGCCCAAGTGCTGTTGCTCGACGCCGAGCAGCGGGTCGGCCAGCAACCGGTCGAACTGGGCGCCGTGCAGAACGATCGCTGGATTGTCACCAGCGGCCTCAAGCCCGGCGACCGCATCGTCACCGAAGGCCTGCAGCACGCCCGTCCCGGCGAAAAAGTGCAGATCGACGACACCCCTCTTCCACTTGCCCAGGCTTCTGGTCAGTAAGCAGGACGCTTCTTTATGCCGCAGTTCTTTATCGATCGCCCGGTGTTCGCCTGGGTGGTTGCCCTGTTCATCCTGTTGGCCGGCGCCCTGGCCATTCCACAGTTGCCGGTGGCGCAATACCCCAACGTCGCGCCGCCGAAAGTCGAAATCTACGCCGTGTACCCTGGTGCTTCGGCGCAAACCGTGGACGAAAGCGTGGTCAGCCTGATCGAGGAAGAACTCAATGGCGCTGACCATCTGCTGTATTTCGAATCCCAGAGCAGCCTCGGCAGCGCCACCATCACCGCCACGTTCCAGCCGGGCACTGACCCGGAAATGGCGCAGGTCGATGTGCAAAACCGCCTGAAAGTGGTCGAGTCGCGTCTGCCTCAAGCGGTGACGCAGCAGGGCTTGCAGGTGGAGAAAGTTTCCGCCGGCTTCCTGCTGCTGATCACCCTCACCTCCAGCGACGGCAAGCTCGACGACGTGGCGCTCAGCGATTACCTGGCGCGCAACGTGATGAACGAGATCAAGCGTCTGGACGGCGTCGGCAAGGCGCAGTTGTATGGCGCCGAACGGGCCATGCGAATCTGGATCGACCCGCAGAAGTTGATTGGTTTCAACCTGACCCCGGCCGACGTCAACGCCGCCATCGTCGCGCAGAACGCTCAAGTCTCTGCCGGCAGCATCGGCGATTTGCCGACCCGCACCACCCAGGAAATCACCGCGACCATTCTGGTCAAAGGCCAGTTGTCGACGCCGGAAGAATTCGCCGACATCGTCCTGAAAGCCAATCCCGATGGCTCCACTGTGCGCATCAAAGACGTGGCGCGTGTCGAGATCGGCAGTCAGGAATATCAGTTCTCCACTCGCCTCAACGGCAAACCGTCGACCGCCGTCAGTGTGCAACTGGCACCGGGCGCCAATGCCTTGAGCACTGCCACGTTGGTGCGGGCAAAGATGGACGAACTGGCGCGCTACTTCCCGGCTGGCGTGGAATACAAGATCCCGTACGACACCTCGCCCTTCGTCAAAGTCTCGATCACCAAGGTGGTTTACACCCTCGGCGAGGCGATGTTGCTGGTGTTCGCCGTGATGTTCCTGTTCCTGCAAAACATCCGCTACACGCTGATCCCGACCCTGGTGGTGCCGGTGGCGCTGATGGGCACCTTCGCGACCATGTTGGCTCTGGGGTTTTCGATCAACGTGCTGACCATGTTCGGCATGGTGCTGGCAATCGGCATCCTGGTGGATGACGCGATTGTGGTGGTGGAGAACGTCGAGCGAATCATGGCCACCGAAGGCCTGTCGCCCAAAGAGGCCACGCGCAAGGCGATGAAGCAGATCACCGGGGCGATCATCGGCATCACGCTGGTGCTGGTCGCGGTGTTCATTCCGATGGCGTTCATGCAAGGGTCGGTCGGGGTGATTTACCGGCAGTTCTCCTTGTCGATGGCGACGTCGATTCTGTTCTCGGCGTTCCTCGCCCTGACCTTGACCCCTGCGTTGTGCGCGACGCTGCTCAAGCCGATTGCCAAGGGCGAACACCATGAGAAGCGCGGGTTCTTTGGCTGGTTCAACCGGCGTTTCGAGCAACTGACCGAGCGGTATCAGGGCTGGGTCGCCTATGCGTTGAAACGCACGGGCCGTTACCTGCTGATCTACGGCGTGCTGCTGATCGGATTGGGCGTGTGCTTCAGCCGCCTGCCCTCCTCGTTCCTGCCGGTGGAGGATCAGGGTTACACCATCACCGACATTCAGCTGCCGCCGGGTGCAAGCAAAAACCGCACGGTGCAGGTGGTCGAGCAGATCGAAGCCCACAACGCCACTGAACCCGGCGTCGGCGACAGCACGGTGATTCTCGGTTTCAGCTTCTCCGGTAGCGGGCAGAACGCCGCGCTGGCGTTTACCACCCTCAAAGACTGGTCTGATCGGGGCAGCGACGACTCGGCCAGTTCCATTGCCGACCGCGCCAACATTGCGTTGAGCCAGATCAAGGACGCGGTGGCGTTTGCAGTACTGCCGCCGCCGGTGGATGGCCTGGGCACCTCCAGCGGTTTCGAGTTCCGCTTGCAGGACCGTGGCGGTCTCGGCCATGCCACGTTGATGCAGGCGCGCAGTGAATTACTCGCTGCCGCCGAGAAAAGTCCGATCCTGATGAACGTGCGCGAAAGCGCCTTGGCCGAAGCGCCGCAGGTGCAACTGGAAGTCGACCGCAAACAGGCCAACGCGCTGGGCGTGTCCTTTGCCGACATTGGCAACGTGCTGTCCACCGCCGTCGGCTCGGCCTACATCAACGACTTCCCCAATCAAGGGCGGATGCAGCGTGTGGTGGTGCAGGCTGAAGGCGATCAGCGCAGTCAGGTCGCCGATCTGCTGAACATTCACGTGCGCAACAGCACCGGGGAAATGGTGCCGTTGTCGGCCTTCGTCCAGGCCAAGTGGACCCAGGGCCCGGCGCAATTGACACGCTACAACGGCTACCCGGCGATCAGCATTTCCGGTGAACCGTCGCCCGGTCACAGCACCGGCGAAGCCATGGCGGAAATCGAGCGTCTGGTGGCGCAAGGGCCGGCGGGGTTGGGGCAGGAATGGACCGGGTTGTCATTGCAGGAACGCTTGTCCGGCAGCCAGGCTCCGATCCTGCTCGGTTTGTCGTTGCTGATCGTGTTCCTGTGTCTGGCCGCGTTGTATGAGAGCTGGTCGATTCCGACTTCGGTGCTGCTGGTGGTGCCGCTTGGCGTGCTCGGCGCGGTGCTGGCCGTGACTTTTCGCGGGATGCCCAACGACGTGTTCTTCAAGGTTGGAATGATCACTATCATCGGGCTGTCGGCGAAGAACGCGATCCTGATCATCGAATTCGCCAAGAGCCTGTACGACGAAGGCCACGACCTGATCGACGCCACGCTGCAAGCTGCGCGCCTGCGACTGCGGCCAATTGTGATGACGTCGCTGGCGTTCATTCTGGGTGTGGTCCCGTTGGCGATTGCCACCGGGGCCAGTTCGGCGAGCCAGCAAGCCATCGGCACCGGAGTGATTGGCGGGATGATTACGGCGACGCTGGCGGTGGTGTTTGTGCCGGTGTTTTTTGTGGTGGTGATGAAATTGGTCCGTAAGCGGCATAAAAGTAACTGAGCAAACACAAATCAATTGTGGGAGCGAGCCGGCTCCGGGCGGCGTTCCGACGAAAGCGGCGTAACAGTCAACGGATATGTTGAATGTGATGGCC